>JAQGKD010000068.1 GCA_028290285.1 Hyphomicrobiales bacterium
TTCGACGCCGTGCGCGACGAACTGACCGTCGTCACGCCTGTCCGGCCCCAAGCCGGCGTCACCGCTCGCGCCGCCTATGAAGCCGCGCAGGCCCGCCTCGACAGCGTGGTCGCGGTGCTGGAAAGCCCGCTCGATCACGTCGCGCCCGTGGCCGACCCGCACCTGCTCGCGCAGCCGCCCGTATCCAACACCAGTGACGCGCGCTTTCTCGAGATTGTCGCGCGCGCCAAGGACTATATCCGCGCGGGAGATATTTTTCAGGTCGTGCTCTCGCAGCGTTTCACGGCACCTTTCGAGCTCCCTGCTTTTTCGCTCTACCGCGCGCTGCGACGCGTCAACCCGGCGCCGTTCCTCTGCTATCTCGATTTCGGCGGCTTCCAGATCGTCTGTTCGAGCCCGGAGATCCTGGTGCGCGTCCAGCGCGGCAAGGTGACGATACGGCCCATCGCAGGCACCCGCTGGCGCGGCAAGACGGCTGCCGAGGACGAAGCGCTCGCCGCCGAGCTTCTGGCCGATCCCAAGGAGCGCGCCGAACATCTGATGCTGCTCGATCTCGGACGCAACGATGTCGGCCGCGTCGCGCAGATCGGCACCGTCGAAGTGACCGAAAAGTTCTCCATCGAGCGCTACAGCCACGTGATGCATATCGTTTCCAATGTGGAGGGGCGCCTGAGCCCCGCCCATGACGCTATAGACGCACTTTGCGCTGGCTTCCCGGCCGGGACTGTGTCGGGTGCGCCCAAGGTGCGGGCGATGGAGGTCATCGACGAGCTGGAAACCGACAAGCGCGGCATCTACGGCGGCTGCATCGGCTATTTCGGCGCTTCGGGCGAGATGGATACCTGCATCGTGCTGCGCACGGCGGTCATCAAGGATGGGCAGATGCATGCGCAGGCCGGCGCGGGGATCGTCTACGATTCCGATCCGGCCTCCGAAAACCGCGAATGCGTCAACAAGGCGAAAGCCTTGTTCCGCGCGGCCGAGGAGGCCGTGCGCTTCGCGACCAGCGGAAAGCGCGGACAGTGAGCGGGCGCGCGACCAGCTTGACCTCGCGGGCAGGCCGTCCCACAAAAGCGGATTCGAGGCGCTTGAACTGATGTCCAAAGTCACGCTGATCGACAATTACGACAGTTTCACCTGGAACCTGGTTCACTACCTGGGTTCGCTGGGTGCGGAGGTCGACGTGCGCCGCAACGACGCCCTGAGCGCCGCCGAGGTGCTGGCGGCTGGGCCGGACGCAATCGTGCTTTCGCCCGGCCCCTGCACGCCAAAGGAGGCGGGCATCTGTCTCGACCTGATCGCACAGGCGCGCGGCGAGGTGCCGATCTTCGGCGTCTGCCTCGGTCATCAGGCGATCGGGGACGCCTATGGTGGCGATGTCGTGCGTGCGCCCGTGCCGCTGCACGGCAAGATGTCGGAAATCCAGCATCGCGGCGAGACGTTGTTTCGTGGAATCAATGGGCCCTTCCAGGCGACCCGCTATCACTCGCTTGTCGTGGACCGCGCCACCCTGCCCGCCGATCTCGCCATCACCGCCGAGACGGACGGGCTGATCATGGCGATGTCGCACCGGACACACCCCGTGCATGGCGTGCAGTTTCATCCCGAGAGCATCATGTCCGAGCACGGGCACCTGATCCTCAGGAATTTTCTCGATCTGGCCGAGGCCTGGAACAAGCAGTCCCGGCGAAAGCGCGTTTAATCAGGAAGCGACCTACATGGATGCGTTCAAACCCCTCATCGGCAAAGTCGCGACAGGCTCGGGCCTGACGCGCGCCGAGGCGGAACTCGCCTTCGACAATATCCTGTCGGGCGAAGTGACGCCGGCGCAGATGGGCGCATTCCTCATGGCGCTGCGCGTGCGCGGCGAAACGGTCGACGAGATCACAGGCGCGGTCACCGCCATGCGTGCGAAGATGGCGCGCGTGAACGCGCCCGCCGATGCTATCGACATCGTGGGCACGGGCGGCGACAGCGCGGGAACCTACAATGTCTCGACACTTGCTTCGCTGATCGTGGCGGCCTGCGGGGTGCCCGTCGCCAAGCACGGAAACCGCGCCGCTTCCTCGAAATCGGGTGCAAGCGACGTGCTCGGTGCGCTCGGCGTCGCCATTGGTGTGACGCCCGCCAGTGTCGAGGCCTGCATCGCCGAGACCGGCATCGGCTTCATGATGGCGCAAACGCATCATCTGGCCATGCGCCATGTAGGCCCCGTACGCGTCGAACTCGGCACGCGCACGATCTTCAACATTCTCGGGCCGTTATCGAACCCGGCGGGCGTGAAGCAACAGTTGCTGGGCGCCTTCTCCCTGTCGCTGCTGCAACCCATGGCGGAGGTGCTGCGCAATCTCGGTTCGCAACGCGTCTGGCTCGTGCACGGCTCCGATGGGCTCGACGAGATGACGACGACCGGCCCGACGCATGTCGTGGCGCTCGAACGTGGCGAAATCCGCAGCTTCACCGTTACGCCCGAAGATGCAGGGCTTCCTTACGCGCGTGCCGAAGATCTGCGCGGCGGAGACCCGGCCTTTAATGCGGCAGCCTTGCGCGACGTGCTCGACGGCAAGAAATCTCCCTATCGCGACATAGCGCTCCTCAACGCAGCTGCCGCGCTCGTCGTGGCGGGACGCGCGGACGATCTGCGCGGCGGCGTAATGCTTGCCGCGAAGGCCGTCGACGAAGGTCGCGCAAAGCACACGCTCGAGAAACTCATCACTGTTTCCAACCGCGGGTAAGTCATGTCCGACATTCTACGCCGCATCGAATCCTACAAGCGCACGGAGATCGCCGAGGCGAAGGTCCGCATGCCTCTGCACGCTCTGGAGCGGCGCATCGATGAGCAGACGCCGCCGCGCGGCTTCGTGAAGGCGATCGAAGACAAGCTCGGCGCCAACCAGATCGCGCTGATCGCCGAGATCAAGAAGGCGAGTCCGTCCAAGGGCCTCATCCGCGAGGATTTCGACCCTGCGGCACTGGCGGGCGCTTATGAAAAAGGCGGTGCGGCCTGTCTCTCGGTTCTCACGGACGGGCCGTCGTTTCAGGGTGCGCCCGACTATCTCGTCGCCGCGCGCGAGGCGGTGCGTCTGCCCGTGCTGCGCAAGGACTTCATGTACGACCCCTATCAGGTCTACGAAGCCCGCGCCTGGGGCGCCGATTGCATCCTGCTCATTCTGGCCGCGATCAGCGACGAGGATGCGCGCAAGCTCAACAAGGCCGCGCACGACCTCAAGATGGACGTGCTCGTCGAAGTGCACGACGCTGAAGAACTGAAGCGCGCGCTTCCGCTGGAGACGCGGATGATCGGCATAAACAATCGCGACCTGCGCACCTTCAACACCAGCCTCGAGGTCTGCGAAAAGCTCTCGGCGCTGGTGCCTGACGACCGGATCATCGTGGGAGAGAGCGGCATCGGCTCGCATGAGGATGGCTTGCGCCTGCTGCGATCGGGCATCGGCACATTCCTCGTCGGCGAAAGCCTCATGCGCCAGGCCGACGTGACGCGCGCCACGCATGACCTGCTGCACGGCCCGGCCGTTCCGGCTAGGTCCAGCGCGCCATGAGCGAACTCTCCCATCTCTCCGCGACCGGCGAAGCCCATATGGTGGACGTCTCGTCGAAGGGCGTGACCGCCCGCGTCGCCATCGCGGAGGGGCGCGTGGTGATGAAGCCGGAGACGCTGGCTCTCGCGCTCTCGGGCGATGCGAAAAAGGGTGACGTGCTGGGGACTGCCCGCGTCGCCGGGATCATGGCGGCGAAGCGCACGCATGAACTGATCCCGCTCTGCCATCCGCTGGCAATCAGCAAGGTGACCATCGATCTCGTACCCGACGAGGCCCTGCCGGGCATTCGCGTGCGCGCGCTGGTGAAAGTCGCGGGCCAGACCGGCGTCGAGATGGAGGCGCTGACCGCCGTCAGCATCGCGTGCCTCACGGTCTACGACATGCTGAAGGCCGTCGATCGCTTCATGACAATCGAGGGTGTGGGTCTCGTCGAAAAGACGGGCGGCAAGTCGGGCAACTGGCACAGGGACGCGCCGTGAGCGGCGCGCCGCTCCTGCCCGTCTCGCAGGCGCTCGAGCGCGTGCTCGCCAGCGCGCCGTCGCCCCTGCCCGCCGAACATATTTCCCTGACGCAGGCACGCGGCCGGACGCTCGCCGAAGATGTCGCGGCCCTGCGAACGCAGCCGCCTTTTCCCGCGTCTGCCATGGACGGCTATGCCGTCCGTGCCAGCGACATCGCGCAGGTGCCCGCCTCGCTCCATGTCATCGGGACCAGCGCGGCCGGGCATCGGTTCGCGGGCGCGGTGGGTGCGGGCCAGGCGGTGCGCATCTTCACCGGGGCGCCGGTGCCGGATGGCGCGGACACGATCCTGATCCAGGAAAACACGCGCGCCGAAGGCGATGCCGTGATCGCGCTGGAATCCGAAGAAGCCGGACGATATGTGCGCCGCGCCGGCCTCGATTTCACGCATGGCGAAGTGCTGCTGGCCAGGGGCCGCAGGCTCGGGCCGCCCGAACTCGCGCTCGCAGCGGCGATGAACCATCCCACGCTTCCAGTCACGCGACGGCCGCGCGTCGCCCTGCTCGCCACGGGCGATGAACTGGTTAGGCCGGGCGAAAGCCTCGGGCCCGACCAGATCGTGGCGTCCAACACCTACGCAGTCGCCGCCTATGCGGAAGCCGCGGGTGCGGAGGTGATAGATCTCGGCATCGCAGGGGATCGCTTCAGCGATCTCGAAGCCTCGATTCGCGCGGCGCGCGAAGCGGGCGCCGACGTGCTGGTGACGCTGGGCGGCGCATCGGTCGGCGACCACGACCTCGTCCAGACCGCCCTGTCCCGCGAAGGCATGGAACTCGGCTTCTGGCGCATCGCCATGCGGCCCGGGAAGCCGCTGATGCATGGGCGCATCGGCGACATGCGCATTCTCGGCCTGCCGGGCAATCCGGTCTCGGCCATCGTCTGTGGCGTGCTGTTCCTCGTGCCGCTGGTGCGCGCGCTGTCGGGCGATCCGAAGGCCGGCGAAGATCGCAGCGAGATCGCCGTGCTGGGCCTGGACCTTCCCGCCAACGACAGCCGGCAGGATTATCTGCGCGCGCATATCGCCGGCATGCGGGACGGCCATCCGCTGGTCGAGGCGTTCAGCCGCCAGGATTCGTCCATGCTGCGCGTGCTGGCCGAGGCCGAGTGCCTGATCGTTCGCGATGCCCATGCGCCGCCTGCCAAGGCGGGCGAGGCCTGCAGGATCGTGCGGCTGTAGCACTGGCTGCTTGCAGAACACAGAGAGAACGTCTAATTTCTGTTCACGCTTTGTTTAAGGCGATTCTGTATGGTCATGGCGCCTGTGTGCAGGTCGCAGGCCAAAGACAGGATTTCCCTGCGGAGCAGACGCGACCTCGCGCGCGTGAAAAAGACCGTGCCGGTGCGACAAGACAGGGACTCTGACCGATGCTGACCAAAAAGCAGAGCGAACTTCTCCGCTTCATTCAGGAACGCCTGAAGGAAACCGGAGTCCCTCCGTCGTTCGACGAGATGAAGGACGCGTTGGACCTCAGGTCGAAGTCTGGCATCCACCGGCTCATCATGGCGCTGGAAGAACGAGGCTTCATCCGCCGCCTGCCCAATCGCGCGCGCGCGCTGGAGGTACTGCGGCTGCCGGAGTCGACGTCGCCATCTTCGCGCAGCCAAGGCTTCTCGCCTTCTGTCATCGAAGGCGATCTGGGTCGGGTACGCTCGCTGCCGAGCGGGATGATCGACGAGGACAACCAGCGCAGCGCCTCAATTCCGGTCATGGGGCGGATCGCGGCGGGCACGCCCATCTCGGCCATCCAGACGCGCAGCCACACGATCCCCATGCCGATGGACTTCCTGGGCGCGGGCGATCATTTCGCGCTGGAAGTGCGCGGCGACTCCATGATCGACGCTGGCATCCTCGATGACGATACGGTCATCATCCGCCGGCAGGAGACCGCCGAGACCGGTGATATTGTCGTGGCGCTCATCGACGACGAGGAAGCCACGCTGAAGCGGCTGCGCAAGCGCGGCGCTTCGATTGCGCTCGAGGCCGCCAATCCGGCCTATGAGACGCGAATCTTCGGGCCCGATCGCGTGCGGATCCAGGGCAAGCTGGTGAGCCTCATCCGCAAATATTGAGCCTCGTCAGTCAGGCATGAATGGGCCGGGATCGTCATCGGTATCCCGCTCGCGTTCCTGGGCTTCGGGCGACGTCTCTTCGCCCTTTGTCGGTTCGGCCCGCCGCGCGGGTGCTGCGACGGCCTGAACTGGCCGGGGTGACCAAGGCCTGTCGATCTCGGGGCGGCGGCTGGGGCGGGCTTCGAGCGAGCCGTCCGCGGCAATCCGCAATTCAGTCGAGCCATGCGTGGCGAAATGCGCGCCGTCTAGCAGAAGCTCCGGGCCCTTGCAGATGTGGGCGACGCGCAGGCGCGTGACCAGCACATCCGCCCGCCCGCAATCCTCCAATAAGGCCGCCGGCTCCAGGACGAGCGCGACCGTGCGGCCATCGATGAGCGTCGATATACATCCGAGCTTGTCGCAACGGCTCGTGCCCGCAAGGCCGGGCGCCGTCGGCAGCCGACGGTCTCCATCGCCCAGCAGCCATTGCGAAACGGCGAAAGCATTGCCCTTGCCGTTCATCACCTCGAAGCGCGCCTCGGCACCGCGCGAGGCGAGCGTGCGGCCGGTCGCGTCGGTGACGAGATCGGGCGCTCGATAGCGTGCGGCGACGGCGAGGCCTGCCATGACGAAGACAATCCCGAGGTAGCGGATCGGGGTTCGCCAAAGGGTCACCCAGACGAGGGCAAGCGACATCAGCAGCAGCGCGCCGCCGCCGAAGGCCGTTACGTAGCGTGTCGATCCATCGAGCGCCGCGACAAAGCGCGACAGCTCCATCATGCCTGAAATGCCCCAGCCCATGACCGTCCAGACCGGCGCATCGAGTCCGAAGGGCTCGATGGCGACACCGAGTACGGCCGCAGGCATGACCACGAATTCCACCAGCGGCAAGGTGAGGCTGTTGCCGATCAGGGAATAGGGGTTGATGCGATGGAAATGGAAACTGGCGAACGGCCCCGTCGCAAAACCCGCGACGAAGGTCGTGAGAAGCATGATGCCTACCGTGCGCCGCATGCGAACGAAAAAGCCCTGTGGCATGTCGGTTTTGGCAACGTCGCCACCGGAACGCTCGAACATGGCGATCATGGCCGCGACGGCGCCGAAGGACATCTGAAAGCTCGGCCCCATGATCGTTTCCGGCTCGCGCGCCATGACGAGCAAAGCCGAGATCGCAAGATTTCGCATCGACAAGGCGGGGCGATCGACCAGCACCGCGCCGAGCATGACGACAACCATGATGAGCGATCGCTCCGTTGCGACTTCCGACCCTGCGAAAACATCGTAGGCGAGCGCACCCAGCATGGCGAAGCCGGCCGCCCATTTCTTGACGGGGTAATGCAGCGCAACTGATGGCATCAGCGCGAAGAGAGCGCGTAGCGTCCAGAGAAAGAGACCGGCTGCGAGCACCATGTGCAGACCGGAGATGGAAACGACATGGTAGATCCCAGCACCGCGTAGCGTATCCGTCGCCTCTTCGGAAATGAGGCCCCGCTTGCCCGTGACCAGCGCGGCGGCAACGGCCCCGTCGGCACCGCCGATCACGCTTGCGATGCGGTTGGTGAGGTCGTTTCGTCCCCGGTCGATCCAGGCGTTGATCCGGGCAACCAGGGGCGCGTCGAAGGCGGGCGCCTGTTCGACCCGCGAGAGCACGCTGCCCACGGCGCCGATCCCTTGGAAGAAAGCCTCGCGCGCGAAATCATAGCCGCCGGGTTCGGAGGGCCGCGCGGGCGGCACGAGGCGCATGGTGGCGCGGATCGTCATGCCCGCGCGAAGGCCGGCGTGGTTGCGGATCGTCACGCGAATGCGCCCCGGCACCTGCCCGGCTTCCAGACCGTCAATCGAGCCCACGCGAAGCAGCAAGCGCCCGCCACCATAGCGGTCGTCGACGGTCTCGATCATGGCGGTCACCTTGGCGACCCTGATATGATCGAGCACCGGGGCGGACATCGTCCGGGTGCGCAGCGCACCGGCGCTGAAGCCGGCGAAGACGAAGGCGAAGGCAGTAGCAGTGGCCGCCGATTTCATGCGCCCTGCCCGCCGGGCCTTCCACGCAAGCCCGCTCATCAGCACGAGCGCTGCCAATGGCGCTGCGAGGCCGGGTTCACTCTCGGAAGAGAAGTAGGCGAGAATGCCGAGGCCGAAGAAAACCGGTAGCCACAGGAAAAGCCGCCGCTCGGCGACTTCCGTCGCGACCATGTGAGCGACTCGCGCTCGTACGACGTCCGAAACGCGGCCGAGCGCATGGCCCGGCGCGCCGCGGAGGATTCCCGCAGGTCCGTTCCAGCCCAGGAGGCCGGGCGCGAGGCTTGCACCTCCCGCTTCACTCTTGCTGCCCTGCGCCCCCGCCATGGCTGCCCCGAAGCACGAAAACGCGGAGCGGCCCTGTGGCCTCTCCCTTCGCACGCCCGCCTATGCTACACGAGCGCGCATCGCCCGGTCCATCCGGGCGCGCTTTTCCTTGTCCCAAAGCCTGAGTTCATGCGCATGACCGAACCTGTTGTGACCCGCTTCGCTCCCTCTCCGACTGGATTTCTCCATATCGGGGGCGCGCGCACGGCTCTCTTCAACTGGCTGTTCGCGCGCCACCACGGCGGCAAGATGCTGCTGCGCATCGAGGATACAGATCGCGAACGCTCCACCGAGCCCGCGATCGCCGCCATTCTCGACGGCTTGAGCTGGCTCGGGCTCGAATGGGACGGAGATACCATTTACCAATTCTCCCGCGCCGCCCGCCACGCCGAAGCAGCCAACGGCCTGCTGGAGCGCGGACTGGCCTACAAATGCTACGCCACCCAGGAAGAGCTGACTGAAATGCGCGACGCCGCCCGCCGCGAAGGCCGGCCGCCGCGCTATGATGGGCGCTGGCGCGATCGCACGGACGCGGATAGGGCGGCCGCCATTCAGGAGGGTCGCAAGGCCGTGATCCGGCTGAAGGCTCCGCATGAAGGCGAGACGGTCATCGACGACAAGGTGCAGGGCCGCGTCACTTTCCCGAACAAGGACCTTGACGACCTGGTGCTGCTGCGCTCCGACGGCACGCCGACCTACATGCTCGCGGTCGTCGTCGACGATCACGACATGGGCGTGACGCATATCATTCGCGGCGACGATCACCTGACCAATGCCGCCCGGCAGACGCAGATCTACGACGCGCTCGGCTGGAAGGTGCCCGTAATGGCCCATATCCCGCTGATCCACGGTCAGGACGGCGCCAAGTTGTCCAAGCGCCACGGGGCGCTCGGCGTGGACGCCTATCGCTCCTTGGGCATCCTGCCGGACGCGCTGCGCAATTATCTGGTGCGACTCGGCTGGAGCCAGGGCGACCGCGAGTTCTTCACCACGGCGGACATGATCGAGGCGTTCGATCTGGCGCAGGTCGGCCGCTCGGCTGCACGATTCGACATGGTCAAGCTCGAGAACATGAACGGGCACTACATGCGCGCGACGCCCGACGCCGAGCTGACGCGACTGATGCTCGAGACCCTGCCCCACCTGCCCAACGGGGCGGAACTGGCCGAGAAGGTCGATGACGACATGCGCGCCAAGCTCATCGCGGCGATGCCGGGCCTCAAGGAACGCGCCAAGACGCTGGTCGAACTGGTCGAGGGAGCCCGGTTCCTCTATGCCGCGCGTCCGCTCGACATGGACGCCAAGGCTATGGAGATCCTGGGCAAAGGACGCGAGCATCTGCCAGCCCTCGTGGCGCTTCTCGAGAACGTCGAGCCCTGGACCGCCGCCGGCGCCGAGGCAGCCGTTCGCGGCTATGCAGAGGAGACCGGGGCGAAACTCGGGCAGGTCGCCCAGCCTCTGCGCGCAGCGCTGACGGGACGCGGCACCTCGCCGGGTATTTTCGACGTGCTCGCCGTTCTCGGTCGCGACGAAAGTCTGGGTCGATTGCGCGATCAGATCGGCGTGTAAATCACCACTGTACATAGGGGCGGCATGGAACGTGCTTGCCTTTTTCCTGCCTTGAACAGCGGTCGTGGATGGGTTAGCTGTTCGGCGGCGCAACAAGACATAATCGCCTGACCCTCGACGGATCACCGCCGCCGAATGTCCTCGGCGATCGAGCAAAAAAAGGCATCTCTCATGGGCGCGAATACCGGTTCCATTACACTCGGCGACAAGACCGTCGAACTGCCCGTCAAGTCGGGCACGATCGGTCCTGATGTGCTCGATATCGGCAAGCTTTATGCTCAGACCGGCGCGTTCACCTACGATCCCGGTTTTACGTCGACCGCCAGCTGCGAGTCGGCGATCACCTATATCGACGGCGACGTTGGCACTCTCCTGCATCGCGGCTATCCGATCGAGCAGCTGGCCGAGCACGGCGACTTCCTCGAGACGTGCTTCCTTCTGCTCTACGGCGAGTTGCCGAACCCGGCGCAAAAGGCGGATTTCGTTCACCGCGTGACGCACCACACGATGGTGCACGATCAGATGAACCGGTTCTTTTCCGGCTTTCGTCGCGACGCGCACCCGATGGCCATCATGGTGGCGAGCGTCGGCGCGCTGTCGGCCTTCTACCACGATTCGACCGACAGCTCGGACGAGACGCAGCGGAGGGTTGCGCAGATCCGCATGATCGCCAAGATTCCCACGTTGGCCGCGATGGCCTTCAAGTATTCGATCGGGCAGCCCTTCGTCTATCCTAAGAACGACCTGGACTACACGTCGAATTTCCTGCGCATGTGCTTCGCTGTTCCGTGCGAAGAATTCGTCGTC
>JAQGKD010000093.1 GCA_028290285.1 Hyphomicrobiales bacterium
TGGCCGAGCACCCGAGACGCCCCTTCAACCATCCTAAGTCCCTAGGGTTGCGGCACCAGGGCCGAGCAGCTTGTGCCGCGGCTGCAAATCGAAACGGCCCCCGGTCTGTGGCCGGGACCGATCCAAGCCCAGCACTTTAGGTCGTACGAGGAGAGCCGAGCCCAAGGCTACGTTTACGCGGGCCGGGCCAGCTAGAACAGTACAAGTCGGCGGTATGGTTGACGCGAATCGGCAGGTCAGTGACTCTGCCAAGTTGGCGCAGCTGATTTGCGCCGGAGAAGGATTACGATAACGAGCCGCTAAAACGAGAGAGACCCCCGAGCTGGACACTCGGAGGTCGTTGGGAACTTGGAAGCCCATGGTTCTTCCGTCACTCGCGTGCTCCGTCTCGCCGTTCTTGCGCCTTCCATCGTGGCGATGATTCTCGACCCAGCCGCCTCAGCTTTCGGCAGAACGGTTGATGCTTCGGACGGAGCTACCGCTCGGCTGGGAGGCGCAGATGTCGCGTGTGCTGCCTGAGAGCACTGGACCGGCGAAATGCTGCCGTCGTTAGTGAGCGTAAACGGGCGGATTATCCAAGGAGGCTTCATCAAGCGATCTAAGCCGGCGACAACCGCCGACAAAACATCAAAGGACGGCTTGAGTTCAAGGCCTTGCCTGGAGCAAGTTTTGAGAGGTTGACCTGCCGATTTTTGGGACCAGGGATAGTGGTTGTCTTGGCCCGGCGTGGAATTTTTTAGGAAGAAGTCGAGGTTCTTTGAGCAGCGGATCGCCTCCATTCTGAAGCAGGGCGGCAAAGGGCGGCTGTCGCGGAGGCCTGCCGGAAGGCGGGTAGCAGCCAGCATAGTTCGTCATTAACGCGGACGTCGCCGCAGCCCCCAATGTTTTGACATCGCCATCGACCTCGCCAACTTTGAGCAGGGCGCCATGCTGGAGGCACGGAAAGCACCGCTTTGGAGGGCATCAAGGCTCAGCAGGTGCGCTTGCAGTAGTTGCGTTGAGTATCGCGGAGGCGACAACAGCCACGACGACGTTTACTAGCAGTGCCAGGAGACCGATATAGATCAAATATGTGCTGCCACTGAATGAGATTGCGTGCAGCGGCTTCAGCCCGTCCGTCCAGACCACGTACGTGCCGCCAAGGAAACCGATGATCCAGCCCAGAAGCAGGCCAGAGGCACGGAACCATCGGGTAAACAGACCGAACACGACCGCAGGGAATGTCTGCAGGATCCACAGGCCCCCAAGCAACTGCAGGTCGAGTGCGAATTGCGTGGGAAGGAAGAGGATGCACATCAGTGCGCCGACTTTAACGAGCAGAGATGTGATCTTAGCCACCTGCGCTTCGCCTGCGTGTGTCACCTGCGGGTTGACATAGGCCTTCCAGAAGTTGCGCGTGAACAGGTTCGCCGCGCCGATGGACATGACCGCCGCCGGGACCAAGGCACCGATCGCAATAGCAGCGAAGGCGAAGCCGACGAACCAATCCGAGAACAGCGACCTGAAGAGCGCCGGGACCACATCGTTGTTGGAGGTCACCTTCACACCCGCTGCGTGGGCCATGTAGCCCATGAGGGCGATGAGGCCGAGCAGCAGGGTGTAGACTGGCAGCAGGATCGCGTTCTTGCGGATCGTGTCGGCACTCTTCGAGGCGAAGATGCCGGTGAGCGTGTGCGGATACATAAAGGCCGCCATGGCGGAGCCGAGCGCCAGCGTCGCATAGGGCCAATATTGCGACGGCGCGAGTGTCAGCCCAGTGGCCCCACCCTTGGCAGCGTAGACCTTGTCCGCGGCATCGAACACTGCAGCGTAACCGCCGAGCTTAATGGGAATGATGGCAACGGCCACGAGCACGACGATGTAGATCATGATGTCCTTGACGAAGGCGATCAGGGCGGGCGCGCGAAGGCCGGACGAGTAGGTGTAGATCGCAAGGATCAGGAAGGCCGCGATCAGCGGCAGTTCGCCCTTCAGGCCGAGCGCCTGGATGACAACCTGCATCCCAATGAGCTGCAAGGCGATGTAGGGCATGGTCGCGAGAACACCCGTGAAGGCGACCGCCAGTTCCAGCCCACGCGATCCATATCGCGCATGAACGACGTCCGCCGCCGTTACGTGGCCCTTGGCGTGCGCGACCGTCCAGAGCTTTGGCATGATGAGAAAGACGATGGGATAAACGATGATCGTGTAGGGCAGCGCGAAAAATCCGTACGACCCGACCGCATAGACCAGCGCGGGGACGGCGATGACCGTGTACGCGGTATAGAAGTCGCCGCCGACGAGAAACCACGTGACCCACGTGCCGAACTGACGCCCGCCAAGGCCCCATTCGTCCAGATGAGCGGGCACATCCGCACGCTTCCACCGCGATGCGAAGAAACCCATCGCGGTCACGAGGACGAAAAAGCCGATGAATACGCTGAGCGACAGCCAGTTGATTTCAGCTGTCATGCTTCACCTTCAGGTAGACAATGTAGGTCAGGATTGCGGAGACGGGCACCCACGCCAACTGATACCAGTAAAAGAATGGGAAACCGAACAGCGCAGGCTCGCGAAAATTGTAGAAGGGAATCCAAAGGAGCCCGATGAACGGGATCACCAAAAGCAGCCGGACCATTCGTGCCTCCTTGCCCCAAGCTTTAAAGCTTTGCTCCGACTTAGGCGGCTGTCAACGAGCGGCAGAGCCGCCGTCCCGTGCACCATCGCCTTTTCTTAGTGCAGCATGGCCGCCGGCGCATGCAGTGGCGATGAGTCGGCGTAGGGGCAAATGCAGACCAACATCAAAGTCTATAACGATTGGCCAAAGCTCGACGTCGGTCAGGGTACTGATGTCGGCATCGCACAGATGGTCGCGAAAGAACTCGACATTCCCGCTGATCGCGTCTTCATCGTGCAGGGCGACGGATGCGCCCATCAGCATGGGCGGCGCTACCGGTCATCAGGCATCGCCATCGGTGCCATGCAATGCGCAACGCCGCGGCCGAAGCCCGGCGCGTCCTCGTCGGTATGGCCGCCGATGCGTTGAAGATCCCGGCTGACGATATCGTGAGGGCCAGCGGCGTGGCGGCCTCCAAGAGGGACCGCTCAAAGAAGGGGACTTATGCCGATCTGATCGGTCGGCGCTGGTTCGACGTGCCGGTGAAATGGAACAAGATCGTCGGGCACAGCCTCGGCTTGGAAGGTATTGCGAAGCCGAAGGATCCGAAGGTCATTGGTGCCTCGCCGCGCCGGCGAGACGTCGCCGCGAAGATCCTCGGCACTGAGGAAGATGTAGTGGACGTCAAGGCGCCAGGCATGGTGCACGCGCGCCTCGTCCTTCCGCGGTGGCCGGCGCCGTTCCGGGCTTGGTGGACGACGCTACGATCAAGAACATTCCCGGCGCGAAGGTGGTGCATGAGAAGGATTTTCTTGCTGTGGTGGCTCCCAGGTGATGGGATGCGATCAAGGCGGCGCGCGATCTGAAGGTCTCGTGGTCGAATGCCAAGCCCAATCTGCCAGGACATGATGTCATCCACGACTGGATCCGCAAAGCCGCCGTCGCCAAGCGCGACGAGCAGAAGAGCTCAGTCGACACCGACGCCGTGTTCTAGGACGCCGCGAAGGTGGCGGAAGCGAGCTACGTATGGCCTTTCCAGTCCTACGCGAGCATGGGACCGGGCTGCGCCGTCCTCGACTATCAGCCTAACCGCATCACCACGCTGTGGACCGGCACGCAGAAGCCGCATTACGCGCGCGACGGTGTCGCCGCAATCCTCGGCGTCTCGCCGGAGAAGGCCCTTTGAGACGAACTGCCAGCCTATTCCATGGCCTGGACCCGGTGGCAAACTGCTCGCACACGGCATCGCCAAAGCCCAGCGCGGCGGGACCCTCGTGCCGACAGTCGCCAATATCGAGCGCGAACCGAAGCCAGGCCGCGTCTGGGCCCGACGCATGATCGTCGCGCATGATGCGGAGCTTATCGTCAACCCGGGGCTGATCCACCAGACCATCGAGAACAATGTCGTGCAGTCGACAAGCCGGGCGACGTTGGAAGAGGTCAAGTTCGACGAAAAGATGGTCACCAGTGCAGACTGGGTCGGGTATCCCATTCTGGAAATGCATGATGCGCCGGAGACCGTCGACATCGTGCTGCTGGAATCGAAGACGGAGCATCGACCGGCGCGGGCGAAGCCTCTACGCGGCCGACCGGTGTGCGGATAGCCGCGCGCCGTTCACGGCGGACCGGTTGAAGGCGGGCCTCGCGCAGGGATCAAGAGTCTTTGACGGCTACGTCAAAAGAAGGCCCCAGTTAATACCTGCGCCTTCTTCATCTTCATCTCGACGGCAAACGGCATTCCGCGCTCTCACCCTAAGTTGGATTTCAACTGTTGTAGGGCATCACGCAGTGTGAGCGTGACCAGAAACACCGATTGAAGTCAGCATGATAGAGTGGCGGAGGAGCGAGGCTGGGCTCGAACATTCTCCAGAGCTGGCTTACCAGCTGCATCAACCGGAACGCTCGTTGCAAAAGTCTCGTTCACGCTGCACTGTGCGCCAAATAATTAGATCTGCCCTGCGCCGTAGTTTGAGAACTTGAGCTCAGACCAGTGGCGCAACCAAGGCGCCTGGATTTGCTTCGCGAGCATCGATGACTTCGCTAATCGTGCGCAGGGTCATTTTCGCCATGCTGCCGTTTGCGAGACACTACCCAAATCATGTGCGGCGTAGCCGACAAAAGCCGCGGAGATTCACCTGAATTCAGCATAACCCATGCGCCATTTATTGTGTGATCGACGATGCTCACTCATAGTGTCAAGCGAAAACGTCTGAGCGCCCAGATGGGGTTTGCCTCCATATCCACGGACCCTTACCTCCCGACGCTGCCTTCGATGGCGGACGCGCTCCGTTCGAGCCCAGGAACTATGGAGTCGACCATCGCGGGATACCTGATCGGCTTCAGCTTCGGCCAGCTTCTCTGGGGACCGCACGGGGAGATGGCAGCCCGTGCCCGCTGGGCTGCGTCATCGCGCTGACTGCATTTGGAGCCTGCCTCTGTGCCTGGCTGACCCCTTCGACGTCCAACTAGAGTACTAATGAAAGTTGGTCACCCTCGGTATCGCAGGGCCTCGACGAGCGTCACGAACGCTGCTGAGGGTTCGCGACGGCTCGTATAGTAAATGTGATAGCCGGGGAAGGGCGGGCACCAGTCTTCCAGCACACGAACGAGAATACCACTGGCCACGTGGTCTGCGACACAATTCTCCATCACGAAGCCGAGGCCGAAGCCCGACAGAGCTGCGCGGACGATCATGCTCGTGTTGTTGAAGGCCAGCTGACCGTCCACGCGGACCCGCAGCTCGCGTGTTCCCTGTTGCAGTTCCCATGTGTAGAAGCCGCCGGACGTCGCCAGGCGAAGGTTGATGCAGATCTGTTGCGCCAAATCCTGGGGAACGAGCGGCAGCGGATGCGCCGCGAAATAGGACGGCGAACCAACGATCGCCATGCGAAGGTCCGGGCCGATGCGCACGGCAATCATGTCCTTTGCAATAGCTTCGCCAAGGCGAACGCCAGCGTCGAAGCGCTCGGCCACGATGTCGGCCAGTCCAGAATCGATCGCGAGCTCGACGTGAATATCGGGATAGCTGGGCAGGAGCTGCTCCAGCACGGGCCAAACAATGGTTCGGGCCGCGTGGCCTGAAAGTGTGAGACGGATATTCCCGGCAGGTCTATCGCGAAGATCGCCCACCGCGCTCAGTTCCGAGGCGATCGTGTCGAGCGCAGGCCCGAGCGTGCGCAACAGTCGTTCTCCAGCCTCTGTCGGCGCAACACGCCGTGTCGTGCGTGTAAGCAACCTGACGCCAAGCCGCTCTTCGAGGCGCCTCACCGTATGGCTCAACGCCGACTGGGATGTGCCAAGCCTCGCTGCTGCTCTGGTGAAGCTTTCTTCCTCTGCCACAGTCAGGAAAGCATTGAGGTCGACCAGGTCCTCGCGTCGCATTCATGAACTCCGAATATAGCTTCGTGCGAATTATAGCGCCTAATCAGGTCTACTGGTCAGCCCTAATTTAAGCCCGAAATACGATCTGGCTTTGGACGCGACGGCGGCGCCTCAAAAGTTTGGCGACAGAAGGACCACGCGCTGATGCCGAAATTCAACGAATTCAATTTATCGCGGCGATGCCTTCTCGCAGCCGGGGCGGCCGCGTTGGGCACAGGTCTTGCGGCCGGAGTATCGAAAGCGGCAGAGCGCGCCGCCAGCACAAGTCAGGAGAGCTCGATGAACACTGTATCCTTCAACGTGAATGGACAAAGCCACAGGCTCGACCTCGACACACGCACGACGCTGCTCGACGCGTTACGCGAGCATCTCCATTTCACGGGGACGAAGAAGGGCTGCGATCATGGCCAATGCGGCGCCTGCACGGTGATCGTCGAGGGCCGCCGCATCAATTCATGCCTGTCGCTTGCCATGATGCACGAGGGTGACCGGATCACGACCATTGAAGGTCTCGGCGATCCCGATCACCTGCATCCGATGCAAACGGCCTTCATCAAGCATGACGGGTTTCAGTGCGGCTATTGCACGCCGGGACAGATCTGTTCCGCCGTAGCTGTGCTGGACGAGGTGAAGGCGGGCATCCCGAGCCACGTGAGCGAGAACCTGCTGGATCACCCCCAGCCCACCAACATGGAAATGCGCGAGCGCATGAGCGGCAACATTTGCCGTTGCGGTGCCTATTCCAACATTGCTGAAGCCATGGCTGAAGTTGCCGGGAGGACCCTATGACTCCATTCACCTACGAACGGGCCTCGTCCGCAGCCGATGCGGCCTCGAAAGCGGCTCGCGTGCCCGGCGCAAAGTTCATTGCGGGCGGCACGAACCTTCTCGATCTGATGAAGCTTCAGATCGAAACACCGACGCATCTGATCGATATCAACAAGCTCGGCTTCGACAAGATCGAAACCACGCCGGAGGGCGGCCTTCGTATCGGCGCGCTTGTTCGCAACACCGATCTCGCGTCCGATATGCGGGTGCGCGGTGACTACGCTGTGCTCTCCCGCGCGCTGCTGGCCGGAGCTTCAGGGCAATTGCGAAACAAGGCGACGACCGCGGGCAACCTGCTTCAACGCACCCGGTGCCCTTACTTCTACGACACCAATCAGCCTTGCAACAAACGTCAGCCCGGCAGCGGTTGCGCAGCCATAGGCGGCTTCACGCGGCAGCTCGGAATTGTCGGGACGAGCGACGCGTGCATCGCCACCCATCCGGGCGACATGGCTGTCGCAATGAGAGTGCTCGACGCGAACGTGGAAACTATACGTGCAGACGGAAAAGCGCGGGCTATTCCAATTGCCGACTTCCACAGGCTACCGGGAGACACGCCGCACATCGAGACAGCGCTCGAACCGGGCGAGTTGATTACGGCAGTCACTTTGCCAAAACCTCTCGGGGGGAGACACATCTACCGCAAGGTGCGCGACCGTGCGTCCTACGCTTTCGCGCTCGTGTCCGTCGCAGCGGTGATCCAGCCCGACGGAACCGGCCGCGTCGCCCTGGGAGGTGTGGCGCACAAGCCCTGGCGCATCGAGGACGCCGACAAGGACATGCGCCGTGGTGCCAAGGCCGTGTCCGAGCGCCTTCTCGCCGCCGCTAAGCCATCCCGAGACAATGCATTCAAGATCCCGCTGGTCGAGCGCACGCTCGCCGCAGCTATTGCAGAAGCGAGGGCCTGATCCATGAAATTTGATACACCCGCTTCCATCAATCCCATCGATCAACTGAAGATCGTCGGACAGCCGACCGACCGCATCGAGGGCAAGCTCAAGACCACGGGCACGGCACCATATGCCTACGAGCGGCATGATGTGGTCGCCGACCCCGCCTATGGCTTCGTGCTCGGTTCGGCCATCGCCAAGGGCCGCGTCAGGACAATCGACGCGTCTGAGGCCCAGCGTGCCCCTGGTGTCATCACCATCGTGACCACGCTGGACATGCCGCGCCTCGGTCGAGGCCGCATGAATTACGCCTATCTCTTCGGCGGCGCGGAGATCCAGCACTACCACCAGGCGATTGCTGTCGTCGTTGCTGAAAGTTTCGAGCAGGCGCGCTTCGCCGCCTCCCTCCTTCGCGTTGATTACACGCGGACCTCCGGCCGGTACGATCTGGCTTTTGAAGCCGATACTGCAAAGTCGCAGTCACCCCCCATCAAGGTCGGCGATTTCACGACCGCCTTCGCGTCCTCCGCGGTCAAGCTCGACGCGACCTACACAACGCCCGACGAGAGCCACGCCATGATGGAGCCGCACGCCAGCCTCGCGGCGTGGGACGGCGACAAGCTGACGCTCTGGACCTCCAGTCAGATGATCAACTGGGGCAAGGAGGACCTCGCCAAGATTCTTGGCATGCCTTCGGACAAATTGCGTTTGATTTCGCCCTATGTCGGCGGCGGATTTGGCGGCAAGCTGTTCGTCCGCGCGGATGCCGTTCTGGCAGCTCTGGGATCGAAAGCGTCAAGGCGCCCAGTGAAGGTCGCGCTGACCCGCCCGCTCGTGGCCAACAACACGACACACCGTCCAGCCACGATCCAGCGCATCCGGATTGGCGCGTCAGCCGATGGCAAGATCGCGGCCATCGCGCATGAGGGCGTCTCTGGTAATTTGCCCGACGGCACCACGGAGAACGCCGTCGACCAGACAAAGATTCTCTATGCCGGTCCAAACCGCCTGATCGACATGCGCCTGGCGCTGCTTGATCTCCCGGAGGGCAATGCCATGCGCGCGCCGGGCGAGGCGCCTGGGTTGATGGCGCTGGAAATTGCCATGGACGAGATGGCCGGGAAGCTCGGCCTGGATCCGATCGAGTTCCGCGTTCTGAACGACACGCAGGTCGATCCCGCCAATTCCGATCGGCCCTTCTCTCATCGTGATCTCTTCGGCTGCCTGAGGCTCGGCGCGGAACGCTTCGGCTGGAGCCGCCGCAATGCGACGCCGGGGCAGGTTCGCGATGGCCGCTGGCTCGTCGGCCTCGGCGTGGCCGCAGGTTTCCGCAACAATCTGCTGACCAAGTCGGCTGCGCGGGTAGCAATCGACAAGGAGGGCCTTGTCACCGTCACAACGGACATGACGGATATCGGCACGGGCAGTTATACGATCATCGCCCAGACGGCGGCGGAGATGATGGGCGTTCCGCTGGAGAAGGTGCGCGTGCTGCTGGGCGATTCGGACTCGCCCGTGTCTGCGGGATCCGGTGGCCAGTGGGGCGCGAACAATTCCACATCCGGCGTCTACGCCGCCTGCGTGAAGCTGCGCGATTCCGTTGCGCAGAAGCTCGGTTTCAACACGGGGGAAGTTGAATTCACCGATGGCGAGGTCCGGGCCGGCAACCGGCGTATCTCGCTCGCAGAAGCTGCGGGAGAGCGTGGGCTTTCGGCCGAGGACGCAATCGAATACGGCAATCTGGCGAAGAAGTATCAGCAGTCGACTTTTGCGGGCCATTTCGTCGAGGTCGGCGTCGATGTCTACACCGGCGAGACGCGGGTGCGACGCATGCTGGCCGTGTGCTCGGCGGGTCGAATCCTCAACCCGAAATCCGCGCGCAGCCAGGTGATCGGTGCGATGACCATGGGCGTCGGCGCGGCGCTCACGGAGGAACTCGTCGTTGACAAGCGGCACGGGTTTTTCGTGAACCACGACCTTGCGGGCTACGAGGTGCCCGTGCATGCAGACATTCCTCATCAGGAAGTGATCTTCCTCGACGAGACGGATCCCATCTCGTCGCCGATGAAGGCGAAAGGTGTCGGCGAACTCGGCCTGTGCGGCGTTGGCGCGGCGCTGGCAAACGCCATCTTCAACGCGACGGGCGTGCGCGTGCGCGATTACCCGATCACGCTCGACAAGCTCATCGAGCACTTGCCTGCGATTGGATGACCGCAAGTTCTGTGAGGATCAGACCTGGGATATTGGTGCCTATGAAATCCCTTTCATGCCTGACTTGAAAGGACTTCCAGACGTGCTCATTCTTTCGCGCAGGGATCATCTACGTGCGTCGACTGCCACTATCGTCACAGCCATTCTTCTAGGTCAAAGCGGATTAGCGAAACCCATACAACGGAGATCAGAGATGAAGATCCAACGGAACGGCAGCACTGCCTCACGCAAGGGCCCGGCAGAGAATTTCACCGGTCACGTGAGGGTCGACAGCTATTTTCAGGCGGAAGGTCCCGGCCGCGCGGGAGGAGCGATCGTCACGTTCGAGCCCGGTGCCCGGACGAACTGGCATACGCATCCACTTGGTCAGACCTTGATCGTGACGTCGGGCGTGGGCTGGACGCAGTGCGAAGGTGATCCCAAGACCGAAATCCGCGCAGGCGACGTGATCTGGTGCCCCTGCCAGCGGCGACACTGGCATGGCGCGACCGCAACAACCGCGATGAGCCATGTCGCGATCGCCGAAGCTCTGGACGAAAAGTCTGTGGACTGGATGGAGCCTGTTACGGACGAGCAGTATCTCGCCCAGCCCGTCGAGCGGGAGTAAAGCCACCATGCGCCCACACGTCATCTGCCACATGGCCATCAGTATCGACGGCCGCATCCTGCCGGATCGCTGGCAGCCGAAAATGGACGGGCTGAACAGCGCCTATGAGCGAATCCACGGCGAGCTCAATGCAGATGCATGGCTGATCGGGCGTGTCACCGCACAGGAATTCGCGAAGCAGAAAACCTATCAGGCGGCAACGCGAGAGCGCTTTCCCAGAGAGTCGTGGATCGTGCGGGTCGACGCCGAGACTTACGCCGTGGTGCTCGATCCGAATGGAAGGATCGCTTGGGGACGCAGCGACATCGGTGGAGATCCAATCGTTGTCATCATAACGGAAGCCGTGCCGGACTCTTACCTGGCCGGGCTCCGGCGTGACGATGTGTCGTATTTCTTCGCAGGTCGCAATGAAACCGACCTGACGCATGCACTGGAGTTTCTCTTCTGGGAACTCGGGATCAAGCGCCTCGCACTGGAAGGCGGAGGTCACGTCAATGGATCGTTCCTGCGGGCGGGTCTCGTTGACGAGATCAGCCTGATTATCGCTCCATGCATCGATGGTCGAGCGGGTGCCCCCTGCGTCTTCGATGGCGGCGAAAAGGACGGCGCGGCCCCGATCAACACGATGCGACTGACGCAAAGCGAAACACTCGACGGGGGCCAGGTGTGGCTCCGCTATGCGCTTTCCTGGTCGGGATAACAGAGGTTCGCGAAGACAGCTATTTCACGTCAACCCTACAGCGCGACAAGATCGGGGCGCAGGTCCGTTGGTCCCATTGCCTTCGCGAAGACACGGCATGTCTTCATGGCCCTGCTTCTTGTCTGCACCACCGTTCCCGTAGCGCACGCAGATCGAATGAATTCTGCCCAACCGAAGGAGACACCCATGTCACAGAGTGCTGCACAACGCCTGATGGGGGACATTGCCCCAAAGCTGGCCGAACTGACGGACGATGTTCTGTTCGGGGATGTGTGGGAGCGCCCCGGACTGTCTAAGCGCGACCGGAGCCTCATTACTGTGGCCGCGCTGATTGCGCTGAACAGGCCCGAGCAACTTCGCTCTCACATTGCGCTCGGATTGCAGAACGGCCTCACGAAGGAAGAGATCACGGAGGCGATCACTCATCTCGCCTTTTATGCCGGATGGCCGAACGGCGTCACGGCGGTCGGCATCGCGAGAGAAGTGTTCAACGCGAAATGAGAGTGCCGCAATGAAAGCAAAAAGAATGAAACTCGGATTACAGGGAATACAACAATGACAGACGTTATCATCGTGATCGGACCCGGCCAGATCGGCCAAGCTATCGCGCGCCGTGTCGGCATTGGAAAGCATGTTCTCCTGGCCGACATGCGCCGCGAGAATGCCGACGCGGCGGCTGAAGTGATGAGCGCCGCGGGCTACGACGTCAGCGTTGCCACCGTTGACGCCTCCTCGCGCGAGGATGTGCAGGCATTGGCCGGGCAGGCAGCCGGCATGGGCAACATAACTGGGTTGATTCACGCAGCGGGGGTGTCACCCTCGCAAGCACAACCTGCGACAATCCTGAAGGTGGACCTCTACGGCACTGCGCTCGTGCTCGACGTGTTTGGAAATCTCATCGCGCGTGGGGGTTCGGGCATTGTGATCTCGTCGCAGTCCGGGCACCGGCTGCCAGCGCTGACTCCGGAAGAAAACAAAGCACTCGCCACAACGCCAGTCGATAAGTTGCTCGCGCTCCCCTTCCTGTCCCCAGACAAGGTGACGGACTCCCTGTACGCGTATCAGATCTCGAAACGCGGAAATTCGCTGCGGGTCATGGCCGAGTCGGTGCGATGGGGCAAGCGTGGCGCGCGTATTAACGCGATCAGCCCTGGGATCATCATGACGCCACTCGCCAGAGATGAGCTGACCGGCCCGCGCGGAGCCGGCTATCGACGCATGATCGAAGCCTCGGTCTCGAAGCGCGCCGGAACACCTGATGAAGTGGGCAGCCTGGCCGCCCTGATAATGGGCCCGGAAGGTGGGTTCATAAGTGGTAGCGACTTCCTCATGGACGGCGGTGTCACCGCATCCCACTGGTTCGGAGAACTCGCACCGGAGTGATGCGCGAGCAACTCAGTTCTAGTGGAAGACTTCAACATCGAATGGATGTGAAGATGAAAAAGCGCAATTTTTGAAACAGTGGCCTCGAGGTGTCCGCCCTCGGCCTCGGCTGTATGGGTACGAGCGCGAACTACGGGCCGCCGGGGGCAGGCGCGAGATGATCGCCGCTCTGCGCGGGGCCGTCGAGCGCGGCGTTACCTTCTTCAACACAGCCGAAGTCCGTTCCGCAATGAAGAGTGGCTGGTGAGGGCCTTCAGCCCGTCCGCGACGAAGTCGTGATCGCAACCAAATTCGGCTTCGACCTCCGCAAACGGGCGAGCGGACCGGTCGTTTCAACAGCCGCCCGAGCACATTCGCCGTTACGGACGCTTCGCTCAAGCGTTTGAGGACTGATCGCATCGATCTATCCCGCGGTGCCCATCGAGGACGTGGCCAGCGCGGTGAAAGAGTCAATCGCTGCCGGCAAGGTCAAGCACTTTGGCCTTCCGAGACAGGAGCGGACAGCCAATAAAAACGTGCTCCAAGATTAAAGCGCCCCAACCTCCACGAACGACAAACACCGGCCCGCCCCATCCCTTCGGGTGTGAAGCGGGGAAACCAGGAGCGCACATCGGATGTATCAAAGCCCGGCTCCCGCGAAACCTTGCCCATGAGAAAGCCTTGGCCGAGTGGGCACCACGGAACGAAGCCGATGCCCAGCTCCTGCCAGACGTCGACCTTCGGGTCGCGCGCCCATAGCAAATAGCCAAGCGCCAAGCGCCACAAGCGCCAAAATCGGCCAAAGCTCCTTAGGGAGGTGCCGAATGGCAAATCTTTCGAGGGTTGGTCGTTAGTCTTCCATGCGCGGGCATGATTCACGGTTGCTTTTTGGCTGCGGATTACTTCATTTTCTGGCGCAAGAGCGGCGTCACTCGACATTGCAAGGGGCTGCTCGTTACTGCTTACTTCGATGCGCAAACGCAAGCGTCGCCAAGGCTGGGCAATTACGCCGCATCCGCGCCTCGCGGTCCAGGCTGCTACAAGCAGGCCCCTCCGCACGAAGCTCACCGGCGCCCATCGCGCCTGTTGAGCGCCTCATATCAGCGCGAAGAAAGGCTGGACCGAAGGGGCGAGTATTCGTTGATCGGCCCACTCCCCAGGGCGGAAGCTTGGTCGAACACCACCGGTGGTCAGTACTGTGGTTGCAAGTGCCAAAGTCATTTCGCGTCAAAATGGGCCGCATGGCGACAGGGGGTAGAGACAGGAGCTCATTGGCTCACGGTCGACCACCTCTGCACCCTGACAGAAAGCATTAGCGAGCGTTCTTAGCCGTTAGGCCGATCATTAGTCTGCATGACACGTGAGCTGATGCTATCCGCAGCCCGCAAAGCCAGGAGCATCAGCGTGAGCGTGGGATTGGCGCTTCCTGCAGTAGGGAACGTCGAGGCGCTGACAACGCTCACGTCACGCACGTGCCAGCAATACAAGTCGGGACCAACGACCGAATGACGTTTATCCAGGCCCATTCGCGTGGAGCCTGACGGATGCGCAAAATCTTCTGCACGGTCGACAATGCGACGGCCCCTGTCCCGGTCGGCCCACTCAATCGGACAAGTCAGATCGAAGCCGCTCCGCACCCAGTAGTGGGCCAGCCGGCGGACAACAGATTGAAATGTTTTCTCCTCACGCTCAGTTGGACTCCAAGCGAGGCGCACTTTCGACATCCCGAATGCGTCGATCTGGTCCGATAAGGTGATCTTGTTCTCTTTGGACGGGAGTTGTTCCACGCAAACATGGATGCGCCGATCAACACTGGCCGGCACGTAAATCTGCTTGCGCGCGAGCTTACCGAAAGCGAGTTGCGCCAAAAGGTTCGAATGCTGTGCCAGCCTGAGAGCCTCCTTCAGGTTGATGTCAAATGCATTGCGTTGAAGTCCTCGGAGAAAGCGCTTCAGGATTTCCATCTCAGCGGAGCCGGCGAAATTCATCTGCACGCTTGCGAAGGCGCTTCCTACGCAATCGGCTTTTTGAGCTGCGGGCGTGAGTTCGAGATGCAGGCTGCGGCGGGTTGAACCAACAAAGCGGTGGCTGAAAAGCCTTTGCTGAGCCGCGCTGTTTATCGGCCTGATCATACCAACGTCTGCATCAAGATGATCTTGAAAATAGCATCCGAGCGCATCGCAGCCTTCGAAGGCGCGCCCGCCTGAGTGTCGGTCGAGGAGCAGTAAAAGGCGCGTAGTTTCTATCGTACCAGCAGCGAAAACAACGTGATCAGCTTGCACCCGCAGCCGACGCCCGCCCAGATCACCTGCCTGAATTGATTCTATGCGGCCGCTCTCCCTATCGAGTTCATAGGCACACACAGTGGCTCCGAGCCAAACCTCGATTTTGGTCGAGTATCGAATCTCCCGCCCGAGGACGTTGGCGATATTGCAATTGTGGAAACTTGGCCATTTTGGCCATCGGGGTGCAAAATCAGCATCGCGACGGAGGAAGTCGCGAGTGAGTCCCACCATGTCGAGAAGCTCCTCTTCATAGGTCTCGTGACCGACAGAGAATAGCGTCTCGATTTCGGTCCGATAGGCCTCGAGCTCCTCAAGATGGAACGGCCATCCCGGCAGGTCCAGATAAGGCCGGGGACCAGCATCATGCCGCGTGATCGGAAGCATCCGGCCGCTCCACTTGACCGATGTTCCGCCTAGTCCCCGTGACCGGCCCGTCACGGAACGCACGTACCGGCCTGACGGATCATCGATCTCACTGAGCTTATCGGTCCACTCGGCGGTAGTTTCACCTCCGCTTTCGAGCACAATGACGTTTTGCCCAAGTTGGACCAACCGGTGCGCGACGAGCAATCCCGCAAAGCCACCCCCAACTATGCAGACGGGCGCCCGCGCCCGAACGACCGGAACCGCTGATTGTGCGAGATTAAAGAGTGCCATCTCGAGCCTGAAAAGAATCGAAAGCCGCTGCGCTGGCCGATAGCATCATTCAAGCCTACAAGCTGCGCTTCCACAAGCGGCGGGGCGAAAGCTTCGCACTAGTGTGGAGTATGGCGTATAGGAGAAATCGATGCTGAGGCATCTGCGTACTCCGCAAGTGCTTCACATTTGGCTAGTGCTCCTGATGGATCAGATAGCACTCATGGTTCTGTGCAAAGAGAACAAAATGATCGAGGTGCCTGCACGCTATGCCCTGAGCCGATGACGCTGGGGTGGTTCAGGGCCGAGAAGATCGAAGGTGCAAAATGGGGCGGGTAGTTCGAAGCGGAGCGGCACTCATTGCTCTACCCTTGAGATAAAGCGAACCCGCGACGTTTCTGCGTTGCCGAAATTGGAACCGCGAGCGGCCCACGAGAGCTGGACCGCGCCTACCCCAGTGCAAGGAAGTCACGGGCGCCGCGCCGGCATCGCGCAGTGCTTTCTGCTACTGTTATCTCGGCTGAGATAGGGAAAAAAGTAGCAGGACGACCATTTAGTTTTGCGTTCCCAGTAAGAACGCAACTAGTCGATCCCTCAGACAGTGACGCGCTCCAGTGCAACGACGAATTCCAGTCTGAGACCGTCGGCTGCAAAATCATACTGCAGGGTGCCTTGTAACTGACTGACGATGGTCCGGTTTATGAGTTGTGTACCGAAGCCCGATTGCCGCGGCCGTTTGCTGATTTCCGGTCCGTGGGTTTCCTGCCATCTTACGTGCAACTGGCCGTCCGAGACCACCCAAACAACCTCCACCTCTCCGTTCTCGGTTGACAAAGCCCCATATTTGGCAGCGTTCGTTGCTGTTTCGTGAAGTACCAGCGCGAGGCTTGTCACAGCTGCACCGCTGATCAGCAGATGAGGCCCACACAGGGTAACCCTTTCCCCTTTCTGGGCGATGCCGTCAAAATATGGGAGCAAAACCGCGCGGACCAGGGCGTCGAATGTCGTGCCGTCAGTGTGGGCTTGGGCCGTTAATCCTAAGAGACCGGGATGGATGAGGTCGTTCGCCCTAGCCAGTGCGTCGAGCCTGCCTCGAAGCGACGTTGCCATGTCTTGAGGCGTGAGTGCAGAACGCGCGCTCAACGACACCATCCCTCCCGCAATGGCGAAGAGATTCTTCACTCGGTGATTAAGCTCACCCAACAAAAGCTGCTGCTGTTCTTCGGCAAGATGCCTTTCGGTGACATCGTATCCTTCGACAAAAATGCCAGTGACGGAGCCCAGACCATCACGAATAGGCTGGAAAATGAAATCGACGAAGCGCTGCTCGGTGCCCCCGGGGCGCGCGCGCTGCAGGGAGATTGAAAGCCCGTGCCCCTCAAAAGCTTCGCCTGTAATAAACGCGTCGTCAAGCAACTCGAAGAACCCTTGGCCCTCGACTTCTGGCAAGACCTCGCGCACTGACTTCCCGATCACGTCCGGAGGGTTTCCGATCAACTCAAGATATGAGTTGTTGACGAACTCGAAGATGTGCTCGGGCTGGCGCAGCATCGCCATAAAACCGGGTGCCTGCTGAAACATTTCACTGAGCCGCTCGCTCGCGTCCTTTGCACGTTCGCGCGCCTTCACCTCCTCGGTGACGTCGTTGCAGATAACGAGAACGCCCCGAACAACGCCGTCCTCTTCAATCGGGCTATAGCCATACGTCCACCAAACATCTTCCCTGCGGCCGTGGCGGGTTACCGGAACCAACTGCTGCTCATTCCATGTTGCACCAGCTCCCGATTGCACGGCAACGATCTGGGGGCCAATAATGTCCCAGATTTCTTCCCAACACTCGCGGCCGTGTTGGCCCAATGCCTTGGGGTGGCGCTCGGGCCCCATCGTGCTGGCGTACGAATCGTTGTAAAACTGTATGAGGTCTGGTCCCCACCAAATGAACATCGGGTGTCTGGACGTGAGCAGAAGTCTCACCGTGGTCTTCAAGACCTGAGGCCACGACTGGGGAAGTCCGAGAGGACTTTCGGACCAAGCATAAGCGCGCGTAAGCGCACCCATTTCGCCGCCGTCAGCCAAAAACCCTTCGTACGTAAAGGTGGGTTGTATGATGATCGCCGCCTTAGCCCCCTGGATTTCCATCGAGACCTCCATTTTCCACCAAGGCTCACAAGGTCCGTCGGCAACAGCTCTGGTGCACCCATGTACTTACAACGTTTTTCAACGTTGGAGTGAAGCGTCTGACATTTAAACGTTTTGGCACACGCAGTAATCTTGCAGGCTTAGGTCTCGCTCGAAAAATTTGCTATGGCGCTTCGGCGCCCCGCGCCGGAGAAGAGCCCCTATGGGCAGTCATGTGACCCGTTAGAGGGCTAGTAGCGCACGGAACGCTCACGCGAGCTTAACCGCCCCATTACCTTTACATATTCCGCCTCGTGCATACACGAGGTGCGGTCTCTAGCTTTAGGGAACATCTCTCTTGTCGTGGAATTTCGGAGTCGTTTCCGACTTTGCCGGGTTGAGATCCCCTTGAAGCCTCAGCTTTCCTCGAAAACCTGGGGCTTCCTGCTGTCTGGTGTCGATCAGCCTCGCCTTGCGGCCACCGCTCCGCCGCGTAACGGGAGGTGTACTCAGGGCCGGGTGATCTGATGTATTGCTTCATTCACTGAGGGACTTGCAATGAGCGTCGTGTACGGGTGCGGGCTGATTGCCGTTGCGATTGCGCTGCCTTTCCTTGGGAAGGCGCGTGCCGACGGAACCGTAAAGCCTTTCCTGCGCAACGAGTCCGTTGCGCTGCCCTACCCAAGTCTGATCCTGGCTATCGGTGTGGGCGGGGTGCGCCTGATCGTCTCCTGACGCGCCCGTGTGGGGAGAGGCGTTCCTTGAAGCACCACCCAAGTGTTCATCACCTTGGCTGTGGCCAGATGGCAGCAGCCGGTCAGTCAGCCCCCTTTATCTGCAACCGCAGGCGCAGGTTCCTCGAGGGCAATCGCCTCCTCCGGGCTTGTCTGATCGAGTTGCCAAGGGACGGATGAGAGGGCGAGGTTATGTCCCCCATTGCGCAAGAGGCGGGTACGAAGGCGCCGCTCCCGATTGGCGTGCATCAGGTAGCCCCACCAGCGCCCTTCGACAAGTTCGGGGAGGACCACAGTAATTGGACGATCTGGATCTTGCGTACGGGCATCCTCGATCGCCCGTAGAACAGGCGCCACGATGCTGCGGAATTCCGAGTGGACGATTTGTAATCTTGGCGGGGGTAGGCCGGCCCGCACGGCGGGACATTCGGCAAACTCCCGCCACTCGGCGCGTAGCTTGACGCCCTTGTCCTCGCTTTCCGGGCCGTTGAGCGCTGTGAGATGCAGCGCTGTCACATCGGGCGACAAGTGCAGAGCGTATTCCACCGCCTTGCGGGCCACTCGGTCCCAGCGCTTGATCGGCACAATCACAAGGTGGGCGTTGCTCCGCCTGATAGCGAGACGACGCTGGCTCCCCTGAAGCACCTGTCGATCGATTTCGTCGTAGTAGCGACGCACAGCGCGTAACAGGAGGATTGTGCAGGGAACGACGGCAACGGTTAGCCATGCGCCTTCCATGAACTTAGCCGCAAGGATCACGCAGAGGGCCGTCCCAGTGGCGGCCGCGCCGAGCCCGTTAATTGCCAGCTTGGTGCGGCTCGCGCCGTTAGGCTCCTGCTTCCCTTTTGCATCTGACGTGTCTCTGAGCTTGCGCCACCAGTGCATGGCCATGCCCGTTTGGGACAGGGTAAAGGACAAGAACGCACCGACGGCGAACAGCGGAATGAGTCGGTCGGTGATCCCGCCGAAGACGATGAGGAGCCCGCCGGCGCCGACAGTCAGGAACAGGATCCCGACTGAATAAACCAAGCGACGGCCGGGCACGGCGAATGGCTTCGGGAGAAACCCGTCCTGCGCTACGAGGTGGCAGAGCCGCGGGAAATCAACGAAGCTTGTGTTGGCCGACAGGCAAAGCACCGCCAGTACGCTGCCGACCGTCACGTAGTACAACCATCCATGGCCATAAACTGCGCCGACGATCTGGGACAGCACGCTTTGATAGCCGTCCTTCGTCTGGTCCATGGCCATGATGCCATAGCCGCGCGCCACATAGGCAATTCCGAGCAGCAGTGCGCCGAGGATGATGACGATGGCGGCAAGGGTCCCGTGCGCGTGTCTGACCTTGGGCTCCTTGAAGGCGTTGACACCGTTGCTGACCGCCTCAACGCCAGGTCATGGCAGTGCAGCCGCTGGCGAAGGCCCGCAGTATCAGCCAAAAAGTGAGTGGCGCCGCGTCCTTTGCCATCTCCTGTGGCGGGATAACCGGCTGGGGATGACCGCCTTCGGCGATAAGCCTGAAGCTGCCCCAGGCGAGTACGAACCCAAGGCATCCCACAAACAGATAAGTGGGCAGGGCCCAGGCGAGCCCGGACTCCTTCGTTCCCCGCAAGTTCATGATGGTGATGGCCGCGAGCACGCCAAGGCACAACCAGAGCGTGTAGGGGTGCAGGATGGGCAGTGCCGACGTGAGCGCGCCGATGCCGGCCGAGACACCTACTGCGACGTTGAGCAGATAATCAACCATGAGGGCCGCGGCGGCGAGCAAGGCAGCCCCGGTCCCCAGGTTGTCCTTGGCGACAACGTACGATCCGCCATTGTTTGGATAGGCCGCGATGGTCTGCCAATAGGAGAAAAACAAGATCCCAAGTAGCAGGAGGATGACCCAGGTAATGGGGCCGAGGGCGCCAAGCCCCGCGGCTCCGGTTGCTGCCAGGATGGTGAGGGCCGCCTCCGGCCCGTAGGAAGCAGACCCGAGGCCGTCTAATCCCATGGCTGGCAGTCCGCTGAAGACGGCGAGTTTCTGTCCCTCAGCCTCCCGATTTGCGACAGGCCTTCCAATGAAGAGCTTCGTCAGCGACAAGAGCATGCGTCCTCACTCGTAGTTGTGAATTCGAGGAACGCTCGCGGATAGGGATGGTGCCATCGCATCGAGCAGGGTTTCTAGCGACCGTCGGACTCAGAGTTTTTGCGGGCATTTAAGGCCTTGATCCCCGGGCGTGCGCGGCGTAGGCCTAGCCGGCTAAGCGCTTGCTGGTTCTTGCGCTTCTCCCGGTCTGGGTGTCTCCCGGCGCACTTGAGTAGCGGGTCTATCCCGGCGTCAACATGCACGGTGTGCCGGAGGATGCCGTCACTGGTACACGTCAGGTATGTGATTTCGACAACCAGTTCCGGCTGAACCCAGTGAACCCGTGACAGCGCGAACGCGAGCCGAAACGAGTCTTGCGTGGCGGCGACGTCTCCAGCGGAGTTGTGGATCTGGACAGGGGATCGAGCCGTTCGCATTACATTTTGAGGGTCCCGATCGAAATGCCCGTTCCCACCCGCCTTTATCCACCCACAGCTCGCAAAGCTGGTCGGGCCGGCGCCCTCCCGTCCGCGGTGGGTATAACGATGACAAGCGCGAACACGGCCAGCCCGCGCTAAACCCCCACCCGCCCGGCCCCGACCGGACTGACCCTCAAATTTTTTGGTCGCCGAAAGCGGAGCCCTCCGAGGCCCGTGAACGGCGCGAAAGCGTCGGCCGCTCCTCGGGTGAGTCTTTTCGGGACGTGCTCGACGAGATACAGATAAAATGCCGAGCGTTTCTCGCTGAAGGGGGGCGAGCCGGACGTCGAAGCACGAGGGCAGATAACCATTGGCGATGGCCAGGTTCGGGCGGTCGAAATGCGGCGCACTGCCCACGCCGACCTGCGAAAGAGCGGAAGGCTGTGTTCAAACGTCCATACTGGCTCATCAATGTGACTCGCAGCCTCAGGTCATGAGGAATATGACCGGCTGCTCGTGCGTGACCAGGATCGCTTCACTAACGTGACCGAAAGTGAGGGTGTCGCCAGGGCGGCGAGTGACCCCCATGACGATCAGCTTTCCTTCAGCTTCGCCAAGAATGGCGGACTCGGCGCTCTCCTCAGGTCTTATTTTTGTCTTTACAGGCACGCCGTAGTGTTCGCCGAGCTGACGCACAGCCTTGATCACCGCTCGGTCGGCCCGGCCAAGTCGGCCGACCCCCGCGCGCCTTGCGCTCGACTGACGGCCAAACGGAATGTGGATGGCGGTCACCTTGGCGCCAAGCCCGCGTGCGAGAGCAAAGGCGAAATCGGCTCCGCGCAACGAAGTTTCAGTCCCGGTGACTGGCACCAAAAATTCCGGGACTGTTCGACGAGGATCATTGGCTAGCAGACCACGCGCGAGCGTGATTGCTACCGGCCCCGGGAACTCGTCGGCAATGCGAATAAGTCTGCGCTGAAAGCCGCTACTATCGGTCAGGGCGGGATGAAGGCCGACTATGAGGAGGTCATATCCGTTACGTGCCTCTGCCGACACCGCGGTCGCCTCCTGTCCATTCGGCCGCTTCGCAATCACTTCGGGACTCACAGCTTCCGGACTGGCTTGGGCTGCATGTTCCGAGACTGCAACCGAGACAGTTGCGCTCTCGAGCTCCGATTCGTCGGTGAGATCGAGCACGGTGACCGGCATGCCGCGAGGACCCGCGACGACGCCGGCGACACGCGCGGCCAACTGCCCGTTGGTGCTGTCATCGGCGGCGATGAGGAGGCGTTCCAAGTTCGCCACAAACCCTTTTTCGTCAAAGCTCTCGCGCGCAAGACGCTCGCGCTCTTGATCCGAAATCGTCAGACGGGAGAGTGACCACCGCAACATCGGTGGCATGGCCATTGTCGTCAGCACGGCCATTGCGACGATCATCGTGTACAGGCTTTCGCTGAGAGCGCCGATCGAGAGCCCAATTGTGGCGACGATGACCTCCGTCGATCCACGCGCATTCATGCCGCATGCAAGCGCTAGCGACTCCGCCCGTGAAATTCCGCCAATCTGCCCACCGATGAAGGCGCCTGCAAATTTCCCAAAACTCGCGACCGCCACCAGCCCAGCTGTTAGCAGGATCATGCTGGGGTCTCTGAGGATTGTGAGGTCGGCGCCCAAGCCCGCGAGCCCAAAAAAAACGGGTGCGAAGAGCGCAACGATAAGGCCACGCAGCTGCTCTTCAATGCGCTTGGTCAGGATGGGTGACTGTCCGATGAGGATGCCGGCGACGAAGGCGCCCAGCACCGTATGCACGCCAATGAAGTTCGTGATCAGCGCCAGTACGGCAGTGATGCTGAGGATGATGGCGATGACGGCCCCCTCAGTTTCGAGTTCGTCATTTGACCAGCGAATGAGGTGAAAGACAAACCTGTGCCCGAGCGTGAAGCTGAACACAAGGAACAGTGCAGCGCCGACCAGAGTCTGCGCCAGCGCCCAGAAATCTACTGAGCCGTGCAGGGCCAGTGAAAACGTTACGGCGATAATCATCCAGCCGATGGTGTCATCGATAATTGCGGAAGCGATAATGAGCTGGCCGACGTTGCGCCGCGTAAAGCCCATTTCGCGGACGACCATAGCCACAATTTTTACCGACGAGATCGAGAGCGCTGTACCAAGGAAGAGCGACGTGATCAGCCGCATCTCAGGATGCGGCAGCATGGCGGCGGGCAGCGTCTCGCCCAGCGCAAACCCGCATGCGAACGGTACGATGATGCCAGACAGCGAGATGCTCAAAGCAGTCCGACGCACACGGGAAACGAGCTCAAGATTCGTTTCCATTCCGGTGAGCAGCAGCAGCATCAGAATTCCGAGCTCCGATACAGCGTTGAGCATAGCCTTCTGCTCGGGACGCGGCGGAAACAGCACGTGCTGGATATCTGGCGCAAGCGCGCCGAGCACGGAGGGCCCGAGCAGAACGCCGGCCAGCAATTGCCCCATCACCGCTGGCTGCCCGAGCCGCTGCATCACCTCCCCGAGGACGCGCCCGACGACAATCAGCACCAGGACCTGGACGAGGAAGTCAACTTCCGATGCGCCGCCTTTGCCTTCGGCGCCCGCGGCCTGGGATATAGCGAGTAGGAAGGAGAGCAGTGCTGCGGGCGCAAAAAACTTGAACAAGGATCGGCTCTTGGTTAGAGGCACAGACGTTCCCAAAGACCGCGCCGGCCGAAGCCGCGGGAGCATCGTGGGCTCAAACGGCAGCCAGCGGCAGAGGTTCCGGCATGCATGGTACAATGCGGCTGACGACCAGGTACTGATTTTCCCTGCCCGATCGAACCAATGATGAGCCTCGTGCGCTGCCAGCGCGTGCCCCACGCCCCCCACAACAAGCGGCCTACCGCGTCGGTTGAAACCTACTTCGCCTTATCCTCGTGGACTGGCGCCTCATCAACATTACCACCCACCGCTAACAGGGCATACACCGACAGGATGGCGCTATCACCGGCAATGATGGCACACGATCAGACGTAGACAGTTCGGAATACGCCTTTTTTGCAAGCGCGGTTTGCTACCGATTTGGTTAACATTAGTCCAACGAGTACGCGCTGACTTTTTTTCATTATCGCCAGCCAAACTAAAGGTAAGGATGCGCCATGTTGATAAGCAGAAGGCTTGCCGCAGCGGTTGCGCTAGCTCCCATTGCTCTGGCAAAATTTTCACTAGATGGCAACGCAGCTCCAACAAAGCAGGCCGCTGTCACAAAGAAAGTGCATAGGGTCGCCATGCATGTGACCACCAACGATCCGGCCCTGATCTCACAGGCGCTGAACAATGCCCAGAACCTGTTTCAATATTATTCTGAAAAGGCCGAGCAGCTGGATGTGCGTCTAGTGGCGCACGGCCCCGGGCTTCATATGCTGCGCCAGGACACATCCACGGTCCTGGAACGACTCTCTGGCATGAAGCGGGATCTCCCAAATCTTTCCCTTGCCGCTTGCGCGAACACAAAACGCAATATGGAAAAGGCGGAGGGCAAGGAGATCCCGATCACGTCGCTCGCCGAGATCGTTCCGTCAGGGGTGGTTGAGCTCGTATCACTTCAGGAGCGAGGTTGGAGTTACCTTCGCGCCTGAGTGGACCGATTCCATTTCTGTAAGAAGCGCTCCGACCGCTGTCACCAAGTCCGCGCGAAGCTGCGCCTTCACTGCATGACGCGCCTCGAGCTTTCCGTTCGATAGAACATGCGGCCGCGGCAAAGAACAAGCAGGTCAGCCATGAATGTTGGCAAAGTGACCCCTTTCATCCTCGCTGTGACAGTGATCGCGCTCTCAGATTGCGGTTCATTTGGAGCTGCGTTGGAGGCGTCTCAGCCGAAACCAGCTGAAAAAAGCAGCGGCCAAGCTGAGGATCTTCTTTGGGGCAGCAGTCCGCGGATCCTGACCAGCTTGCTTCACAGCACGTTGCCGCATACGAGCGGACATTTCGCGGAAGGAGAGGTCGTAGGGCCTGAGGTGCAGCTTCGCCCGTTGCCCAGGGAGACCCTTCCGTCCCTCAATCCATTCGTCGATTTCAACTTGCATTATGCCGTCGCGAAAGAAGAGGCGGCCATTGTGCTTCCTCTGTCTCGCCGCGTTCTCAAAGTTTATCGACAGGAGCTGGGGCATGCCGACGCCATTCGCATGCGGCGCGGAAATCGCAGACACAACCCCACGACATACTCTTCGGCGAGCGACGAATCAGCGCTTCCTAGTCAGATCACTCAAACGGTAAACCCGTTTGGTGCGCCGAGTACAGATGATGATCCGAGCCCCTCGCCTGATATCAATGCACGCGAAGTTGCAGCGGTCTCTGGCGCTGGGCAAATACGAGAGCTTCGGACGGCGGAGCCATTTTTCTTGCCACCGCCGAAAACGTCCGGAATGGCAGCACCGACGCCTTCGGAAGATGCTCTGGCGGCCGGCCTACGCGACGTCGCAGCGGAGCCTGATGCGCCGAAACTGTCCCGGGGCATAGAGCCCGTTCAGTCGCCGGCGGAAAAGGGGTCGAAAGTCGATACAATGCTTGATGGTAAAGCTGCTCGGCCTGATCCTCCCTCCGTCCCGACTTTGGAAGCTAGCGACGCGACGCGTCTTCTGCTTGATCGGGCACAGGTGCGGCGGAAGCTGGGGGACATCCTAGGTACACGTCTTTTCCTTGAGCGGGCGGCGAAGCTGGGAAGCCCGGAGGCAAAATATCAACTCGCCCAGACATACGATCCGCGCGTCCTTGCCTCCTGGGGGGTCCGCGGCGTGAAGCCGGACGAGGCGCGGGCAGCGAGGCTCTATTTGGAGGCGGAAGCCTCGACAACGCCGCAAAATATATCCGCGCGCTCTGATGGCAGGAGGGACTGATGATCCGTTCAAAATATTTGATTTCCGCCTTGGCTCTACCATGCGCGCTGCTCGTCCTCGGGAACACGGGACAGGCTCAGACCAGCCCGAAACAGCGCGCCGGCTCCGCAGATGCCCTGAAAAAAGATGAGATGAACGCGGGCATCGTGGGGCTTGCTGGTGGGCAGCTCGAGGGGGCCCCGATCCGCCTTGCCGCTGAAATGGCCCGATCGGTGGACGACGGCAGCCGCTTGCATGTTCTCCCGATCGTTACGCGGGGCCCTAGCGAGAATGTAGAGTCGCTACTTTATCTTCGGGGCGTCGATCTGGCGATCGTCAATACTGACGTCCTCGACCAATTCACCGCGCGTGTCCCCCAGATCAAGAGTCGCGTGGCCTACATCCTCAACATGTTCCCCTCAGAGGTTCACCTCCTCGTGCGACCGGGAATTGAGCGCCTGGAAGATCTCAAAGGGTTGAAGGTGAATTTCAACACACAAGGAACCGCGGCAGCCTATTCCGGCCCACTCATTTTCGACCGGCTCGGGATCGAAGTGAACAAGACCTTCATCCCTCATCAATCCGCAATAGAGCAGATGCAGTCGGGTGAGATGGCAGCCGTGTTCTTTATCACGTCGAAGCCGGTCGATGCCTTCCTGAAAAAGAAATTCGAGAACGGCTTCAAATTTCTCTCGATACCTTATGACGAGCGGGTGTCCGACTTCTACATGCCGGCATCACTCGACCATTCTGACTATCCGGCCTTGATCCGCGAGGGTGTGGATGTCACGACGATCTCAGTCCCGACGGCTCTGATCGCCTTCAACTGGGCGACGAATACCGATCGCTATCGGCGGCTGACCCGCTTCGTCGACACCTTGTTCGACAACATAGGGCGGTTGCAGACGCCCGGTTTTGATCCGAAGTGGCAATCGATCAACCTGTCGGCGGAAGTGCCCTCGCTTGCGCGGTTTCGTCCGGCGCAGGAATGGCTCGATCGCGCGGCCAAGTTGGTGAAGCCGCCAGCCACAGATCCGCCTGCGTCCGTCGATGCTGAACGCGCGCGGCAACAAATCTCACGGGAGACCCGGCTGGGCCCGGAAGATCAGGATCGACTACTGCGACGGTTCATAAAGTGGACGCGTGAGCGCCGTTGACGCCGCCCGCTTAAAAGCCGCATCCTGCGTCGGCAGAGGTGGCTCGGGAAATCTGGACAGCTGGGATAAGTGGGAAGTCTGCCTGAACGTGTGGTCCAAAGTTGAGCACCAGCCGTTGGCGGTATTCAAGCTGACTTTTTTATCCGTATGAGCGGCAACGAGCGGAGGTATGAGTTGATTGCCAGGACAATCCGGGGTCTTGGCTGCGGTCATCGTTTGGTTGGTTTCAACCGCCGCTAGCATCCAGGGTCCTGCGTGGCCCTGGCTGACAGCGTGAGGACCAGATCGACGGTGATACAGCAGAAGACAGGCCGACCTGTCCCAGTCGAGCTAACAGGCCCGACGCCGCCTGGTTGGCGTTGCGCCGAACCACAGGAGATCGATGCCTTTGGCAGAGCCGCAGCCATACTGGCGAGCATCTTACGACGAGGCAATATGGCCGGCTCGTAGATTACTGGATGACGCTTAGCCGGCTTGACCCAGCTATGTACGGCCCTCACAGCCTGAGACGGACTAAGGTGTCGCTGGTCTATAGGCGCACCGGCAATCTGCGAGCCTGTCAGTTGTTGCTAGGTCATACCAAGCTGGAGAGCACCATCCGCTCCACTTCAATGCCGGGAATTTGACTCCCGGCGCCGGCGGGCAGACGTCTGCTCGCCGGTGCTTCTGACCCAAAGTCGACCTTGCGGCATAGCGTAACGAAGGTTGTGTCACGCGGCTTGGATATGCTTATGTGACCCCTTTCTTTGCAAGCGATGGAAGCGCCTATGTCACCGGACAAAGGCGAACACAGCCATGATTCCCGGAACCAAGCTGGTCGATCCGGCGTCATGGTCTGCCGGGTTTGCTGGCTTGTGTCGAAACTGTCGGCTGGCTTCACAAGTCGCCGCTTCGTGGGGCGCCGGGTGGATGTTCAGTTGAGCGCATCCAACGACGTGGTATGCGCGGGCGCAGTTGTGATTGACGTTCCTCTTGATGGTGCAGCAGAATACGGCGCGTTCATCGCTCCCGAAACGCCACGCAGCGTGGCCGGCGCGCTCATGGGAACGGCGCCGCCCGGAGGGATTGTCCGAGGATCGCGAAACAAGTAATTATCTGTTGGGAGGAGAGTAGTTGTAATGACGGGAGCAAAGATGAGAGTGATCTGGCCTGAAATTCCGTACGGACCATGGCGAGAGACTTGTTCGGCACTGCACCTCTTCACGCAGGTCGTCGGTAAATACCGCCTGGCGCGCACAGCTTGGGTAAACCACTCATGGCATGCGACGCTCTATCCCAATGGTCGGGGTTTCACGACAGGCCTTGTTCCCGATGCAGCAGGTGGCGTCGAGCTCAGCTTCGATTTCATTGCACATCGGCTGCTGGGGGTAGCGACTGACGGGCGCATGGCAAGCTTTGCGCTAGGCTCGATGTCCGTAGCGACCTTCAACGAGCGCGTACACGATCTCTTGCGCACAATCGGGGCGACGGCGGAACTCCATGGTGCTCCGAATGAAATCCCGGATGTCATTCCCTTTGCGCAGGACAAGCGCGTACGTCCTTACGATGCCGATGCGGTGAATCGATTTTTTCACGCGAGCATCGCCGTTGCGCGCGTGCTGCAAACCTTTCGGACGGCCTATATCGGAAAGGTCAGCCCAGTTCACTTGTTCTGGGGAAGCTTCGATTTAGCTGTGACGCGGTTTTCCGGGTTGCGAGCGCCTCTGCATCCTGGCGGAGTGCCAGGGCTGCCAGATGAAATTACACGTGAAGCCTACAGCCACGAGGTCTCATCCGCGGGGTTCTGGCCTGGAGGGGGACCGGTGAACTTTCCTGCTTTCTATTCTTATTCTTACCCGACACCTGCCGGTTTTTCGACAGCGCGAGTCGCCCCGGATGAGGCGTATTACGACGGGGCCTACGGCGAGTTCCTGCTGCCTTACGATGCCGTGCGCGTCGCGGCCGATCCTGAAGCTACGCTCATGTCATTTTTGGAAAGCACATACCGCGCTGCCGCAAGTCTCGGGCGATGGAATGTAGCCGAGCTTGAATGTGCGATCGGAATAGAAAAAAGACCACGCCCCCTTTGAAACGCCGCCATCCTCCCTCTAATCAGCACAGTGTGTTCGGTAACGCCAGAGCGAGGCCTATCCCTGGTTCTTCATGCATTCCGGCAAGATCACGACGTGCACCAAACGACTACCACGATGCTCGTTGCGAACCGGCCGCGACGTGCTTTGAAGGGTTCCCGCCGTCCATGACCGAAAACAACTCGCCCGATAGCAAACCGATCGCGCTCCTAACCCAGAGCGGTTATGAACTGAGATGGCTTTCTACTAAGACGGCCCTGCGACATCCACGCCGCTAGCGTGGACAATGTCAGCTTCCAGGCACGGCCCTGATGTCAGCTCCTGGCAGACAGCGTTGAAAAACTCCGTTTTTAACCGAGCGGTTTTTTTTAGGGCATTAGGTGGGCTCGACGAACGACTGTGCGGTGAACGTTATGAATAATCACGTAGCCGACCCTGGCCCGCTGCAAGCTCCGGAGAGTACCAGTGAAACCGAAGCTTCGGTCAAAACTAGGAAAACGCTCGTTTTGGTAAAGAATTTCGAGATTTCAACACAATCGACGGAGACCGAACACAACTGTCGGCCGCCGCCCCGCCGTTGGACTACAAAAAGCTACCTGTTGCTATCTTAACGTCTAGCTTGTCTGTTTAGCTTCCATTATGAATATCGCTAACACAAGGACGTATAGTAAAGTATAAGCTCGGGAGTTTGATGGTGCGTAAGCTTGACAATAAAGCAGCACGGACGTCGGGGAATGCTCCCATCGAAGAGAAAAAAATCGAATCCGCGCGGCAAAACGAATTGAACGAAACGGTCCGCGGCGAAACTTTAACACCGGTTGAGCTTGGCGCGACGCGGGGCGATCTTGAGGCACTGCTTTGTGCACTAGACGCAGCACGCGTTGGCGATTTCTCCATCCGCCTGCCCAACCATCGCAGCGGTCTCACGGGTAAGATCGCGGATGCATTTAACGACATCGTGGCATCGAATGAACGAATGGCACAGCAGCTCGAGCGCGTGGGCAAAGTGGTAGGCCGGGACGGACAAACCAGTACGCGCGTGCGTTTCGGCAACGTTAATGGCTCCTGGGGGGAGATGGAGACGTCAGTCAACACGCTCGTCGACGACCTGCTGTGGCCGATGACCTCGGTCACTCACACAATCACCTCGGTGGCGAAGGGCGACCTTTTGCAGACCGTGCCGCTCAACGTCGACGGGCGTCCCTTGAAGGGCGAGTTTCTTCAGTCCGCGACGATCGTCAACACGATGATCCAACAACTTGG
>JAQGKD010000096.1 GCA_028290285.1 Hyphomicrobiales bacterium
ATCGTCGAGCTTGGGCTGATTAGCGATGAACAGGGCCCATGCCTCATCCGGATGGTTGAGCGTGAAGACGGTCGCCGCTTCCACCGCATCCATGAATTTGGCGAAGCGCGGATCGCCCGCCTTGTCCGAGCGCCGGTGTCAGCGCGAAGTTGATGTTGACCAGCTTCACGTCCGACAGTTTGAGTCCGGCGCTCTCCAGCATGGTGGCCAGGAGCGCCTCCTCGAAGCCCGCGATGGAATAACCGACGGTGCGGCCCTTCAGGTCGCCGATGCTCTTCACGGGGCCGTCGGCGAGCACGACAAGGCTGTTCAGCGGTGTGTCGACCATCCCGCCGATGCGGCGCACCGGCAGTCCTTCCTTCACTTGCAGATACAGGTTGGGCTGGTAGGACACGGCAATGTCGCCCTGTCCGGCGGCCACGAGCTTCGGCGGCGCGGAGGGGTCGGCGGGCTCGACAAGCGAGACGTCGAGGCCTGCGCGCTTGAAATATCCGCCCTGTTGGGCAACGACCAGGGCGGCATGATCCGGGTTCACGAACCAGTCGAGAAGAACCGTCAGCTTCTCCTGCGCGACGGCTGGCGTGGCGGCGAGAGTCAATGCGAAGGCGGCGGCGCGCCAGCCCGAGGCGAGTGTAGTCCTGCGTGTCACGGCGAATGCTCCGAAAAAGATTAGGGGGAAATCAGGCGGTCGCGGGCGACCAGTGAAGAAGCTGCCGCGTCAGCAGGCCGACCGAGGCCCACAGCGCGAGAGAGATAACCACCAGCACGAAGAGCGCGGCGAAGACGAGATCGGTCTGCATCCGCGCATTGGCATGCAGCATGAGCAGCCCGAGACCGGACGAGGAGCCGACCCATTCGCCCACTACCGCCCCGAGTGGTGCCACTGCGGCAGCGATGCGCAGTCCTGCGGCCAGGGACGGCAGGGCGGCGGGCACGCGCATCAGCCGCAAGGTGTCGAAAGCGCTGGCATTGTTGAGGCGCGCAAGGTCGATCAGGCCGGACTCCGTCCGCCGTAGACCTTCGAAGAAATTGGTGGCTACGGGAAAGAAGATGATGAGGCCGGACATGACGATTTTCGGCATATAGCCGAAGCCGAACCAGAGCACGAGCACCGGCGCGATGGCGAACACCGGGAGCGCCTGCGCCACGACCAGCAGCGGCCCGAAGGCCTCTTCCGCGAAGCGCCAGCGCGCCATCAGAAGCGCTGCGACGAGTCCCGCGCTGGTGCCGGCAAGAAAGCCGCCGGCGATTTCACCCAGCGTCACCAGAGCCTCAGGCGCAATCACGTCGAAGCGCTGCACCAGCACGGATGCGACGCGGGACGGGCTGGGCAGGATGAACGCTGGAACGCCGCTCAACCGTGCCGCGATTTCCCAGAACGCCAGTAAGGCCATGAGCGTTGCGCCACTGGTCACCGCACGTGCGTGCGGCCGGGCGCCTTCGAACCTGTCGCCGGACGCGGTCAAAAGCCCCGTGCAAATTTCAGGGTTCCGGCGGGGCCCTTCACCTCGAGGTAACCGCCCACGAGGTCCCATTGCGGCTGCGCATGGAGAGCAGTCAGATAAGCGCGCTCGAACGCCATGACGGGCGCCGGGCAGGCCTTTTTCGTGAGGGCGACGGGGCCGACCGCGAAGCGCTGGTTGCGCACCGGCCACATGGTCGCCGACCAGGTGTTGCAGCCGGACGTGCCGGACCCGCGAAAGCGGTCGTCGATCGTCATCGTCGCTTCGATCCCGGCGGGAATGGGCTTGCCGTTCATCTCGCGCAAGGTCCAGTTCGTGCCCATCGGATAGGTCTTCTCGTTGGGATTGGGCGCCGGCTGCGTGGGTTGCGCGGGCGGCTTGCGTTGCGCAAGGGCAGGCGTTGCTATGACGGGTAGCGCGAAACAGGCGAGCGCGATGGCCACGCGACAGATGTTCATCTTTTCACTCTCCTAGACTTTTGTGGAGGATAGAGCGCGGACAGGCATCCGGCAACGCTCACACATGGCGTCCAAGCACCTCACGCACAGCCTCCACGAGGCCGGCCTCCGGCGCGGCGAATTGCGCGCGGCTGCGCAGCTCCAGATAATCGGCGCGGTCCTTGGTGGAGGCGGCGAGTTCCGCGCCGAGCACGAGGTCGCGAATCGACACCTCGCCCTTGTCGCGTTCGTTCGAACCCTGGATGACCGCGCAGGGCGAATGCCGCTTGTCGGCATATTTCAGCTGCGCGTTCATGCCCGCCGCTCCGAGATAGAGCTCGGCCCGGATGCCTGCCTGCCGAAGCTGCGTGACAAAGCCCTGGTAGCGAGGCATTTCCGCGCGGTCGAGCACCAGCACGACCACAGGCCCCGGCGCGCCCTTGCCTGTCGCGATCGGGCTCTTCACGGCCTGCAACGCGGCGAGCAAGCGCGAGACGCCGATGGAAAAGCCGGTCGCGGGAACCGGCTCGCCCCGGAAACGCGCCACCAGCCCGTCGTAACGGCCACCGCCACCAACCGAGCCGAAGCGCATGGGCCGGCCATGCTCGTCCTTCACCTCGAAAGTGAGTTCGGCCTCGTAGACGGGGCCGGTGTAATATTCGAGCCCGCGCACGACGGCGGGGTCGATGACGATGCAGCCGTCGCCGTAACCGGCTGCGGAAAACAGAGCTACCATTTCGGCGAGTTCGTCGACGCCCTCAGCGCCGCGTGCGGACTCGCCGATGGCGCCGCGAAGATTGGCTATGGTCGCCTCGTTCGAACCGGCGCGTGCGCTCGTGAAGGCCAGCACGCGTTCGATTGCCGCGGAGGCGAGATCGGCACCCTTGGTGAAATCGCCCGACTCGTCCTTGCGTCCCGTGCCAAGCAGCAGCCGCACGCCGTCTGTGCCCAAGCGATCGAGCTTGTCGATGGCGCGCAGAACGATGAGCCGCTGCGCTGCGCGCTCGTCGCCTGCGAGACCCGCGGCCTCGAGCACGCCGTCGAGCACCTTGCGGTTGTTCACCTTGATGACGTAATCGCCGCGCCCGATGCCGACCTTTTCAAGCGTATCGGCGGCCATCATGCAGATCTCGGCATCGGCTGCGACCGACGCCGAGCCCACCGTGTCCGCATCGAACTGCATGAACTGCCGGAAGCGGCCTGGACCGGGCTTCTCGTTGCGGAACACGAACCCTGAGCGATAGGAGCGGTAGGGCTTGGCCAGCTTGTCGTAATTCTCGGCCACATAGCGGGCGAGGGGGGCCGTTAGATCATAGCGGAGCGACAGCCACTGCTCGTCGTCGTCCTGGAAGGAAAATACGCCTTCGTTGGGACGGTCGAGATCGGGCAGGAACTTGCCCAGCGTCTCTGTATATTCGATGAACGGCGTCTCCACCGCTTCGAAGCCGTAGAGCTCATAGACCTCTCGAATAGCCACGCTCATGCGATGCGTGGCAGCGATCTCGGCCGGGCCGCGATCGGCCAGGCCGCGCGGCAGCCGGGCCTTGACGGTGGCAGAAGCAGCATTCGCCACCTTGGAACTTGTATCGGTCATGGAACCACTTGGGGCCAGCGGAAAGAACAGGCCCGTTTCATAAGCGTCGCATGCAAGGTGGGCAAGAGGTGGCGCTAGGCCACCGCCCTGATCACATCCGCGAACTTGCCCGCGATCTCCGCGATCTGCTCTTCGCTGATGATGAGCGGAGGCGTCGCCACCAGCGTGTCGCCTGCCACCCGCAGCAGCAGGCCGGCTTCGTGGAAGGCATGTTCCATCGCGCGATAGCCCCGCAGGCCCGGGCTTCCGTCTATGGCCGCGAGATCGATCGCGGCGACGAGCCCGATGGTGCGGATGTCGAGCACGTTGGGCAGGTCGCGTAACGCCTGGAACGCATCTCCGAATTTTTCCTCCAGTCCCCGCGCGCGGACGAACAGGTCCTCGCGTGCGTAGAGGTCAAGAGTCGCCAGCCCTGCCGCGCACGCGAGCGGATGGGCGGAATAGGTGTAGCCGTGGAACAGCTCGACCACGTGCTCGGGACCGCGCATGAAGGCGTCGTGGATGGCGCTGCGCACCAGCACGCCGCCCATCGGCACGGTGCCCGAGGTGACGCCTTTTGCGAAGGTGATCATGTCGGGCAACACGCCGTAGCGTTCGGCTGCGAAGGCGAAGCCCAGCCGCCCAAAGCCGCTGATGACCTCGTCGAAGATCAGCAGGATGCCGTGCTTGTCGCAGATTGCCCGCAGGCGTTCGAGGTAGCCCGTTGGTGGCGGCAGCACGCCCGTCGAACCGGCCATGGGCTCGACGATCACGGCGGCGATGGTCGAGGCATCATGCAGCGCGACGATGCGGTCCAGCTCGTCGGCCAGATGCCCGCCCCAATCCGGCTCTCCGCGCGTAAAAGCCTGTTTCGAGCGGTCGTAGGTCGAGGCGAGGTGATCGACGCCGTTGAGCAGCCCGCCGAACAGCTTGCGATTGCTCACGATGCCGCCCACGGAAATACCGCCGAACCCGACGCCGTGATAGCCGCGCTCGCGGCCGATCAGCCGCTGGCGCGCGCCCTCGCCCCGGATGTTGTGGTAGGCGAGCGCGATCTTCAGCGCCGTATCGACAGCCTCCGAGCCCGAATTGGTGAAGAACACATGGTCGAGATCGCCCGGTGCCAGCGCCGCGATCCGCGTTGCCAGCTGGAACGCCTTGGGATGAGCGAACTGGAATGGCGGTGAAAAATCGAGTTCCGCCGCCTGGGCCTGGATCGCGGCGACGATCTCGTCGCGCTGATGCCCGGCATTGCAGCACCACAGCCCCGCGACGGCATCGATGATGGGCCGCCCTTCCGGTGTGAAATAATGCATGTCCTTGGCGCGCGCGATCATGCGCGGGGCCTTTTTGAATGCGCGATTCGATGAGAACGGCATCCAGAAGGCTTCGAGGTCGTTGGGAACATTGGGATGGGAGGTTGTCATGGCCGCTCCTCCGTGATCGCTCTCTGAGAAGCATCCTATCATTTTTGGCGCGCTCCGGGTCAGACTTTGCGCCCGCTCAAGGCGGGGCCTGGACGAATGGAGCCAAGTGAGGTCCAAGCTTCCCCCGAGATGTTGCCAAATGGAAAGACTTCATGCGCCTGCGCACGATCGCTGCAATTCTCCTGAGTCTCGCGGGGGCCGGGGGAGCCTACGCTTACCTGACGGGTTTCTTCGCCCCTGAGATCGCCACCGCGAGGGTGACGCGCGGGCGCGCCGCGGAGGTCGTCTATGCGACGGGCATTGTCGAGCCCGAGCGCTGGGCGAAGGTGGTGGCTCTCCAGCGCAAGCGACTCGTCTACATCTGCCCCTGCGAGGGGCGGACGGTGAAGGCGGGCGACGTTCTTGCGCGCCTCGACGATGCGGAGGAGCGGGCCTTCCTCACTGAGCTCCAGGCTCGGCGCCAGAGGCTCGCGCAGGATGTCGAGCGCACGCGCGGCCTTGTAGCGCGCAGCGCGGCGACCCAGACCGCGCTGGACCAGACCGTCACGCAATTGCAGGAATTCGAAGCCCGGATCACCGCGCAGACGGAGCGCATTTCCGATCTTCAACTGCGCTCGCCCATGGACGGCGTCGTGCTGCGCAAGGATGGCGAGGTGGGCGAAATCGCAGGCGTCGGGACGAGCGACGTGCTCTTCTGGATCGGCCAGCCGAAGCCGCTTCGCGTCGTCGCGGACGTGAACGAGGAGGATATTCCGCGCGTACGCACGGGGCAGGCGGTGCTGGTGCGCAGCGAAGGCTTCAAGGACCAGCCGCTGGCCGCGCGCGTCGGCGAAATGACGCCGAAGGGCGATCCCGCGACCAAGACCTTCCGTGTTTACCTGACCCTGCCCGACGACACGCCGCTGCGGATCGGAATGAGCATCGAAGCCAATATCGTGACGCGCGAGAAGACCGACGTTCTCCTCGCGCCCAGCGAGGCCGTTCAGGGGACCGACGTCTACAAAGTCGTGGGGGACCGCCTGCGCCGCGTGACCGTCAAGACGGGCATTCGGGGCACTCGCTCGCTTGAAATCGAGGAGGGACTGGCGGACGGCGATATCCTCGCCTCGCCCCTTCAGGCCGCCTTCAGGGACGGGATGCTCGTTCGGGTGCAGCCGTCAGGGAGCGGCTCATGAGCGGCATGACCGGCCTCGTTTTTTCGATCGCAGTCACGCACATCCGTGCGCGCATGCGCCAGACGCTCGTCGGCGTCATGGGCGTTGCGATCGGCGTCGGCTTTTCGGTCATGATGGCGGCGCTGATGGAGGGATCGCAGAATGACTTCGTCGCCCAGCTCGTCGATTCCCTGCCCCATATTTCGGTTACCGACGAGCAGCGCGAACCGCCGCGCCAGCCTGCCGATGTCGCATACGACGCCGCCGAAATTCACGGGCTGACCACACGCGTGATGCGGCCCGGCATCAAGAACCCCTTCGCCATCATGGCCGCTCTCGAAGGCTGGCTGCCGGGCACGCTCGCGCCCTCCGTGCAGTCGAAGGCGGTGATCCGCTTCGCCGGACGCGACACGGCGGCGAGCGTGACCGGCATAGACCCCCGCCGCGAGATCAACGTCTCGAAGCTCGGAACGCAGATCCGCTCCGGCTCTCTCGACAATCTCTACAAGGCATCCAATGCGATCATCCTGGGCGACGGACTCGCCAAGAAGGTCGGCGCGCGCATCGGCAACAGCGTCGTCGTGACGTCTGGCAACGGCAACACCATGTCGGCCACGGTCGTGGCACTTTCCCATTCGGGCGTCAGCCAGGTCGACGACGGGCAATCCTATGTGCTCATCAAGACGGGGCAGATCCTCGCAGGGCAGACGGGTCTCGTGAACGAATTGCGCGTGAAAGTGCGTGACGTCATGCAGGCGCGGGAGGTGGCGCATCGGATCGAGGCGGAAACCGGCTACAAGTCGGTCTCGTGGCAGGAGGCGCACGAAGATCTTCTCTCGGCCTTCCAGGTCCGCAACATCATCATGTACACAGTCGTCAGCGCGATCCTGATGGTGGCGTCGTTCGGCACATACAACATCATTTCCACGATCACGCATGAGAAGACACGCGACATCGCCATTCTCAAGTCGCTGGGCTTTACCGCTCGCATCATCAGGCAGATCTTCGTCATGGAATCCATGATGATCGGCCTGCTGGGCCTCGTCGTGGGCTGGGTGCTCGGATATTTCATGACCTGGGGAATGGGGTTCATCGAGATCAAGTCGCCCTTCATGGACGCCACGCATCTGCCGGTTCTCTACGCGCCCTCGCACTACGCCATCGCGGGCCTCGTCGCCGTCACGGCATCCGTCATCGCCGGCTATTTCCCGGCCCGAAAAGCGGCCTCGCTGCAACCCGTCGACATCATCCGGGGGGCGTCATGATGGGCCCGCTGATCGAAGCGCGCGCCGTGACCCGCATCCTCGATGGCGAAGTTCCGGCCACGCTCATCGCCGGCGTCGACATGTCCGTCGCACCGGGCGAGTTCCTGGCGATCACCGGCCCCTCAGGCTCCGGCAAATCCTCCTTGCTCTACCTGCTCGGCCTGCTCGACATTCCCACCTCGGGAGAGGTGCTGATCGCGGGGCGGGCCACAAGCGCGCTCGATGAGGATGCGCGCGCCCGCCTGCGGCTGGAGACATTGGGCTTCGTCTTCCAGTTTCACTTCCTGCTGCCGGAGTTTTCGGCCCTGGGAAACGTCATGCTGCCGATGCGCGCGCTGGGCCGCTGGTCTGCCGAGCGGATGGAGCAACGCGCGATGGAAATCCTGAAGTCGCTCGGTCTGGCCGACCATGCGCGCAAGAGGCCCGACCAGATGTCGGGCGGTCAGCGCCAGCGCGTGGCCATAGCCCGCGCGCTTGCCAACGATCCCCTCGTGGTGCTCGCAGACGAGCCGACGGGCAACCTGGACACGGCTTCGACCGCGCAGGTCATAGGAATTCTCAAGGAAATGATCGCAGGCGAAGCTGGCAAGGCGGTCGTCGTGGTCACCCACGACCTCAGCCTTGCAGCCCAGGCGGACCGGCGTATCCAAATCGTCGACGGGCGTGTCTCGAACGAGCCGCCGCCGGGGCGGCTCAGCGGCGTGACAGGCTGATCTGCGTGGACGGGGCGTCGCCCGCAGTGGTCGGCGTCAGCACCGCGGCTGACGTCGTGTCGCCTACGAGATCCGAGACGGCGCCGACCATGGCGGTCGCAAGGCATTCGTATCCGCGATCGCTCATGTGGAATCCGTCGCCCGACAGCATCGCCGTCATGTCCTTGGGCGCACGTTCGGCCCAGGTCTTCATCATTCGGTAGCGGGACATGACAGGCGCATTGAACTCAGCGGCGACGGTCTCGATCATGTGCACGTAACGCTCGTAGCGCACGGGGTCCTTGATCGTGGGATAGAATTGCTGGTCCAGGAGCACGAGTTCCGTCTTGGCGGCCTTGGCGTCCTGCAGACCGCGTTCGAGCAGTTCGCGGAAGCGACCTTCGTCGTCGCCCTTGACGGCATCGTTGGTGCCGACCTGCCAGACGACGAGATCGTAGGTGTTCTGCTTCAAGCGTTCCTCGAGGCGCGCGACACTGGCTTCCGCCGTTTCCCCGCCGACGCCTGCATTGGTGACATGCACGTCCTGAACCTTGAAGCGCTGCTTCAATTCCGCTTCGAAACGCGCCGGGTAGCTGTGGGCCGGCGAACTCGCGCCGATCCCTTCCGTCGAGGAAGAGCCGATGGCGAGCACGCGCAGCGGTGCCTTGCGCCGGATTGCCCGCGAAAAGCTCTGGAGGCGCATCTGATGCGCCAGCAGCGGCCGCGACGCGGGGCAGGGCGCGTTGATGGCGGGAACGGCAGCCTGCGCCTCGGACTTCCGATCCTGCGCGGAATCCGTCGGCGCCGCGCTTACGGACGCGGACGCGAGAGGTAGGACGAGAGCGGCGAGCCCGACGCAGGCAAGAAAGACCTGGCGAGACTGCCGATGCGATGCCCTGGGTCGCTCTTTTTCCATTCGATATATCGAGCCTGCGAGAACAACATGGCCAGCCCTATCAGCGTGGCGACGAGTCCCACGGGCTGCGGATCGACATCGAACGTGACCGCAGACGCGGTCATAGTCAACTGGCACACCTGCGCGACGAAGGTGCCGAGAACGAAGACAGCGAGGCTGTGCCGGCCAAGCCGGCCGATTTCCTGCCCCATCCAGGTGGCCGTCATCCAGGCGCCCAAGGGCAGCACGGTCAGCACATAAGCCAGTGCAAGGAAGTGCGAAATCCGCATCAGGCCGAGCTCGTGCTTGCCGCTGTCGAGCATTTCGCGGGCGCCGATCAGCAGTCCCGGAGATTGGCCGAAAGTCTCAGTCGCCATCACGACCGAGATGATCAGCATGGTCAGCGCGGCAGCCAGCGTCATGCGCGATTTAGGCAGGGCGCGCTGGCGCCAGAGGAGGCCCGAGGCCATCCCGAGTCCGAGCATCAACTGCCAGGCGAAAGGATTGAAGAACCAGAGGTTGTCCATTGGCCATGTCGGCACGTCGACGGGCCAGAGCCGCGCGATGGCGTAAATGGCCACGGACACGCCGAGCCCCAGTGCGACATTCCGTTGCATGAGAATCAGCTGGACAGGCGCGAACAGCAGCAGGAGCACATAGAGCGGCAGGATATCCACATAATCGAGCTGATGCAGCAGCAGGAGGATGCCGCTGAACGCGCGTGCGGGATCGTCATAGACCAGCGCCCGGCCATGCGCGTCGCGGAACTCGGGGATCGCGAGGATCGCATAGGCGACCGCGAACGCGCCGAGCACGCTGAACGTCAGCATGAGGTGAACGCGGTACAGCGTGAAGGCCCGTTTCCAGCAGCGTGACAGAAGCGCGAAGGGCAACACCGGGACGGCCTGTCCTGCGCGATGAGGCAGGAAGGCGAGGGCGAGGCTCAACCCGGCCAGGAAGACAAACGCCTCGGCGCCATCGGAAAAGCCGAAGTTTCGCGACGTTAGGTTTTCGAGATAATTGTCCGGGACGTGATTGACGAAGATCATCACGAGGGCGAGCCCGCGCCAGAAGTCGATGATGTGGTTTCGCGTGCTCACGAGACGTTCCGGATGTGAGGTTGATCCGCTGGACGGATCTTAGTTAAGCAAGATCGAAGCCAAGGCCGGGCAGTGGTGCGCGAATACCGGGCGTGCTGCACTGCACACGCCTGACACACCGAAATGCCCGGTCTCGCTTAAATTTTCGTTAAACCCGCTTCCCGACGACTTCGAAATCCACGGGTACATTCCCGCGCGTCGCATGGCTGTAAGGGCATATCTTTTCGTGCGCTTCTTTCACGAGAACGTCCAGATCCTCCGTCGCGAGAGTGGGGTCGTTCACGTGAATTTTAACAGCGAGGCCAAAGCCTCCGGCCTCGCGGGCGCCGATGGTCACGTCGCAGGTGACTGTGGCTCCGCTTGCGTCCTTCTTATGCTGCTTTGCAACAAAATCAAGCGCACCGCCGAAACATGCGGCATATCCCGTGGCAAAAAGGTGCTCCGGCGTGGTGGTGCCGGGCTTGCCCGGTCCGCCCATTTCCTTTGGCACCGAGAGGTCTACGCTGACGGACCCGTCGCTGGCTTCCGAATGACCGTTGCGGCCACCCTTCGCGGTGGCATGGGCGGTAAATAGCGGTTTGATCGACATGAAGATCCTCATGGTTTCTGCCCGGGATGGCGCGCTGCAGCATATGGCGCGGCCCCGCCCGGCGGCGAGCCTCATGTCGGCACTGTGATCGCCCACCCTCGCTTGACAGGACCGAAGCGGACCTTTAGCCGCCTCAGGCATGGTCACACCCGAGCCTCGTCACGACGAACCCCTGATCCTTGATGGTCTTTCCGGCCTCGTGGGCCGCTACGACGCGGTTTTCTGCGATGTCTGGGGTGTCATCCACAATGGCCGCGCGCGTTTCCCGGCGGCCTGTGACGCGCTTGCCCGCTTCCGGGCGGCGGGTGGCACGGTGATCCTCATCACCAACGCACCGCGTCCGAGCCGCCCGATCCTCGAGCAACTCGAAGCTCTCAACGTGCCTCGCACCACCTTCGACCACATGGTGACCTCCGGCGACGTGACCCTGGGCTTCATCGGTGCGCGCAAGGCCGCCCCTCTGCACCACATTGGGCCCGAACGGGACCTGACCCTCTTCCAGATCGCGGCCGAACAGACGGGCATCGAACCCAGGCTCGTGCCCCTCGCGGAAGCGGAATACGTTGTCGTGACGGGCCTGTTCGACGACCAGACCGAGACTCCCGATGATTACGCCGGAGACCTGGGGAAGATGCGCGCGCGCGGCCTCGACATGATCTCGGCCAATCCGGATCTGGTCGTGCACGTCGGCGACCAGCTGATCTATTGCGCGGGCGCTCTGGCGCAGGCCTATGAGGCGCTGGGCGGCCGTGTCCTGCAGGCGGGCAAGCCCTTCGCGCCGATTTATGAGAGAGCGCTCGCACTCGCGAGCGAGCGCCGGGGAGGGCTCATTGCGCGCGAGCGTATCCTCGCCATCGGCGACGCCATGCGCACGGACATCGCGGGCGCCGTCGACTTCGGGGCCGATTCGCTCTTCATCACTTCGGGCATTCACCGGGATGAGTTGCATCCCGGCGATACATCGCGCCCAGAGCTGGATCGCGTAGCCTACGCGCAATTCCTGGGCGAAGCTTCTTGCAGGCCGACGATGGCAATGGCCGAACTGATCTGGTGATCAGGCGGCGACGGACGCCAGGGCCTGATCGATGCGCGAGCGCAGAAGCGCCGCATTGAAAGGTTTGACAATGTAGCTGCTGACTCCGGCGCGCCGGGCGGCGAGCACGTTTTCTGTTTTGGATTCAGCGGTAACCATGAGAAACGGCGTCTTGGTGTTCGGCCCCCCAGCGCGCAGGTTTGCGAGCAAATCGTAACCGGTCATGGGTTCCATGTTCCAGTCCGAAATAATGAGCCCATAGGTTTTCTCGCCCGCTTTCACGAGCGCAGCGGCGCCGTCCGCCGCATCGTCGATGTTCTCGAAGCCGATCTGCTTGAGAAGATTGCGAATGATCTTCACCATCGTGGCGAAATCATCGACCACCAGGATAGGCATGCCAGGGTCGATCATGTTTGGCTCCAAAAAACCGGACAGAACGAGAAAGTAAATAACGCTGCTTTCCCCGAAATACGGGAAGCTCAATACACCTTTGATACGCCTGTCGTATTTCGACGCAGTTAATCTGTATTGTTCAATTTGTTGGAAGTTCCCGATTCGGGCGGGTGGCCAGCGGTTCAATATGGCGTCAGGTCAGCTTCGGCCCGAAAGTATGATTGCGGCACCGCACCCCGCGCCCGATGGTCCGCGCCAGTCACACGCGAGGATATGAGATGAGCGCCGCGCCTTTCACGTCCTACTTCTTCGAGGATCTCGCGCTGGGGATGCGCGAGAGCATCATGAAGACGGTCATGGCCGACGACGTCGTAGGCTTTGCAACGCTGTCGGGCGACCACAACCCGATCCACCTGTCCGATCATTTCGCCCGCAAGACGCGGTTCGGCGGCCGCATCGCCCATGGTCTTTATACCGCGAGCCTGATTTCGGCCGTGCTCGGCATGCGCTTGCCGGGACCCGGCGCCGTGTACCTTTCTCAGACGCTGAACTTCCTCGGACCCGTCCGCATCGGCGATGTCGTGATCGTGTCGGTGGAGGTGGCCGACCTCAACCCCGAGGGGCGCCGTTGCAAGCTCGCCTGCGAATGCGTTGTGGACGGCAAAGTCGTGCTGTCCGGCGAGGCTCTGGTCATGGTGCCCGCGCGCCGAAGCGTGGCCGCGACGAAAGGGGACGCGCTCTCTTCTTGACGCGCCGCAGATCGCACGGCAGTTTGCGCCCGCTTCGCCGTGCCGCCGGGCGCCATCCCATTCGCCCGGCCCGCTTTCTCTTGCAATGGACGTGTTTTGTCAGGTCCTGGCCCAATGCCGATCGCCGGCCTGTCCGGCCCGCTCGTTCCCGAACCGCAGGTTCCGGGTCTTGTGGTCATCACCGATCCAGCCGCGCCCCCGTCGGGGCTCGAGGGCGCGGTCGTGGCCATCGGCAATTTCGATGGTGTCCATCGGGGCCATGCGGTCGTCATTGCGCGGGCTGAAGCGATGGCCCGCCGCCTGGGCAAGCCCTGCGCCGTGCTGACATTCGAGCCGCATCCGGCGGACTATTTCGCCGGACGCCCGGTGATATTCCGCCTGACGCCCGAGCGCGCCAAGGCGATGGCCCTCGCGCGCCTCGGCCTCGAAGCCATGATCGTCCTGACCTTCGACCAGAAGCTCGCGACGCTCTCCGCCGAACAATTCGTGGAGAACATCCTCGTCCGCAGCCTCGGCATTTCGGGCGCCGTGGTCGGCTACGATTTCCACTTCGGCAAGGCGCGGGCAGGCTCGCCCGATTTCCTGCGAGACGCCGGTGCGCGGCACGGATTCGAGGTCGAAGTGGTGGAAAAAGTCCTGGCCGACCCCGATGGCAGCCCGGAGGCCGTTCATTCCGCCGCGACCCGCACCGCGCTGGAAGCCGGCGACGTGGTCCAGGCCCGGCGTCTCCTCGGCCATGATTTCTTCGTGGTGGGCGAGGTGATTCACGGGCAGAAGCTCGGCCGGGAACTCGGTTTCCCCACGGCCAATCTGGCGCTCGATCCCTCCTGCCGCCTGCGCTTCGGCATTTACGCGGTGCGCCTGACCATCGACGGTGTGGTGCGCGACGGCGTCGCGAGCTATGGTCGCCGCCCGACCGTCGACAATGGCGCGGCGCTGCTCGAGATTTATGTGCTGGATTTTGCGGGCGATCTCTATGGCCAGCTGCTGGAGGTCACCTTCGTGGGCTGGATCCGCCCCGAGGTGAAATTCGACGGGCTGGACGCTCTGGTGGTCCAGATCCACGACGACATCGAAAAAGCCCGGAGCCTGCTGGCCGCCTCTGCGTGAGGCGTTCGGGGCGCTGCCTATTGGCGCTTTTCGTCCAAATCGGCTAATCGCTGGGGCCAGCGTCTTATCTCCATCGCAGAGTCCGCCCGTCCGATGACCGAGAATTCTGAATCCGCCAAAGGCCCCGATTATTCGCAGACCCTGTATCTGCCGCGCACGGATTTTCCGATGCGGGCCGGTCTGCCGCAGAAGGAGCCCGAACTCCTCGCCCGCTGGCAGGAGATGGATCTCTACGGCCAGTTGCGTGCGCGCGCGGCCGGAAAGCCGAAATTCGTGCTGCACGATGGCCCTCCCTATGCCAACGGCAACATCCACATCGGCCATGCGCTGAACAAGATCCTGAAAGATCTTGTGACCCGCTCGCAGCAGATGCTCGGCTCCGACTCGAACTACGTGCCGGGCTGGGATTGTCACGGCCTTCCCATCGAGTGGAAGATCGAGGAAGAATATCGCGCCAAGGGCAAGAACAAGGACGAGGTGCCCGTCGTCGAATTCCGCCGCCAATGCCGCGCCTTCGCGCAGAAATGGCTCGACACGCAGCGCGAGGAATTCAAGCGGCTCGGCATCGCCGGCGACTGGGACCATCCCTACTCGACGATGGCCTTCCACGCGGAAGCGCAGATCGCCCGCGAGATCATGAAGTTCAAGGACAACGGCCTGCTCTATCGCGGCTCGAAGCCCGTGATGTGGTCTGTTGTCGAGAAGACCGCGCTGGCTGAGGCTGAAATCGAATATCACGATCACCAGAGCGATATGGTTTGGGTGAAGTTTCCGGTGACCTCGGCTACAGTGTCGGTCAACTATCCCACGGGCGAAAATCGTGCAGCGATAATCGGGGACGCGGCCATTGTCATCTGGACAACTACGCCCTGGACGCTGCCCGGGAATCGAGCGATCTCCTACTCGCACAAGATTGCCTATGGTCTGTTCGAGGTCACGGCGAACGAGCGGGATTTCGGGCCGAAAGTCGGCGAAAAATTTATCCTCGCGAACAAGCTCGCGGAAGCAGTCGCCGCTTCAGCGAAGATCAGCCTTGCTCATGTCGTGGACGTTTCAGCGGACATCCTGAAGACCGTCACCTGCGCGCACCCGCTCGCCCATCTCGGCTACGATTTCCCGATTCCCTTGCTCGACGGCGATCACGTCACCGACGATGCGGGCACGGGGTTTGTCCACACGGCCCCGTCGCACGGCCGCGAGGACTTTGAAATCTGGATGGCGAACGGCCGCCAGCTGACAGAGCGCGGCATCGACACGCGCATTCCCTTCACCATCGACGATGACAGCATCTACACCAAGGAAGCTCCCGGCTTCGAGGGCAAGCGCGTCATCACCGCCAAGGGTGACAAGGGCGATGCCAACGAGGCCGTCATCAAGGCGCTCATCGACGCTGGCAACCTCGTCGCACGCGGACGGCTGAAGCATCAATATCCCCATTCCTGGCGCTCGAAGAAGCCGGTCATCTTCCGCAATACGCCGCAATGGTTCATCGCGATGGACAAGCCGTTCAACCTCGGCTCGTCCCTGCGCAACGTCGCGTTCGACGCGATTGGCAAGACCCAATGGGTACCCGCCGCGGGCGAAAACCGAATTCGCGGCATGATCGCAAACAAGCCCGATTGGGTGATGTCGCGCCAGCGCGCCTGGGGCGTGCCGATCACTGTCTTCGTGCACAAAGAGACGAAAGAGCTGCTCCACGACAGCAAGGTCGATGCGGCCATCGCAGCCGCCTTCGACGTCGAAGGCGGCGATGCCTGGTTCAAGGACGGCGCGAAAGAGCGCTTCCTCGGCGCCTTCGGCCATGATCCCGAGCATTACGACATGGTGCAAGACGTGCTCGACGTCTGGTTCGATTCAGGCTCGACGCACACCTACACGCTCGAAGACCCCGAGCATTTCCCCGGACTCGCCGGCATCAACCGCAAGGTCGATGGCGGCGGCGATACGGTCATGTATCTCGAAGGCTCCGATCAGCATCGCGGCTGGTTCCAGTCGTCGCTGCTCGAAAGCTGCGGCACGCGCGGCCGCGCGCCCTTCGACATCGTCCTCACTCACGGCTTCGTGCTGGATGAGAAGGGGCAGAAAATGTCGAAGTCGCTCGGCAATGTCACTGCGCCGCAGACAGTGATCCAGGAATCGGGTGCTGACATTCTGCGCCTGTGGGTCGCGGCCTCCGATTATTCCGACGACCTGCGCATCGGCAAGGAGATCCTGAAGACCTTCGTCGAGACCTACCGCAAATTGCGCAACACCCTGCGCTGGATGCTCGGCTCTCTCGCACATTTCGACGAGGCCGTGTGCGTGGCCCCGCAGGACATGCCCGAACTCGAGCGCCTGATGCTCCATCGCATCGCCGAACTCGACGGCCATGTGCGCGAGGCCTATGCCGCCTTCGACTACAAGCGCGTCATCTCGGCCCTGTCGCAATTCATGACGAGCGATCTCTCGGCCTTCTATTTCGACATCCGCAAGGACACGCTCTATTGCGACGCGCCCTCCAGCATCGCCCGGCGCGGCGCGTTGACGGCCATCGACGAGATCTTCACGCGCGTCACGATCTGGTTCGCGCCGATCCTCGCTTTCACTTGCGAAGAAACGTGGCTGTCGCGTCACGCGGGCACGGAGGGGTCGGTGCATCTCGAAACCTTTCCCGAGACGCCGTCGGCCTGGCGCGACGAGGCGCTGGCCGCCAAATGGCGCATCATCCGCACCATCCGCCGCGTCGTCACCGGGGCGCTGGAAATCGAGCGCGCTCAGAAGCGCATCGGCTCGTCGCTCGAGGCAGCTCCCATCGTCTACATTGCGGACGATGAGCTGCGCGCAGTTCTCGACGGGCTCGATTTCGCGGAGATCTGCATCACCTCCGACATCGAGATCCGCGCCGGGGCTGCGCCCGAGGGGGCCTTCACGCTCGACGATGTCGCTGGCGTCGGTGTCGTCATCGCACGCGCGCAGGGCCGCAAATGCGCGCGCTCCTGGAAGATCTCGCCGCTGGTAGGGACGGACCCGGAATTCCCGGATGTCACGCCGAGGGATGCAGACGCGCTGCGTGAATTGAAGGCGGCGGGTCTGCTGTGAGCGAAGAAATCACGGCAACCGCCTCACCCAGCAAGACCGCCGCGCGCGCCATCGGCCTCGTCACGGCTTTTGCCATGCTCGTCGTCGATCAGGCGCATAAGCTGTGGATGATCGACGTGTTCGACATTTCGAGCCGCCAGCCCGTGCATGTCCTGCCCTGGCTCGATCTCGTGATGGCCTGGAACAACGGTATCTCCTATTCGCTCCTGCAGGCGGACACGGCCGCGGGCCGCTATGGGCTGCTCGCGCTGACGCTGGCGGCCACGCTTCTGCTTGCGGTCTGGATGTGGCGGGCAGGGGAGGGGCTCACGACCTTTGCGCTGGGCCTCGTTGTTGGCGGCGCGCTGGGCAATGCATACGATCGCTTCACTTACGGGGCGGTCGCGGATTTCTTCTACATCCACGTCGGCAGCTTTTCCTGGTACGTCTTCAATCTGGCCGACGTCGGCATCGTTGCGGGCGTGGGGCTTCTTCTGTATGAGTCTTTGTTCATCAAGGAGAAGACGGTTAAAACCGTCTAAACGGTGCCAAGAGATGCGCCGTATCCGATTCGCCGCCTCCAAAACGCCGTGAAGGCGCGGCATGACAGCGTGCCCCCAACGGGCGCCTGATGCGGGGGCAGCAGAGCTTAGAGTGTGGGGCGCATCGCGTTTCACGCCACGTTCTGCGGACGTGACCACGAGTGGACGACAGGATTGGCCATGATCTGTGACACCTCCTCGACCGGCCGTTTCGCCCTCTTCGGAGCGGCGGCTTTCGCCCTCGCGCTGGGCCTGACCGCGCCCCGACCGGCTCTCGCCCTCGATGACGATGGCTCCGAGAACGTCTTCTCCGCCGTGCTCGGCCTGGTCGGCATCTCCGGTGAAAGGGAACAGCCGAACATCGACTACCGCGAGCGCGCGCCGCTCGTCGTGCCGCCCAACCGTCAGTCCCTTCCGCAGCCGCTCCCGCCGGTCTCCCAGCGCAATGCCGCCTGGCCCAAGGATCAGGAAGTCGTCCGCCGCAAGCAGGCCGAAGAGGCCCGCCGCCGCCCGCGCGTCGATGAAGTGCACAATCCCGTCAGCCAGGCTGAACTGGCGCGTGGCCGCTCGGCTCCCGGCGCAGCCGCGGCGCCGCAGACCGACCCGAATTGCTCGGATCCGCTCTCCCGTGTCTGCAATCCCGAGAGCTTCTGGGCAACCATGCGCAACACGCGCTCGGCCGACACTGACGTCAAGCTGGTACCCGGCCAGGAGCCGTCGCGTGACTGGTTGACCGAGCCGCCGACCGGCTATCGCAAGGCCACCAAGGAAACCAAATATCAGGGCGACGCTCGGCGTGATGCATCTGACATCACCGACGCCCGCGCCCAGACGCTGGAAGAAAAACGCCGCCGCAGCGAGTGATCGAAGCTTTGCTTTGAATTCAATAGCGTGAGCCGGAGAGATCGTCAGCAAAGGGGCTGAACTTTCCGGCGCAGACGTCCTATATTGCCATAAGCTCGTCGATTGGAACCTGCTCCAGCGACGACCGTCCTCTCGAACGCCCGGGCGCTCATGGCACTTCATCCGTCGTTTCCGACCTCCATGGGCCTCACGCCCGGCTCCGCAGACGCGGCTCCCGCCGATGGACCGGCCATCTCGCATTTCAAGCTCGAAAACGGCATGGAAGTGGTGGTGATCCCCGATCATCGCGCGCCTGTCGTCACCCATATGGTCTGGTATCGGAACGGCTCCGCCGACGATCCAGCCGGCAAGTCGGGCATTGCGCATTTCCTCGAACATCTCATGTTCAAGGGCACGCACGAGCATCCCAAGGGCGAGTTCTCCGAATTGGTGGCCGAGCTCGGCGGGCAGGAGAATGCCTTCACCTCGAACGACTATACCGCCTATTACCAGCGCGTACCGAAAGAGCATCTGTCGATCGTGATGGATTACGAGGCGGACCGGATGAAGAATCTGGTCCTCTCCGACGACATTGTCGCGCCCGAGCGCGACGTCGTTCTGGAGGAGCGCCGCATGCGCACCGACAGCGATCCGTCCGCGCAATTGCACGAGGCCGTGCAGGCCGCCCTGTTCACGCACCATCCTTACGGCAAGCCGATCATAGGCTGGCACCACGAGATCGAGGATCTCGGCCGTCACGATGCGCTGACGTATTATCATCGCTTCTATACGCCCGAGAACGCCATCCTCATCGTCGCCGGCGATGTCGATGAAGCGACCGTGCGCGAACTCGCCACCCGGATCTACGGGCCGGTCGAGGCGCGCGGCGATGCGCCCGTGCGCCGCCGTCCGCGCGAGCCCGAGCCCCGCGCCCACCGCCGGGTGACGCTGACCGACGAGAAAGTCGAGCAGCCGAGCCACCAGACGGTCTATCTCGTGCCGTCCTACCGTACGGCAGCGCCCGGCGAGGCCGAAGCGCTGGAAGTGCTCGCTCATCTTCTGGGTGGCGGCCAGACCAGTATTCTCTACCGCCGCCTGGTGGTGGAGAAGAAAATCGCGGTCCTGGCCGAGGTCTATTACATGGGCACCGCGCTCGACGACACGCGGTTCTGGATCTACGCCATGCCGGCCCCCGATGTGTCGCTTGAAGAGCTGGACGACGCCGTCGAGGAGGTCATCCAGGACGTCGCCGCCAAGGGCGTCGAACCCGAGGATCTCGCCCGCGCCAAGACCCGGCTGGTGGCCGATGCCGTCTATGCGCAGGACAACCAGGCCTCGCTCGCGCGCTGGTACGGCGCCGCCCTCACCACGGGCATGAGCGTCGCCGACATCAGGCAGTGGCCGGATCGCATGGATGCGATCACGGTGGATGACGTTCGCGCGGCGGCGGCCAAATGGCTCGATCGACGTCGCGCAGTCACCGGCTTCCTGCTTCCAAAGGAAGACCCGCAGAAAGACGACGCAGCCCCACAGGCCTGACGCACTCAAGCCCGATACCATGCCGGCCGCAGCCATGATGCCGTGGCCGGCACCCTGATCCCAAAGTCGGAAATGCCCATGAATGCGCCCCAGAACGCCTCCTCGAAAGCCGTGACAGCCGATGCGACCCGCGCCTCGAAAGTGCAGCAGGTCGTCTCCAAATCCGGCATCGAGGCCTGGCTCGTCGAGGATTACGCAGTCCCGCTCGTCGCGATGGAATTTGCGCTCGAAGGCGGCTCCTCGCAGGACCCGATCGGCAAGGCCGGAGCCGCCACCATGCTGGGCGGACTGATGGACGAAGGCGCTGGTTCGCTCGACGCGGAGGCGTTCCACAATGCGATGGACGACAAGGCCATCGAGATTTCCTTCTCTTCCGACAGCGACGCGTTTCATGGCCGCCTGAAGACCATGACGCGCCACGTCGATGCCGCTTTCGGCCTGTTGAAGCTGGCGCTGAACGAGCCGCGTTTCGACCACGATGCCATCGAGCGCGTGCGCGCCCAGATGGCCGCCTCGCTTCGCTCCGAGGCCAACGACCCCGACGCCATGGCCGCGAAAGCCTGGCGCGAAGCGGCCTTCCCGCACCATGCCTATGGTCGGCCCTCGCGGGGCTCGGTGGAGAGCGTTCCCGCGATCACGCGCGACGATCTCGTCACCATGCACCGGGCCATGCTCCAGCGCACCGGCCTGAAGATAGCAGTCGTCGGCGCGATCGACCGCGACCGGCTCGCGCTGATGCTCGACGAGGTCTTTTCACGCCTGCCCGAAAAGGGCCAACTCGTGGCCGTGCCGGAGATCGAGATGTTCGGCCTCGGCCAGCTCAAGATCGTCGATGTCGACGTGCCGCAGGCGACCATCCGCTTCGGCCTGCCGGGCATCGCCCTGCACGATCCCGATCACATCCCGGCCATGGTGCTCAACCATATCCTGGGCGGCGGTGTCTTCTCGGCGCGCCTGTTCAAGGAGGTGCGTGAAAAGCGCGGACTCGCCTATTCCGTGCACTCGCAGCTCGCCACCTATCGCCACGCGGCGACCTTCGTCGGCGGCACGTCCACCAAGAACGAGCGCGCCGCCGAATCGCTGTCCGTGATCGAGGAGGAAATCGCCAAGCTCTCGGCCGATGGCCCGACGGCGGATGAACTCGACAAGGCGCAGAAATATCTCATCGGCTCCTATGCGTTGCGATTCGACACCTCGACCAAGATCGCGGGCCAGCTCGTGCGACTCCAGATCGAGGGCCTGCCGGTTTCCTATATGGACGAGCGCAACGGCTATGTGGCGGGCGTAACGCTGGCCGACACGCATCGTGCCGCGCGCCGCCTGTTCGACGGCAAGAAAATGCTGGTCGCGGTCGCGGGCCGGCCGGTGGGCATGTAACCTGACCGGCATGATTCTTCCCTGCATTTCGCGGGGAGGGGAGACCCGCAACATGTCCGTCCGCCGTCTCGACCCCATACTCGTCGACCGCATCGCTGCGGGCGAGGTCGTCGAACGGCCGGCCTCTGCCGTGAAGGAGCTCGTCGAGAACGCGCTCGATGCTGGTGCGCGCCGCATCGAGATCGTGATCGAAACGGGCGGCCGCAAACTCATCCGTGTCGTCGACGACGGCGCGGGCATGAGCCCGCAGGACCTGATGCTGGCGGTCGATCGTCACGCCACGTCGAAACTCGCCGATGGCGACCTCTCCTCGATTTCGACGCTCGGTTTTCGCGGTGAGGCGCTGCCCTCCATCGGTTCCGTGGCGCGGCTCGAAATCACGACGCGCCAGCACGACGCGCCGCATGCGAGCCAGCTGCGCGTCGATCAGGGGACAAAGGGCGCGGTGACGCCGGCTGGGCACCCGCATGGCACGCGCGTCGAAGTCGTCGATCTCTTCATCGCGACGCCAGCGCGGCTCAAATTCCTGAAGAGCGATCGCGCCGAGGCCCAGGCGGTGGCCGATGTCGTCAAGCGCCTTGCCATGGCTCATCCGCGCGTGCGCTTCGCGCTGGCGGGCGACAATCTCTCAGGCTTCGATCACGCCGATTGCGGGGAGGGCGACGGTGGGCAGCTTGCGCGCATCAGTCAGATACTCGGCGCGGACTTCACGCCGAACGCGCTGAGCGTCGATGCGGAACGCGAGGACTTCCACCTCGCGGGTTTCGCCGGCCTGCCGACGTTCCACCGCGCCAATGCGCAGGCGCAATATCTTTATGTGAACGGCCGGCCCGTGCGCGACAAGCTGCTGAGCGGCGCCGTTCGCGCCGCTTATATGGATTACCTGCCCGGGGACCGCCATCCGGCGCTCGCCCTGTTCCTCACCTGCGAGCCGCGCATGGTGGACGTCAACGTGCATCCCGCTAAGGCCGAAGTGCGCTTCCGTGATCCCGGCCTCGTACGTGGGCTCATCATCGGGGCGCTGAAGCAGACCCTCGCTGGCGCCCTGCATCGTGCGAGCAGCACCGGCGGCTCCCGCACACTGGAGGCGCTCGCGCGTGGACCGGCGGCCTGGCAGGCATCCTGGCCATCGCGCCCCACCGCCGCCCCGATGAACTGGGACTGGCGCGATTCGCCAGCGTCGCCCAGTTTCCAAGCGTCGCCCAGTTTCCAGGCCTCGCCCGGCTTTAATGAGGCAGCGCAGGCCTCCTTCGTAGCCGAGGCGCCCGCCGCCGACCTGCGTTCGCACGAAGCGACGCCCACCCCCGAAGATCTCGCCTCGCCGTTGGGTGCGGCCCGCGCGCAGATCCACGACACTTACATTGTCGCGCAAACGCGGGATGGCATCGTTATCGTCGATCAGCACGCGGCACATGAGCGCCTCGTCTACGAGCGAATGAAGCGTCAGCGCGAGGAAACCGGCATTGCCCGCCAGCTTCTGCTCATCCCCGCCATCGTCGATATGGATGAAGGCGACGTCGCCCGATTGCTCGAACACGCCGACACGCTGGAAAAGTCGGGCCTGTCAATTGAGGGCTTCGGCCCCGGTGCGGTGGCTGTGCGCGAAGTCCCCGCGATCCTCGCCAAGGCCGATCCGACGCGTCTCGTGCGCGACGTGGCGGAAACGCTGGCCGAAGACGGGCAGGCCATTTCGCTGGACAAGCGCCTCGACCACGTTCTGGCGACCATGGCCTGCCACCACTCTGTCCGCGCCGGCCGCCGCCTCAGCGGCGAGGAAATGAACGCCCTGCTGCGCGAAATGGAAGCTACGCCCGGTTCCGGCCAGTGCAACCATGGCCGCCCCACCTACGTCGAGCTTAAGCTCTCGGATGTGGAGCGGCTGTTCGGGCGCAAGTGAGGGCGTTCAGCGCGCAGATTCCTTGGGACCTTGGCCTCGGGCAGAAGCTTTAAATGCTGCTTCAAAGCCGATGCCTGGCACGGGATGCCGCATCTCAACATGCGAAAGCGTACACGCATTCCCTGCGGATACAATCCGTTCATAAATCCCATGCCATTGTCGCACATGAGTATTTTGCTAGAGATCTACTGAATGTTCAGCCGAAGGACGACCGCCCTGAACTCGCGCTTGCGGGTGCTTGCCGTTCTGGCGACGATTGTCTTCATCGGGTCGGTCGCATTCGGCGTGATCGCCATTCTCGACGCGCGGAACGCGGCGCTGGAACGTGCGCGGGTCTCGGGTCAGAGCCTGTCGAATGTCGTCCAGAACGCCATGCTCAGAACCTTCGAGACCTATGCGCTCTCGCTTGAGACGGTCCTTTCGAGCCTGAGCAATCCCATCGTCATGACAGCCTCGCCCCAATTGCAGCAGCTCATTCTGTTCGATCGCGTGGCTCCACCCAGGGACGTCGGCTCCATCCTGGTGCTGAACCCCCGGGGCGAAATCGTGCGGGACTCGAAAAGCCCGGTTCCCCGGCAGGTCAATCTTGCCAATCGCGCTTACTTCGAGGCGCAGCGCGAGCGCGACGGCGGGCTTTATATCAGTCCGCCCTTCGTCAGTGCGCTCGATGGCGAATGGTCGGTGGCGCTGAGCCGTCGCATCAATGGTCCCAGGGGCGAGTTCGCGGGCGTTGTGGTCGGCGCGATCAAGCTCGCCTATTTCAAGGATCTTTTCGCGGGCCTCGATGTCGGCCCGCGCGGCACGATCTCGCTGTTTCGCGAGGATGGTATCGCCCTGATGCGCGCACCGTTCAAGGAAAGCGAACTCGGACACGATTTCAGCAATGTTCTTCTTTTCCGCGAGCTGAAGAAGGCCCGCGCGGGCATGTTCACCCAGGACGCATTGCGCGACGGCCTCGGCCGGCTCTACGTCTATGGGAAGGTCGGCAGCCTGCCGCTGGTCTTCAGCATCGGCCTCGCCTTCGACGACATTCTTGCCGAATGGCGCGAAAAGTCTCTCGTCGCTGGGTCCGCTGCCGCTCTTCTCTATGTCGGAATGCTTATGGTGGCCCTTCTCCGGGTGAGAGAATTGCGGCGCAGGCAACGCGCGGAGCGCGAGACCCAGGAAAGCGAGCGCCGTTTCCGTCATCTGGCCGAGAATTCGAGTGACGCGGTGGTGCTGCGCGATCTAGACGGTGTCCGCAAATATTCGTCGCCTCGGTTCTTCGAGATGATCGGGCGCAGCGAGAAGGAGGCCGAAGGCAAGAAGCTCGCAGACTTCCTTCATCCCGACAGCAAGCGCGTGCCGGGCACCAGCCTTCAGCAGTTGCGCGCCGGCCAGCGCCGCGTCTCCGAACTGATGGCCTGCCTGCGCCCGGACGGAACCACCATCTGGCTCGATGCCGTCTCGACGTGCGTGCTGGGTCCCGAAGGTTCGCCCGTGGAAGTCGTCACCAATTTGCGCGACGTCACCGAGCAGAAACTCGAGCAGGACAAGATTTCCAATCTCCGCTCACGGCTGGAGGCGGCGGCCATCACCGATGCGCTCACCAACGTGCCCAACCGCCGGGCCTTCGACGATGTCCTGGAACGCGAACTGAGTCGCGCCGAGCTCGGCGGTCTGCCGATCTCCGTCATCATGGTCGATATCGATTTCTTCAAAAGCTATAATGACCATTTCGGCCACCCGGCGGGCGATCATGCGCTGCGCAGCGTCGGCTCCTGCCTGATGATTGGCGCACGTCGCCCGGCCGATCTCGTGGCTCGTTATGGCGGGGAGGAATTCGCCGTCATCCTGCCAGATACGGACCTCACTGGCGCGACCCATGTAGCCGAGGAGCTTCGGCAGGCGGTTCTGGGGCTGCAACTGCATCACCCCGGACATCCGCTTGGGGTCATCACGATCAGCCTCGGCGTGGCCACCAAACACCCCGGCGAGACGATGCTCGATGTCGTGCAGGCTGCGGACCAGGCGCTTTACGCGGCCAAGGAACGCGGCCGGAACCGGGTTGAACTGGCCGAGGTTTCAAGAGCCAAGTCAGCGGCCTGAGAGGGGTCGCCGTCAGGGCGCGGTGGACGTGTAGCGCAGGATCAGCATCTGCGTGTCTCCGGTCACGCGCCGATCCAGCTGCATGAAGCCTTCAGGCAGGGGCACTTCGGCCGCCGCCTCTTCCTCGACGATGCAGAGCGCGCCTTGTGCGAGCCAGCCACCCATGTGCAGGCCGATCAAGGCGCGCTCGGCCAGGTTCTTGCCATAGGGCGGGTCGAGAAACGCCAGGGTGAAGGCCGCCTGCTTCGGCATCGGCCCGAGCTTGGTCGCGTCCGAGCGGAAGATCCGCGTCACGCCCGCGAGGCCCAGCGTCTCGATATTGGCTCGCAACAGGGCGCGGCCCTCGCTGCTGTCATCGACGAACAGGCCGTAACTGCCGCCACGCGACAGCGCTTCGAGACCGAGTGCGCCCGTTCCCGCGAAGAGATCGAGCACGCGCGCGTCTTCGAGTACGCCGTCATAGGTGTGCGCGAGGATGTTGAAGATGGTTTCGCGCAGCCGGTCCGAGGTCGGGCGAACGACCGACGAGGACGGGCTTTTCAGCCCGCGCCCCTTGAACCGCCCCCCGACGATCCGCATTGAGCCGCTCAGCCCCGTGCGCCGCGCGGCGGACCCTTCGGCCCCTTGCCGCCAGCTCCGCCCGGACGGCCACCGCCGCCAGCGGGACGACCCGCGCCTGCCGGACGTCCACCCGGACGACCGCCACCACCGCCGGGACGGCCACCGCCCTCGCCGGGCTTGCTGAAGCTGCGGCCGGGACGATCGCCGCCTGGCTTCTTCACGAAATCACGCTTGCCTGCGTCGCCATCCGGCCGGCCGCGTCCCTCGCCGCGCGGCTTGGAAAACGGCTTCCCGTCTCCGGCCGGCTTGGTGAAGGTGCGCTCGCTGCGGCCCTCGCTCGGGGCCTCGCGGAAGGGCGCCCGCGGGCGCTCTCCGCGCCGGTCCGGACGGGCAGCAGGCGCTTTTGCATTGCGGCCGGTCATCGGACGTTCGCCGGACGTGGCCTGCGGTGCACGCTCTTCGGCGAAGCGGCGCGCATTGCGCGAGCCGCCCTTCTTGACGGGTGCGACGACGCGCTCGACACTGACGGTGCGGCCCTTGCGATCGGCTGTCTCGCCCCGCTCGATGCGGCGGCGCGCGGTCATGGTGTCTGCCTCGCGGCCGGCACGCAGAACCGAGACATGCTTGCGCGGACCGGGCTGGGGCCGGTCGAGGCGGGGCTTCTCGACAGCCTCGGGCTCGCGCGACGACGAGCGGCCGGGAGAACGGGGCGCGCCCTTGCGAGGACGCGGTGCCTCTTCCTCACGCTCGCGCGCCTGGGGAACTTCGCCGCGCTGGGCCACCGGACCTTCAAAATCGGCACCGGCTTCGGCGGCCAGCGCCGGACCGATCTGGTCGGCGATGATGCGCGTGCGCACCTCCTCCACCGCGCCATCGGCCAGATCGCCGAGCTGGAACGGTCCGTAAGACAGGCGGATGAGGCGGTTCACCGCGAGCCCGAGATGTTCGAGCACGCGCTTGATTTCGCGGTTCTTGCCTTCGCGCAGGCCCATGGTGAGCCAGACGTTGGCGCCCTGCACGCGATCGAGATTGGCTTCGATCCCGGCGTAGTCGATGCCTTCGATCGTGATGCCCTTGCGCAATTCGTCGAGCTGCGCCTGATCTGTCGTGCCGTTGGCGCGCACGCGATAACGGCGCAGCCAGCCCGTTGAGGGCAGTTCGAGCACGCGGGCCAGACCGCCGTCGTTGGTCAGCAGCAGGAGGCCTTCGGTGTTGATGTCGAGGCGGCCGATGGTAACGACGCGCGGCAGGTCGGCAGGCAGCGCGTCGAAGATCGTGGCGCGTCCCTCCGGATCGTGATCGGTGGTGACGAGCCCGCGCGGTTTGTTGAACAGGAACAGGCGCGTGCGTTCGCGCGCCGCCAGCGGCTTGCCGTCGACCGTGATGCGATCCTGCATCGTGACATTGACGGCGGGCGTTGTCAGGACTTCGCCGTTGACGGCGACGCGGCCCTCCGCGATCCAGGCCTCGGCATCGCGGCGCGAGCAGAGACCGACGCGTGCCATCGTCTTGGCGATTCGCTCGCCCTCGAACGTGCTGGGCGCAGTCAGCGGTTCGGCGCGCACGACGCGCCGGGGTTTGTCAAAATGCTTGGCCGGCGGCCCCTTGGGGGGCTTGGGCGAATATTCCTTGGGGGCATAGACGCGCGGCGCGCTCTCGGCACTCTCCTCGCGGCGGCGCATGGGGCGCTCGCCGCCCGGTGCCTTGCGGAAGGGCTTGTCGCCAAAAGGCTTGTCGCCGAAGCTCTTGCCCGCAGGCTTGGCGTCGGAGCGCGAACGGGGCCGCTCGGCGCTCTTGGAGCCGCCGGACTTGGCGCCGCCGAATTTCGGAGCGCCGGATTTACCGCCGCCGGATGCGCCCGGACGGGCGTTGCGGGCGCCGCCGCGAGGGCCGCCCTTGGAAGCCCCGGCCTTGCGGGGACGGGGGGCTTTGTGATTGCTGTTGTCGTTCATGCATCCTGATAGCAGATTGTGACCATGAAAGTCGATCAATCCCAATGACCGCCGCGCAGGAACTATCGGATCCCAACCTCTCGCTGGACCCCATGAGTGCGGCTTTCGCCTGTGCGCGCGAGGCGGCGGAGCTGGGCGAGGTGCCGGTGGGAGCCGTGATAGCGCGCAGCGGGCAGATCATCGCCCGTGCCGGGAATCGCACGCTGGTCGACAAGGACCCCACGGCCCACGCCGAGATGCTGGCCATCCGCGAGGCCGCGCGCGTGCTTGGCTCCGAACGGCTGATCGGCTGCGATCTCTACGTGACGCTCGAACCCTGCGCCATGTGCGCGGGCGCAATCTCCTTCGGCCGCCTGCGCCGCGTCTATTTCGCCGCGCCCGATCCGAAGGGAGGAGCGGTGGAACACGGGCCGCGATTCTTCGCGCAGGCGACCTGCCACCATGCGCCGGAGGTTTACGGGGGCCTGCGCGAAAGCGAGGCGGCGGAGCTGCTGCGCGGGTTTTTCAGGGAGCGGCGGTGAGCTCGGCAGTCCGCGAGTGTTCAAAGATACTTTGCATCGTCGCCGACAAGGTCGGGACGGAAGTTCGGCGGCACTGGAATTCCGTAACCCGGCGCTTGTTCATCAAAAACGAGGCGCCCGTCTCTGTGATAATGGCTCGCGTAAAGCTCGGCGCCGAGAAGCTGAAGCGCACAAACGAGCGCCTGCATCGAATCCGCGCCGCCGACCTTCAAGATACGTTCGCCCTCGGGCCAGCCAATTGAAAAGCTGCAGAACCAGGAGGCTCCGTCCAGGACAGGCGCAGTCAGTGCGACTTTGATCCCCTTGATTGAAGAGGTCTCTTTCAATGAAAGAAGTCGTTCTGCGATAAGCATGAAAGCCCCATATAAGGAAAGAACGGGATAGGTTCGGCCCGCCAGGGAGGGGGCGCGCTTAAGAACTCAAACGATAAATGCCGCACTGTCCGAGAGTCTTTTCATTTCGCGTCGCCGATCGCCTAGCAGACCCACTCACGCCGCCTTCGTCGCCTGCGGCCTGTACGCCGTATCCAGTGTGATCGACCCGCCCACCACGCGGGACACGCAGGCGCAGATCTTCTCGTTGTGCTCCTTCTCGTGATCGCTCAGGAAGACGTCGCGATGGTCGATCTGGCCCTCGACCTCCAGCACGTCGAGCGCACAAAGCCCGCATTCTCCCCGCCGGCAGTCGGCCATCACATCGACGCCGGCTGCTTCCAGCGTGTCGAGAAGCGAACGATCCACGGGCACTTCGAGGTCTATGCCCAGACGCGGGATCTTCACGCGGAACGGCTCGGGCGCGAACAGGCCGCCGCTGGCGAAGGTCTCGAAGCGCAGATCCGCGAGCGGCCGCTCAGCCTTTGCCCAGGCCGCACGCGCCGCGTCCAGCATCCGCAGGGGGCCGCAGAGATAGAGCTGCGCAGCGGGTGCGAGTGCTGCGATCTCGCCGGCCAAATCGAGGCGGTGGCCCTCGTCCGAAATGCGGGTCTCGATGCGCGCGCCGTAAAGCCCCTGCAAATGGTCGAGAAAAGCCGCATCGGGCCTGCTGCGGCACGCATAGATCATGCGCCAGTTCGCGTGTGCGCGCTCCAATGCTGCGACCATGGACACGATGGGCGTGATGCCGATTCCGCCTGCAATCAGCAGATATTCGGGACGTCCGAATTCCAGCGCGAAGAGATTATGCGGCTCCGTGATCGAAAGACGCGCACCCACGGGAAGCGACCACATGTAGCGCGAGCCGCCCCGGCTGTCCTCGTGGCTCTTGACGGCGATGCGATAGCACGTGCCATCGCCCGCGCCGACGAGCGAATAGGACCGGTGATCGGGGCGTCCCTCGATCATCACCTCGACATTGAGGTGCGAGCCCGGCGCATAGGGACGTGCTCCCTCGACAGGCAAAATGGTGAATTCGCGGATGCCGTTCGCGACATCGCGGATCGCTCCGATCTTCGCTTCGCTCCACGTCATGGCGTAACGCATGAATGTCTCCTGTTCAGCGCCCGCGTCGGATCAGCGCCGAGCCGGCGACGAGGTCGAGCGTCGTCTGGTTTTCCAAGGCGAGTTGCAGGTTGCGCCGCGCGAGGCGTGCATGTTCGCGCATGATCGCGTCGGCGCGCTCGCCCTCGCGATTGGCGATGGCCTCCACCACGCAGCGATGCTGGTCCTGCGCGACGATAAGGATCGTGCGCGCCTGCGGCAGGGCCGATTGCGCCATCACGAAGCCGGACGGCGAGGCGAAGGGCAGGGCGCCTGCGCGCTCGGCCTGCCGGATCATCACGGGGCTTCCCGAGAGGTCATGCAGGGCAGCATGGAAACGCGCATTCAGCCGCACATAGTCAGAGAAATGATCGAGGCTCAGTTCCATCGCGTCGATCAGCTCGTCGATCTCCGCGAGACAGTCCCGCACGTCTGTCAGCGCGGCATCCGACACGCCCCGCTCGGCGGCCGCGCGCGCGACCAGCCCTTCCATCGCGCCGCGCACCTCGATGGCGTCGAAAATGTCGGCCTCCGTAAAGGCTTTCACGGAAAAGCCGCCGGACGGAATGGGCTCGATCAGCCCTTCCTCTTCCAGCCGTACCAGCGCCATGCGCACCGGGGTGCGCGACACTCCCGTGCGTTCCACCATCGAGAGTTCGGAGATGCGCTCGCCGGGCGCAAGCGTGCCTGAAAGGATGAGGTCCCGCAGACTGAGCAGGGCCCTGACGGTCTGCGAGACCGAACGGTCCGGATCGCTTTCGCGCGTCATCTTATTCCGCCGCTTGCTGCTGGCGCGGCCGCTCGGCATCGATCATGCGATCGATGAGGCGGCGCGCCCAGAGGGCGCCGGAATCGATGTTGATATTGTAGAAGACGCGCCCGGGATTTTCATTGATGGCGCGCTGCTGCGCTTCGAGCACGATCTCGTCCTCGTGGAAAATGCCCGACACGCCTTCGCGCAATTGATGCGTGATGCGCTGTTCCTCGATTTTGTAGTTGCGGCAGAACGCCCAGAAATAATGGCAGGTCGTTTCCGTCTCCGGCGTCACGGTGTTGAGCACGAAGCCGTTGACGCCCTGCGAGCGGTCGCCTTCCGGCGCGCCGGTTCCTGTGGGCGCCACGCCGACATCGATCGCGATGGTGCAGGGCGCCTCGAAAGTGATGATCTGCCAGCGATCGACGTGACCCGGCTTGCCGAGCTGCCCGGCCCAGAAGGGCGGCGCAACGATGTCGCGCATCCAGCGTGACACGGTCGCGGTTTTATCGCTGTAGGTCGTCTGAAACGGCGCTTCGGCCACCGCACGGTCGCCGATGCTCGATCCATGGACGAAAGTTTCGTGGGTGAGATCCATGAGGTTGTCGAGCACGAGCCGATAATCGCATTTGACATGGATGGTCTTGCCGTCGCCCGCCCAGGCCGGATCGTGGTTCCAGTGCAGGTCTGGCACGAGCGCGGGGTCGGCGAGCGCCGGGTCGCCCATCCACAGCCAGATGTAGCGGTGCTTCTCGACGACCGGATAGGAGCGCACGCAGGCGGAGGGGTTGATCGTCTCCTGCGAGGGCATGTGCGTGCAGCGCCCCTGCGAATTATAAGTGAGGCCGTGGTAGCCGCAGATCACCTCGTCGCCCTCGAGGCGTCCGAGCGAGAGCGGCACGAGGCGATGCCAGCAGGCATCCTCCAGCGCGGCCACTACCCCATCCTTGCGGCGATACATCACGACCTTGCGGTTGCAGATCGTGCGCGCCAGCAGTTCGTGCTTCACGTCCACGTCCCATGCAGCCGCGTACCAGGCGTTCATGGGAAAGGACGGGCGATTCGGATCGGCGAGCATCTGCCCGGCCGGATGATCCTGACGTGTCGTCACGGGGCGTCTCCTGTGGCTTTCTTGTATACAGGAACCATATCCATGCGGCGTCGTGGGTCAAGTGCCGCGCCATGAACGTAAGTGTGAGGGCCCGGCGTGGAGGGCTGCCTTGTATACACCGCCGCCGCACGCATCGCCCCTGACGAAAGTCTTGGTTTGCTGTAAAGAAGCGCCATGACCTCTGCCGTCCCGGTCTCCTCCCCCACGATTGCCCTCGCGCTCGGCGCGGGGGGCGCGCGCGGTCTCGCTCATATCGCCGTGCTCGAGGCGCTGGACGATCTGGGCCTACCGCCCATTGAGATCGCAGGCACGTCGATGGGTGCCATTCTCGGCGCAGCCTATGCCGCCGGCCTCACGGGTCGTGAAATTCGCGCGCATCTGCTGGGGCTGCTGCGCGACAGGGCAGGGGCAATGAGCCTGCTGCTGCGTGCCCGCGTCGGCCGGTTCAAGGACTTGTTCAGCGGCAGCTTCGCCAATCCCGTGCTGATCGACGGGGAGGCCTTTCTCGACCTGTTCTGGCCCAAGGTCGTGCCGGACCGCTTCGAGGAACTTAAAATGCCCTTCACGGCGGTTGCGACTGACTACGCGGGCCGCTGCGAGGCGGCCTTCAGCTCCGGCCCGCTGGCGCCTGCCGTCGCGGGTTCCATGGCCATTCCGGGCCTGGTCAAGCCGGTCGTGGCAAACGGGCGCATACTCGTCGATGGCGGCGCGGTCAATCCGCTGCCCTTTCGCGGACTGATCGCGCGTGCCGATATCGTCATCGCCTGCGACGTCACAGGCGGGCCGGTTGCCGATCGCACGGGCGCGCCCACGCCCTTCGAGGCCATGTTCGGCACCGCGCAGATCATGCAGAACGCGATCACGGCTGAAATGCTGAAAGTCAGCCAGCCTGACATCCTGCTCGCGCCCGCTGTTCAAAGCTTCCGCGTTCTCGATTTCTTCAAGGCGGCACAGATCCTGTCCGCATCCGAACCCATGCGCGACGAGATCAAGCGCCGGCTCGACGCCATCATCGTCGCTCGCCAAACCATGGACATCGCATGACAACCCGCATCTTCGCGCTGCTCGCCTGCCTGCTCGGCGCCTGCATCCCCGCGCTTGCGGCGGAGCCCTTTCGAGTAGGCCTCGTGCTCCCCCTGAGCGGGCCCTTCGCAGGCTCCATCGGGCGGCAGGTCGAGAATGGACTTCGTCTTTACCTGCAGGAGCATGGCGACGAGGTCACCGGTCGCAAGATCGAGATCGTGCTGCGCGACGATGCGGGCCAGCCGGACACGACGCGTCGCCTCGCGCAGGAGCTCGTCACCAACGATCATGTCGATCTCCTTGCGGGCTTCGGCCTGACGCCGCTGGCGCTCGCCGCAGCACCCGTCGCAACGCGCGCGAAAGTGCCCATGATCGTCATGGCGGCGGCGACATCCATCATCACCGAGCAATCGCCCTTCATCCTGCGCACCAGTTTCACCATGGCGCAGAATGTCACCCCGCTCGCGCAATGGGCCGCGCGTAATGGCATCCGCCGCGTGGTCACGCTGGTCTCCGATTACGGCCCCGGACAGGACGCGGAAAAAGCTTTCGCTAGAGGATTTGAGGCCTCAGGCGGGCAGGTTCTGGCGAGCCTTCGCGCACCGCTCGCCAGCCCCGCCTTCGGACCCTATCTGCAACGCGCGCGCGATCTCGCACCCGATGCTGTCTTTCTCTTCGTGCCCAACGGGCAGGGTGCGGACCTGATGAAGAGTGTCGCCGAGCGTGGTTTCGCGGACGCAGGCATCAAGGTGATCGCAACGGGGGACGTCGTCGACGACCTAACGCTGAACGACATGGGCGAGCCGGTGGTCGGCATGATCACCTCGCATCATTATTCCGCCGCCCACGACTCGCCGGAAAACCGCGCCTATCGGGAAGCCTTCATGAAAGCCAATGGCATACGCCCCAACCTGATGGCGATCGGCGGCTACGATGGCATGCACCTTATCTTCGAAGCCTTGCGCGCGACCGGGGGCAAGGGCGCGGGCGAAGCTCTGGTCGAGGCCATGAAGGGCCGCTCATGGCTCAGCCCGCGCGGCGCCGTCAGCATCGACCCCGCGACGCGCGACATCGTGCAGAACGTCTACATCCGCAAGGTCGAGCGGAAGGACGGCGAATTGTGGAACATCGAGTTCGAGACTGTTCCCTCCGTCCGCGATCCCGGGAAGACCGCGAACTAGACTGCGCTCCGGATTGGCGCGTCCTCGAAATCCACGAGGCCGAGTTCCGCCGCCAGCACGGCGGCGTGGGTGGTGTTCGTCACTCCCAGTTTAGTGCGGGCGCGGCTGAGATAGAAATTCACCGTCTGCTCGGAAATACCGAGCAAGTGCGCGATTTGCTTCACCTTCTTGCCTTCGGCCGCAAGCGAGATGCAGGCCCGTTCGCGCGTGCTCAGCACGTCCGGTGTTCCCAGCTCTGGGCACAGCTCCACGAGCTTCTGGTGAATGTAGATGGCGATGAGCTGGACGCAGGCCGACAGGCTCAGCTTGCGGGACTTCCATTGGTCCTCGGGCATGTCGAAATTGACGTAGAAAATCCCGAAATTGCGCCCGTGTCCGCGCGCCGCGCAGGACAGGCCGGTCCGCGTCAGCCCCATGGCGAGCGCGGAGCGCACATCGGGATGGTCCATGCCCAGTTCCTCGGACACCTCCAGCCAGTCCACAGGCACCAGCTCGCTGATGCTGCGGTGAGCAACCTTGTGACGGCGCACTGATGCGCTGGAGCCGAACATCGCGTGAAATTCCGGCGGGAACGTCGTCGCACACCAGTCCACGGGACGGTCGTATTCCAGCCCGCGCCAATAGGTGAAGCCGAGAAACCTCACGCCATCGAACGTCGCCATTCGCTGAATGAGGCGGGCGAGCTGATCCCGGTTGCGCACATGAGTGAGCGCAGCAACGGTCAGGCGAAGGGCTTCTGCGTCTTCGATGATGGAGCTCATGTCCGTCCTCACGTCGGCTCACCGGCCAAGAGAGTCGTACGATTCGCGCAGTTGGAAAAGCAGTAGTTTGATTGTGAAACGACGTTCGCATCAGTACGGCAAATCAGCTTTTTGACCGCGACAGGTCGCGAGATCCGATCAGCAATATCCGCACCGAGATCGACCGAGTAAATCTCGAAATCGGTCTTATACAAAAACATGAAGTCTCTCCTCCAAGGAGAGATTATTCGATTTCAGCTACCACCCGCAATTGAACGAAACTTGGTAGTAGTAAACTCTACACAGATATCCATTTTGTAAACGCTTTATTCGTTTGCCGCGCGCCAACCGATATCGCGACGATAAAAGCCGCCCTGCCAGTCAATGAGCGCGATTGCGGCATAAGCGCGATTGCGCGCTTCCGTAACTGTCCTGCCGAGCCCTGTGACATTGAGAACACGGCCGCCGTTGGCCACGAGATCGGCACCGACACGCTTGGTGCCGGCATGGAAGACGATCACACCCTCCAACGCCTCCGCCTTCTCTATATCCTTGATGATGCTGCCTTTTTCAGGTGCTTCGGGATATCCGCGGGCCGCGTGCACGACGGTCAGCGCGCTCGTCTGGGATAGATGCACAGGTCCTACTGGCAGGTTTCCCTTCGCGCAGGCGAGGAGCAGGGCCAGCAAGTCGTCCTCCAGGCGCGGCAGCATCACCTGCGTCTCCGGATCACCAAATCGTGCGTTGAACTCGATGAGCTTGGGGCCGTCGCGACCGATCATCAGCCCCGCGAACAGCACGCCCTTATATCTGGCACCGCGCGCGTTCATGCCCCGCATGGTGGGCTCGATGATCTCCGCCATCACCCGCTCGGTCATCTCAGGCGTCATGATCGGTGCCGGGGAATAGGCGCCCATGCCGCCGGTATTGGGTCCCGTATCGCCGTCGCCCACGCGTTTGTGGTCCTGCGCCGAGGCGAAGGCCAGCGCCCTGTCGCCATCGCAAAGAGCGAAGAACGAGGCTTCCTCGCCTTCCAGGAAATCTTCAATGACGATTTCCGCGCCGGCCTGACCGAACGCGCCGGAAAAGATGGTCTCCACTGCTTGCCGCGCCTCGGCGTCGCTCATTGCGACGATGACGCCCTTGCCTGCGGCGAGTCCGTCCGCCTTGACGACGATGGGGGCGGGATGGCGCGCCAGATAAGCGAGCGCGGAGGCTTTGTCGGTAAAGCGCCCATAGGCCGCTGTCGGAATGTTGAAATCGCGCGCCAGATCCTTTGTGAAGCCCTTGGAGCCCTCCAGTTGCGCGGCGGCTCTGCTCGGCCCGAAGGCGTCGATACCGGCGGCCTCGAGATCGTCGACCAGGCCAGCGACCAGCGGCGCTTCCGGTCCGATCACGACGAACTCGATTTTCATGAGCCGGCAGAAGGCGATCACGGCCGCATGGTCGGCTGTGTCCACCACCACGCATTCGGCAATGGCGGCGATCCCGGGATTTCCGGGAGCCACGAACAGCTTGTCGAGCAGGGGGCTCTTCGAGAGGGTGAGAGCGAGTGCATGCTCGCGACCGCCCGAGCCGATGAGGAGGACGTTCATGGGGCCTCGTGCCGGTGGATGAGGAAATAGCTTCCCCTCTTTAGGGGAGAGTGCCCGCAGGTTCAACGCCGCCCCTCGCCAGACGCCATTCGATGGGGCATATCTGGTGCCATGACCATCTCGAAAAGCGTGGCTCCGGCCTCCAACGCCGCCGAACTGACCGTAACGGAATTGTCGGGGGCGCTGAAGCGCACCATCGAGGATCGCTTCGGCTATGTGCGGGTGCGCGGCGAAATTTCGGGCTATCGCGGCCCCCATTCTTCCGGCCACGCCTATTTCTGCCTGAAGGACGCGGGCGCACGCATCGACGCCGTCATGTGGAAGGGCACCTTCGCCAAGCTTCGCATCCGCCCGGAAGAGGGCATGGAGGTGATCGCGACCGGCAAGATCACGACCTATCCCGGCAAATCGGCCTATCAGATCGTGGTGGACACCATCGAGCCCGCCGGAGTCGGCGCGCTGATGGCGCTGCTCGACGAGCGGCGCAGGCGGCTCGCAGCCGAGGGCCTGTTCGACGAGGCGCGCAAACAGCTCATCCCCTATTTGCCCGAGGTCATTGGCGTGGTGACCTCGCCGACCGGCGCGGTCATCCGCGACATCCTGCACCGCATCGCCGACCGTTTCCCGCGCCGCGTCATCGTCTGGCCCGTTCGGGTTCAGGGGGAGACCAGCGCGGCGGAGGTTGCGCGCGCCATCGAGGGCTTCAATGCCCTGCCGGAGGGCGGGCCGATTCCGCGCCCCGACGTCATCATCGTGGCGCGCGGCGGCGGCTCGCTCGAGGATCTCTGGGGCTTCAACGACGAATTGGTGGTCCGGGCCGCCGCCGCCAGCATGATTCCGCTGATCTCGGCGGTCGGCCACGAGACCGACACGACGCTGATCGATTTCGCATCCGATCTCCGCGCACCGACGCCGACCGGCGCGGCTGAGATGTGCGTGCCCGTTCTCGCCGACCTGCTCGCCCATACGGCGGCCCTGACGCTCCGTCACCGGGGGGCAGCGCGTCGCTTTCTCGAAGGACGGCGCAGCGAATTGCGCGGCCTCGTACGCGCCCTGCCGAACGGCGATGCCGTGGTCGCCGTGCCTCGCCAGCGGCTCGACCGCGCCACCGAACGTCTCGACCAGCGCCTCCAGACGAGTCTCCGCGAGCAGCATCTGCGTCTCGGGCGGGCATCGCAGCGCCTCGCGCGCCATTCCCCGCAGGCCGAACTCGCCCGCAGGCAGGGCAGGGCGACGGCCGCCGGGGAGCGACTTCTGCGTCTGCGCCCCGAGCTGGTGGCCCGCCGCCGCACGAAGCTCGTCGAAATCGACGCGCGCCTGCGCCGGGCGCTAGCGTCGCGCGCCGCCCTGGAGCGCCAGGCCAGCGCGTCGGCGCGCGCAAAGCTCGACCAGTTGGGCGAACGGCTTCAGCGCGCCTACGCCAACGACCGCGGACGCCGCACCGAACGCCTCCTCACCATGAGCAAGCTCCTGGGCTCGCTGGGCTATCGCAACGTGCTGGCGCGCGGCTTCGCTCTGGTGCGCGATGCGGCCGGCCAGCCGCTGCGCTCGGCGCTGAACATCGCGCCCGGCGATCGGCTAGATCTCGAATTCGCCGACGGACGCGTCGCCGCCGTGGCCGAGGGGACGCCACCGGCCGAACCGGCGCGCAGCAGGCCCGCATCCACCAGATCGGCTTCCGAAAAGCCCGTCCCGGCCAGAAAAAGCGCGCCTCAGGGGCAGGGGAGCCTTTTCTGAAAGCGCAAACTTGCGGCTCCGTCTTTGTTCCAGATCGCAGCGACAGGGAATTCCGTTAGGATAGAAAGAATCCTGGGGGAAACGGAAACGACATGCGCATCGCCTTCATGTCCGACATTCACGGCAATCGCGAGGCGTTCGACGCCTGCCTCGCCCATGCCGGACGTGTGGGCTACGACCGGCTGGTCCTTCTGGGCGATTTCGTCGGTTACGGCGCCGATCCCGTCTATGTCGTGGATCGTGTCGCGGAACTCGTGGCCAAGGGCGCGATCGCCCTGCTCGGCAATCACGACGAAGCGGCCATGACCGGAAATACCGAGGGCATGAACCAGTATGCGCGCGATTCCATCCTCTGGACCTGCGCTGAGCTGGATGATTCGCAGCGCGAATTCCTGGGCTCGCTGGAAACCTCGGTGAGCGAAGACGACCGTCTCTACGTCCATTCGGAAGCGACCGCGCCGCGCGCCTGGCATTACATCACCAATGCAGCCGAGGCCGAGCGCAGCATGCGTGCGACCGAGAAGCGGCTCACATTCTGTGGCCACACGCACCGCCCGCAGCTTTATCACATGGCGTCGATGAAGCCGGCAGTGCATTTCAAGCCGCCCTCGGGCCAGCCGATCCCGCTCATAGGCAACCGGAAGTGGCTCGCCGTGCAGGGCGCGGTCGGCCAGCCGCGCGATGAAAATCCGGCTGCCGCATGGGGGCTTTTTGACACCGAATCGGTCGAGTTCACCTATATGCGCGTGCCCTATGACATCGAGACGGCTGCGGGGAAAATTCACGCCGCCCATCTGCCGCAGATCCTCGCGGCGCGCCTTTATATCGGACGGTGATCGCATGGTTCGCCAGCAACTCAGGCCCGGTGACACGCTCGACGGCTTCCTCATCGGCGAAAAGCTTCACGCGGGCGGCATGGCTTCGCTTTGGCGCGTCACCAAGCCCGGCATCGACGTCCCCATCGTCATGAAGGTGCCCACCATCCTGGATGGAGACGATGCGACCATCATCGTCGGCTTCGAGATGGAAATGATGATCCTGCCGCGCCTGACGGGCATCCATGTGCCTCGCTGCTTCGCGGTGAAGGATTTCGCGAAACAGCCCTACATCGTCATGGAATATATCCAGGGCCATTCGCTGCTGACGATACTCGATGACGCGCCTCTCCCCCCTGCGCAAGTTGCGGAGATCGGCGCGAAAGTGGCTGCCGCGCTGGTAGATCTGCATCGCCAGAATGTCGTGCACCTCGACATCAAGCCCTCGAACATCATGATGCGCGACAGCGGCGAGGCGGCCTTCATCGACTTCGGACTCTCGCGTCATCTGGCGCTGCCGGATCTTCTGGAGGAGGAGTTTCGCGTTCCCATGGGCACGGGTCCCTACATTTCGCCCGAGCAGGTGCTGCACAATCGCTCCGATCCACGCTCGGACATATTCTCGCTGGGCGTGCTGCTCTATCATTTCGCCACCAAGGTCCGTCCGTGGGGCCTGCCGAAATTCAACAGAACGCTCCGCCGCAGGCTCTGGCGTGATCCCGTGCCGCCGCGCAAGCTCGTGCCCGCCATCCCGCCGTGGTTGCAGGAAGTGATCCTGCGTTGCCTCGAACCCGATGCCGACCAGCGCTATCCCACAGCGGCGCAACTGGCTTTCGATCTCCAGCATCCAGACGAAGTCCGCCTCACCGAGCGCGCGACGCGAATGGAGCGTTCGGGGTTTTTCAAGACGCTGCGCCGCCGCTTCAAGGCGACGGCGCTCGAATCCCGTCCTCGCGATCCCGGTGAATTGCCGGTGAGTTCTGCCCCCATCGTTCTCGCAGCCGTCGATCTGAGCGACGGCATGGAGCGTCTCGCGACGGCCTTGCGCGCGGAGGCCGGCCGTGTTCTCGCCTCGGTCCCCGGCGTCCGGCTCGCCTGCGTTAACGTGCTGAAGCTCAATCGGATCGGCCTGAACTATCCGCTCGATCACGAGGGCCGGAACATCCACGTCAACAGGCTCGTCGAGTTGAAGGAATGGGCCCGGCCCCTGGCCCTGAAATCGGGCGACGTGACGTTCCACGTCCTCGAGCATTCCGATCCCGCCACGGCGCTGCTCGAATTCGCCAAGTCGAACAATGTCGACCAGATCCTGATCTGCGCCCGCGCCAGCTCGAACCTGCGCCGCTATCTCGGCAGCGTGTCCTCGCAGGTGGTTGCCGAGGCCCCCTGCACGGTGACGGTGATCCGCCTGCCGCAGGGAAGCGGCGCGGTCTACGAGGCGGCCGCCGCTCCTTCGGACGTGCCGCTGACGCTGCCTTGACCCGATTGCGGTGGTAATTGCCGAACTTTCGGTCTAAGCACGAGTTCAATCATCATGACATCGGGCACAGGCGACATGAACCGCTTCGAACGCCGTCCACTGCCAGCAGGCGAAGCCCAGATCGAATATCTCGACGGGGATTTCAGGGTCCTGCGTCCGGGCACCTTCGTGCGCTGCGCCGTCACCAACGAGCCGATCGCGCTCGAGGACCTGCGCTACTGGGATGTCGACAGGCAGGAAGCCTATTCGACGCCGGAAGCCAAGCTCAAACGCCTCGGTTTACCGCGCGTCTGATTAAGCCCTCCTGGCGCGGATCGTCGCAAGCCACGCCGTGATGGCGGCGGGATCGCCGAAAGACAGCGTCACTGGCAATGTCGCAAAATCAGTGGCATTGACCGGCAGACGGCAGGCATCCTTCTCTGTCGTGACGATGATCTCGGCGCCGCTTAGTCGGGCGGCGTCAGATACAGAATCCAGATCGCCCTGCGTGTAGGCATGGTGATCCGCGAACGCGCGCCGCCCCACGATGCGCGCGCCGCATCCCCTAAGCGTGTCGAAGAACTTTTCGGGACGCCCGATCCCCGCGAAAGCGAACACAGCCTTGCCGCGCAACCGTTCGACCGCGTCGGGCGCGGGCGCGAGGCGGCCGGTGAACACGGGTAGTCCACCCGCCTGCACCTGCGCGGCGACACCATCTCCGGCACGTCCCGGTCCCACGATCAGAACGGCCTCGACGGCCCGCAGCTGACCGTCGAGTGGTGCGCGCAACGGGCCTGCCGGGAGGCACAATCCGTTGCCGACACCAGTCGCGCCATCGACCACGGCGAGCGATAGGACCTTTGCCAGGGCCGGATTCTGCAATCCGTCGTCCATGACGACGATGCTTGCGCCTGCGAGCGCCGCCGCTTTTGCGCCCGCTACCCGATCCGTACAGATGAAGACCGGAGCGACACGTGCGAGCAACAACGGCTCGTCCCCAACCATCGCGGCGTCATGGCGGGCAGGGTCGACCCGCAGGGGCGTCGTGCTGGAAAGTGCGCCGCCATAGCCGCGCGACAGGAACATCGGCCGCTCTCCCGATGCTGCGAGCACTTGCGCGCAGGCGATGGCGGCCGGCGTCTTGCCCGCGCCACCAGCCACGAAATTGCCGATGCACAACACAGGCACATCCGACTCCACGCCGGAACGCGACATGCGCCGCGCCGTCACCGCGCCATAGATTGCACCGAGCGGCGACAGAAGGCGCGCAAGTCCGCTTGCCTGCTCCCGCCACCAGAAGGCGGGCGCCCGCATCAGCGGCGCTCCATGCGCATCTGCATGAAATAGGGTTCTAGTGCCTGCACGACATTGGCCGATGCGCCGCCGAGCTTGTCGACGGCCTCCCCGGCGGCGCGTGCGGTGCGGCGCAGATGCGCCACGTCTGAAAATAGGAGGGAGAGGGCGCGCGCGAGCGTATCCGCGTCGCCCACCTCGATCGCCCCGTTCGCTTTGTCCAGCGCCTGATAGACCTCGGCGAAATTCGCCACATTCGGCCCGTGCAGGATGGCGCTGCCGAGTTTCGCGGGCTCAATCGGGTTCTGGCCGCCGCGGCCGGCCATGGATTTGCCGACGAAGACGATCCCCGAGAGACGATAGAACAGCCCGAGTTCGCCCATCGTATCAGCGATGTAAAAGCCGGTGTCCCGGTCGGGCTGGTCGCCGCGCGAGCGCAACGCGGGCAGCACGCCGCGCGCTTTCGCCATGGCCGCGATCTCCGGGCCCCTGTTGGCGTGACGCGGTACGACGACAGTGAGAAGGCTCGGGAAACGCGTCAGCAATTGCTGGTGAACGGCGAGCGCGATCTCTTCCTCGCCGGCATGGGTGGAAGCCGCGACCCAGATCGGACGCGGGCCGATCAATCCGGACAATTGTGCGAGTTTGGCGGCATCGACCGGCGGCGCGCCGACATCGAACTTCAAGTTGCCGACGACCTGCACGCGCGGTGCGCCCAGCATCATCAGCCGCGCGGCATCGTCCTTGGTCTGCGCGAGACAAAGGTCGATGCGCTGCAGGATTCCCGAGATGAATCCGGGCAGGCGCTGCCAGCGCTGGAACGAGCGTTCCGACAGCCGCGCATTGACCAGCACCAGCGGTATCTCGCGGTTGGTCACTTCCAGGATGAGATTCGGCCAGAGCTCCGATTCCGCAATGATGACCAGATCCGGCCGCCAGTGATCTAGAAAACGGCGCATGTATTTCGGCACGTCGAGCGGCACATATTGATGCACCGCACCGCCGGGCATGCGCGCAGCCAGGACCTGCGCCGATGTCACCGTGCCCGTGGTGATGACGATGTGAAAGCCGCGCGTGCGCAATTGCTCGACGAGCGGCAGGAGTGCGAGACCTTCGCCGACGCTCGCGCCATGCAGCCATGCAACGCGCCCGTCGGGGCGCGGCAGGCTCGCCTGGCCCATCCGCTCGCCCATGCGTCGCAGGTCTTCCTTGCCCCGCTGCCTGCGCCACGTCAGCAGGGCGGGGCCGAGCGGACCCAGCAGCGCCGTGAGGCCGCGATAGGCGGCGAGCAATGGCAGGCGATCCATCATCGCCCGGCCTCTTGCGCGGGCGCACCCGGATCGCGCGAGTTCACGAGCGCGAAGGCGCGTTGATGCACCGCATTGAGGCCGTCTTCGACAGCCTGCCGGGCCGTCTCGATGTCATCTTCGCTCGCGTCTCGGGCGACGCGGATCGGCTCGCCGAGCACCATCGCACCGCGACCGAAGGGCAGCGCAAGGCTGGCGTGATCCCACGAATCGAAATCAATCCGCCGCGCGCTCACGACAGCAATCGGATAAATCGGCCGGCCAGACATGCGCGCCAGGGTCACGATTCCAGCGCCCGCGCGTCGCGAGACTTTGGGGATGTCGGCCGTGAGCACCATGGTCGAACCCTGTTCGAGCGCGCGAACCATTTCGCGCAGCGCCTTTGCGCCGCCTCGTCTCTGCATCTTCGCGGGGTCGCCGCCCGATCCGCGAATCGGACGCACCCCTAGCCGGCGCAGAACCTGCGCGTTTATTTCGCCATCGCCGTGGCGTGAAATCAGGGCGCTTACATTAGCGCCCTCAGGCCATGCAACATGAATCATGAAATGCTGGCCGTGCCACATGGCCGCGATGACTGGCAATTCGGACGCGATACGCGTGGGAAAATCAGCCGGCTCGACCACGAAGCGGGTCGTCGCGCGAACCAGCCGGAGATAAGCCGTTGCAACAACGCCAATGGCGCTGCGCACGAAAGCAGATCGGCCGATTTGCTTCAGCATGCGGCCCTTCTGGATCGCTCGGTCAGACGGTTGTCCGTCACGCCGGATCGAGGAACCGATGCAGATGAACGACGAAATAACGCATATGCGCATTATCGACGGTCTGCTGCGCCTTCGCCTTCCACGCCATATGGGCGGAAGCGTAATTCGGGAAGATCCCGACGATGTCGATCTTCGAGGGGTCCCTGAACTCGGTTCCATCGAGGCTGTCGAGCTCGCCGCCGAAAACGAGGTGTAGCAACTGCTTGGATTCGCGGGTGGTGTCGTTCATCGTCTTGACCGGTCTCTCGTTTCTGTCGGGCCGAAGTGGTGCGGGGCCTCGTCCTCAGGGTTGATCCCGCCGCATCATTGCGGTGAGTTCGTCGTGAATTCTTTGCGGCGCGGCGGCGAGCACGCCATGCCGGGGTGAAGGGCGGTTGTAAACGGGTCTGCGCCCGCTGAGATCGGTGAGCCGTCCTCCGGCCTCATGCACGATCAGGTCGGCCGCCGCTATATCCCAATCGTGCGAATTGGTCGAGGCGAGACCCGCTTCTATCTCGCCGGAACCCACCATCGCCAGACGATAGGCGAGCGAGGGAATCTTGGGTTGCGGGAGAAAGTCGAGACCGCGCCGCCCGAGGTGATCGAGCATCGGAACAGGCCCGGCGATACGCCCGCCCGAAAGGCTTGGCGCCTGCGAAACGCGGGCCGCGGCGCCGTCTATCTGCGCGCCGGCTCCTGCGATGGCCGTGTAGGTACGTCCCAGCGCAGGAAGATGCAGGACTCCCAGCACGGGCACGCCATCGTCCACGACGGCAATCGAGACGGCCCAGCGTGGGTCGCCGATCATGAAGGCCCGCGTCCCGTCGATAGGATCGACGATGAAGACGCGCACCCGCTCCAGCCGGTCGGGAGTATCGATGCTTTCCTCGGAGAGCCAGCCGGCGCCGGGATCGAGCGCACCCAGTTCCGCGCGCAACATCCGGTCGACGGCATGGTCGGCCTCGGTGACCGGCGAGCCGCCCTCCTTGGATTGCACCCCGGCGCTCGTGCGTGCGCCGGGCCGGTAGGCCGCCATGGCGATTTCGCCCGCACGGCGCGCAGCGGCGAGGACGGCCGGCAGCAACGTCACGGGATCCGGGAGCAGGCTCAAGCGGCGCAGCCTCGATGAAACGCGGACGCGCTCGTTCTAGGCTGGCAAGCCTGGGAAGCGCGTGTCCGACAAATGCGTAAGTATCAAGATGTAAGGGCGCCCCCGTCCGAGCGCAAGCGGCACGTTCAGGCGTCCGGCGCGACCGGGCAACGCGGGCGCGACCGGGTCAGCGCAGGCGCGACCGGGTCAGCGCAGGCGCGACCGGGGTCAGCGGGTGATGGGGTCGTAATCGCTCTTTGTACCGCCGACACGGATGTGCGCGCGATTGAGGCCCTCGCCCTCGCTGCCGTACCCCGGCGGGAGAGGCTCGCCAAAACGGAAGCCGCCGACGCCCGGCGCATCGGAGCGCAGGCCGCGGCCGACATCGATTCGCAATCGTCCGCCGATCCTGACGCAGGCGTCGCTGCCCTCGACGGCCACGAAGCCCTGACCGTAGCGCGCACAATGATTCGGAGCGCTCTGGCGCGGTGCGGCGCTGCCCGGAGCCGCCTTGCGACCCTCCGCCATCTGGGCCTCTGCGATAGACGTGGCGCTGAAGAGAAGAAGGGCGGTCCCGAACCCGCGCGCGACCATGCCCGTGAAGAAAGGTGTCATCGGGAGACGCGAGATTTTCACGAGGGCATGTCTCATCGAGGGCCTCTGTCGGGCGGTGCCTCATCGGGCACGTAGGCTGCCTATTGAAGCGATCATGATGGCAGCATCGTGAAAGCGGAGCTGCCGCAAAGTCACGAATTATTCGCGCTGTAACAATTCCTCCGCGCCCCAGTCGCCGGCAACCGCCTGGATGAGTGCGAGTGCGGCGACGGCCGCCGTGTCGCCGCGAAGGATCCGTGGCCCGAGCGAGAGCCGCGTGACCAGCGGCACACGCATCAGAAGCTCGCGTTCCACGGGATCGAATCCGCCCTCGGGCCCGATGATCACAGCCATCGGCCCCTGCGGAATCTGGCGCAGCGCCGTCACTGCATCGGCGACCGGCGCATCTTCGTCGCAGAAGATCAGGCGGCGCTCGGCCGGCCATTCGGCGACGAGCCGTTCCAGCTTGATCGTCTCTTCGATCGTGGGAAGATTCAGGATGCCACACTGTTCGGCGGCTTCGACGGCATTGGCGCGCATGCGATCGAGATTGACCCGTGTCGCCTGCGTGCGCCGCGTCATCACGGGAACGAGCCGCGACACACCCATCTCCACAGCTTTCTGCACCATATAGTCCAGGCGCGCATGTTTCAGCGGCGCGAAGAGATAGTGCAGGTCCGTGCCCGGCGTCTGTTCGCGCACGCGCGCTTCTGCATGGAGAATGTAGAGCTTGCGTGAAAGCGCCCGCAGCCGCATCCGCCACTCGCCGTCGCGTCCGTTGAACGCCAGGATCTGCGCTCCGTCGGTGAGCCGCAGGACGTTGATGAGATAGTTGGCCTGGTCTCGATCCGGCGAGATCTCCGCTCCTTCGCTGAGAGGCAGGTCGAGGAACAGGCGCGGAGCGGAAAAATCGATACGGGACACGATGGACAGGCTCGCACGCGGGAAAGGGTCGTCGATCACTAGACGAGCGTCGGCCTTTGCGCCACCCCTTGGGGCAGGCTCAGGTCAGGCCTGAGGAGACCGTCGTGAAGTTCGCTCGTAGCCCGGTTCCCAGGCTGGCCGCCCCGGCGACGACGAGGATCGAGATCAGCGCCGCAATTATGCAGTATTCGAGCGCGGCCGCGCCACGCGTGTCTTTTGTGATGAATAATAGGAGCTTAGTCATGACGTCTCCGATCGTTGCAGAGTGCGCGCGAGGCCTGAAAAACTTCTTAACGCCGAGCTCTGGGGCTAGCTGGGGCCAGAGATTGTTTCTGGCGGCGCCCCGGCCTATGTAGGCCTCTGGGTTCCCGCGTTTTCGGGTCCGGTTTTTTTGCTGTGTCGATCAGGATTTGAAGATGGCTCGTGACGTGACGGATCTGACGCCCATCGCGTCGCGGGATGAGCTCGTGGCGTGGTTCGAGGCCGGCTGCAAGCCGCCGGAAACGTTCCGGATCGGCACCGAGCACGAGAAAATCGCCTTCTACACCAAGGACCTGGCACCCGTGCCTTATGACGGGCGAGAGGGGCAGGGTGGCATCCGCGCGCTGCTCGAAGGCATGCAGCGCCGCACCGGCTGGGAGCCGATTCACGATGGCGAAGCGCTGATCGGCCTGTTCGATCCTGTGGCGGGGGGCGCGATTTCACTCGAGCCCGGCGGCCAGTTCGAACTGTCTGGTGCGCCGCTGGACACGTTGCACGAGACACGCGCCGAATTCGACGCTCATCTGGTCGAGGCGAATGCCGTGGCTGCGGAGCAGGGCCAGGCCTTCCTCAGCCTCGGCATGAGCCCGCTCTGGACGCTGGCGCAAACGCCCGTCATGCCCAAGAGCCGCTACAAGATCATGACCGGCTACATGCCGAAGGTCGGCACGCGCGGACTCGACATGATGTACAGGACCTGCACCGTGCAGGTGAACCTGGACTTCGCATCGGAAGCCGACATGGTGCGCAAGCTTCAGGTCTCGTTGGCCCTGCAACCGCTGGCCACGGCGCTTTTCGCCAATTCACCATTCACCGAGGGACGCCCGAACGGCTTGCTTTCGGCGCGCTCCGAGATCTGGCGCGACACCGACAACCAGCGCGCCGGCATGCTGCCCTTCGCTTTCGAGCCCGGCATGGGTTTTGAGCGCTATGTCGATTACGCCCTGTCGGTGCCGATGTATTTCGTCAAGCGCGGCGAGGTCTATCACGACGTGGCGGGCGCTGCTTTCGGCGACCTTCTCGCCGGACGCCTGCCGCAACTGCCGGGCGAACGCGCGACCCTCTCCGACTGGGCGAACCACCTCTCCACGATTTTCCCCGAGGTCCGCCTGAAGCGCTACATGGAAATGCGCGGCGCGGATGCGGGCTCGACCGAGCATATGACGGCGCTCTCCGCCCTCTTCGTTGGCCTGCTCTACGACGATACGGCCCTGTCGGCGGCGCATGATCTGATCAGGCCCTGGACGGCCGTGCAGCGCCAGAGCCTGCGCGACGACGTTCCGCGTCTGGCGCTGCGGGCCGAGATCGCGGGCCGGAGCCTGCGCGACATCGGCCGCGAGGTCCTCGCCATCGCACGTGGCGGCCTGACGCGCCGCGCCCGCCTCGATGAGAACGGCTGCGACGAAAACCGCCATCTCGACATTCTCGAACGCCGGATCGATTCGGGCCGTGTCGCCGCAGACGATCTGCTCGCGCTGTTCCATGGCGAATGGCACGGCAAGGTCGAAAAGGTCTTCGAGACAGGCCGCATCTGACGCATGTGGAGAGATTACATCGAATTTGATGCTTTCTCTCGACGCTTTGCTCGCCACGCCCAGCAGAACAGCTGGAAAACAGGCCATTTTACCGTGCCTTAACCAGTGCAATTAGGGCCTCGTGCGCTGCTTGGGCACGACATTGGCGCCGAGCGGGGATCACTCTCCCCGCGAGCAGAGGTGCCATATGTCCGCCCAGTTCGCTTCATCGCTCCCCAGCACATTCATCGCAGCAGACCCGCGCGCAGACGGCGCCATCCGCCATGTCTCGTTCGAACAGGGGCGGGTGATCATCGCCCGGCGTCTCGATGGCATGTCGATGCGCCTCGGGATTCCCTGCTCGGCGTTTCGCGGCGTGGTGCTGGCGCTGACGGGGACGCTGGACGAGCCGCGCTTCGTCATCCGCCTCGACCATGCCGATCCGGAACTGTCCATCGTCGTTCATGACGGGGTCGATGACACCGATGTCGTCGCCGAATGGCACGCCTGGGCGGCGCTGACCAGCCTGCCGAAGTTTCTGGAGCGCGAACCCGGACTGCTCGAATGCGGGGAGCGTCATCTGGGTACGCTGATACTTGGACCCGCTCCCCAGATGCGCCGGCGCGGCGCAATCGTCTTGCGCCGTCGCCCGAGGTTCCTGAGCCGCCGCCGGATGGGCGAGCGCAAGCGGATGAGGCAGGTTCACAAGGGCCGGGAGATCATTGCCCGGAACTGAAACGCGCGTCGATCAGAACAGGACTTCGCCCGCCATAAGGCCGAGGACCAGGAAGACGAGGAAGATCGCAACGGCGATGAAGAACAGGATCCGGGCAATGCCACTCGTGGCCGCCGATATGCCCGTGAAGCCGAGACCACCCGCGATGACGGAAACGACGAAGAAGATAAGAGCCCATTTCAGCATGATCAGCAGTCCCGTCCGAGTTTAGCTGCTCAGATAACGGGCGTGCCGCGCCTATGTTCCCAAGAGAGCCGCGCCATTGGCGAGGGCATCAAGGGCGAGACCGGCGAAAAGGATCAGTCCGGCATCGCGGTTCGACCGGAACAGCATCAGCGAGCGCGCGGTGTCCTGCGGGCGAATGGCCGAGACCTGCCAGGCGAGATGCGCCGCGAAGGCGAGGACGGCCAGCCGGGCGACGATACCGGCCCCCGCCAGCCACACCGCGAGCCCGGCCGTGACGACGGCGCCCGCATAGAGCAGGCCCACGCCCGTCCGAACATGATCGCCAAACAGCCGCGCTGTCGATTTGATCCCCACGAGCGCGTCGTCGCGGGCATCCTGCAGCGCGTAGATCGTGTCGTAGCCCATCGTCCAGAGAATTGCCGCGAGATAAATGAGGAAGGCGGGCGCGGCGAGCGAACCGGCAGCGGCGGCCCAGCCCATCAACCCGCCCCAGGCGAACGCCAGCCCCAGCACGGCCTGCGGCCATGAGGTGATTCGCTTCATGAAGGGGTATACGGCCACGATCAGCAGCGAGGCGAGCCCGGTCGCGATTGCGAAGGTATTGAAGCTGAACAGGACGAGGGCGCCCACGGCGCATTGCGCGACGAGAAAGATCTTCGCCGCACGTACGCTCACGCGTCCGGAGGGCAGGGGGCGTCCACGTGTGCGCTCGACGCCGGCATCGATCTCCCGGTCGACGAGGTCGTTGTAGGTCGATCCCGCGCCACGCATCGCGACGGCCCCGATCCAGAACAGAACAAGGTGGCTGAAACGAAGGGGTGTGTGGAGGGACGAGGCCGCAAGCGCGGCGGACCACCAGCACGGCAGCAGCAGTAGCCACCAGCCGATGGGTCGGTCGATTCGCGCGAGTTGGACGAAGGGCCGCCAGTGGTCAGGCGCCAGACGCAGCGCGAGGCTATGTCCGACAGAATCAGGCAAGGCATCGGGCGCCGGAGCGCCCGACCCGGAACTCACAGCGGTCCTGCGGGAAGCTTGGGAGCGGCGGGCTGTCCGCCGAAGGGACTGCCACCGCCACCTGCCGCCTGCTGGCTCTGCATCTTCTTGACCTGTGCCGCGAGGCCGCAGGCCTGCTTGGCGATGGTCGCGGTCTTGCCGGAGCCTTCCTTCACGTTTTCGATGACGTTTTCGGGAATGTTGCACCAGTTCTGGTTCTTGACCATGTAGCCGAGCATCTGCTGCTCGATGCTGGCCAGACCGCGCAATTTCGGGCAGGCCGCGACGGGGTCGAGCTTGCCACCCTTCTTGCTGAGCTGGTTGAGCGAGGCGATCTGGGCATTGCGCTTCGCCTGTAACTTGCCGATGTCTGTCTCGCAGCCCGCAGCCGAACTTGCCGGCGCATCGGCTGCTGCCTCGGGAGCGTCCTCCGCACGGGCGGACATGGTCCATCCGGCGGCGAGGAACAGCACCGCGGCAGCCGAGCGGCTGAGAACCTGCCGGGTTTTACGCGATTGAAGTGCCGCCATCATGTCAGACATCCTGGTTCGAGCGAGGCGCTGGTCCCCTCCGCGCTGCGCGCTCCGGGCGCAATGGTGAGAAACTCATAACAAATCGCGTGCTTTCTTCGCAAGCTCCGCCGGGCCGCCAGGGCGGAACGTGTGATTTTCCTGCGGGATAAAGGCGGCTGTTTCATGGCTCGCCAGCGAAAGCCGTGCTTCAGGCATCCGCCTTTGCCGCAATCGGTGCATTTCGGCCAAGCCCATCGTGCAGGTCGAGCATGCGCTCGCGCCACGCGTGAACGGGGTCCTTTCGGTCGAGCAACGCGATGGGCGAGACCGCGCGCGCCCACATGAATGCACCGAAGACGATGTAGTCGGCATAGGCGGGTTTGGAGCCGCAGACGAACTCCTGCGAGTCGAGCGCTGCGCGAAAGGGGCCGAGCGCTTTCTCGAGCACTGCCGCGCCGGACTCCGGTGAAAACGCGAATTTCTCCAGCGGCATTCCGAATCGCTCTTCGCGCGATGAGCGGAAATAGGCCTTGTCGCCCGGGTCGAGCGCCGCGAACAGATCGTTCAAGATGGTCTTCAGGATCACCGGATGCAGAGCGCTCTGCGTCCAGAAGCGAAGGATGTTGGAGAGGCCCCGCGCCTGCGAGCCCGAGAACAGTTTGGGCCGGTCCGGGTAGGCTTCATCCAGATAGAGCGAAATGGCCCAGGAATCATGGACCACCCGCCCCCTGTCCACGATGACGGGCACGGCGCCCTGACCCGATGCGGAGATCGCCTGCTTCTCGACGAAACGCCACGGGAGCGTGTGGACATCCAGCCCCTTGTGCGCCAGCGCCATGCGGATGCGCCAGCAATATGGGCTGAAGCGGACAGCCGGGTCAGCGCCCGCGAGGTCGAACAATTCGATGGTCATGAAACTCTCCCGCACAATTGCCTGAGTTTCAACTCATCGGACGCCATGCGCAACAGGCGCGCACGTTAGGGCAGGGGACGAAAGCGCAAACGGCGTATTGCGAAATAGGCGCTGATAACGGCGAGCACGCCGAAGATCGCCGCGCCTGCGATCATGCCCAGCAACCCGCCCTGCGCGCCACCCTGGGAGGCCCCGAGCGTCACGAACGGAATGGTGCCGAGTGTCGCCCGCCCCCAGTTGAACACGGTGGAAAGGATTGGAAAACCGAGATTGTTGAAGGCGGCATTCGAAACGAAAATGAACCCCAGGAACAGCCAGGCCGCCGCGCCGTAATTGCAGAAGAAGGCGACGAGATCCGCTGTCGCCCCGCTCGCATTGAACATGGCGTTCACGTATGGCGCGGCCAGCGCCAGCAATCCCCAGACGAGCACTACGTAAATCGTCGTGAGAACGAGGCAATTGCTCAGCGTCGCGCGCACTCGGGTAAACAGACCCGCTCCGTAATTCTGGCTCATGATCGGCCCGACTGAGCCCGACATGGCGAAGAGCACGCCAAAGGCGACAGGCGTCACGCGATCGATGATCGCGAAGGCCGCGACGGTCGGCTCGCCGAAGCCTGCGAAAATGCTCAGCGAATAGCTGTTGGCGACAGGTGCCGCCAGATTGGTGAGGATGGCGGGGGCAGCGATGGCCATCATCGGCGCGAGATCGCGTATGACGAAACTGCGCTGCGGCCGCCGCACGAGGCCATGCACATAAATCGCGCCATAGAGGCCGACCCCTGCGAACACGCAGCGCGACAGGATGGTCGCCAGGGCCGCACCGTCGATCCCGAGTTTCATCCCGAAGATCAGGATCGGATCGGCAATGGCCGTCGCGACGGCGCCAAATAGGGTGACATACATCGAGCGCTTGGCGTCGCCCACCGCGCGCAGCACGCCGGACATGGCCATGCCGACTGCCATCAGCACATTGGAGGGCAGGGTGATCGCCAGAAAGCGCGTGGCTATCTCGAGCGATTCGCCACGCGCGCCGAGCAGCATCAGCAATTCGCGCCGGAACGGAAACACGCAGGCCGAGACCACGACCGAGATGACGATGACATGCATGAGGCCCGAGGCCGCGAGCCGTTGCGCGTGCGCCCGGTCGCCCTGTCCCAGCGCCTTCGCGACCAGCGCGGTGAGGGCGATCGACAGGCCGATGTTGATCGAGACCAGAAAGAAAAGGATCTGCGTGGCAAAGCCGACGCCCGCCGTGAGCTTCGGGTCATGCAGCCACGAAACATAGAGCAGCGACAGGAGATCGACCGCGAAGATGGCGACGAGGCCTATCGAGCCCGTCGCCGTCATCACGATCACATGGCGCAGGATGGAGCCTTCGGTAAAGACCGCGCGCGGGCGGATACGCGCCTCTCCGCTCATGATGCGGTCTCTTTCGGCGCCTTCGGGCGATCTTCCGCATGTTGCACGATGTCCTGCGTCTCCACGGAAAGGCCGCGCGCTTTCTTGAGCGGCGGCGTGAGCGGTTCGGGCTGGATCGGCGCGGCGGCGACAGCGTCCGAGAAGCTGCCCCCGGCCTGCTGCACCGCGAGCCGCTGCAGGTCGCGACGACGCACACCTTCCACGACCTGCGCAACGCGGTCGGCATCTTCGATCAGCTCGGACAGCGTGGCCGCACCAAAGACGAGGGCGGACTCGAAGGTCTCGCGGGTCAGGTAATCCGCGCCCTTTTCAACCAGCTCGATGGCGTGAATGCGGTCGTAGGCACGCACATGGATGCGCGCGAGCGGAAAGTTCTGCTTCACCAGTTCCACGATGAGCGAGGCCGATTCCTTCTTGTCCACGCAGATCGCAATGATCCGCGCCTCCGCCGCGCCCGAGGCCCTGAGCACATCGAGCCGCGTGCCGTCGCCGAAATAGACCTTGAAGCCGAAGCGCGCGGCATTCCGAATGCGCTCGATATCGGCATCGATGACGGTCACGTCCACGCGCTCGGCAAGAAGCACCTGCACGGCCATCTGCCCGAAGCGGCCGAAGCCGATCACCAGCACGCTGCCACGCGCGCCGTCGGGAATTTCTTCCGCCGGCGGCAATTCCCCGGCAGGACGCGTGCGCTCGGAAAAGCGCTCGATTGCCTTGGCGACAAGCGGCCCCGCGACCATGGTCAGAGCCGCGATGGCCGAGAGCAGATTGGCCGTGTTCCAGGGCAGCAGGTTGTTGCTGGCAGCCAGCGGGAACACGACGAAGGAGAACTCACCCGCAGGCGTCAGCACGCTCGCAGCCGACAGGCTCTCGCAGCGCGTCGACCCCGATAGTTTCATCAGCAGATATGTCACGAGGCTCTTGATGGCGATGACGCCAGCCGCCGCCGCCAGGAGGAACAGCGCGTTGGAGATCACCAGCGGGCCGTCGATCGACATGCCCACCGACATGAAGAAAAGCCCCATCAGCAGGCCACGAAACGGCTCGATATCGGCTTCGAGCTCGTGCCGGAAATGCGATTCCGACAGCAGCAGGCCAGCCAGAAACGCGCCGAGCGCCATCGACATGCCGGCCCATTGCATCAGCACGGCGGTGCCGAGCACGACCAGAAGCGCCGCCGCCGTCATCACCTCGCGGGCGCCCGCTTTCGCCAGAATGCGGAACATCGGATTGAGCAGATAACGCCCGGCAAAGATTACAACGGCCAGCGCCGCACCCGACGCCGAGAGGCTGGCAAGCGTCTCCTGGATCTGGCCGCTGAACACCGGCGCGCGGCTGGCGGCGAGCGGAACCAGCGCCAGCACGGGCACGACGAGGATGTCCTGCATCAGCAGCACGGCAAACGCACGTCGGCCATAGCTGCTCTGCAAAGCGCCGCGCTCCTCCAGAAGCTGCAACGCGATGGCGGTTGCCGAAAAGGCCAGGGCGACGCCGGCCGTCGCCGCGCCCCAGAAGGGCACCTTGAATGTCACCGAGGCCAGCCCGCCGACGATGAGCGCGGTGACCGCCATCTGCGACGAGCCGAGCAGCAGGATATCGCGACGCATAGACAGAAGCCGCGAGGGCTTCAGTTCGAGCCCGACGATGAACAGCAACAGCACCACGCCCAGTTCCGCGATCTCGCGCGTCGTGCCGGCATCGCCGATGAAACCGAAACCCGACGGGCCGATGGCGACACCCGCGAAGAGGTAGCCGATGACCGCGCCGAGCCCGAGCAGCCGGAACAGCGGAACAGCCAGCACGGCGGCCCCGAGGAAGATCAGAACGGAAACGAGATATCCGCCGGTGTGAGCAGCCTCGGGCATGTTGGGCGTCTTTCGTGGTGTGGCTTCGCAGGACCTGCCCGAAAGGAGCGATCGCAGAGCGGCGTTGGGCCAAAGATAGGGGCCCCGCGTGTGATTGCGAGCGAAAAGCCGCACACCGGCGCTGGCCGTGGCCTGAATGCCACGTGCCTTGACCTCGCCGCCCGGCTCCCGCAGATAGAGGCCACACCAGAGGCGGCCATGGACCAGAGACGCAAGCTTCGCATTCTTTTATGCGCCCCACGCGGCTTTTGCGCGGGTGTCGTGCGCGCCATCGATGCCGTCGAGCGGGCACTTCAGATCTACGGCGCGCCCGTTTATGTGCGCCATGAAATCGTGCACAACAAATATGTCGTCGACAGCCTGAAGCGCAAAGGCGCCATTTTCGTCGAGGATCTCGACGAGGTTCCCGACACGCAGGCCCCGGTGATCTTCTCGGCCCATGGCGTTCCCAAATCCGTGCCCGAGGCCGCGCGCGGCCGCAACCTGCTCAGCATCGACGCGACCTGTCCCCTGGTCACCAAGGTTCACCGCGAGGCCGAGATCCATCGCAAGCGCGGCCGCCTCGTGCTGCTGATCGGCCATGCCGGCCACCCCGAGGTGGTGGGCACGATGGGCCAATTGCCCGAGGGCGCGGTGAAGCTGGTCCAGAATCTGGAGGATGTCGGAGGCCTCGACGTGCCCACGGGCACCGCGCTCGCCTTCGTCACGCAGACGACCCTGTCTGTGGACGACACGCGCGAGATCGTCGCCGCGCTCCAGCGCCGATTCCCCGAGATTGCCGGGCCGCACAAGGAAGACATCTGCTACGCCACCACCAACCGGCAGGAGGCCGTGAAACGCGTGGCCCCGCAGGTCGACGCCATGCTCGTGGTGGGCTCGCCAAATTCGTCGAACTCGCAGCGCCTGCGCGAGGTCGCGGAAACCTCGGGATGTCCGGTCGCCCGCCTCATCCTGCGCGCCGACGATATTCCCTGGGGCGATCTGGAAGACATCGCCACCCTCGGCCTGACCGCAGGGGCCTCCGCGCCCGAAGTGCTGATCGACGAGATCGTCGCTGCATTCTCGGCCCGCTACGAGGTCGAGGTCGAGACGGTCACGACGGCGGATGAGAGCGTCTTCTTCCCGCTGCCGCGCGAATTGCGTGAGGATAGCCCGGCCTGACGCTCAGCCGTTCATCAGCAGAATCACGCCAGCGACGATCAGCCCCATGCCGACAAACTCTCGCGCGCTGGTGCGCTGATTCATGCGGCCGGACATGAATTGCGCGAAGGGCACTTCAATCAGCGCCAGCGTGCGGACCTTCGCCGCCGTGCTGATGGCGAAGGCCAGGAACCAGAACTGCGACGCCAGAGCGCCCATGAAGCCCGCGAGCAGCGAGGGCCGCCAGTTGCGCGCGATGGCGATGAGGGTCGGCCTGTCGGCCAGCGCCAGATAGACGAGGATGACGACGGTCTGCATCACGAGCCCAATGACGAGCGTCGTCGAGGCCGCGAGTACGAAGGACGGCGTGACGAGGCTGGTGATGCCGCCGCGATACCCCACGCCCGAAAGCGCGAAGAAGGCGCCGGCACCCAGCCCCGTCAGGGCGGGCTTCCAGTCCATCGGCCCCTTGTCGTCGCCGGGCCGCGCCTTGGGCCAGGACATCAGCATGACTCCGGCCGTCGCCGTGAGGATGGCCAGCGCGACTAGCACATTCGGCGTTTCATGCAGGAACGCGATGCCAAACAGCGCGATCAGCACGGGCTCCGTCTTCGTGTAGGCGATGGTGACCACGAAGGAGCGCGCCCGCATGGCCGACAGCATCAGCGCGGTCGCGATCATCTGTGTCGAGAAACCCATCACGATCCAGGCCAGCGATTTCCAGCCGGGGACCGGCAGGTCCAGGCCGATCACGAGCCATTCGACCAGCAGGAACAGGGCCGCGAAGGGCAGGGCGAAGAGGAAGCGCACATGCGTCGCCCCGCCCGTGCCGATGGTCGCGATGAGATCGCGCTGCATGGCATTGCGTGCGGTCTGCGCCGCCGATGCGCCGATGGTGAAGACCGCCCAGAGCCAGGCAGGGACTGCGAAAATCATGGTCTCGGATTCATGAGGGGACAGGGCGGCTTCAGCCGACCATGCGGGTTTGACCTCGGGTGAACCTGTCGCTAACACGAAGCCAGAAGGTCGCAAAGCGCGGCCATCGCGCAAACACATGCATCGGTCGGGCAGGGTCATGGCCGTCTATACGGAAGTCACCGACGAAGATCTGGCGCTCTTTCTCAGCGCCTACGATCTCGGCTCCGTCCTGTCGCTAAAGGGCATCGCTGAAGGCGTGGAGAACACGAACTACCTGCTGCGCACGCAGACAGGCACGTTCATCCTCACCCTCTACGAAAAGCGCGTGAACGAGGCCGATCTGCCGTTCTTTCTGCGTCTGATGGAGCATTTGGCCTCACGCGGTCTCGTCTGCCCGCAGCCGGTCAAGGCGCGAGACGGGCAGGCGCTCGGCCGAATCGCGGGCCGCCCTGCCGTCCTCGTCACCTTTCTGGAAGGCATGTCGGTGCGCCGTCCCAGCTCCGCCCATTGCGAGATGGTGGGCGCAGCGCTGGCGCATCTCCACGCAGCCGGCTCGGATTTTCCGATGCGCCGCGACAACACGCTCTCGGTACACGGCTGGTCCGCGCTTTTTGCCGGCGGGCGCGACCGAGCGAACGAGATTGCGCCGGGATTGTCCACGTTGATCGAGCAGGAACTCGCCGTGCTCGGTGAATTCTGGCCGCAGGATCTGCCGCAGGGAATCATCCACGCGGATCTCTTCCCCGACAACGTCTTCTTCCTCGGAGGCCAATTGTCGGGCCTCATCGATTTCTACTTCGCCTGCACCGATGCCTTCGCCTATGACGCTGCCATCTGCCTAAATGCCTGGTGCTTCGAGCCCGACGCATCCTTCAATGTCACGAAGGGGCGGGCATTTCTCGCCGGCTATGCGCGCGTGCGCCCCCTGTCGGACGCCGAGATCGCCGCCTTTCCGGTGCTCGCGCGCGGCGCCGCACTCCGCTTTCTCCTCACGCGCCTCGTCGATTGGCTGAACGTGCCGCCCGGCGCGATGGTGCGCCCGAAAGACCCCATGGAATATGTGAAGAAGCTGCGGTTCCACCAGCGCGTCACCAGCGCGCGCGACTATGGCTGGCTCGCGTGACGAAGCGTGTCGCAATCTGGACCGACGGCGCCTGTTCGGGCAATCCCGGCCCCGGCGGCTGGGGCGCCATCCTCACCTTCGACGGCAAGGAGCGCGAACTCTTCGGCGGCGAAGAGCTCACCACCAACAACCGGATGGAGCTGATGGCCGCCATCTCCGCGCTCGAAGCCCTCACGCGTCCCTGCGACATCGATGTGCACACCGATTCGCAATATGTGCGCGGCGGCGTCACCGGCTGGATGGCGAACTGGAAGAAGCGCGGCTGGAAAACCGCCGACAAGAAGCCCGTCAAGAACATCGAGTTGTGGCAGCGGCTGGACGAAGCCGAGTCCCGTCACAACGTCGAATGGCACTGGGTCAAGGGCCATGCGGGCGACGAGATGAACGAGCGCGCGGATGAGCTGGCCCGCCGCGGCATGAAGCCGTTTCTGAAGAGCCGCGTGGGCGCGAAGTAGGCAGCCGCGCGGCTGTCTACTCCGCGATCATCAAGTAGACGCGGCCTTGCTTCTCCCATTGGGAGAAGCTGTCGGCGGAGCCGACTGATGAGGGGTTACGATTTCTGTTCTGAGAGGCTGAAACCCCTCATCCGGCCGTTTCACGGTCACCTTCTCCCACCGGGAGAAGGTCTGCGTAACCCTCGAAGTGCCCTGCGCGTTGCCGTCGTTGCGAGCGCCGCGAAACAATCCAGTACGGACTTGCCGCTTCTGGATTGCCGCGTCGCTTCGCTCCTCGCAAAGACGGCGAGGAGCGACCGCGTCAGAGCTTGTCAAGAATATGGTCGGCGCCGGACACTTCCACGCCCGCGGCCTCTTCGACATCGAGCGCCTGCACGACGCCGTCCTCGACGATCATCGCATAGCGGCGCGAGCGGATGCCGAGGCCCCGTTCGTTGAGGTCGACGGTCAGGCCGATCGCCTTGGCGAAGATCGCGCTGCCGTCGGCGAGAAATTCGATCTTGTCCTTGCCGCCGGTGTTCTCTGCCCAGGCGTTCATCACGAACACGTCGTTGACGCCGGTCACGGCAATCGTGTCGACGCCCTTGGCTTTGATCTCATCAGCTTTGGCGATGTAGCCCGGCAGGTGGTTCTTGTGGCAGGTCGGCGTGAACGCGCCGGGCACGGCGAAGAGCACGACTGTCTTCCCCTTGAAGATCTCGTCGGTCGTGCGGGGCTTCGGGCCTTCGGCCGTCATGACTGTGAACGTGGCGTTCGGGATGGTGTCGCCGACTTTGATCATGGTTTCCTCGTCTGTTCCTAGGTCCGCCGGTCAAGGCCGGCGGGTCCGGTACTTTCCTTCAAGGCTCCAGCGCGCGCAATCGCAGAGGTGCGATTCAGGGTGCCGGAAGCGCAAGTTTCGTCTCGAACGCGCGCCCGGCGCCAGCCAGCGTGAGCGTGACGTCGACGGGGTATTGCGTCGCTTTGGGTTTCTCGACGGCCACGAGATCGAACCCATCGGCCTGGGGCCGCGTCTCGAAAAACCAGCCATCGGGCGCTTCCGCGAACAGGTCTCGCCAGGGGCCTTGTGGCTTCACAATACGAACGCGCCAGCTCGCAGTCTCCGCGCCTTTTGCCGCGACCACCTCGAACGTCACGGCTCCCCCGTTGGTAGTCTGCACTGGCAGCCCGGCCCGCGCTGCGGCAATGCGCTCCGTCTGCGCGCTCGGAGGGGCATTCGGCGTCAGGTCCAGCTCGGCCCGCGCCTCGGCCGGGATGCAGATCTTCTCGCAGGCGGCATAGGAAAAGGTGACGGCCAGATGCACTGGCCGGTCCCTGTCGGCGGGCACGACGTCGAGCGGAATCAAGAGTGCGCCCCGATAGCCGAACACCTGCAGTCCCGCCTCGTCCATCCGCGTTGGGGCGGGGTAGGAGAGGTCGGCCGACTTCACATTTCGTGAGCCCTCCGCCGAGAGCTTGGGCGGCACGCCGGCATCGCCCGGCGAGCGCCAATAGGTGTGGGCGTCACCCGTCAGGGCGATCTCCAGCGCCAGCCGGTAGACACCCTCGCCGTCGAGCCCGCCTGCGGCCACGAGCCGCGCCTGCGAGAGGGCCCCGCGGGCCCAGCCGGTCTCTGTCTCCGCCGCGCAAGCTGAAAATGGCAAAAACGCCGTCAAAACAACGCAAACGACGCCGATGGTGACTTGAACGGGTGAACGTGGGCTCATGGAACGTTTGTGGCTTTGGGCCTGTTGAATCGCCAGACACGATGCTGTGACCCTCAAGGTGCCCCTCCCTTTATTGTCCGTTCATCTGGCAACACGTAGCATGAAGCACATGACAACCGAATCCATCAGGTCCCCCGACAAGGACGAGGGCTATCTCGACGGCCAGCTTCTCGTCGCAATGCCCGGCATGTCCGACTCGCGGTTCGCCCGCTCGGTCGTCTATGTCTGCGCGCATTCACCTGACGGCGCTATGGGCATCGTCGTCAACCAGCGCGCCCGCAAGGTCAGTTTTTCGGACCTGCTCGTTCAGCTGGATGTGATCGGGCCGGAGGAGGCGATCCGGCTTCCCTCGCGCGCCGGGGCCATCCAGGTTCTCAAGGGCGGTCCGGTCGAGACGGGGCGCGGCTTCGTGCTGCATTCGGCGGATTTTTTCATCGACAACTCGACGCTGCCGATCAACGAGGGCATCTCCCTGACTGCGACGGTCGATATCCTGCGCGCCATCGCGCGTGGCGATGGGCCGGATCAGGCAATGCTGGCTTTGGGTTATGCCGGGTGGTCGCCCGGCCAGCTCGAGGAAGAGATCCAGCAGAACGGCTGGCTGACGGTGCCCGCGGAGCCAAGCCTTCTGTTCGACAACGATCTCGAAGGCAAATATTCGCGCGCCCTGCGCACCTTGGGCATCGACCCTGCCATGCTATCGGGCGAAGCCGGCCACGCCTGACCCCGATCAAGCCGCTTCTATTCCGGCACCCACGAGGCGGCGGGCCTCCACCGCCGTGATCGGATGGCCGAAGGCGTATCCCTGCGCATACTCGCAGCCGAGCTGCGACAGCTCGATCGCGTCGCTCTCGGTTTCCGTCCCTTCGGCGATGACTTCGAGCCCGAGGTCGTGCGCGAGCCCGATGATCGAGCGCAGGATGACCGGGCGCGAACCCTTGCCGTTCTGCTTCACGAAGCTCTTGTCGATCTTGATCGTGTCGAAGGGGAATCGTTGCAGGTACGACAGCGAGGAATAGCCCGTGCCGAAATCGTCGAGCGACAGTCCGGCGCCGAGGTCGCGGATATGGTCCAGCATCTGCGCTGCATATTCCGGATTTTCCATCACGAGCGCTTCGGAGACTTCCAGTTTCAACGTGCCCCGGATGACGCTCGAGCGCGTCAGAACGGACTTCACGTCGTGCAGCAGGTCGTGCCGCAGCAATTGCCGCGACGAGATGTTCACACTGGCGAAGATCGGCGGGTCGACGTCGAGAGCATGCTGCCAGGCCGAGAGTTCCCGGGCGGCCCGTTCGAGCGCGAAAATTCCGAGATCGACGATCACGCCGGTCTCTTCGGCAATCGGCACGAAATCCGCCGGACCCAGGCGGCCCAGCCGCGGATGATCCCAGCGCAGCAGCGTCTCGAACCCTGCGATGGTGCGATCTTCGAGCCGCACGATGGGCTGGAAGAAAACCTTCATCTCGCCGCGGTCGAGCGCGCGCCGGAGGTCGGCCTCGAGCGACAGGCGGTCGGAACGCTGCGAGCGCATGCCCGGGCGGAACACCTCCGTGCGATTGCCGCCGAGCTTCTTCGAATGCGCCATCGCGATCTCGGCATCCTTCAGCATGTCGTCGCGTTTGGGATGCAGTTGCGGATCGAACAGTGCGATGCCGATGGAGGCGGTCAGGGCCACTTCGCGGTCGCCGAAACTGACCGGCGTCGAGACCGTACGGCGCACCGTGTCGGCCAGCGCGACGATCTGCTCGTGCCGCATCTCGGAGAGCAGGATGATCGCGAACTGGTCGCTCGAAATGCGCGACAGCGTGTCCTGCTCCTTGATGAGCCTGTTCAGCCGCCGCGAGACGGTGAGAAGAATGGAATCGCCCGCCGAAAGACCGACGGCGTCGTTCACCTGCCGGAAGCGGTCGAGGTCGATGCAGATCACGGTGGGATGCAGATGCGGATCGACCCGCGCGTTGGTGAGCGATGCATCGAGCCGGTCGAAGAACAATTCCCGGTTGGGCAGGCCGGTGAGATTGTCGTGCACGGCATCGTGCAGCAGTCGCTCTTCCGACCGCTTGGTCTCGGTGACATCCGCGAGCGTGCCGATGACGCGCACCACTTCTCCGTCCGCGCCGACCACGGGCCGCGCCTTCAGCAGGAACCAGACATAATGGCCATCGCCCGCGCGCAGCCTGAAATCGAGCGAAACGCGCCCGCGCCGCTGTTCCAGAACTGTGTCGAGGCAGGCCGTATAGCGATCGCGATCGAAGGGATGCAGGATGTCGAGCCACGCGGAGGCCGGACCCTCCAGCACGCCGCGCTTGATGCCGAGTTGCTGCTCCGCCTCGGGGCTCACGTAAATGCGATCCGACAGCACATCCCAGTCGAAGATGATGTCGCCCGCGCCCGTCAGCGCCAGCGCGCGGCGCTCTGAATCGGAGACGAGGCCGGACGCGAGTCCACCTCCCGCGAAGGCGTTCTGCATCACGGTGAAGCCGATCAGCATGACGATCAGGACGAGCCCCCCGATCAGGGCCGGCGAGACGAGATCGTTGGTCAGCGTGCCTGTGACCGTGAACCCGGCCGCCGCGACCCATACGAGCAGCAGGAACCACGTCGGGATCAGCATCACTGCTCGGTCGTAACCGTGCGTCGAGAGGTAGAGCACAAGGATGAAGCCGACAGCCGCGATGGTCGCGACCGAAATGCGCGCCACACCTGCGGCAACAGGCGCGTCATAGACCGCGAGACCGATCAGCGCGCCGAGGAACAGCAGCCATACGATGGCGACATGCGAGGCGCGCACATGCCACCGGCTGAGATTGAGATAGGCGAAGAGGAACACGAGCAGGGTCGCGGCGAGGATGGTTTCGGCGCCCGCGCGCCATATTCGGTCGGCATCGCCGCCAATGTCGAACAGCTTGTTCCAGAACCCGAAGTCGATGCAGACATAGGCGAGCACCGCCCAGGCGAGCGCTGCGGCGGCCGGGAAGATGACCGCGCCCTTGACCACGAATACGATGGTCAGGAACAGGGCGAGCAGGCCGGAAATGCCGATGATCAAGCCCTTGTAGAGCGTGAGGCTGGTGACCTTGTCCTTGTAGGCGTCGGGCTCCCAGAGATAGAGCTGCGGCAGGTTGGGCGTGCGCAACTCGGCGACATAGGTGATGGTCGTGCCGGGATCGAGCGTCAGGCGGAAGACGTCCGCATCCGTGCTGTCCTCGCGCTCCGGCGGAAACCCCTGGCTCGCGGTGATGGCTGATACGCGCGACGCGCCCAGGTCGGGCCAGATGACGCCGGAGCCGACCAGCCGGAAATGCGGGGCCACGATCAGGCGCTCGATCTGCTCGTCCGTATCGTTGGTGAGCGCGAACACGATCCACGCGGGCTGCGTGCCGGTCTCGCGCGCGCTCACTTCGATTCGGCGCACGATGCCGTCCGAGCCCGGAGCGGTGGAAACCTGCAGGCGGTCGCCTTGCGAGGAATAGCGTTCGACGGCCTGCGTCAGGTCGATCGCGCGTGCATCCAGCGGCACGCGCACGGATTCGATCGCCATCGCGGGCTCAAGGCCCGACAGGATGAAGCTTGCGAGGAGGAGGAAAGATAAAAGCCGACGCACGATACCCTATTCAAAATCGAGCGGTGGTCCGCCCATGCCAAATCGGATCAATCGAAGAGAACCCGTGGACTGTGACCGTGTCGGAAGTTTGATTGGTAGAGCTTGCCCGGCGAGAGGGCAAGTCGCCCTCCACAGGCTTTGCACGTCAACGCTGTGGAAGCCGGGTTCGCAGCGGCACGGGATCGGAGTCCAGTCTGGCGAACAGCAGATGGTCCTGCCAGGTTCCGTTAATTCGCAGATACGAGCGCGCTATCCCTTCGCGCTGGAATCCGTTGCGCTCCAGCAGCCCGATGGACGGCGCGTTATGAGGTAGGCAGGCGGCTTCGATGCGGTGAAACCGCAGGTTCGCGAAAGCATAGGTCGCCGCTGAACGCACCGCGCGCGACATGTAGCCCTGGCCGGCGAATGGCGCGCCCATCCAATAGCCCAGCGTGACCGTCTGCGCGACGCCGCGGCGGACCTGCCCGAGCGTGAGTCCGCCAACGAGAACGCCGTCCGCCTCGCGAAAGATCAGGAAGGGATAGGCCTCGTCGCGATCGATCTCGTCGCCATGGCGGCGCAGGCGGCGGCGAAATGCACTCTTGGTGAGGTCGTCGGCGGGCCAGGTCGGCTCCCACGGCGCCAGAAACGCCCGGCTGCGCTCGCGCAGGCTGACCCATTGCGCGAAGTCGCGCGGCTCCAGCGGCCGAAGGTAGACGCCCTCACCGCGTATGGCATGGAGGGGCTCAGCCGGCCCTCCGAGACGAAACAGCGCCATGACTCCCGGAGCCTATGCGAGACGCTCGGCGATTCGCGCCTGCGTCATGACCTTCGATACATCGCCGACGGCCGAAACGGTCGGCGCGGTGGAAAGGGCTCGCAGACCCGCCCGCCGCACCTGCTCGAGCGTCAGCGAGTCGATCCTGCCGATGATTTCGTCGCGGGGCAAGACGCGACCGTAGGCCATGTGCTGCCGGGCGATCTGTTCGGCCCGTGCGCTGGAGGATTCAAGCGCGGTCAGCAGCGAGACTTTCATCTGCGCCTTGGCCCGCTCCATCTCCGCTGTGTCCAGCTTCACGGACGCCTCCGCCAGGCAATCGAGGGCGACGGGCATCAGGTCGCGCACATCGCCGGGCGCGGTCGCGGCGTAGAAGCCGAACACGCCAGTGTCAGTATAGGGCCAGTGGAACGAGTAGATCGAATAGGCGAGGCCGCGCTCCTCGCGCACCGTCTGGAACAGGCGCGAAGACATGCCCCCGCCCACCGCGTTGCAGAAGACATGCAGCGCATATTCCTCTTCGTCGTGGAACGAGCGGCCTTCGAAGCCCACGACGATATGCGTCTGTTCGAGCTTGCGCTTCAGCTTGACCTCGCCGCCGCGATAGATCGCCGGGATCGCCTCCGTCACCTGCATTGGCGCCAGCGCACCGAATCGCTCGCCCGCCTCGTCGACGATTCGCGCATGTTCGACCGCGCCCGCCGCCGCGATGACGGAGATCGGGGCGGCGTAATGGCGGCCGAGATAGGTTTCAATCGAATCGCGGTTGAAACCCGACACGCGCTCGGGCGTGCCCAGGATCGAGCGCCCGATCGGCTGTCCCGGATAGGCGGCTGCGTTGAACAGGTCGAACACGAGATCGTCGGGCGTGTCCTCGACCGCGCCGATCTCCTGCAGGATCACGCTTTTCTCGCGCTCCAGTTCCTGCGGATCGAACACGCTGTCGGTGAGGATGTCGGCGAGAATGTCGAGCGCCAGCCCCGTGTCGGACGCGAGCACGCGGGCGTAATAGGCGGTGGTCTCCGTGCTCGTCGCGGCGTTCAGGTCGCCGCCAGCCGTTTCGATCTCCTCGGCGATGGCCCGCGCCGAGCGTCGCTTCGTGCCCTTGAAGGCCATGTGTTCGAGGAGATGCGAGAGCCCGTGCTCACTCTCGGTCTCGTGCCGCGAGCCCGCGCCGATCCACACCCCGAGCGAAGCGGTTTCGAGATCGCGCATGGCGTCGGTGATGATGCGCAGCCCGGACGGCAGCGTTGTGATTTCGATGGTCATGCCGGCTTCACCTTCCGCGAGCGTGTCAACGCGCGGCTCGCGCATGGGTGCGGATGAACGCCTCTATGGCCGCCTGGTCGTTGGGTATCACGGTGAAATGTTCGGGCTTGTCCATGAGGCCTGCGAGATGCGGGGGCAGGACCACTTTCACCCCCGTCGCCTTTTCGACGGCTGCGCCGAATTTTGCCGGATGCGCGGTCGCCAGCGCCACCATGGGCGTGGAAGGATCGTGCGTAAGCGCCTTGCGCGCAGCGTGAACGGCCACGGCGGTATGCGGATCGATCAGCATCCCGCACTCCTTGTAGACGCGCGCCATCTCCTTCGCCGTGCCGGTCTCGCCGGTACGATAGGCGTCGAACTCGGCACGGATTTTCGACAGCGCCGCATGGGGGACTTCGAAGCGGCCGGACTGGCTGAGGCTCGACATCAGCCCACGCACCGCACTCGCATCGTGCCCGCAGGCGTCGAACAGCAGGCGCTCGAAATTCGAGGAGACCTGGATGTCCATCGACGGAGACTGCGTTGCGTGCACGCCACGCACTTCGTAGACGCCCTCATCCAGCGTGCGCGCGAGAATGTCGTTCTCGTTCGTCGCGATCACGAGCCGCTCGATGGGCAGCCCCATGCGCTTGGCGATGAAGCCCGCGAGAATGTCGCCGAAATTGCCGGTCGGGACCGTGTACGAGATCTTCCGGTGCGGCGCGCCGAGTGCGACGGCGCTGGTGAAATAATAAACGACCTGCGCAACGACACGCGCCCAGTTGATCGAATTCACCCCCGAAAGGCCGATGGAATCGCGGAAGGCGTGGTGATTGAACAGGCCCTTCAGGATCGATTGGCAATCGTCGAACGTGCCTTCGAGCGCAATCGTATGCACGTTCTCGTCGGCGATGGTCGTCATCTGCCTGCGCTGCACGTCGGAGACGCGGCCATGCGGATACATGATGAAAACGTCGACCTGTTCGAGGCCGCGGAATGCGTCGATGGCGGCGGCGCCCGTGTCGCCTGAGGTCGCACCCACGATGGTCGCGCGCTGGCCCCGCGCCTTCAGCACATGGTCCATCATGCGCGCCAGCAACTGCATCGCCACGTCCTTGAACGCAAGCGTCGGACCGTGGAAGAGTTCGAGCACGAACAGGTTGTCGCCGATCTGCGTCAGCGGCGTCACCGCGCAATGGCGGAACGTGCCATAGGCGTCATGCACCATCTTGGTGAAATGATGCGGGTCGATCTCCGCCCCAAGGAAGGGCGAGATCACAGATTCCGCGACTTCGGCATAGGACACGCCTGCAAAGCCCGCGATCTCGGCTTCGGACAGTTGCGGGAAGGTTTGCGGGACATAGAGCCCACCGTCCCGCGCCAGCCCCGCGAGCAGGGCCTCGGTGAAGGAGAGGACGGGGGCTTCGCCACGAGTTGAAATGTAGTTCACGTCGGGTCCCTGTACTTGGCTCGGCGGAGAGATGTCGGGTCGCCCCGTTAAATGCCATCTAGCACAAAAACACGCGGGGAGCAGTGTTTGCTCAGGGCCTGCGCGTCCGCCTGATGACGACGAGGCCGAAGATCACCACGAGCGTGGCCGCAAGCCCGAACCAGGTCAGAGCGTAGGAGAGGTGATCGTTCGGGATGGTGACGACGGTGACGCCCCCACGCGGCAGGCCGCCGGGCAGGAGCGTCGCATCTGCGTCGATGGAGAAGGGGGCACTCCGCTCGAGGCCGAAATGCGCTGCTATCGCAAGGGGGTCGCGCGTAAACCACTGGTTTTTCGCAGGCGTGTCGGCGGGCGTGAAGGTGTTGCGTGGCTCGGGCGCGCGCATCAGGCCCGTGACGGTGACCTCGCCCTCGATCTGTCCGGCGGCGCGCATGGCGGGGTCGCGCGACTCCTCGGGCACGAAGCCGCGCCCGATCAGCACATGCGATCCATCGTCGAGCTGCAACGGCGTCATCACGAGATAGCCGGGCTTCGAGAGACCGTCGCCGGGGCCGGACGCGCGGAAGACGAGCGCCTCCTTGTCATGCTCGAACCGGCCGCTGACGCTCACGTGCCGATATTCGTAGTCGTCGGGGCGCAACGAGGCCCATGCGCTCTGGGGCGGAATCGCCACGGCTGGCCCGTGTGCGCGCGCATCGATCTTGGCGATCAGGTCTTCTTTCCACGCGAGTCGGTGCAATTGCCAGACGCCGAGGGAGACCAGCAGGGCGAAGACGGCGAGCGCCAGCAGGCTGGGGACGAGGAGCCCGCGCGCGCCCGATTCGGACCGGCTCTGGTTCGGTGCCGTCTCGCTCAACTCTGGAGCCGTCCCTGTTCGGCCTTGTTGCGGTATTGCAGCGCCACCAGAAGGCCCTTCAACGGCCGCAGCATGCCGACGCAGACGATCAGCACCATGGGCAGGAAGATCACGAGATGAACCCACATCGGCGGTTCGTAGACGATCTCGGTCCACATGGCCGCGCCGAGCACGATGAAGCCGGTGAACAGGGTCACGAAGACAGCCGGGCCGTCGCCAGCATCCGCGAAGGCGAGATCGAGGCCGCAGACCTCGCATTTCGGGGCAATATTGATGAACCCCGTGAACAGATGGCCCTGACCGCATCGGGGACAGAGGCCCGCGAAGCCGGTGTGATAGGGCGATTGCGGCGGATAGAGATCGTCATCGACCATGGTCGTATCCTTGGAGTGCCGCCCGAAAATGCAAAAGGGGCGGCACTGGGCCGCCCCTTGAATTCGCGTCGAAGGCTCAGTGCCCGCCGGCGATCGTGCCGCCGCTGCCGCCCCATACGTAGATGGCGGCGAAGAGGAACAGCCAGACCACATCCACGAAGTGCCAGTACCAGGCGGCGAATTCGAAGCCGAGGTGCTGCTTGGAGGTGAAATGGCCAGCCATGACGCGCAGCAGGCAGACGAGCAGGAAGATCGTGCCGATCAGCACATGGAAGCCGTGGAAGCCGGTCGCCATGAAGAAGGTCGCGCCGTAGATCGAGCCTTTGAAACCGAAGGCCGCATGGCTGTATTCGTAAACCTGCACGAAGGAGAACAGCGCGCCGAGCAGCACTGTGATCAGCAGGCCCTTCTTGACGCCGTCGCGGTCGCCGTGCAGCAGCGCATGATGCGCCCATGTCACGGTCGTGCCCGACGTGAGCAGGATGAGGGTGTTGAGGAGCGGCAGGTGCCAGGGATCGAACACTTCCGTGCCCTTCGGGGGCCAGGTGCCGTTCAGGAACTCGGTGCGCGCGTACTGGTGCGTGTCGGCCGGGAACAGGCTCACGTCGAAGAAGGCCCAGAACCATGCCACGAAGAACATCACTTCGGAGGCGATGAAGAGAATCATGCCATAGCGATGGCTGATCTGGACGACGCGCGTGTGGTAGCCGCCGTGCTCTGCTTCCTTGATTACATCTGTCCACCACGCCGCCATGACGTAGAGAACGCCGATGAAGCCGGCGCCGAAAACATAGGGGCCCATCTTCAGGCCGAAGGGCGACATGCCCTTCATGAACATGATGGCGCCGACGGCGGTGACGAAGGCTGCGATCGAGCCGGCCAAGGGCCACGGGCTCGGGTCGACGAGGTGATAGTCGTGGTTCGGTTTCATATGGGCGTCGGCCATGACAGCTTCCCTTGATTGCTTCTTGTCTCACGGCCTCGACGGCCACCTCATCATCGGCCCCCGGCGCGCCGGGATCGAAATTCTTCATCTGCCCTTTGCCCTGTTCAAGGCTGGGGGTCAAGGCAGCAGACGTCACCTCAGAGCGCGGGCTTTCCGCGTGCCGAGGCGACCGGCGTCTTCGATGCGAAGAACGTATAGGACAGCGTCACGCTTTCCGTGTTCTTCATGATGTCGTCGGTCTCGAGCGCCGGGTCGAGATAGAATACGACAGGCATTTCCATCGTCTCGCCGGGCTCCAGATGCTGCTCGCTGAAGCAGAAGCAGGAGATCTTGTTGAAGAACAGGCCCGCCTGATCCGGCGCCACATTATAGGACGCCAGACCCGAGGTCGCCTTCTGCGAGCGGTTGTGCACCTTGAAGAAGACGGTCGCCGTCTCCCCCGTGCGCAGCTTGATGGAGGGAACGTCGGGCTCGAAGGTCCACGGCAGGTCGGATGACACATTGGAGTCGAAGCGCACGGTCATCACGCGATTGCCGCGCGTATCGGAGGGGCGATCGACGATCTGGGGCGTGCCGCCGTAACCCGTGGCGCGGCAGAACAGGCTGTAGAGGGGAACTGCCGCATAGGCCATGCCGACCATGCCCACCACAACCGCGACGACGATCAACGCCACGCGTTTGTGGCGGTGCTGCATCGCGGAGGCTGCGTCGGGACGGTGCTCGGTCATCTCAATCGGGCCTCTGCAACACGCCGGGGCCGAGCTTTACGATCGTGATCGCGTAGAAGAGGACCACGAGAAAACCGACGGCGAGGCCGATCGCGATATTGCGCGCGCGGCGGCTCTTCAGCTGCTCCGGTGTCAACTGGACGCCCCTGTCGGGACGGGTTGGTTCGGTCATCGCCATAGCCTCTTATCCAAAATGCCGGATCGCGGAATGGATCCCGTTCTCGACGACGATCACGGCGAAGAGCAGGAAGAGGTAGAGGATCGAATAGGCAAACATCTGCATGGCCGTGCGGTCCGCGCCCGGACCCACGCGCCGGCGATAGACCAGTATGGCGAAGGCCAGCATGCCGAGGCCGGAAACCGCCGCGACGACGCCGTAGACCGGCGAGGCAAAGCCCAGGAAATAAGGCACGACGCCCAGCGGCACGAGCAGGATCGTGTAGAGCACGATCTCCAGTCGCGTGTGGTCGGGGCCCTTCACGTTCGGCATCATCGGGATGCCGGCGCGCGCATAGTCGGCCGATTTCACCAGCGCCAGCGCCCAGAAGTGGGGCGGCGTCCAGATGAAGATGATTGCGAACAGCACGAGGCTCGACAGGCTGACGGAGTTGGTCGCGGCAGCATAGGCAACAACCGGAGGAAGGGCGCCTGCGGCGCCGCCGATGACGATGTTCTGCGGCGTCGAGCGTTTCAGCCACATCGTATAAACGACAGCGTAGAAGAAGATCGTGAAGGCCAGCAGGCCGGCGGCCAGGAAATTGGCCACGAGCGCGAGCGTCAGCACGGAGAAGACAGCAAGCGTCAGCCCGAAGCCCAGCGCCTCCTTGGGGCGGATGCGTCCCGAGGGCACAGGCCGCGTCTTCGTCCGGCTCATGAGCAGGTCGATGTCGGCGTCGTACCACATGTTCAGCGCCCCGGAGGCGCCAGCACCGACAGCGATGGCCAGCAGCGATACGAAGGCGATGAGCGGGTGCATCGTGCCCGGCGCGACCAGCAGGCCAGCCAGCGCGGTGAACACCACGAGCGACATGACGCGCGGCTTCAGCAGCGCAAGGTAGTCGCTCGGATCTGCCACGGAGATCCGGACGGAAGCCTCGGGAAGAAGTTCGTGTTGGCTGACGAAACTCATCGACCACCCTGCCGTATGCCGGCTTTCAATCGTGACTGCGATCTCGCAGCGCACTGTCTGACGTGATCCGCCTGGGGCGGATGCGGTCTGGCCCGCCTTGGCGGAGCCCTCGTTGGAACAGTGCGGCCACACGGCCGGGCTGCTCGAAGGAAGGCTCCGGCGGCAGCTGAGCGCTGCCGCCGGAAAGTCGTTTAGTGGTCGGATCCCGTGATCCGGGGCAGGGTCTCGAACTGGTGGAACGGCGGAGGCGAGCTTAGCGTCCATTCCAGCGTCGTCGCGCCGACACCCCAGGGATTGTCACCCGCGAGAACCTTCTTCTGGAACGCGTCATAGACGAGATACAGGAAGATCAGCACGCCGAAGCCCGAGAGATAGGAGCCGTAGGACGAGATCTGGTTCCACAGCAGGTAGGCGTCCGGATAGTCGACATAACGACGCGGCATGCCGGCGAGACCGAGGAAATGCTGCGGGAAGAAGGTCAGGTTCACACCGATGAACATCACCCAGAAGTGCAGCTTTCCGAGGAACTCGCTGTACATGTAGCCCGACATTTTCGGGAACCAGTAGTAGAAGCCGGCGAACAGCGCGAAGACCGCTCCGAGCGACAGAACGTAGTGGAAATGCGCCACGACGTAATAGGTCTCGTGCATGTAGCGGTCGATGCCGGCATTGGCGAGAACGACGCCCGTGACACCGCCGACGGTGAACAGGAAGATGAAGCCCACCGCCCAGATCATAGGCACGCGGAACGAGATCGAGCCGCCCCACATGGTCGCGATCCAGGAGAAGATCTTGATGCCGGTGGGCACCGCGATCACCATCGTCGCGAAGACGAAGTAACGCTGCGTGTTGAGCGACATGCCCACCGTGTACATGTGGTGAGCCCAGACCACGAAGCCGACGACGCCGATCGCCACCATCGCATAGGCCATTCCGAGATAGCCGAAGATGGGCTTGCGCGAGAAGGTCGAGACGATGTGGCTGATGATGCCGAAGCCTGGGAGGATGAGGATGTACACTTCCGGGTGGCCGAAGAACCAGAACAGATGCTGGAACAGGATCGGGTCGCCGCCGCCGGTCGGATCGAAGAACGTCGTTCCGAAATTGCGGTCCGTCAGCAGCATGGTGATCGCGCCGGCGAGGACCGGCAGCGACAGCACGAGCAGGAAGGCAGTCACCAGCACCGACCAGGCGAACAGCGGCATCTTGTGCAGGGTCATGCCCGGCGCGCGCATGTTGAAGATCGTCGTGATGAAGTTGATCGCGCCCAGGATCGACGAAGCGCCGGCCAGATGCAGCGACAGGATCACGAAATCCATCGCCGGACCCGGATGGCCCGTGTTGCTGGAGAGCGGCGGGTACATGACCCAGCCGCCGCCGAACCCGTGCATGCCCGGCGCGCCTTCGACGAACATCGAGGTGAGGGCCAGCAGGAACGAAGCAGGCAGCAGCCAGAACGAGACGTTGTTCATGCGCGGGAAGGCCATGTCGGGCGCGCCGATCATGAGCGGCACGAACCAGTTGCCGAACCCGCCGATGAGCGCCGGCATGACCATGAAGAAGATCATGATGACGCCGTGTGCCGTGATGAACACGTTGTACATGTTCTTGGCGGCATCGAGCGAACCGTCACCCGAAAGCATCTGCGAGATGAACGGGAAGACGTGGATACCCGTCCCCATCAGCTCCGCGCGCATGGCGATGGAAAGGGCGCCGCCGACGATCCCCGCGAAGATCGCGAAGATGATGTAGAGCGTCCCGATATCCTTGTGGTTCGTCGAGTAGAGGTAGCGCCGCCAGCCCGATGGAATCGGGTGTGCGTCGTGGGGATGGTCCGTTGCAGTCGTTGCCATCGGGGGTCCTCGAGAAAAATCGAATGGCTGGAAGATCGGCGCGAGTTACTGGCGCTGCGCGGGGATGGACGCGTCGGCGACCGTCACCGAGACCGCGCTCGAAGCGAACTTGCCCTTCGCCTCGTTCAGCCAGGTCTTGTAGGCCTCCTCGCTGACCACACGGAAGGCGATCGGCATGAAGGCGTGATCCTTGCCGCAGAGCTTCGAGCACTGTCCGTAGTAGACGCCTTCGCGCTCGGCCTTGAACCAGCTTTCGTTCAGGCGGCCGGGCACCGCGTCCATGCGCACGCCGAAGGCGGGGATGGTGAAGGAGTGGATAACGCCGACGGCATCGGCGGTGATCTGCAGGCGAATGACCTTGCCGACCGGCACGACGGCCTCGTTGTCGACATCGAGCAGCCGCAGCTTGCCGGCGGGCAGCTTGGTCTGGTCGAGCAGGTTCGAGTCGAACTCGAAGCCGCCGTTCTGGTCTTTCGAATAGGTGTAGGTCCAGTACCACTGCTTGCCCGAGACCTTGAGGGTCATGTCGGATTCGGGAACGGTGATCTGCCGCGTCAGGAGCCGGAACGACGGGATCGCGATGATCACGAGGATCATCAGCGGCACGGCCGTCCATGCGACTTCAAGGCCGGTGTGATGGGTCGTGCGCGAGGGTGTCGGGTTCGACGTCTCGTTGAAGCGGTAGACGACGTACAACAGCAGCGCGAGGACGAACAGCGAGATGACGACGATGATCGGCAGCAGGATGACGTCGTGAAAGAAGGTCATTTCCCGCGCGATAGGGGTGACCGGCTGCATCATGCCGATCTGGCCTGGTGCGGAATGTGACATGCCTTCCGTCACTTGCGCGAAGGCAGCGGCGGGAATCAGGCCACTGGCAAAAGCTGCCCCCTTGGCGAGGCAAGCGGCGCCTCGAGCGACAATGGTGTGCTGTGCATGCGCACCGATCTGGCCTGGTCTCATGAACGTCGTCGCTCCTGCTGCGCCGTGGCGGGGTTTTGTTGGGCTAAGGCGACCAATCCCCGTCTGCGATGGTCACGCTGTCCGCTCCAGCTAGGAAGCGGCACAATGCTGTTCCAAACCACAAAGCACGCACAAGCGCAACAACGTCCAAACTCGGCGACTATGCGGCATAAGACCGCTCGAATGCCGCTGTGCCAGACGTTCCGGCGTGTTACCAGCGGCTTCTGCCCGCGCAGCGGCAGCTGGCGTGCCTTTTTCCCGGCTCACATCGGCCCCGCCTCCGCCTGGGTCCCCGCGGCTTGACAGCGCCGGGCCATTTGCTACGCAGCCTTGTCCGGCAATTGGCTGAGGCTGAGGCGGTTTCCGATTCGCCCTTGCCACATTGGGTCCGGGTTTGATCTATAAGCCGCCTGTGGATATCGGGCCCAGGGTTCGTGGCGCCGAGGTGTGGACAAGGATGTCCGCGTCCGTGAAATCCTCCAAGACCCGCATTGCGGCGCCCATCGGGCCGCGCCGGGACGTTCCGGGAGTTATAATGGCCATCGCATTGCAAGATCGAGCTTACACCGCGCCGCGCCGGCCGTCCCGCGCCGTCCTGTCGGCTCTGGTATTCGCCCTTCTGGCGCTCTTTGGTTCCGCGCCCGCTTTCGCGCAGGGCGTGGTCAAGGCCAAATACGGCGATTGGGAAATGCGCTGCGAAACGCCACCGGGCGCGAGCCGCGAGCAATGCGCGATGATCCAGTCGGTCGCCGCCGAGGACAAGCCGAACGTCAACCTGGTCGTGATCGTGCTGAAGACGGCGGACGCCAAATCGCGCCTTCTGCGCGTCATCGCGCCGCTCGGCGTGCTTCTGCCCGCCGGTCTCGGCCTCAAGGTCGACGACGTGGACGTGGGCCGCGCCGGTTTCGTGCGCTGCCTGCCTACCGGCTGCGTGGCGGAGGTCGTGATGGAAGACAAGCTGCTCGACCAGTTGAAGTCGGGCACCAATGCGACCTTCATCATCTTCAATACGCCCGAGGAAGGCGTAGGCCTGCCAATGGTCCTCACGGGCTTCAAGGACGGCTACGACAAGCTTCCGTGAGAAAGACTCCCGTGAGTCCAGGGCCGGCGCGGCTGGCGAGGGCTGCGTCATTCATGATAAGGCGGTAGCCCTGCGGTCGCGGTGGACCGGCAGTCGCGTTCAGGAGATGTCCATGCTGCAAGGCTTTCAGGTGAACAAGCTGACGAAACACATCGTCGCAGCGGCCGGCGCTCTCTTGCTCGCGGGTTGCAACAGCACGACGGGTTCGAGCATCGGCAATCTGATCGCCTTCAACTCGACGACACCTCCGCCGGTCCAGAGCATGGCCAAGGTCGACAAGGTCGAATGCCCCTCCATCGACGTTCCGGAAGGGACGTCCAACGTGCGAATGGGTGAGGGCGCGAGCCTGCGCCATCAATATTCGCTCGGCGACATGTCGCGCGAATGCACCATTGAAAACGGCCAGATCGCGATCCGGGTCGGTGTCACCGGCCGCGTGCTGGCAGGGCCCGCCGGTGGCGCTGGGTCCTTCAGCGTCCCGGTGCGCGTCGGCATCCGCCGCGAGAGCGACCAGAAGATCGTGACATCCAAGACCTATCGTCTCGCAGCGGCGATCCCCGCCGGCGGGACCCAGGCGAGCTTCAGCGTTGTCTCCGAGCCTCTCTACGTGCCCTTCACGCGCGAAGAGGCGAACGAGGACTATATGGTCGTCGTCGGCTTCGACCGTGGCGGCGGCGCCGCGCCCAAGGCGACCCGCGCCAGGCGCTGACCCCGGAATCGCCGACTCCTGCGGATAAGCTCAGCTTGAGGCTGCGACGCGGTTGACACGTTGCCGCGATGGCGGCACGGTCGCCCTGTCAGTCAAAGACCCCACGCGGAAGAGTCCGGCGAAGGCGATGAGCCCGATCCGGCGCCGAAGGCGCAACCGCCCCGGAAACGCTCAGGCCGATGGACCGCGAGGGGATGACACTCTGGAAAGCGAACCGGCGCTGGAAGCACATCTGTGCTTACGGTGTCAGGGTCCACCGACGGGGGTAACCGCACGACCGGGCTGTCCGGACTGCGGGAAATCTCTCAGGTCCCGGGACAGAGGGGGCGCGAAGCGGATGGCCTGACGGCTGCCGCTGTCGAGACGCGCTCCTGACTCTGGTTGCCATGACTGAAACCGAACATCCCGACACTTCGCCTCTGGCGATCACGCCGCTCAACGCGTTGCACCGCTCCCATGGCGGGCGCATGGTGCCCTTCGCCGGCTATGACATGCCCGTGCAATATCCAACCGGCATCCTCGCCGAACATCTGCACACGCGCGCTGCGGCGGGCCTGTTCGATGTCTCCCACATGGGGCAGGCGATCCTCAGCGGCCCCGATGTGCGCAGGCGTTTCGAGGCGCTCGTGCCCGGCGATTGCGTCATGCTCCCGCAGGACCGGATTCGCTACACGCAATTGCTGGCGGATGACGGCGGCATTCTCGACGATCTCATGGCGACGCACTGGCCGGCCGGCGAGAATGGCGATGAGCGCCTGTTCCTCGTCGTCAATGCCGGGTGCAAAGTGCAGGATTTCGCGCATATCCAGGCGAGCTGCCCGGACCTGAAGCTCGATATCCTCGACGATCGCGCGCTGCTTGCTTTGCAGGGACCCGAGGCCGCCGCCGTTCTCGCCGCCATTCTGCCCGGCGTCGCGGACCAGCCTTTCATGTCGATGCGCCGCATCGCTTACGAGGGCGTCGAACTCTACGTCTCCCGGTCGGGCTACACGGGCGAGGACGGTTACGAAATCTCCGTGCCCGCATCCCTGGCCGAAGCCGTCGCGCTCCGCCTGATCGCGGACCCGAGGGTGAAACTCATCGGGCTCGGCGCACGCGATTCGCTGCGGCTCGAGGCGGGGCTCTGCCTTTATGGGCATGACATCGACCAGACGACCACGCCCGTCGAGGCCGATCTGCTCTGGTCGATCTCGAAGCGGCGTCGCAGCGAAGGCGGCTTCCCCGGCGCCGAGATTCTGCGCGGCCAGATGGCAGGCGGCCTCACGCGCCGACGCATCGGCCTCGTGCTGGACGGCAAGGCACCCGCGCGCGAGGGTGCCGAGATCGTCGGTGCCGATGGCAGCCCGCTCGGCCGCGTCACCTCGGGCGGTTTCTCGCCCTCGCTCGGACGGCCCATCGCCATGGGCTATATCGCCATCGCCGCCGCTGTTCACGGCACGCAGGTCCAGCTTCTCGTGCGCGGCAAGCCGCTCGCCGCGACCGTCGTTCCCATGCCCTTCGTTCCCACCCGCTACTATCGAGGCAAGTGATGTCCCAGACCCGCTACACCAAGGATCACGAATATGTCCGTGTCGAAGGGGAGATTGCAACCGTCGGCATCACGGATTACGCGCAGTCGCAACTGGGCGATGTCGTCTTCGTCGAACTGCCCGAGTCCGGCCTGACGCTCAGCAAGGGCGCGCAGGCGGCCGTCGTGGAAAGCGTTAAGGCGGCGAGCGAAGTCTACGCGCCGGTGTCGGGCGAAGTGGTCGAGGTCAATCCCGAGCTGGAGGGCGCGCCCGCCACCGTCAACGAGGACCCGACTGGCAAGGGCTGGTTCATGCGCCTGCGCATCAAAGATGCGAAGGAGCTCGACGACCTCATGGATGAGGCCGCCTACGAGGCCTTTCTCAAGACGCTCGGCTGAGAGGGCTGAACAATGCGCTATCTTCCCCTGACCGGTGAAGACCGGTCCGATATGCTCGCGCGCATCGGCGTCGCGGGCATCGACGATCTCTTTGCTGACATTCCCGCCCACGTGCGGCTCGACAAGCCGGTCGACCTTCCCAGCCGCAAGGGCGAGCAGGAGGTCGCACGCGATCTCGGACGTCTCGCCGCGCGCAACGTGCCCGCGGGCAGCGTGCCGTTTTTCGTCGGCTGCGGTGCCTACAAGCATCATGTGCCCGCGACCGTCGATCATCTGATCCAGCGGTCGGAATTCCTCACCAGCTACACGCCCTACCAGCCCGAGATTTCCCAAGGGACTTTGCAATATCTCTTCGAGTTCCAGACGCAGGTCGCAATCCTCACCGGCATGGATGTGGCCAACGCCTCCATGTACGACGGCTCGACCGGCTGCTCCGAAGCCGTGCTGATGGCGCACCGCATCACCCGGCGCCGCAAGGCGATTCTGTCGGGCGGGCTGCATCCCCATTATGCGGCCGTGGTGCGCACGCAATCGGCCATGGCGAGCGACGATGTCGTGACGCTGGCGCCCGATGTCGGCGCCACGGAAAACCTGCTCGATTCGATCGACGCCAGCGTGTCCTGCGTCGTGGTGCAGACGCCCGACGTCTTCGGCAACCTGCGCGACCTCACCGCCATCGCGGAGAAGTGCCATGCCAACGGGGCTCTTTTGATCGCGGTCTTCACCGAGGCTGTATCGCTCGGCGCCTTGCGGTCGCCGGGCTCCATGGGCGCGGATATCGTCGTGGGCGAGGGACAGTCCATCGGCAATGCGCTGAATTTCGGCGGCCCCTATGTTGGCCTCTTCGCCACGCGCCAAAAATATGTGCGCCAGATGCCGGGCCGTCTCTGCGGCCAGACGGTGGATGCCGAGGGGGAGCGCGGCTTCGTGCTGACCCTGTCGACCCGCGAACAGCACATTCGCCGCGACAAGGCGACGTCGAACATCTGCACCAACTCGGGCCTGTGCTGCCTCGCCTTCACGATCCACATGACGCTACTGGGCGAAGCAGGGCTGACGCGGCTCGCGCGCATCAACCATGCAAACGCCGTGGCGCTCGCGGACATGCTGGCGGGCGTGAAAGGCGTGGAAGTGTTGAACGCGACTTACTTCAACGAATTCACGATTCGCGTGTCGGGCAAGGCAGCGGATGTCGTGGAAAAGCTGGCGCAAAAGGGCGTGCTCGGCGGCGTGCCGGTGTCGCGCCTTCTGCCGGGTGCCGGGCTCGACGATCTGCTCGTCGTCGCCAGCACGGAAGTGAATACGGACGAGGATCGCGCAAGCTTTGTGGCTGCGCTGCGGGAGTTTCTGTGATGCTCAACAATCAGGGACGCCCCACCGCGCCGGGCGCGGCGCAGGCGAGCGAGCGCAAGACCTTCACCTCCAATCGCGCCTTGCAGATGGAAGAAGCGCTCATTTTCGAGATCGGCCGTCCAGAAGTCACCGGTGTCGATTTCGACGAGCCTGCCGCATTTACCTCGCGGCTGGGCGCGCTTGCGCGTGACGAAGCGCTCGGCTTGCCCGGTCTTTCCGAGCCCGAGACGATGCGCCATTACGTGCGCCTGTCGCAGAAGAACTACGCCATCGATTCAGGCCTCTATCCGCTGGGCTCGTGCACGATGAAGCACAACCCCCGCCTCAACGAGGCCATGGCGCGGCTGCCGGGCTTCGCGGATATCCATCCGTTGCAGCCGCAATCGACAGTGCAGGGCGCGCTCGCGCTTATCGAAGAGCTGGCGCGATGGCTCATGGTGCTGACGCGCACGGAGGCTGTCTCCATGTCGCCCAAGGCCGGCGCGCACGGCGAACTCTGCGGCATGATGGCGATCAAGGCCGCCATCGAGGCCAAGGGCGAAGGCGCGACGCGCAAGGTCGTGCTCGTGCCGGAAAGCGCGCATGGCACCAATCCGGCGACGGCGGCCTCCATCGGCTTCACCGTCAAGGCCGTGCCTGCTGGCGATGACGGACATGTGCATCCCGATGCAGTGCGTGCGCTGATCGGCCCGGACGTCGCGGCGATCATGCTGACCAATCCGAACACCTGCGGGCTCTTCGAAAAGGACATCGTCGAGATCGCCGCCATCCTGCACGAGGCCGGGGCCTACTTCTATTGCGACGGCGCGAACTTCAACGCCATCGTCGGCAAGGCCCGGCCCGGCGATCTCGGCATCGATGCCATGCACATCAACCTGCACAAGACCTTTTCCACGCCCCATGGCGGCGGCGGTCCGGGGGCAGGGCCGGTGGTTCTTTCACAACGCCTTGCGCCCTTCGCACCCGTGCCCTTCATCCGCCGCGACGGTGCATCGCTGTCGCTCGTGGAAGACGGGGAGGGCACGCAGTCTTTCGGCCGCATGACGGCGTTCCACGGCCAGATGGGCATGTTCGTGCGGGCTCTGTCCTACATGATGTCGCATGGCTCGGACGGCTTGAAACAGGCCTCCGAGGATGCCGTGCTCAACGCCAACTACGTGCGCGTGTGCCTCGCCGATCTCATGTCGCTGCCCTTCGGCAACAAGCCCTGCATGCACGAGGCCCTGTTCGACGACACCTGGCTGAAGGACACGGGCATCAGCACGCTCGATTTCGCCAAGGCCATGATCGATGAGGGCTATCATCCCATGACGATGTATTTCCCGCTCGTCGTTCACGGGGCCATGCTGATCGAGCCGACGGAATCGGAATCGCTGGCGGCGCTGGATCTCTTCATCATGACACTGCGCGATCTGGCCTTCAGCGCGCTGCGTGGCGAAACGGAGAGGTTTTCGGGCGCGCCCTATTTCGCTCCGCGCCGGCGGCTCGACGAAACGCAGGCGGCGCGAAACCCGGTGCTGCGCTGGACGAAGCCGAAGCCCGTGGAAGTGTAGCAGGACGTTTCCGCCGGCAACTACGAAGGTCATGAAAGAAACGCGCCCCGCTTCTCCCGTTGGGAGAAGCTGTCGGCGGCGACGACTGATGAGGGGCTGCGATCTCTGTTCTGAGAAGCCGAAACCCCTCATCCGGCCGTTTCACGGCCACCTTCTTCCTCCGGGAGAAGGGCAGCATCCTGTTCGGAGGCGTAGGCGCACAAAAAAACCCCGGAGCATGCTCCGGGGTTTTTTAATTTCCAGCAGACAGACGTTAGTGCATCAGGCCCTTGAGTTCCTGAATGCCCTTGGCGACCAGCTGGTCTCCCACGCTGCCCTTGCCCTCGGTGCTCAGCACCACTTCAGCGGCCCTGACGGCTGCATCGGCGGCGGCTGCGCGGACGTCGAGGGAGGCTTGGGCCTCGGCGGCGGCGATCTTGTTTTCAGCCTGCGCGGTGCGGCGCGTGATGAACTCGGCAAGACGCTCGGCAGCGTCGCGAGCCAGCTGTTCTGCTTCGGCGCGTGCATTCGTCACGATGGCCTGGGCCTCAGCCTCGGCCTCGCCGCGCTTCTTTTCGAAGGAGGCGAGCACGGCTGCGGCTTCCTCGCGCAGGCGCTGGGCCTCCGCGAGTTCGGCGCGGATCTTCTGGGCACGACCGTCGAGCGCGGCGGTCAACTGCTTGTGCACGCCCATGTAGCCGAGCAGAAGCACGAAGAGGATGAAGCCGACGGCGACAAAGAAGGCGTCGTTGAAAACCATGTCTCTTCCCCTCAGGCGGTCTTGGTCGCGGTCATCGCCTGGGCGATGACTTGCGCGTCGACCGGCTTGCCGGTGATCTGGCGGACGATGTCGGCGGCGGCTTCGGTCGCGATGGCGGCGACATGCGTCATCGCCTGGGTCTTGTTCGCGGTGATCGAGCGTTCGGCATCGGCGAGCTTCACGTTCAGGTCGCTCTCGAGCGACTTCCGCTTGGCGTCGGAATCGGCGGCGAGTTGCTCGCGCATCTGCTGCGCCAGGGCGGTTGCCTTGCCCTTGGCGTCGGCGAGTGTCTTGTCATAGGCGGCGCCGGCGGCTTTCGCCTTGTCCTGCATGGCCGAGGCGTCGTCGAGATCGCTGCCGATGCGGCCGCGGCGGGCTTCGAGGATGCCCTCGATGCGCGGCAGCGCGAGCCGTGACATGAGCAGATAGAGCGCGCCGAAAATCAGCGCCAGCCAGATGAGCTGGGGCGCGAAGGAGGTGGCGTCGAAGGGCGGGAACGTGCCCTTTGCATGGGCTCCGCCGGGAACCTCGGTGCCTGCCGCGTGGCCGGCTTGATCGGTCGTGGCCATGGGTCGTCCGATTGAAGAGAACGGGAAAGAAAAAAGCGCGACCGGGCGCAGGAAGCGCCACGGTCGCGCGATGTATTAGACCACGAACAGCAGAATGATCGCGACCAGGAACGAGAAGATGCCGAGACCTTCAGCGAGCGCGGCGCCGATAAACGCGCGGCCGAACTGGCCGTCGGCGGCCGACGGGTTGCGCAGGGCGCCCGAAAGGAAATTACCGAAAATATTGCCCACGCCGATGGCGGCTGCGCCCATGCCGAGGGTAGCGAGGCCGGCGCCGATGTACTTTGCTGCAACGGGATCCATTTTGAACTCCTGTGAGGTGCTAGATTTGGGTCAATCTGGCTGTTGTTAAGATATTTATCAGTGACCCGGGTGAAGTGCGTCGTTGAGATAGACGCAGGTGAGGATGGCGAACACATACGCCTGCAGGCATGCCACCAGAATCTCGAAGCCCGTGAGAGCAACGATGGCGGCGAGCGGCAGCGGAGACAGGATCGCGGCAGCGCCCGTTCCACCGACCAGCATCGCGACGAAGGCCCCGAAGACCTTCAGCGTGATGTGACCCGCGAGCATGTTCGCGAAGAGACGAACCGAAAGCGAGATCGGGCGCGAGACGAAGGAGATCACTTCAATCAGCACGATGAACGGCAGCAGGATCACCGGCACGCCCGAGGGCACGAAGAGGTGCAGGAAATGCGTGCCGTGCTTGACCGTGCCATAGATGATCACAGTCAGGATCACGAGCGCGGCCAGCGCGAAAGTGACGATGATCTGGCTGGTGACCGTGAACGTGTAGGGCACGATGCCGATCAGGTTCGAGAACAGCACGAACATGAACAGCGAGAACACCAGCGGAAAGAACTTCATGCCTTCCTGGCCGGCGGTGCTGCGCACCGTATTGGCCACGAATTCATAGGACATTTCAGCCGCCGACTGCAGGCGCCCGGGAACCAGGCTCTTCTGCGCGGTGCCGATGATCATCAGGAAGGTGATCGCAAGCAGCACGATGACCATGAACAGCGATGCGTTCGTGAAAGATGCATCGACGCCGAACAGGTGGATGCGCGCCAGCGGTTCGACGATGAATTGATGGATCGGATCGATCGCCTTGCCCGGTGTCGCCACTGTATCAAGCCCTTGTCTGATCGCGCCGTCGGGCGCGGAGATCATATACGGCTCGCGCCCCGAAGGGCGCGAGAATGCGGTTCAGCCTATGCGCCGGTGGGCGCAGGTCTCAATGTCCGGAACGCCCCCCGCCCGAGCGCTGCGATCCCGTGGGAGCGGCCGCGATGCGGTAGACGTTCCAGAAGCCGGCCCCGGCGCCCAACATCGACATGATGAGCAGCAGAGCCGGTGAAGTCCCCAGCCATTTGTCGAACTGCCACCCCAGAAGGGCGCCGACGACAATGCCTGCGACGAATTCCGTCAGCACACGGAAGCCCAGGCTCATCGCCCGTCCCGTCTGCACGTCGGCCCCGTCGACCGCGGTTGGATCGGGATGATCCTGCCGATGCCGGTCGAGCGCCGCCGAGAGGTTCTCGAGCCGCGCCTTCATGGCCCGTTCCTCGTCGTCTCCAGATCCCTCTGGCCGGGATCTCTCGCCTTCGTCCTTCGCCATCGGCTCTTTCCGTGTCGCAGGAAACGCTCCTGCCGGACCCTATAGGGCCTGAAACCACGAAAGGCGAGCCTTGGACCGAACATGGGCCCGAGAAAACACAGCCAAAATGCAAGATTTTCAGGTGTAGCGGACGCGATCGCTGAAGAACGCACCCGACCCCTGTGAGACGCGCGCACCATATTGTCGAGGCGAGATTGTGTCAAGGCAAGCAGGTAACGGCGTACCGCACTGATTCCAAAAGACTTTACGGTTCACCTTTGGCCTGTGAACGAAGGTCGCAGGCCCCGCGTGCGGCTACGCCCGAGAATCGTAAGCTACGCAACGACAGGATGTGTGTTTCAGATCGAGAAGTCCACGCTCCGGGCCCGGGCTTCGGCGCTGATGTCGGCTTTCACCTCCTGCGCGATTTCCGCCAGCACGATCGAGCCGCGCCGTCTCGGGCGCGCCACTTCGATCACGCGGGCGGAGCGCACTTCGCCGGGCTTGCCGCCCAGCGCCACCACCCGGTCGGCCATATACACAGCCTCGTCTATGTCGTGGGTGACGAAGAGAATGGTGCGGCCCGTCTCCTCGCGGATGCGGACGAGTTCGTCCTGCAGGTTTTCGCGCGTCGAGACGTCGAGCGCGCTGAAGGGCTCGTCCATCAGCAGGATGGCGGGGCGCACGGCGAGCGCGCGGGCGAGCGCCACGCGCTGGCGCTGGCCGCCGGAGAGCTGGTGCGGCCAGCGGTCGGCCATCTCGGCGAGGCCGACGAGCTTCAGCGCGTCGCGTGCCCGGGTGAGCCGCGCGGCCCTGGACGCCTCGGTCTTCTCAAGCCCGAAGGCCACATTGGCCAGCACGCGCCGCCACGGCAGCAGCCGGGCATCCTGAAACACCATGGCCATGGGACGCTCGGCATTGGGTTCGGTCGCGATCTCGACGGTGCCGGCGGTGGGCTTGGCGAGATTCATCAGCACGCGCAGCAGCGTCGACTTGCCGACGCCGGACGCGCCGACTATGGCGACGAATTCACCGGGGCGCACGTCGAGGTCGAGCCCGCGCAGCACATCCGTGCGCTGGCCGTTCTGCTCGAAGGCAAGGCCGAGCCCGCTGATGTGAATGATCGGAACCAGGGAACAACTCGTCACGGCTTCCATTTCAGGAGCCTTTCCTGCGCGAACATGAAACCCGCATCCATGATGCCGTAAAGGGCCGCCATGGTGAGCATATAGACCACGACGATGTCGGTCGCGAGAAGGCTGGAGGCCTGCATCATGCGGCTGCCCAGCCCGCTGACACCCGAAAGCTCGGCGGCGACGACAGCCATCCAGGCCTGGCCGAGCGCGGTGCGCAGGCCGATCAGAATGCCGGGCGTGGCGGCGGGCAGCAGGACTTTCACGAGACGCTCGGGCGCGCTGCGAAAGCCGAAGGCGTCGGCGACTTCCACGAGATCGCGATCCACGCTGCGAATCGCCCCATGTGCGGCGAAGAAGGCGATCCAGAACACTCCGATGGAGATGATGAAGATGGCATTGGCCTGATCGACGCCGAACCAGATGATGGCGAAAGGCGCCCAGGCGAGGTTCGGGATCGGGCGCAGCAGCCGCACGACCCAGGCGAGCGACCAGTCGAGCACGTTCGACATGCCGGTGGCCACGCCCATGATCGTGCCCAGACCTGCGCCGACCAGAAAGCCGAGAACGTAATGGTTGAGGCTCAGGCCCACATATTCAGCCCACAGCCCGCTGCGAAACTCGCGCATGAAGGCCTTGGGCAGATCGCTCGGCGGGGGCAGCAGGCTCGACTGGATGAAGCCGAGGCGCGGCACCGCCTCCCAGAACAGCAGGAACAGCGCTAGCCCGAGGGCAGCATAAAGAGTTGGGCGAAATCGCACGAGGGATCGCATTCGTTGGAGGAGGCGGGTGGCGGATACGAGCGGCAGGCCTTCTCCCGGTGGGAGAAGGTGGCCGTGGAGCGGCCGGTTTAGGGGTTTCCGCCTTTCAGAACTGGGAGCGTAACCCCTCGTCAGTGGGCTCGGCCGACAGCCTCTCCCGCCGGGAGAAGCACGCCGCGTTTCTTACGATCATCGTAGATGACGATGACGAACGAGTGAAGCGCGTCGCCACCGCCTGCCTACTTGGCAATCGCCTTCTGATAGAAGGACGCATCGAACAGGCCGTCGAGCGGGACATCCTTGTCCAGCGTGCCGATGGACACCTGATAGGCCTGCATCTTCTTGGTGGCCTCGACGATGGCGGCCGGGTTAGACTCGAACTTCGAGGCTGGTGAGGCGAGTGCTGCGACGATCGTGTCGGTATCGATGAGGCCCTTGCCCAGCGCCCCTTCGATGGCGGGGGCCACGCGCTTCGGATCGGTCTTGATCAGGTCGATGGCGCGCACGATTCCCGAAACGATCTTCTGCACGCCCTCGGGGTTCTTCTGCAGGAACGCGCCGGAGACCGCGACGACCGTGCCGGGCTGGTTGGGGAACATCTGGCCGCCGAGCGCGACGATCTTGATCCGCTTGTCGCGGTTCTGGACAATCGTGTCGGTGGGCTCGCGGATGGTCGCGCCATCGACAGCGCCCGAGAGCAGCGCCTGCTGCGTGGCGTCGATACCCATGGGCACGACGTCAACATCGGCCTTGTCGGTCTTGGTGACCTCGTTCAGCCAATGCGTCAGGGTTGTGTGGGGAACGGAGCCGGGAGGCTGCGTGGCCAGACGCGCCGGCTTGCCGGTCGCCGCCCTGTACGCCTTGAACGCCTCGGCGGGGCTGACGCCCTCCTTGAAATAGGGGGCGAGCTTGCTGCCTGCGGCCACCGTCATTTCCTCGATGGCGGTCGCGGCCACCACCTTCACGTCGATCCCCTTGGAGCGCGCGACACCGAGCGGTGCAACGCCCGCGACATAGACGTCGAGCGTGCCCGAGGCCAGCGCCTGGATCATCACGGGGCCGGATTCGAAGGTCGTGAACTTGAAGTCGAGCCCGGCCTCCTTGGCCCAGCCCTCCTTGTCGACGACGAAGATCGGCGCCGTGCCGAGCACGGGAATAAAGCCGACACGCACCTGTGTCTGTGCCTGGGCGGATGCGCCGAGCATGCCCATGGACAAGGCTGCGGCGGTGAGGGTCGAGAGAAGGCGCATGTCTGTCTCCGAAAGTGAGTTTCGGGGCTCCATGTAGCATTAAAGCGCCGGACTGTGTGAAATAAAATAAATAACACATTTTTTTGTATGATAGGGCAGTGCCCGGCTTGTCTCAAGCCCATCCGCTTTACAACGCATGTCCCACCCCCCAAGATCGCACCGAAGCGAGACGCGGACGCGAAACCGCGCGAAGGGGGAAGAATGGGTCGCCTCGACCATTGCTACAATATTGCCGATCTGCGTGACGTGGCGCGCCGCCGCCTGCCCAAGGGTGTCTTTGAATATCTCGACAAGGGCACCGAGGACATGGTGGCTCTCGGCAACAACCGGGCCATGTTCGACCAGACGAAGCTCCTGAATCGCGTGCTCGTCGATGTCTCCGACGTCAAACTCGACACGCAGATCTTCGGCAAGCCCTCGGCGCTGCCGATCGTCATCGCACCCACGGGAATCGCAGGACTGTGCTGGTACGAGGGCGAGTATGAACTGGCCAAGGCGGCCGCCAAGGCGGGCGTTCCCTTCACGCTCGCGACCGGCTCCAACACGCCGATGGAAAAGGTGGCTGCCGGCGGCGGTCGTCCCTGGTTCCAGCTCTACATGTGGCGCGAGAAGGAATTGTCCTACGAACTCGTGCGCCGCGCGGCGGCGGCCGGTTTCGAGACACTGGTGTGGACGGTCGACATCGGCCATGGCGCCAACCGCGAGCACAATGCGCGCAACGGCTTCAGCCAGCCCTACAAACTGAACAGCCGCAGCGTCATCGACGTGTTGCGCCATCCCGAATGGCTGGCGACGGTGATCGGTCGCTATATGGCGACGACCGGCATGCCCGAGCACGTCAATTATCCCGCCCTTTATCAGGGCAAGATGACCGGCAAGGCCTCGCAGGCCAAGGCTTTGCGCGCCGACAAGGTGAGCTGGGCCGACGTCGACCGACTGCGCGAGATCTGGCCGGGCAAGCTGGTCATCAAGGGCATCATGCGGCCCGACGACGCGCAGCGCGCGCTCGATCACGGCGTCGATGGAATCGTGGTCTCGAACCACGGCGGCCGCAACATGGACTCGGCGCCCTCGACGCTGGACGTGCTGCCGGGAATTGTCGCGGCGGTGGGCGACCGCACCACAGTGCTCGTCGACTCCGGCGTGCGGCGCGGCAGCGACATCGTGAAGTGCCTGGCTTTGGGCGCGCACGCCGTGCTGACGGGCCGGGCGACACTCTACGGCATCGGCGCGGGCGGCGAGGCCGGCGCGACCAAGGCGCTGGCGATACTCAAGGACGAGATGCGCAGGACCATGGCCTATATCGGCAAGCAGAGGGTCGGCGATATTTCGGACGATGACATCTGGCGGGGGTGAGGTTTTCAGGCTTGAAGGACAGTTGCCGGCGTTGCGAGGAGCGAAGTGACGCGGCAATCCAGGAGTCGCTGGACCGTGCTGGATTGCTTCGGTCCGCTCGCAATGACGGCGGCTGGATTGCCGCCTCTTTCTCGTCGTTGCGAAGGCGCGCCTAAACCGCTTCCAGAAACTTCTCGGCCTGCTGCAGGTCCACGCTCACCAGCTGCGACACGCCGCGCTCCGCCATGGTCACGCCGAAGAGGCGATCCATGCGGGCCATGGTGATCGGGTTGTGGGTGATGGTGACGAAGCGCGTGTCCGTGCGCTTGCGCATTTCTTCCAGCAGATCGCAGAAACGCTCGACGTTGGAATCGTCGAGCGGCGCATCCACCTCGTCGAGCACGCAGATCGGCGACGGGTTGGTGAGGAACACGGCAAAGATCAGCGACATGGCGGTGAGCGCCTGCTCGCCGCCCGACAGCAGCGTCATGGTCGTCGGCTTCTTGCCCGGCGGGCGCGCAAGAATTTCGAGGCCCGCTTCCAGCGGGTCGTCGCTCTCGACCAGTTGCAGCTCCGCCGCGCCACCCCCGAAGAGGGAGGTGAACAGGTCCTTGAAGTGCCCGTTCACGACCTCGAAGGCCGCCAGCAGGCGCTCGCGCCCTTCCTTGTTCAGGCTCTGGATCGCGAGGCGCAATTTGCGGATCGCTTCGGTGAGGTCGTCGCGCTCGGCGACCATCGCTCCGTATTTTTCCTCGATCTCGGTGAGCTCGTCGTCGGCGCGCAGGTTGACCGCGCCGAGCCGCTCGCGGTCGCCCTTCAAGGTTTCGAGCAGGCGTTCGATCTTGCTCGCATCGGGCAGGGCGTCGCCGGGCTTCAGGCCCGCGAGCGCCGCCACGCCGTCGGGCGGGCAATCGAGATCGGTCGCAATGTTCTTGACCACTTCCTCGCGGCGCTGACGCAGCGCTTCGACGCGGGCCTCCGTGCGGGCGCGTTCCTCGCGTGCCACGCCCATGGCGTCGAGCGAGCCGCGCGCCAGCCGGTCGGCGTCCGCGAGATCCTTTTCCGCCCCCGCCCGCTTCTCGGACGCGGCGGTGCGGCCCTGTTCGGCCTCGGCGATGCCGTCCATCAGCGCGCGGCGCTGGGCGATGAACTCGTTGGGCGCCTCCGCGAGAACCACCTGTTCCTCGCGGGTCTCCTCCATGCGCGCGTCGATCTCCTCGATCTGCGCGGTGGCGCGGGCGCGCCGCTCGGCCCAGGATTTGCGCTCGATGCCAATGGCCTCGCGCCGGCGCTGGCGCGATTCCGTCTCGCGCGACAGGCCCTGCATGGCGGCGCGGGCCTCGGCCACTTCGGCGCGGTGGGTCGCTGCCTCCGCGCGGGCGCGATCGAGCTTGCCGATCATGGATTGCGTGGCCGCCAGACTTTTCAGCGCCGCCTCGGCCTCGGACTTCTTGACCAGCGCCTCGTCGCGATTTTCGGCGAAGCGCGTGACCGATTCTTCCAGCGCCGACATGCGAGTCGCGACCTGCGCGCGGGCGCGCTCGGCAGCCGCCAGTTTTTCGCGGGCCTCCTCGACCTGCCGTGTGGCGGCGCGCGAGGCCTGCCGCGCGTTCATTTCCGCGACTGACGCGTCGCGCAATTCGGCCTGTGCCTTTTCCGACGCGGCCTTGGCGATCTCGGCTTCGCGGCGGGCAGCTTCGGCCTCGATCTTGAGGTCGCCGAGCCGGTTTTTCTCGACGAGGCGACGGGCGGCGGGCGTTGGCGCTTCGGCTGCGGCGGTGAAACCGTCCCAGCGCCAGAAATCCCCCTCTTTGGAGACCAGCCGCTGGCCCGGTTTCAGCAACTTCTGCAGTTGCGCACCCTCGCCCCGCAGCACGACGCCGATCTGTGCAAGCCGCCGCGCAAGGGCGGGGGGCGCACGCACAAGGCGGCTCAGGGGCTCGACGCCGGGCGGCAGGGCAGGGTCGCTCGATGCGTCACCCAGGCGGGCCCAATGGGCGGGCGCCGAAATATTCGTGGAGGCGTCGAGATCGTCGCCGAGCGCCGAGCCCAGCGCCGCCTCATAGCCCTTGTCGACGCTGATCTCGTCGACGACGGGCGGCCAGAGATCGCCGGCCGCCGTGTTGAGCAGGTTGGAAAGCGTGCGCGCCTCGGTTTCGAGCCTCTGCGCCTTGCGCTCGGCCTCGGCGAGGGGGCCGCGCGTGCGCGTCTCGGCCTCGCGGGCCTCGACGTGGCGGGCTTCGGCGGCCAGCATGGACTCTTCGAACCCAGCCGCCTGCTCGCTCGCTTCTTCCAGCGCGCCTGCCAGCGATTCCAGTTCCTCGTCGCTGCCCGACGCCTGTTTCAGCTGCGCCAGTTCCTGCGCAACCTTCATCCATTCCGCCTCGAAACGGGCGAACCGCTGGCTCTCCTCGCGAAGGCCCTGTTCGAGCGTATTGCGCCGCGCATTGAGATCGGAGAGCGCGGATTGCGCCTCGACCAGCGCCTTCTCGCTGTCGGCAAGCGCGCCCTCGGCATCGGCGAGGCGTTCCTTCGCGGAAAACTCGTCATCCGCCGAATTCTCGTTGGCGTCCTCGAGCTCCGTCGCCTCGTTGTCGAGCTTTTCGAGCACGCCTGCCGCATCCTCGATCAGCGCGGTTTCGCGGGCGAGATCGCGGGTCAGCTGGGCGAGGCGGCGTTCGAGTTCGGCGCTACGCTCACGGGCCCGGCGCTCCTCGACCTCCAGCTGGTCGCGGGCGAGTATAAGCCGTTGCAGCACCGCGCCGGCCTTGGCTTCCTCGTCGCGCAGGGCCGGGAGGCCATGGGCGGCGATGGCCTGGAGGCGCGCGGCCTCCGCCTGCAGGCGCGTGCGCTCGGCAACCTCGCGCACGTCGGCTTCGAACTTGTGTTCGGCTTCGGCCAGCTGGGTCGTGATGTCCCGCCAGGCGATATGATAGAGCAGCGCCTCGTTGCGGCGGATGTCGGAGGCGAGGTTCTTGTAGCGGCCGGCCTGGCGGGCCTGCCGCTTCAGACTCTCGATCTGGGCCTCGATCTGCTTCAGTATATCTTCGAGGCGGCCGAGATTGTCCTCGGCCCCCTTGAGGCGCAATTCCGCCTCGTGCCGGCGCGAGTGCAGCCCTGCGATGCCGGCGGCCTCTTCCAGGATACGGCGGCGCTGCTGCGGCTTGGCCGAGATGATCTCGCCGATGCGCCCCTGTCCGACCATGGCGGGCGATCGCGCGCCGGTGGACGCATCCGCGAACAGTAATTGAACGTCGCGCGCCCGAACCTCACGGCCGTTGACGCGGTAGGTCGACCCGGATTCGCGCTCGATGCGTCGGGTCACTTCGATCTGCTCGGAATCGTTGAAGGCGGCCGGCGCCATGCGGTCGCTATTGTCGAGATAGAGACCCACTTCGGCGGTGTTGCGCGACGCCCGGTTGCCGGACCCAGAGAAGATGACGTCGTCCATGCCCGACGCGCGCATGTTCTTGTAGGAATTCTCGCCCATGACCCAGCGCATGGCCTCGACAAGGTTCGACTTGCCGCAGCCGTTGGGACCGACGACGCCCGTCAGTCCGGGCTCGATCTGGAATTCGGTGGCTTCGCAGAAGCTCTTGAACCCGACGATCCGAAGCTTGTTGAATTTCATGGCCGGCGGCTCCCGGCTCGCGACCCCACGTCCCCCGCGAAAAACGCGCGAGGTTCGGTACGCATAGAATTACGCAACTCTGGCGTCACGCCACTCGTCCTTTGCCGCGGGCCCCACCGGCTCCGTATAGGCGTCACAACGCAGCCGGCCATGCAACCCGTCGGCCCCCATATCGAAGGCCTGAGCCCGCATTTCCTGTGCGAAACCCCTCGAAGAGGAGGGCGCGCGCCCCGCCGAATCAGCTCTTCAAGAGCGGCTCGATAGCCTTGTCCAGCTCAGTCATGGACATGGCGCCGCTCTGCTTATGGCCGTTGATGAAGAAGGTGGGGGTGGAGTCGACCTGGAACTTCTCGGCCCCGCGATCGCGGATCTGGTTGACGTTATCGTAGAGCGTCTTGTCCTTCAGGCAGGCCTCGAAGGCCTGCTGGGACATACCGGTCTGCTTCACCAGATTGGAGAGCCCTTCCAGCGGCTTGTCGGTATAGGCCCAGTTCTTCTGCTGGGCGAACAGGAGGTCGATCATCGCCTCGCGCTTGTCGGGACCAGCGCAGCGCGCAAGCATGAAGCCGGCGGTGGCCAGCGGATCGAACGGGAACTCGCGCAGCACGAAGCGCACCTTGCCCTTGTCGATATATTTCGTCTTCAGCTGCGGGAAGGTTTCCGTGTGGAAATGGGCGCAATGCGGACAGGTCATCGAGGCATATTCGATGATCGTGACCGGCGCATCCTTCGACCCGATCCACATGTCGGGCAGGGCTCCCTCGACCAGCAACTGATCCATGGGGACAGTAGGGCCGCCCTGCGCCAGGGCGGGCGCCGCCGAAAACAGGCCGAGGCTCGATCCACCGGCGACGACAAGGCCGCTGACGGCAAGGAGCTCGAGCATCTGCCGGCGGGTTTTCGGGCTCGCAATGGTCATGTTCGTTTTCCTGCAATGGCGAAACTGGCCGTCGGAATGCCGGCGAGAATCTCGAAAGTACAAGGCCAGAGGTCTTGTAAGAATGTGGCGGGAGGAAGGATAGGCCCAAACGCCGCCGTTGTCCCGCCCAGATCCCGATCACGAGTGTGTGGGGAGGGGCCGCAGGGGACTAACGATGTCGAGCCATGCGCTGACCGCCCGGGGAGGAGGCGGCAGATCCGGCGTTCGAACATCGAAGACTGCCTCCTCGCCCAACTGAATACGGCAGACCGTGAAGGCAGTGCTCTCGTCGGAGCTGTTGTCCGCCAGAATGGTCGCGTCCGCCACGCTGGCCGCCATCCGGATGGCGCGCTGCGTTCGCGGAAAGCGGTCGAGCAGCTTCTGCAAGGGAACGGCGTGACCGCCCGTACTGACGCGGGTCTCGACACGGGCTACCGACTGGGCCGCATTCTCCAGCCCCACAAAACAAAGTAGAACGAAGTAACCCGCCGCCTGCATCTGCTCGATCAGGGTGATCTTGGATTCGATTCTGCCCTCAGGCAGCTCCCGCCAATGGGAGAAGACCGTTTCCATGGCAAAGGGCACCTTGTTGATCATCGCATTGGCGACGAAAGCCTCGACGCCTTTTTGGCTGACCCTCATCCAGCTTTCGTCGTCGTCGCGAATCTGCGCGGCCCATTTCGGGAGGCGCTTCCGCCGGGGCTCTGGAAGGATGGACAGCATCATCCGATCGGCATTCACCAGCGGAATCTGAAATTTGCCAGACAGATGCTCGCGCCACATCGTGGATTTTCCCGACCCGTTATGGCCGGCAAGAATCACGCCGAGTGGTTTCAGGGACGCCGCCTGCGCCGCCAGCATGCGGTCCACCGCCTGGCGCAGGGTCGTCATTCGGCTTTTTCGAACTTTCCGTTCACCATGACCACGCGCTCGCGACGCCCGTCGATCTCCCGGATCAGGGCGTCGGCGCGCTCGGGATCGGCGTAATATTTCGCGACGCCCTTTGGGAGCGAAAGTCTCACTCCCGGGCGCACGAAAGCCGATTTCGCTCGCTTCAGCGCCATGCGCCCCGCTTCGATGTTGCGTTCCAGATCGGCGGGATTTGTAACGCCGCGCTTGAGCGTGACCGATCCGAAAGTGACGCTCTTCGATTTCCGGGCGCTTTTTGGAGCGTGGATGCGCGATCCCGGCAAAGCTGCCAGGACTTCGCTGGAGGAGGTATAATCGCGTGTGCCCATGTCGGAAATGATACCACCTCGCCACCTGGCCGCAAGCATTCAACCCTGCGCCCGTGCCCGCTTCTCTCCGATGATCCGCGCGCCGAGCCGCGTCAGCGCCGCGCGCAAGGGCTCGTCGATGATCGCCGCGCTCTCCGCGGCGGCCTCCGCCTGCGCGACGGGATCGTCGACCGGGCGCTTGCGCTTGGGGGCCCTGTTCAGCCCGACCGGGCCCTGTCTCAGGAGCAGCCGCCCGACACAGCGCCAGCCCAGATGCGCGTTGACGCGCTCCACGACCAGGGGCGCGAGGTGTTGCAGCTCGATGGCGAACCCGCCTTCGACGCGCACCAGCAGCGAGGCGGGCTCCGGCGGCTTGTCTGGCGTGCTTTTCGCGGTGCGGGCCGGCCATTGGAGCTTGATGGGTTCGCAGACCCGTCCCAGGCGCTCGCCGACGATCTCTTCCCAATGCAGCACGATGTCCGACGCTCCAAAACCCTGCTTTGCGAGCACGGGGTCTATCGCCTTGCCGACGAGATCGGCGAGGGCAAAGGTGCGCGGACGAATTTTCGGGCGGGACAGGGCCATGTGCCCATCAATACCACGCCGGACACTTGAGCGGGAGGGCGTCAGGGTTCAGATAGAGCCGCGCCGCCGAAAAAATGCAAGAACCCGAGCTCTATGACCGAAGCAACCCTCCTTCTCGCCTGGTACGACCGCCACCGCCGCCATCTGCCTTGGCGGTCGGCGCCCGGTCATCCAGCCGATCCCTATGCTGTCTGGCTGTCGGAGATCATGCTCCAACAGACGACGGTTCAGGCCGTCAAAGCCTATTTCGAGCTCTTTCTCGCCCGCTGGCCGCGCGTCGAGGATCTGGCGGCAGCGTCGTCCGATGACATCATGCGGGCCTGGGCGGGGCTCGGCTATTATTCCCGCGCCCGCAACCTGCACGCCTGCGCGAAGTTCGTCGCCGGCGAACATGGCGGCAGGTTCCCGGATACGGAAGAGGGCTTGAGGGCGCTTCCGGGCATCGGTCCCTATACGGCAGCCGCCATCGCGGCGATTGCCTTTGGCCGACGGGCAGTGGTGGTCGACGGCAATATCGAGCGGGTGGTGACGCGGCTGTTTGCGATCGAAGAGCCGCTGCCCCGGGCCAAGCCCACGATCCGGGCCGCGACCGACCGCCTGACGCCCGACCTGCGCGCGGGCGATTTCGCGCAGGCCATGATGGATCTCGGCGCCACCATCTGTACACCGCGACGGCCAGCCTGCGCCCTATGCCCGCTGAACGTCGGATGCGTCGCCTGTCGCGAGGTGCGGCAAGAGGCTTTCCCGATGAAAGCGCCGAAGGCAGAGCGCCCGTTGCGGGCAGGTGCCGCGTTTTTCCTGCGCCGGGGCGACGGCGCCGTGCTCGTGCGCACCCGTCCCCCGCGCGGTCTTCTCGGGGGGATGACTGAGATACCTGGCAGCGAATGGCACGCGGATTTCGACCCGGCGCAGGCCACGGATTCAGCTCCGCTGGCGGCGGCATGGCTGCGGCTGCCCGGCACGGTGGAGCACGTCTTCACGCATTTCGCGCTGAGGCTGACGGTCTTCGCGGCGCTGGCCGAAGCAGGTGAAAATGTAGCGCCTGACGGCTATCGCTTCGTGGCAGATAAGGATTTGGACTCGGAAGCGCTGCCGGCCGTCATGCGGAAGATCGTGGCGCACGCGCGAGCTCAAACGTGAATTTCAACTTAAAGTTGAACTTTAAGTCAGATGTCCTTCGCTTTGCAGGAAGAGAGCATCTGCCCTCAAATGCAAGCAGAAGATGAGTTGCGGCAGCCGCAAAATGTCCAGCTGGTGCCTGACACCATCCCAGTTCCTGCCAAGTACATGCAGGACCCGTTCCGGAGTTTCAGATGAAAGCATCTTTTCCGCCCAAGCGCCGGCGCGGCCCGCAGGTCGAGTGGGACGGCACTACCTTCCGCGTCACGAGCAAGGGAAGATGTCTGAATGTGCCGGTGATACCCGCGTCGGTTGAATCTGACATGCTGGTTGAACTCGACGCCCTGACCCATTGGGAGTCCGCCGAAGCCTCCGAAGGGGACCCAACGTCACCTTCGGAGGGCGATGAAGTATCTATCGAGGATCTTCACGAGATTCTCGAAGCAATTGAACAGGAAGCCGAACGACTGGGTCTGCCGATCGAGTTCGAGTGAGTCTTATTCGCCCGCGTCCCGCATGGTCGCGCGCATGATCGTGCGGAAGGCGTCGATCGCCTCGAGCTTTCCGTCCCGTTCGACATGCCAGAACGTCCAGCCGTTGCAGGCAGGGAGTCCCTGCGCGAGCGCTCCCATCTTGTGGATCGAGCCCACGATGTGGCCGAGCGCGATGGCGCCGTCCGCCCGCACGACAGCACTGTGGCGGCGCTTTTCATCGGTCAGGACCGAGCCGGGCGCGAGATGGCCGGCTTCGACCACGCTGGCGAAGGCGACGCGCGGCTCGCTGCGCTTGGTGGGGGCGATTGCGATCGCATTGTCGGGGAGAGGCACGACAGCTTCGATACGCGCACGAGCGGCCTTGGCATAGATGGGGTCCCGCTCGGTGCCGATGAAGGAGCGGCCGAGCCGCCGCGCCACCGCGCCCGTCGTTCCCGAGCCGAAGAAGGGGTCGAGCACCACGTCGCCCTTGTTCGAGGCGGAGAGGATGACGCGGGTCAGCAGCGACTCCGGCTTTTGGGTCGGATGCGTCTTGCGCCCGTTCTCGTCCTTGAGGCGTTCGCCGCCGGTGCATATAGGCAGCAGCCAGTCGGAACGGACCTGGCAGTCTTCGTTGCCGGCCTTCAGGGCTTCGTAGTTGAACGTGTAGTTCTTGCCCGCCGCATTCTTGGTGGCCCAGATCATCGTCTCATGGGCGTTGGTGAAGCGGCGGCCGCGGAAGTTTGGCATCGGGTTGGCTTTGCGCCAGACGATGTCGTTGAGGATCCAGAAGCCGAGATCCTGCAGGATCGAGCCGACCCGGAAAATGTTGTGGTACGAGCCGATGACGAAGATCGTCGCGTCGGGCTTCATGACGCGGCGAACGGCGGTCAGCCATTCGCGCGTGAATTTGTCGTAGTCGGCGAAACTCGCAAACTTGTCCCAGTCGTCGTCGACGGCGTCGACGAGGCTTTGGTCCGGGCGCGAGAGCGCGTTTTCGAGCTGCAGATTATACGGCGGGTCCGCGAAGATGAGGTCGATCGACTCCGCAGGGAGGCGATTGATCTCCGCGACACAGTCGCCGAGCAAAATCTGGTCGAGAGGCAGGGCGGTCTTTAAGACCAGGGGCCGTGCCGCTGAAACCCCAGTACGCGAGACCTGAATCTGGGGCTTCGAGCGGGTCACCCCGGCACGTGCGATACTCATGAACTTCTACCGGGTTACGCAACTCACCGCATGAATATGCGTGCCACCGGTAAAGACGGAGTTTAACGTGGTGAACAAATTCTGTCCCTGTTTCGGACGAATTGGTTAATTTCAATACATTGATTTATCAGGAGAATCCTGCCGCCTGCCACAGCGGGGATTAACATGTGGTTAGCGCGTCCAACTCTTCTTCGTTGCTCGCCTTCGGCCGCATCGGGGAGAAAGTATAGCGATGAAAAGGGCTTGGTCGGTGCAGGGCGATGGCGTCCAGATGGGCCCTGGTCGCATATCCGGCGTGCTGGCCGAAACCGTACACAGGAAAGCTTGCGCCGAGCCTTCTCATCAGGCGGTCCCGCGTGACCTTCGCGACGATGGACGCTGCCGCAATTGAAATGGACGTTGCGTCACCTTTTATGATTGCCTCGCCCGCGCAGCACAGGCCGGCCGGCAGATCGGACCCGTCGACCAGCACATGAACCGGGCGCAGGCTCAGGCTCGCGGCCGCGCGGCACATGGCTGCGAGGGTCGCCTGACGGATGTTGACCCTGTCGATCTCCCGGGCCGAGCCGAGCGCGACGCTGACGGAGAGCGCCTTGGCGAGGATGATTTCGTAGAGACGCTCCCTCTCGGCGGCATCGAGCACCTTGGAATCGTTGAGCCCGCGCGGCAGGTCCTTGGGATCGAGTATAACCGCGGCTACGGAAACAGGCCCGGCCAGCGGGCCGCGACCTGCTTCGTCGATGCCGGCCACAGGCCAGCGCCCCTCCTTGAAGTGGCGGCGTTCGATTCGGAAATGCGGCTTGATCATGCGTGGCGCCCCGGGACGCGTTCGTTCTGCCGATCTGCGTCGGGCGTGTCAAAGCATGACGGGGCTCGCCGACTGGCCGTTCCCCGAAACTCGCGGCTCGGCCATGGTTGTGATAGATGCTGCCGCAAGCAAGATGTGCGGCGCGGCATATGGTACGAGGAGATTGGCGAAATGACGGCCATGGAAATCAGCAGCAACCCGAGCGACGCACCAGCCCCGCCCGCGCTCCTCCCGGAAGATGGCGAGCGCAACGCGGTGTTCTCGAGCCTCGTGACTGCTGACACGGATGTCGTGGGCCTCGTTGCTTACTCCATTTACAAGCAGAACAAGCACGATTGGCTGGCCGCTTTCCGCCGGCAGCGTGGCCGCGAACCTGACGCCAATGAACACGCCGCCTACATCCTGGGCGAAGGAACGGCGCGGCGTCTCGCGACCTACCGCCATCTCGCCGAAGCGACGATCGAGGGGCGGGGGCCAGAAGTCTCCTTCGCGCAGGGGTCTGACGGTCCGCGCCCGCGTGCTCACCGCTTGGCCGCGCCCACTCGCCCGGGCGTGTCTCGGTTCGTCTGGGTGGGCCTGGCCGTTGTGACCCTCATCCTCGTCCTTCTGGCCGCCCGTTTCGGACTGCCGGGGATTACGCCGCCGCGCCCCTGATTCTCACGGTGCGAGGCTGAGCGAGCCGTCGTGACCGGGAAGGTGCTGTGGATTGAAGACGATGTTCCAGACATGGTTGTCCGGATCGGCGAAGGATCCCTGCACCGTGCCCGTTCTCAGGCTGCGAATGGGCGTAACGATCTGCCCGCCGGCGGCGCGTGCCCGCTCGAGCGCATGCGCCACGCTATCGGCGCCGCCGTAATGCTGGCCCAGCACGACCAGCCCGAATTCTCCCGGATCATCGGGGATGCCGACGCGGCGCGCAAGCGCATCGCTGGGGCGCAACTCCAGCACCATGTTGTTCATGTGGAAGTATGAGACTGCCGGCCGGCTCGACCGCCGGGACAGGCGCCAGCCGAGGCTCTCGTAGAAGATCGTGGCGCGTTCGACACTCCTGACACCCAAGGTGACGACGGAAATCCCCGGAAACACACGCATCGCAATCTCCCCGCTCGAAAAACAGCTAAAAGAAAGAATCTCAAAAGAGCGACAATTGCTCTCCGGCCCGCAGCGGGCGCTTGAACAGGTCGACGCGCAATTTGCGCCGTTCCTTGTTGAGGCCGAGCTTGTCGCAGGCGATCTCGAACCGCCGTCCCGTCATCCACGCATAGGGGCCGGTCCCGGTCATTCGCTTGCCCCAGGCGGAATCGTAGGCCTTGCCGTCCCGCATGGAGCGCACGAGCGAGAGCACGTGGCGGTACTTGTCCGGAAAATGCGCGAGCAGCCATTCGCTGAAGAGGTCCTCAACCTCGAGCGGCAGCCGAAGCATCACGTAGCCCGCCTCCTGCGCGCCCATGGCCTGCGCGCGGGTGAGAATGGTCTCGATCTCGGTATCGGTCACCGCCGGAATGATCGGCGCGACCATGACGGAGGTGGGAATGCCGGCGTCCGACAACTGTCGAATGGCTTCCAGCCTCTTCTCGGGTGAACTGGCGCGGGGCTCCATCGTGCGCGCCAGCTTCCGGTCGAGCGTCGTGATCGACAGCGCAACTTTGGCCAGGCCTTTTTCGGCCATGGGCCCGAGCAGGTCGATGTCGCGCGTGACGAGCGCCGATTTGGTAACGATGCCGACAGGATGGTCGAACCGGGCCAGCACCTCGAGCACCGAGCGCATGATGCGATACTGCTTCTCGATGGGCTGGTAAGGATCGGTATTGGTGCCGATGGCGATCGTTTTGGGCTGATAATTGGGTGCCGACAATTCGCGTTCCAGCAATTCCGCCGCGCCCTCCTTTACGAAGAGCCGCGTCTCGAAATCGAGGCCCGGCGACAGCCCCATGTAGGAATGCGTCGGGCGCGCGAAACAATAGACGCAGCCGTGCTCGCAACCCCGATAGGGATTGATCGAGCGGTCGAAGGAAATGTCGGGCGACTCGTTGCGCGTGATGATCGTCTTCGGGCGCTCGGGCGTCACCGTGGTCTTGAAGACCGGCAACTCTCCCAGCGCACCCCAGCCGTCATCCACATCTTCCCGCCGCTCGGCCTCGAAGCGCCCCGATGGATTGCTGAGCGCACCGCGTCCGCGCCGCCGTTCGTCCACGACGGCCTCGACAGGCGCCGCCTTGGGCGTAATCTTGCGTGCGGCCCTCGATAAAGCGCCGGGCAGCGGGTCCATCGTTCGTTCGGCGGCCAGTGCCATGTCACCCTCGTGAGTCGCGGAAACCGTACAGAACAAAGAAAGAACTATAGAACAGATACGGAACACGCTAGCCCTCGTCAAGCTCGGCTGTGGGGAAGTCGCAGGCTCCCAGCTTGGCACGCACCGCTAGGTGCTGTAGGAGCGCGCCATGCTTTCAGCCATTGTCCTTGCAACAGATGCCAAGACCCCCCTCGCGGCCTCCGACGCGATCGTGCGCACATTGTCGGCGCTCGTCCCTGCGGCCATCGAGGGTCTTTTGCGTGACGTTACGCTGGCTGGTCTGATGGGGGGCGAACTGCCTCACATCGCAGATCATGCGGGGTGCATGCTGATTGAAAGCGAAGATGCCCGGTCCGTGCTGCGCGAGGCGCTGGCAGCGGCACGAGGCCCGAATATCCTCGTCATCCGGGCAGGCAGGGCGCCCGAGGCCGGCTATATCGAGGAAATCGCGGATCTGCTCGCCGGCCGCGGCGCTGCCGAGCGCGGGGCGCTGCTGCGCGACAGGCCGGAGACGTTTCTTTCCCGCACCTTCCCCGGTCTCGCGCCGGTCGCGGGCGTTATTTCGACGCGCGAGGCATTGATGAAGCTCGGTGCGACGACGCTGGCCTCACTCGCGCGTCGTGCGAGTCCGTCCGTCACGCTGCGGGTGCGTGCACGCCGGGTCGATTGAACTCAGCCGTTGGCCTTGCCGCGGCGCAGGTGCTCGTCGAGGCGGGGCATGATCTCTACGAAATTGCATGGCCTGTGACGGTAATCGAGTTGGCCCGCGAGAATGCCGTCCCACGCGTCCTTGCAGGCGCCAGGCGATCCCGGCAGCACGAAAATATAGGTTGCGCCTGCGACACCGGCCGTCGCGCGAGACTGGATCGTGGAGGTCCCGATCTTGTCGTATGAGATGCGGTGGAAGACGGCGGAAAAGCCGTCCATCCGCTTCTCGAACATGGGCTCGATGGCCTCGGGCGTGACATCGCGGCCCGTGAAGCCGGTGCCGCCCGTGGTGATGATCGCATCCACCGAGGGATCGTCGATCCATGCCTGCACGGCCTTGCGGATCTCGGCGATCTCGTCATGCACGACGGCGCGGCCGGCGAGCCGGTGGCCGGCCGCCGTGAGCCGCCCCACAAGAGTGTCCCCGGAGCGGTCCTCCGCTACGGTGCGCGTATCCGATACCGTCAGCACGGCGATGCCGATCGGCACGAAGGTCAGCGTTTCGTCAATTCCGGCCATGACTTACCGCGCAAACGTGTTGCAGGCGTCAATCTGCCCGCCCTCGAGCCCGCGTTTCAGCCATTGAACGCGGTCCGCCGCCGAACCATGGGTGAAGCTGTCGGGCACGACGCCGCCGCGCGAGGCCTGCTGGAGGCGATCGTCGCCAATGGCCTGCGCGGTCGCGACAGCCTTCTCGATGTCGCCCTGTTCCAGGATCTTCCACTTGCGGTCGGCATTGGCCGCCCACACACCCGCCAGGCAATCGGCCATCAGCTCGATCCGCACTGAAATCCGGTTGCCGTCGGCGCGGCTGCCCGCCTCCTGCTGCGCGCGCTGGGCGCGCGAGAGAATGCCGAGCTGGTTCTCGACGTGATGGCCGATTTCATGTGCGATCACGTAGGCATAGGCGAAATCACCGCCGCCGCCGAAGCGCTTCTTCATGTCGTTGAAAAAGGAAGTGTCGAGATAGACCTTCTGGTCGGTCGGGCAATAGAACGGCCCCATCGCGGCCTGTGCGCGCCCGCAAGACGATTGGGTCTGTCCATCGAACAGCACGAGACGCGGCGCCTTGTATTGAATGTTCTTCTGCGCAGGAAGAATCTCGCTCCAGACGTCTTCCGTCTGGGCCACGATGGCAGAAACGAAGCGGCCGATCTGGTCGCTTGGAGGCGTCGCGCGGTTGGCCGTCTGGGGGCGGGAGGGCTCGACATAGCTCGAGCGATTGCCCCCGCCATTCACCATCTCGGCGCCGCTGATGAGGATGCGCGGATCGATGCCCAGCGCATAGCCGATCAGGCCAAGCACGATCATCGTGCCGATGCCGAGGCCGCCTCCGCCGCCGGGCAGGGAAAATCCTCCTCCGCCGCCGCCTTCGCTGTCACCGCGACGGTCCTCGATATTGCCGGACTGGCGGAAATCTTCCCATCTCATCGCAGATCTCTCCTGCCGCGAAAATTGGCGTGGTGCTATCAGGCCCAGGCTGGGCTTTGCCCGATCGTGTCATATCAGGACGCGCGGGCCCCGAGTAGAGCCTAACGCAAAGCCGCGCGCTTGGTCCCAATGCTCAGCACAACCCTTTTTTGACGAGCGCCTTCTTCAGCCGCTGCATGTCCTGCCAGGCGTAGCGCTTGTTCACGGGCGCCTTCAGAAGATAGGACGGATGGAACATGGACATGGCGGGGATGCGATGCGAGCCCCCGGCGGGCGTTTCCGTCTCGAATTCGAACCATTTGCCGTGCGCCCGGGTGATCGGTTCGCGCACGCCCAGGAGCGCCTGCGTCGCCACATCGCCGATGCACACAAGCAAGTCGGGCGCGACGAGCGCGATCTGGCGCTGGATGAAGGGCAGGCAGATCGAGACTTCGGGCGAATTGGGCGAGCGGTTGCCCGGCGGGCGCCACGGAACCACGTTCGCCAGATAAACCTTGCTTCGGTCCAGCCCCACGGCAGCCAGCATACGATCGAGCAGTCGGCCGTCCGGTCCCACGAAAGGAAGTCCCTGCCGGTCTTCTTCCGCTCCGGGCGCGTCGCCCACCAGCATGATCTTCGCGCTCGCGTTGCCATCGGCGAAGACGAGGCGGCTCGCAGTGCGCTTCAGGGCGCAGCCGTCGAACCCGTCCATCGCCTCGCGCAGGGCATCGAGCGTCTGCGAGGCGGCGGCGAGTTCGCGCGCTTCCGCCAGCGCGTGCTCGGGAGAGACGGAGCCGCTGCCCGAGGCCGCGCGCACGGGGAGGGGTTCTGCCTGCGAGAGGCGCGGCGCGGTGCGGCCGGCTCGCGGCGCCGTGTCGGGCGAATTGGGGATCGCGGCTGCTGCGGGCCGCGCCTGAAGGGCCGCTTGCGCCTTTGCCGCGCCTTCGGCGAAATGGTCGCGCGGCGTGTCGCCCACCGCGACATCGACGCCCATATCGACGTACCAGCGCAGAATCGCGGCGAGTTCAGCGTCGCTCACGGGGGTCGGCGATGGATCTTCGGACAGCATTCCCTTCTCTAACATCTTCACGTCGGTTGCGTGAAGTTTCCTGCAAGCTACAAGGAGGGAAGCGGCCGATTGCAGAGCGGCGCGCCTTTGTTTAGACGTGAACGAACGCCTGTCTCGGCCCGCGACGCGTGTCGATCTGCGACATGACGCGCATGATGCAAGGCGCAGCGTTGAAGGAGTAGGGAATGGCCGAGCCTGCCGAATTGCCGCCGCGCGAGGGCATGGATTTCGATGTCGTCGTGGTGGGCGCAGGCCCGGCCGGCCTGGCTGCCGCGATCCGCATCAAGCAGCTCGCGCCCGACACATCCGTCGTCGTTGTCGAAAAGGGCTCGGAGGTCGGCGCGCATATCCTTTCGGGCGCGGTCATCGACCCCATCGGCCTCGACCGGCTGCTGCCCGACTGGCGCGAAGATGCCGATCGCCCCCTGAAAACGGAAGTCAGCGAAGACCGTTTCTATCTGCTCGGCGCTTCGAGCGCGCTGAAGCTGCCCAACATCCTCATGCCGAAGTTGATGAACAACCACGGCAATTTCGTGGGTTCGCTGGCCAATGTAGCGCGCTATCTGGGCGCCCGGGCCGAAGCTCTCGGCGTCGAGATCTATCCGGGCTTCGCAGCCGCCGAGATTCTTTATGGCGAAAAGGGCGAGGTCGCCGGCGTCGCGACCGGCGACATGGGCGTCGCTCGCGACGGGCACCTCAAGGACGGTTTCACGCGCGGCATGGAGCTGCGCGGCAAATACACATTCTTCGCCGAGGGCGCGCGCGGCTCGCTGAGCAAGCTGCTCATCGCAAAATACGGCCTCGACAGCGATCGCGAGCCGCAGAAATACGGCATCGGCCTGAAAGAGCTCTGGCAGATCGATCCGGCCAGACACAGGCCCGGTCTCGTTACGCATTCCTTCGGCTGGCCGCTCGATTCGAGCACCGGCGGCGGCTCGTTCCTTTATCATCTGGAAGACGGGCTCGTGTCCGTCGGCTTTGTGGTGCATCTGAACTACGAGAATCCGACGCTCTCGCCCTTCGATGAATTCCAGCGCTTCAAGACGCATCCGGCCATCGCGCCCACCTTCGAAGGCGGCAAGCGCATTTCCTATGGCGCGCGCGCTATCACGGAAGGCGGCTGGCAGTCTGTGCCCAAGCTCAGCTTCCCCGGCGGGGCATTGCTCGGCTACGCGGCGGGCTTCGTCAACGTGCCCCGCATCAAGGGATCGCACAACGCGATCCTCTCAGGCATGCTCGCCGCCGAACATGTGGTCTCGGCTCTCGCTGAAGGCCGGGCCAACGACGAGCTGGCGGGCTACGAGGCCGCATGGCGCGCGACCGACATCGGCCGCGATCTCTATGGGGTGCGCAACGTCAAGCCGATGTGGTCGAAGCTCGGCACCTATCTGGGCATAGCGCTCGGCGGCTTCGACATGTGGACGCACCAGCTCTTCGGGCGCTCGCTCTTCGGAACGCTGAAACATGGGCGTCCCGATTACGCGACGCTGAAGCCCATCTCGGACGTGACGCCCATCGTCTACCCGAAGCCCGACGGCAAGATCAGCTTCGACAAACTGTCCTCCGTGTTCCTCTCCAACACGAACCACGAGGAGGACCAGCCGGTTCATCTGAAGCTGAAGGATCCGAGCGTGCCGGTGCGCGAGAACCTTCCGCTCTACGGCGAGCCTGCGCGCCTTTATTGCCCGGCGGGCGTCTACGAGATCGTATATGCGGACGAGGTGGCGAAGACCGATCCGCGCTTCGTCATCAACGCGCAGAACTGCGTGCACTGCAAGACATGCGACATCAAGGATCCCGCGCAAAACATCGTCTGGGTGACGCCGGAGGGCGGCGGCGGGCCGAACTATCCCAACATGTGAGCGGGCGCTCTAGCCGTCCCGGCTCGTTTGCAGCGGCACTTCCTCCATCATCAGCAGCCCGACCAGCGAGACGACCAGGCAGAGAGCGGCCACGATGAACAGGGTGCGGAACGCGCCGGCCAGCGCGGCGTGATCCTTCACGGCGGCGAGTGCGCGTGCGGCGTCGCCGGCACCCGGCGCGACGTGTTCGGGCAGGATATGCAGCACGATCACGCCAAACCCAGCGACGAGGATCGTGGTGAGAAGCCCTCGCCCGAACGACATCGCCCCCACGGCGGTGCCCAGCTGGTGCGGCGGCACGGCATTTTGCAGCGACACGGTGGTGACGGGTGCCACCGGCCCGAAGCTGAAGCCGAGGATTGCGAGCACGATCTGCATTTCCAGCGTCCCCATCCCCGCGCTGTGCCACGCGAGCCAGAGCGTCGCGCCGATGCATACGACGAGGGAAATGAGGGGCGTGCGCTTGTAATGGGTTACACGCGCGGTGATCTGCGCGGCCGCCAGCGCCCCGGCGTTGACTGCGACCATCACGATCATCAGCGCCAGCCCCGACTGCGAAGGCGACATGCCCGAGACCGTCTGCAGCCAGATCGGCAGGTAGATGTTGAGCCCGACAATGGCGCCCCAGCCGAAGGAATTGGCGAAGATCGCCGTGCGCACGACCTTGTTGGAGACAATGTCGAGCGGAATCAGGGGCTCGGGCGCACGCCGCAGGCGCCAGATGAATGCTGCCCACAGCACCAGGGACAGAGCGGACAGGCCAAGGATCTCCGGCGAACTCCACGCCCACGTCTTGCCGCCCGCGTTCAGCACGAACATGAAGCTGGTGCTGGCAGCCACGATCAGCGCCGCGCCTGCGAGGTCGAGCTTGTGATAGCGGTGATTGCCCGGCAGCTTCCGGAGCAGTCGCGATGTGATGACGACGCCGAGCAGGCCCAGAGGGACGCCGAACCAGAAGATCGCGGTCCAGTGGATATATTGGGCGAAGAACCCGCCGAGCACCGGCCCCAGCGCCCCGGCCGTGATGTAGACGAGCGAGAAGTACGTGTAATAGCGCACCCGCTGCTTGGGGGGCGCGAGATCGCCCAGCACCGTCATGGGCACGGAGGTGAGCCCGCCAGCGGCGATCCCCTGCACTGCGCGCGCGAGTACCAGCATGGGCAGGTTCGGCGCGAAGGCGCAGGCGACGGAGCCCGCGATGAACACCCAAAGCGCGATCTGCATGGTCACGCGGCGGCCGTGGATATCGCTGAACTTGCCGAACAGCGGCGTCGCGGCGGTCGATGTCAGCAGGTAGGCGGTGATGATCCAGGACAGGTCGTCGCTGCTGCCGAGCGCCAGTCCGATCGTCGGCAGGGCGCTGGCCACGATGGTCTGCGAGAGCGAGCCGAGAAACAGCGGCAGCAGCACGCCGAAGATGATGAGCAGGGTCTCGCGATGCGACAGGGGCGGCCGGTCCATGCTCGCAGCCGAATGCGTCGCAGTCATTCCATCCCCTCTGTCTCGTGATTTTTAGTGGCAGCGCTGCGCCGTGCAGGGTATCGGTCGTTTCCGTACATGACCAGTGAGGAGCCCGACTCGCCCTCCCGGTCAAGCGCGAACCGGGGGGCAACGAAATGGCCGTGAGCACAAGCGCGACGAACGAACCGGCGCAACGCAAGAAGCTGGCGCCAGAGATCGTCATCCTCGCGGCCTGCATGATCTCCATGCTGACGTTCGGCCCGCGCGCCGCCTCCGGCAATTTCCAGCTGCCGATCATGAGCGCCAACGGCTGGGGCAGCGACACCTTTTCCTTCGCACTCGCCATGCAGAACCTGCTCTGGGGCATTGGCCAGCCCTTCGCTGGCGCACTCGCCGACCGGTTCGGCACCATGCGGGTGCTCTGGGGCGGCGCTGTTCTCTACGCCGCCGGCCTCGTGCTGATGTCGGTCAGCGCGACGCCGCTGACCTTCTCGCTCTCGGCAGGCCTGCTGGTCGGCTTCGGCCTGTCCGGCTGCTCAATGTCGCTCGTCGTCGGCGCGCTCGCCAAGCTCGTTCCCGACAACAAGCGCGGCATGGCCTTCGGCCTGGTGACGGCGGCGGGCTCCTTCGGCCAGTTCCTCTTCTCGCCACTGTCGGGCGCCATGATCCAGTCGCTCGGCTGGCAGATGACGACCGTCCTGTTCGGCGTCCTGATGCTCTGCATCCTGCCGCTCTCCCTCGCCGTCGCCAGCGCGCCGATGAAGGCCGCCGTGGCCGGTGCCCCGAAGCAGCAGACGACGCGCGAGGCACTGGGGGAAGCTTTCGCGCATCGCTCCTATATTCTCGTCGTGCTCGGCTTCTTCACCTGCGGCTTCCAGCTCGCCTTCATCACCGTACATTTCCAGAAATACGTGGTGGAAGCGGGTCTTTCGCCGCAAGTCGGCTATTGGGCCTTCGCGCTGGTCGGGCTCTTCAACATCGTGGGCTCGCTGAGCTCGGGCTACCTGTCCAACCGCATGCCGCGCCGCTGGATCCTGTCCTTCATCTATCTCTCGCGCGCGGTCGCGACATCGATCTTCATCCTGCTGCCGCCGACGGCCTTCACGGCCTATCTGTTCGGCGCGGTCTCGGGGCTTCTCTGGCTGTCCACGGTGCCGCCCACCTCGGCGATCATCGGCCAGATGTTCGGCACGCGCTATTTCGCGATGCTCTACGGCTTCGCCTTCTTCTCGCATCAGGTCGGCGGCTTCCTGGGCGTGCTGCTCGGCGGCGTGCTGCGTGAGGCGACGGGCTCCTATGACATCGTCTGGTGGCTGTCGATCGCGCTCGGCATCGCGTCCGCGCTCATCAACCTGCCCATCGTCGAGAAGCCTGTTGTCCGAAAGGAGAGTGCGGTCACGGCTTGACGGAACGCGCGCCACGGCGAAATCTCTGCGGCCTTCGAGGAGATCACCATGGCGAGTTTCAAGGCCGTTCGCATCGACAAGACCGACACCGGAAGCCAGGCCGCTTATGTCGATTTCGACGAGGCGGATCTGATGGAAGGCGATGTCACGCTGCGTGTCACCCATTCCACCGTGAACTACAAGGACGGCCTGGCGATCACTGGAAAGTCGCCGGTGGTGCGCCGCTTTCCGATGATCCCCGGCGTCGACCTCGCCGGTACCGTCGAGACTTCGGCGAACCCCGAGTTCAAGCCCGGCGATCAGGTGGTCCTGAACGGCTGGGGCGTGGGCGAAATGCACCTCGGCGGCTATGCACAGCGGGCGCGCGTCAAGGGTGATTGGCTCGTGCCGCTTCCCGCTGGGCTCACCCCCGCGCAGGCCATGGCAATCGGCACGGCGGGATATACGGCCATGCTGGCGCTGATGGCGCTGGAGAAGCACGGCATCACACCCGCCATGGGCCCCGCCATCGTGACGGGCGCGGCGGGCGGCGTCGGTTCGGTCGCTGTCGCGATCCTGAAACACGCGGGCTATCACGTGATCGCCTCGACCGGCCGTCCCGAGGAGGCGGATTACCTGCACGGGCTCGGTGCGGACGAGATCATGACCCGCCAGGATTTCGAAGGCCCCGTCCGCCCGCTCATGAAGGAGCGCTGGGCGGCCGGCATCGATTCCGTCGGCTCGCTCACGCTGGCTCATGTGCTGGCGCAGACCAGGGTGCGAGGCGCCATCGCCGCGTGCGGCCTGGCGCAGGGCATGGATCTGCCGACCTCGGTCGCGCCCTTCATCCTGCGCGGCGTGTGCCTGCTCGGCGTCGAGAGCGTGACATGCCCGAAGCCCCTGCGTCTCGAAGCGTGGGCACGGCTGGCTAAAGAGCTAGACAGGGCCAAGCTTGCCTCCATGACGACGACGATTCCCTTCGACCGGGTGATCGACGCCGCGCGCGACATCGTGCAGGGCAAGATCCGTGGGCGGTTCGTGGTGGAAATTCCTTGACGGAACTCGCCTGTGGGCCGGGCGTTGCTTCTGCATGAGCATCGCATTCATGAAAGAACCCGACGGCGAGGTCTTCGACGACCTTCCCGATCGGCCCGTAAGCCCGCATCGTAACCTCGTCACAGCCGAAGGCCTGGCGATGATCGATGCAGAGATCGCGCGTCTGCACGCGGAGATCACCCATGCCCAGGAAGCGGAGGACAAGTCCGCTACGGCCCGGGCGCAGAGGGAACTTCGCTATTGGCAGGCCCGCCGCGGCAGTGCCGAACTCGTGCCGCCCATGCCCGACAAGAGCCGGGTGCATTTCGGCAGCGCGGTGAAGATCCGCTACGAGGACGGGCGCGAAATGACGTTCCGCATCGTCGGCGAGGATGAAGCCGATCCCGCCAAGGGAACAATCTCCTACGTTTCGCCGATGGGCCGGGCGCTGACCTCGAAGGAAATCGGCGATGTCGTCACGGCGGGGCCGGGCGAGGTCGAGATCATCGGGATTTCGTAAGGGCATAAATGTTCACGCCCGCGTTTCACTTGGAAGTCGGGGCGCGCTGTTATGCGCGCCCCGATTCCATCAATCGTCAGACTTCACATAAAGCTTTTCTTCCATGCGCGAAGGCACGCCCTCGGCAGCGAGCGTCGCCTCGAATTCCGTACGGATATAAGGGTCTTCCTCGTTATACGGAATCGCGCGGCCGCCCTTCTTGATGTCGATGGCCCAGATGTCGGCCATGGCTTCGCCGGGACGTCCGGGCTTCAGCGCCGAATGGTTGTTGGGGCCGAACCACGCAGTGAAGCGTAACGGATCCTTGCTGATCCCAAAGTGCTGGTGGAACCAGTCGCCCGCCATTGGCGCAGCCGAGACCATGCCGCCGAATTCGTAATCCTGCCGCATCACCTTGTCGCCACGGCCTGCTTCCCACGGCTTCGAGCCGAGGCCTTCGGGCCAGGTGTAGGTGTAGCCCTTGCCCTTCACGCAAATGAGAATCGCCGCGCTCTCGTGGCAATGCGCCTTCGAATAGCGGCCCGTCTCATGCTGGCCGATCCACAGATGGAAGCGCTGCCCGCCCATATGCGGTTCGAGGCGGCGATAGCCCGGCGAACGCCTGTTATCCAGCGGCATTTCGCAATTGATGATGTCGGGAATGAAGTTCGTGCGCTTCATCGCGAGGCCCCGCACCGGATCGGGTTCGAGATCGTCCTTCGGCTTGAAGTAATCGTCCGCGCCAGAATAACGGTCTGTAAAATTGTACGGGCAGTTGAAGACGTAATGGGGATTGTCGACGAGGTTCATGATGTTGGGCGCGGACGTGCCGCACAGCAGCAGCGCCGGTGAATTCGTCGCGTTGACGAAGCGGTGATGGGCGTTCAGCGGAATGGAAAAGAGCGAGCCCTTCTGCCATTCGAAGGTCTGCTTCTTCGGCGATCCGTCCTGCCAGATCTCCGTGGAGCCGCGCCCTTCCACGACGAAGACTTCCTTCTCGTAGACATGGCGCTCGGTATTGAGCGCGCCGCCGGGCGGGATCTCGACGACGTACATTCCCCACAGCCCTTCGGTGCCGAAGAGCTGGATGTAGGTGCCGCGCCCGCCGAGCCGCGCCCACGGCTTCATCGGCAGATCCTGCACGCGATGCACGCCGATCGCGCGATGGACGGGGATATTCTCCGCTTCCATGAAGCGGTCGTAGGGCATGGCGGGGCGCGAGAAATTGCCGAAGCCTGCGTTCTCGCCAGCCTTCGGCTCGTGCCAGTGTGAACCTTCGCTTGCGTCGTGGGGCATGTCGTCCTCTGGGTTGGATGGAAGAAAAACTCTGCGGCTCAGCCCTTCTTTTCGCTCTCGTAGCGGATCTGCCGCATCTGATCGCGTACATCCCTGGGCGTGTTGGTGAGCTTGTCGATCACTTCGCGCACGGCGGCGGCGTCCAGCGGGCTGACATCGACGCGCAGCTTCGCGGCGTCGGCCCGATAGTCCGCATCTGCGCTCATGGCCATGAAAGCCTTCTGCAATGCGCGCGCACGGTCCTCCGGGACACCGGGCGGCGCGGCGAAGGGACGCGATAATGTGTTCGACAGTTCCGCCATGTCGATGAGCGTGCGCACGCGGTCGTTGGGCGCGAGTTCGAGCGCGGTCGGTACATCGGGGAAATCGGGGTGGCGCGTGCGCCGTCCGAATTGCAGGATCACATGCACCGGGCTGTCCGGCTTCAGCCAGTCGGGACGCGAGGATTTCAGCGAGGAATAGTCGAGGGAACGCCCGTCGATTTCCTTGCGCTCGATGGCCATGAACATGGCCGCGCTGTCTGGGTAACCTGCAATCATTTTCAGGTTGAGCGGGATCGTATCGCGCAGCATGTTCGCCCAATCGTTGCCGCCAGCACCTTCGCCGGTGCCGCCGAGCACCAGCGTCGGTCCGCCGGGCTTCTGCGCATCAGCGATGGTTTTGACCGCTGCGTCCTTGCGCACCAGCATCAGATAGGCGTCGTCCGCTCCGCTCGCGGCCGTGCCGAGCCAGGTGAAACGCTGCGGCTCGAAGCGCGCATTGGCGTTGCCGCCCAGCACGCCCATCATCGCCATGTCGCGCGCGAAAGCGCCGATCACGCTGCCGTCGCGCGGCGCGGTGTTGAACAGATAGTTCGTGGCGACGAGACTGCCCGCGCCCGGCATGTTCTGCACGATGACGTTCGGTGCGCCCGGGATAAAGCGCCCGATGTGGCGCGCCACGAGCCGCGCATAGACATCGTAGCCGCCGCCCGGCCCATAGCCGACGACGAGTGGCACCGTGCGCCCGCGATAGAACTCCTCGACCGATTGCGCCCGCGCAAACGTGGCGACCAGGCAGAGCGCCACGCTCGCCAGCGCGACATGTATCCATGGCTTGGCCATTTTTTCCTCCCGGTCTTCGGCCCGTTGCCCGGGCTCGCTGGCGTTCAGATGCGGCTTATCGGCTGCTACTTGTCGGCTTTGCTCTTCGCGAAGAGCTCGCGAATATAATCGCGTTGTTCCTGCGGCGCGTTCGCGATCTTGTCGATCAGCGCCACCGCCTGCTTGCCCCCGATGGGGCTCACGCCGATGCCGAGCCTGTCGGCTTCCGCGAGCAGTTCAGGATCCTTGCCGGCATCGAGAAATGCCTTCTCCAATGCCTGCGCGCGATCAGCCGGAATGCCCGGAGGTGCCACGAAGGGACGCGAGAGGACATAGGGCAGTTCCGCGAGTTCGATCAGCGAGCGCGATTTTTCATCCTTGGCGAGTTCGCGCGCGGTCGGCACGTCCGGAAAATCGGGATGGCGCGTCGCGCGGCCGAATTGCAGGAAGGCGCGCATGTAGGAATTGGGCTTCAGCCATTCCGGGCGATTGGTGCGCACCGCCGAAAGATCGGTCGTGCGTCCCTCCACTTCCTTGCGCTCGATGGCGAGGAAGATCGCATTGCTGTCGGGATAGCCCGTGATCTGCTTGATGTTCATGCCGAGCGCATCGCGCAGGATGATCGGCACGTCATTGCCCGTCGCGCCCTCGCCGGTGCCGCCCAGCACGAGCGGCGGCCCGCCCGGCTGCTGCGCCTCCGCGACCGTCTGCACCTTCGCGTCCTTGCGCACCCACATGATGTAGGAATCTTCCTCGTAGCTCGAGGCCGAGCCGAGCCACGTGAACTTGCGCGCGTCGTATTTCACGGCCGGATTGCCGCCCAGCACGCCCATCAGCGGCATGTTGCGTGCGAAGGTCCCGATGACCGTGCCGTCTTTGGCCGCGAGATTGTAAATGTAGTTCGCAGCGAGAAGACTGCCTGCGCCGGGCATGTTCTGCACGACGACGGCCGGGTTGCCGGGAATATACTTCGTCATGTAGCGCGCCATCAGGCGTGCGTACACGTCGTAACCCCCGCCCGGCCCATAGCCGACGATGAGCTGCACGCTCTTGCCCTTGTAGAAATCCGACACAGCATCCGCGCGCGCCTCGCCGATGAAGCCGGGGCGCAGCAGCGCGGAAAAGGCGAGCGCGGCGAAAGCGCATAAAGTGGGCGCCAGACGTCTCGACATAGGATTCCTCCGAATGGGATGCGCGCCGTTCGGCGTCATTGCAGGTTCTTGATGTAGGCGAGCAGATCTGGCGGGGAGGACGCGAGTTTCTCGATCATCTTGAGCGCTTCCGGTCCGCCGACGGGACTGACATCGACCTGGATCTTCGCGGCCTCGACGAGATAATCGGGGTCCGCGTTCACGTCGAGAAAGGCCTTCTGCAAGGCCTTCGCGCGATCCGGCGGCAGGCCAGGGGGCGCAACATAGGGACGCGCGAGCGAGTAGGGGATCTCGGCCAGTTCGATCAAGGCCAGCGCGCGCGGGTTGGGCGCGATCTCGCGTGCGGTCGGTACGTCGGGAAAATCCTTGTGCCGCGTCCTGCGCGCGAATTGCATCAGCACATGCATGTCGGAGTTGGGTTTCAGCCAGTCGGGCTTCGACGATGCGACGGCGGAAAGGCCGACGAAGCGCCCGTCGATTTCCTTGCGGTCGGCGGCGAGAAACAGCGCACCGCTGTCGGGATAGCCCGCGATCAGCTTGATGTTCATGCCGATCGCATCGCGCATCAGGACGGACACATCGTTACCGGTCGCACCTTCGGCTGTGCCGCCGAGCATCAGCGGCGGGCCGCCCGGCTTCAGCGCGTCCTCGATCTTCTTCACCGCGGCATCCTTGCGCACGATGAGCAGATAGGCGTCGTTCTCCGCGCTGGACGGCGAACCGAGCCAGGTGAATTTGCGTGGATCGAACTGCACATTGGTATTGCCGCCGAGCACGCCCAGCAAAGGCATGTTGCGCGCGAAAGTGCCGATGACGGTGCCGTCGCGCGGTGCGGTGGCATAGAGATAATTGGCGGCGCGCAGGCTGCCTGCGCCCGGCATGTTCTGAACGATGACGGTGGGAGTGCCGGGAATATGCTTGCCGAGAAACCGCGCCAGCAGGCGCGCATAAACGTCATAGCCGCCGCCGGGCCCGTAGCCGACAACGAGCTGCACCGTCTTGCCCTTGTAGAATTCGGCAACGGATTCGGCCTGCGCCGGCGCGACAGCCATCGCGAGGGTCAGCGCAAGCGCACTGCGTCTCGTGAGCATAAGTCCCTCCCAAGGTCCACGCCATCGAGGGCGTTTTATCTTGGGACGCAGTCTAGGCGAGGCGCGGGCCGCCAGCAAGCCAGCCCGGATGTCACCTCGGCGCAGCCGCCCGCCTGAGCCTGTCACGAATCGCCTCGCCCAGACCCTCATGCGGGATCGGCGCGACCGCGATGACCTCCGCGCCCGTCGCATCGAGCGCACGCAGGAACGCGAAAAGCTGGCTCGCAGCTTCCGCCAGATCGCCGCTCGGCGAGAGATCGAAGCTCGCTGCCTGCACATCGGTGAATCGGCCGCCGAAATCGAGCACGGCCTCGCCGGGTTCCACGCTCTGCGCATCGAGCCGCAGCCGGGCGTTGGGCGCGTAATGGGAAGCCAGCATGCCCGGTGCGGTCACGGGTCCCTGCGCGGCAGGGCTCGAGAGCTTGTGCCCGAGCACGGCTTCGATCCGCTCGCGTGCGATGCCGCCGGGGCGCAGCAGCGTGACGCCGCCGGGAAGGCAGGCGACGATGGTCGATTCGACACCCACCTCGGTCGGCCCGCCATCGAGCACCATGTTCACCCGTCCCTCCAGGTCGCCCATCACGTGCGCCGCGTGCGTCGGGCTCACGCGTCCCGACCTGTTCGCGGAGGGCGCGGCCACGGGCCGGGCGGCCGCGCGCAGCAAGGCTTGCGCGACCGGATGGGCCGGCACGCGAATCGCAACAGAGTCGAGCCCTGCGCGCGCCAGATCGCTCACCGAGCAGGTGGGCGCGGCAGGCACGACGAGCGTCAGCGGCCCCGGCCAGAAAGCATGCGCCAGCGCCAGCGCCTCAGGCCCGAACAGGCCCTCGCGCTGCGCGGCGGCGAGATCGGCGACGTGGGCGATGAGCGGGTTGAACTGGGGCCGTTCCTTCGCGGCATAAATCTTTGCCACCGCCGCACCCGAGGTCGCGTCCGCGCCGAGCCCATAGACCGTCTCGGTGGGGAAGGCGACGAGTCCGCCCGCGCGCAGGACCTCGCCTGCCTCGGCGATAGAAGCCGCATCGGCCCTGCAGAGCCGCGTCGCGAGAGGGGCTGCGGAATCGGGATTCATTTGAGCTCTTCCGGAAAATTGTTTACACATGAACCAACACAACCGCGCCGGGCCTTGTCAGCCCTTCGGCTTTCGGCGTCAAGTTGGCTGCCGATCACGGGGAGAAACGACCATGCCTTATCGCGCGCCCGTCGCCGACATGCTTTTCACCATGACACATGCGGCCGGCCTGGAAGAGGGGCTCTACCCCGATCTCGGCGACGGCGCCGCCGCCTCCATCCTCGACGAAGCCGCCAAAATGGCCGAGGGCGTGCTGGCACCCCTGTACCGGATCGGCGACCGCGAGGGCGCGACCTTCGCCAATGGCACGGTCACCACTGCGACAGGCTGGCCGGATGCCTATCGCCGCTGGACCGAAGGCGGCTGGATGGGCGTCACCGCGCCAGAGGCGCATGGCGGCATGGGCCTGCCCCATCTCCTCAACGCGGGCTGCATCGAAGCGTGGAATGGCGCCAACATGGCCTTTGCCCTCGCGCCGCTGCTCAGCGTCGGCGCCATCGAGGCGCTGGTGGCCCATGGCAGCGAGGATCTGCGCCGCATCTATCTCGACCGCGTCGTGTCGGGCGAGTGGGCGGCGACGATGAACCTCACCGAGCCGCAGGCGGGCTCCGATCTCGCAGCGCTGCGCACCCGCGCCGAGCGTGCACCTGACGGCAGCTACAAAATCACCGGCCAGAAGATCTTCATCACCTATGGCGAGCACGACCTGACGCCCAACATCCTGCATCTCGTACTCGCGCGCCTGCCCGATGCGCCTGCCGGAACGCGCGGCATCTCGCTGTTCCTCGTGCCGAAATTCCTCGTGCGCGAAGACGGCCAGCGGGGCGCACACAACGATCTGCGCTGCGGCGGCATAGAGCACAAGATGGGCATTCACGGCTCGCCCACCTGCACCATGATCTTCGGCGATGACGGCGGCGCGACAGGCTATCTCATCGGCGAGGAAAATCGCGGCCTCCCCTGCATGTTCACGATGATGAACAATGCGCGCCTCTCCGTCGGTCTTCAGGGCGTGGGCGTCGCCGAACGTGCGACGCAGACGGCCATCGCGTTTGCGAGCGAGCGCAGACAGGGCCGTGCACCGGGCGCGAGCGGCGAGGGCATGAGCCCCATCGTCGACCATCCCGATGTGCGCCGGATGCTGCTGACGATGAAGGCAACGACCTCTGCCGCGCGCGCGATCTGCTACATGACGGCGCAGGCGCTCGATCAGGCCCATCGCGGCACGACGCCGGAAGCGCGCCGCGCCGGTCTGGAACGCGCGGGGCTCCTGACGCCCGTCGCCAAGGCCTACGCCACGGACACTGCCAACGAAGTGGCCTCGCTCGGCGTGCAGGTGCATGGCGGCATGGGCTTCATCGAAGAGACCGGGGCCGCGCAGTTGATGCGGGACGCGCGCATCGCGGGGATTTACGAGGGCACGAACGGCATCCAGGCCATCGACCTCGTGCAGCGCAAGCTGTCGCTCTCGGGAGGAGCTGCGTTCAAAGCCGAGCTCGATTCCATGCGGGAGGTGATCGCGCGTCTTCAGGAGCAGGAAGACCCGCGCTTCGGCACCATGCCGCGCCGCCTGAGCGAGGCCGTCGAGGCGCTGTTCGAGGGCTCGGAAACGCTGCTCGAGCAACTGGCTGAAGATCCTGCGGTGGCGCTCGCCGGTGCGACGCCATATCTGCGCCTCTTCGCGCTGGCACGCGGCGGAACGGCGCTCGCGAGCCTCGCCATGGCCGAAAATGCGGAAAGCGGCACATGGCTCACTCAGGCGCGCTTCTTTGCGGAAAACGTTGCCTGCGCAGCGCCCTCTCTTGCGAGCACGATCGCCGAGGGCGCGTCGTGCATATTGGCGGCCGATGCCGCGCTGGCGGTCTGAGATGAACGACATCGAAATCGTCAAGGACACAGGCGTCCTCACCATCACGCTGCGGCGCACGGACAAGAAGAACGCGCTCACCGGCGCCATGTACGAGGCCATGATCATGGCTTTCAACGACGCAGACGGCGATGCGGGGATCGGCGCCATCGTCCTGCGTGGTTCGGGCGGAGTCTTTACCGCCGGGAACGACATCGGCGATTTCCTCGCCTCCGCGCAGACGCCCTCGGACATGGCCGCGTGGCGCTTCGTGGAGCGTCTCGCGACGCTGGAGACACCGTTGATCGCGGCTATCGAGGGGCTCGCTATCGGCATTGGCACGACGCTGATCCTGCATTGCGATCTCGTCTATGCCGCGCCCGATGCCCGGTTCCGGATGCCCTTCGTGGATCTCGGCCTCGTGCCGGAGGCGGGCTCGTCGCTGCTATTGCCTAAGCGCATCGGCATGGCCAAGGCGAGCGAGTTTCTGATGCTCGGCGAGAGCTTCGATGCCGCGGAGGCGCATCGCCTCGGCCTCGTCAACGCAATCGTGCCCAACGCCGATCTTTACGCTCATGCGGCCTCGCGTGCGGCGGCGTTGGCCGCCAAGCCACGCGCGGCTGTGGCGACCACACGGCGTCTCTTGCGTGGCAACCGCTCGGGTCTCGCCGCGCGCATGCGCGAGGAGGCACAGGCCTTCTCACAGGCACTTCAATCCGACGAAGCGCGCAAGGCCTTCATGGATTTCATGATGCGCGCCAAACCCAAATCCTGAGGAGCTGGACATGACCGCGACATTGGCAGGCAAGACGCTCTTCATCACCGGCGCATCGCGCGGCATCGGTCTCGCCATTGCACTGCGCGCGGCGAAAGATGGCGCGAACATCGCAGTGGCCGCGAAGACGGCCGAGCCGAACCCGAAACTTCCCGGCACGATCTTTTCCGCCGCCGAGGAGATCGAGAAAGCCGGTGGCAGGGCGCTGCCTCTCGTGGTCGACGTTCGCGACGAGGCGCAGGTGCGCGCCGCCCTCGATCAGACCGCCAGCCATTTCGGCGGCATCGACATCGTCGTCAACAATGCCAGCGCCATCTCGCTCACCGACAGCCAGGCGACGGATATGAAGCGCTACGATCTGATGCAGCAGATCAATTCGCGCGGAACCTTCATGGTCTCGAAATTCGCAGTGCCCTATCTCGCGCGCTCGGCCAATCCGCACATTCTCATGCTGTCGCCACCGCTCGACATGAAGGAAAAATGGTTTTCCGGCCATACCGCCTATTCCATGGCGAAATTCGGGATGAGCCTCGTGGTTCTGGGTCTCGCGGGTGAGTTGCGGGGCAAGGGGATCGCGGTCAACGCGCTGTGGCCGCGCACGACGATTGCGACGTCGGCGGTTCATAATCTGCTGGGCGGCGAAGCGCTGATGCGCGCCTCTCGCAAGCCCGAGATCGTCGCCGATGCGGCCTATCTCGTCTTCACGTCGCCGGCGCGCGAACTCACAGGGCGCTTCCTGATCGACGACTCATTTCTGTGGGACGCGGGTGTGCGTGAATTCGATCATTACAGGGTCGATCCGACAAAGGCATTGGCGGTCGATTTTTTCGTTCCAGACGAGTCGAAGCCGCCTGTCAGTCTCGCGCGAATCGCGGTCGATTGACGAATGCGTCGACGTCCCGCATCGCCCGTATTTTGACGGCCAGCAGCCGGTCTGCCCGGCGCTGCGCGTTCTCGTCGCCCGCTGCCAATCCGCTGTTGATGATTGAGGTCGCCTTCTTGAGGACCTGACGAAGCCCGCCGCCGGCCTTTGCGCACAGGGCCGCGAAGCTTTCCTGTTGATTTGGGGAGCTGGCTCTGACGTGGCGGCGGATGGCAACCACGCTTCCGGTCGCCATATGGTCGAGTTCGTCCACGACGTCCTGGAACTGGCGTTTGAACTGGCTGTCGAGCTTTTCGTATGTCTGCCGTGCCTGATCGCGCTCGGGCAGGGTCGATATGGTGAAGTAATCGTCATAGGACAGGGGGCGCCACGCGAGCAGGTCCTCAATCAGCTCCGGCATTTCGGGGAGCTGCTCTATGATCATGACGACTTCATTGAAGTGATTGAGATAATCGTTGGCGAGCCCAGATAGTGGATTAACCAGCGAAGGCGCCACCTCCGACTCCCGCGGGTTCGCCCGGGGCGAAGCTTGAAAATTCGTCATGAAAATGCCTCGCGTCAATTCCTCGAAACATAGACCGCGATTCATAAGAAAACCTTGCCGAGATTGCGCAAAGCGCAACCCCTCGCATGCAACCTGGAGTCGAAATGTGCGGACGTTATGCAATTACATTGCCGCCTGAGGCTGTTAAGTCTTACTTCGGTTATGTAGAAAATCCGAACTTTCCGCCCCGCGCGAATATCGCACCCACCCAGCCCGTGCCGGTCGTCCGCCTCGAACGTGCGCCAGGAGGGCAGGCAGCGCGACATTTCCGGTTGGTTCGTTGGGGCTTTTTGCCTGCCTTCGTGAAAGATCCGAAAGATTACCCGCTGGTGATCAACGCCCGGTCCGAGACAGCGGGCGAGAAGGCAAGCTTTCGTAACGCGCTGCGCCGGCGTCGTTGTCTCTTCATCGCGGATGTTTTTTACGAGTGGCGGCGAGGCCCCGAGCCTCGCAAGCGTGGCTCCGCGACGCCGTTTCTGATCCGCCGCCGCGATGGGGCGCCGATGGGCTTGGCGGGACTGTGGGAAAGCTGGATGGGGCCGAACGGGGAAGAGGTTGAAACGGCCTGCATCCTCACAACCCATGCCAACGGCCTGATTTCGGCGCTCCACGAGCGAATGCCCGTGGTGATCGAGCCGGAGAATTTCGAGACGTGGCTATCCATCGACGACGAGCGCGACGAAGGCTCGCACGCGCTGCTGCGCCCGGCGGCCGACGATACGCTCGAATTTTTCGAGATCGGCACCGCCGTGAACAGCGTCGCAAACGACGGACTGGAACTTCAGCAGCCTGTGAATCCGGTCGAGCGCATGGAAGCAAAGCCAAAGGCTCCCCCGCGGGAAGATCCGCAGGGCAGCCTCTTCTAGGGAAAACTCAGGCCAGCACCTTGCCTGGATTGAGAATCCCCTTGGGGTCCAACGTCTTCTTGATGGCGCGCATGACCTCCATCGCGACGGGGTCCTTCACGCCGGGCAGCAGGTCGCGCTTCATCAGGCCGATGCCGTGTTCGGCCGAAATCGAGCCCTGATGCTGTGCCACGATGCCGTGCACGATGTCGTTGGCCTCTGACCAGCGGTCGAGGAACGCCTGTTTGTCGCCGCCGATCGGCTGCGAGATATTGTAGTGGATATTGCCGTCGCCGAGATGTCCGAAGGGGACCGGGCGGGCTCCCGCCATCTGCACGTCGAGCACGGCCTTCACTTCCCTGAGAAACTGCGGCACCTGCGCCACCGGCACGGAAACGTCGTGCTTGATCGAGCCGCCTTCCAGCTTCTGCACGTCCGACAGCAGCTCGCGCAACTTCCAGAAATCCTTGCGCTGGTCGAGCGACGCAGCCACGGCGGCGTCGTCGATCAATCCGTCTTCCATCGCACTTTCGAGCAGAGCCATCATGCGCTCCGGCAGGCCTTCCTCGGACTGCGAGGCGAGTTCGAGCAGCACGTACCAGTCATGGGGCTCTGACAGCGGCTCGCGCGTGCCCGGACCATGGCGCAGTACGAACTCAATGCCGATTCGCGGCATGAGCTCGAAAGTCTTGACGTCGCCGCCCGCGACCTTCTGCGCCATCGTGAACAGGGCGAGCGCCTTGTCGGGATCTGTGAGGCCGATGAATGCTGTCTCGGTGCTCCGCGGCTTGGGGAAGAGCTTCAGGACAGCGGCGGTGATGATGCCCAGCGTCCCTTCGGAGCCCATGAACAGGTGCTTCAGGTCGTAGCCCGTATTGTCTTTCTTGAGCTTCGATAGATTGGTCAGCACGCGCCCGTCGGCGAGCACGATCTCGAGCCCGGTCACCAGATCGCGCGCATTGCCATAGGCAAGCACGGCGGTGCCGCCCGCATTGGTCGCCAGATTGCCGCCGATGGTGCAGGAGCCCTCGGACGCGAGCGAGAGGGGGAAAAGGCGGTCGGCCTTGTCGGCCTCCTCCTGCACGCGCAGCAGTGTCATGCCGGCTTCGACGACCATGGTGTTGGAGGCCGTGTCGAGCTCGCGCACCTTGTCCATGCGTTTCAGCGACAGCACGATTTCATCCCCGGACGTGCCGGGGATCTGACCGCCCACGAGGCCTGTGTTGCCGCCCTGCGGCACGATGCGCGTGTTCGTCTCGTTGCAGAGCGCGAGAATGGCCGCGACTTCCGCAGTCGTGCCGGGACGCACGACGCAGCGGGCGCGGCCTGCGTAGAGATCGCGCGGCTCGGTCAGATAGGCGCCCATGTCGCCTTCGTCCGTCATCACATGCTTGGTGCCGACGATGGCGGCGAGACGCTCGATCAGGTCGTCGGTGCGGGAGAGTGTGGCAAGGGTCATGGTCGGCTCTGGTTGGGAACGTTCGGATATATAGCGCAAGCAGCCAATGGGTCGAGACCCGCGCGGCCTCAGCCGAGCAGGCGCCCCCGGCGTTTGGGCTTGGGTGCCGGCGGACGGCGGAACACGCCGACCAGTTCGACATGCGCGGAATAGCGGAACTGGTCGACTGGCGTCACATGCTCGAGCACATAGCCGCCGTCGGCCAGGATCCGCGCATCGCGCGTAAAGCTCTGGAGATTGCAGGAGACGCCGACGATCAGCGGCACCTGTGAAAGGGCGAGGGTCTTGGCCTGTTCCTCCGCGCCGGCGCGCGGCGGATCGAACACGACGGCATCGTATTTTGTAAGCTCGCCACCCGCCAGAGGACGCAGGAACAGGTCGCGTGTCTCGACGGTGACGCCGCGAAGGCCCGTAGCGCCGCCTGCACCCCGGGCGAGTGCGTTCGTGGCGCCCTTGTCGCCTTCGACGGCGTGGATGGTCGCGTGCTCGGCGAGACGCAGGGCGAAGGTGCCCGAACCTGCGAACAGGTCCACGATCTTGCTCGCGCTCCCTACAGCGGTTCTCACGAGACCCGCGATAGCCTCTTCGCCGGCGGCGGTCGCTTGCAGGAATCCGCCCGGCGGCGGCGCGACCATGCAGCGGCCCATCCGCACCAGGGGCGGACGACGCTCGATGATGGTGACGCCATGGTTGGAAATGCGCGCGAGATCGAAACGACCCGCGACCGTGATCAGCGCCTGCATGTAACCGAAGTCGAGCGTGCCGGTGCCCCGCAGGTCGATATCGAGGCCTTCGAGCGTCGAGGTCACGACGATGTCGAGCGGCTTTTCCAAGGGGATCAGCACGGTCGCCGCAGCCCGCGCGGCGTCGATGGCGCCCGCCATGCCGGGGCTGAGGATAGGGCAGGCGTCGATCGGCACGATGCGGTGCGCGCGAGCTTGCATGAACCCGAGGAGGAGGCGCTTGCGTCCGCCTGCATCCTCCTCGACCCTCGAGTGGAACGTCGCGCGACGGCGGCCCTCGCCATGGGCATCGACGAGCGCCGCGACAGGCGCGTCGAACCGCGCGCGTGCAAGCGCATCGACGACGAGGCCGCGCTTCCAGTCCGCATAGGGTTCGGGCGCGAGGGCCTGCACCGCGCAGCCGCCGCAGATGCCATAGACCGGGCAGAAGGCCGCAACCCGGTCGGGGCTCGGCATGCGGACCTCTACGAGCTTCGCGCGGTCGCCGTCGACCTCCGCGAGCACGGTTTCACCAGGCAGGGCGTAGGGCACCGCGATCATGCCGCCCTCGAACCGCGCAAGGCCTTCGCCGCGCTGGCCGAGCCGGGAGATCGTCAGTTCCGTATGGAGGTCGAGCCGCGTCATTCAATATCCGTTGCAGGGGCGGGCTTTTGCGCGCCGATCAGAAATTCCACATTGCCGTCTCCGCCCGTGATGGGGGAGGGGACGAGGCCTAGCACTTTCCAGCCCCGTGACGTGAGCCACGTCTCGATATCGAGGCAAACGGTCGCATGAATCTCGGGATCGCGCACGACCCCCTTCTTCACCGCCGCCCGCCCGGCCTCGAATTGCGGCTTCACCAGCGCGATCAGGCGGGCGCCCGGCGCCGCCAGGGCGAGGGCCTTCGGCAGGACGAGCTTGAGCGAGATGAAACTGGCGTCGCAGACGATCAAGTGAGGCGCGAAGGGGATTTCAGCCTCTGTTAGATCACGCGCGTCGGTCTTTTCCATGGCGACCACGCGCGGATGGGTCACGAGCCTGCGGTGCAGCTGGCCCTGGCCGACATCGACCGCATAAACGCGCGTCGCGCCGCGCTCCACCAGCACATGGGTGAAGCCGCCGGTCGAAGCGCCGACGTCGAGGCAGGTGAGCCCGATGGGGTCGATCCCGAAGTGGTCGAGCCCGGCCACGAGCTTCAACCCGCCGCGCGACACCCACTCGTAGGCCGCTTGCGCCACCACCTTGGCGCTCTGCTCCAGCATGTCCGACGGCTTGCGCACGGCAACGCCCTCCACCAGCACCAGCCCGGCCTCGATGGCCTCACGTGCCTTCGCGCGGCTTGGAAACAAGCCACGTTCGATGAGGAGGAGATCGGCGCGCTGACGCATGGGTTTGGGATCGCTCGAGTGAGAGGAATGCAGCGCAATAGCACGTCGTGGCACCCGAGTCGCCCGCTGGCAGCGCCCCGGCGAGGCTCTGGCATCCAGTTTTCGGGCTTCAGGCCGTCACGCGGGCGGATGCCCTCCGCGTTTACGACGTTGCTTCAGCAATAACACCGAAAACCTATGCCAGGCCGGTCTCCGGAATTGAAACCGGGCGACGCTTTAACCTATTCTGAACCATGGCTCGCGGCGGGCCGTGGTTTGGAGAAGGGCGTGCGAAGAGGGGCTGTCGCTGTGTTCATGGCCGTCATCGGCCATTCCGCTCCCGCGCTCGCGGCGGAGACGTCTGCGAGCCTGAAGGTTGGCGTGACCCTCATAAGCAGACCGCAAGCCAAGCAGACCCTCAGCGGCATCACGACACGGATTCGGAGCCGGACCACGCAGGTCTCTCGGGCGCGCGAGGCGGCACCGCCGGCGCCCGCGCTCAGCACCATCAGCCTGATCTACAAATAGTCAGGCTATCAGCGACTTCGCCGCTTCTTCGCTGCGCCCGAGCATTTCCAGAACCTTGGCAACGATTGCCTTGGCGTCGAGCCCCGCCCGCGCATAGAGGCGATCGGGCTTGTCCTGATCCAGGAATACATCCGGCAGGACCATCGTGCGCACCTTGAGCGGCACGCGGCCATGGCCATCCAGAGCGCCGTCGTCGCTCAGGGCCTGAAGCACCATGGAACCGAACCCGCCGGTGGATCCCTCTTCGATGGTCACGAGCACTTCATGATGGGCGGCGAGGCGGCGCAGCAGGCCACGGTCGAGCGGTTTCGCAAAGCGCGCATCGGCAACCGTCGTGGAAAGCCCGTAAGACGCGAGGTTTTCCGCAGCCTTCATGGCCTCGGCCAGTCGCGTGCCCAGCGACAGCAGTGCGATCCGCGTGCCTTCGCGCAAGACGCGTCCGCGTCCGATTTCGAGCGGCACACCGTATTCCGGCATCTCGATTCCGACACCTTCGCCGCGCGGATAGCGGAACGCGATCGGGCCCTCGTCATAGGCGACCGCGGTGGCGACCATATGCACGAGTTCGGCCTCGTCCGCAGCGGCCATGATGGTCATGTCAGGCAGGCAGCCGAGGTAGGCAACGTCGAAGGAGCCCGCATGCGTCGAACCATCGGCGCCGACCAGTCCCGCGCGGTCGATCGCGAAGCGCACGGGCAATTTCTGGATGGCGACGTCGTGCACAACCTGATCGTAGGCGCGTTGCAGGAAGGTCGAATAGATCGCGCAGAACGGTTTGTAACCCTCGGTCGCAAGGCCAGCCGCGAAGGTGACCGCATGCTGCTCGGCAATGCCGACATCGAAGGTGCGCGTGGGAAATCTTTCGGCGAAGAGATCGAGTCCCGTACCCGAGGGCATGGCGGCGGTGATCGCGACGATCTTGTCGTCGCGCTCGGCCTCCTTCATCAGGCTCTCGGCGAAGACGCGGGTATAGGCGGGCGCGTTTGCCTTGGGCTTCGCCTGGGTTCCCGTCACCACGTCGAACGTGTTGACGCCGTGATATTTGTCGTCGGACGCCTCGGCGGGGGGATAGCCCTTGCCCTTCTGCGTCACGACGTGAATCAGCACGGGGCCGCCGATGTCGGCGTCACGCACGTTCTTCAGGACGGGCAGCAGGTGGTCGAGATTGTGCCCGTCGATCGGCCCGACATAATAAAAGCCGAGCTCCTCGAACAAAGTGCCGCCCGTGACATAGCCGCGCGCATGTTCGACGGCGCGCGTGATGGCGCGGTCGAGCCGAGCAGGCATGTGGCGGGTCAGTTGCTTGCCGACGTCGCGCAGTTTCAGGTAGGTGCGCCCGGAGCCGAGCCGCGCCAGATAGGCCGACATTGCGCCCACGGGCGGTGCGATCGACATGTCGTTGTCGTTGAGGATGACGATGAGCCGGGAATGCATCGCCCCGGCATTGTTCATGGCCTCGTAGGCCATGCCGGCGGACATGGCCCCGTCCCCTATGACGGCGATCACGTTGTTATGCCCGCCGGACAGGTCGCGTGCGACCGCCATGCCGAGGCCGGCCGAGATCGAGGTCGAGGAATGTGCCGCGCCGAATGGATCGTATTCGCTCTCGGTCCGCTTGGTGAAGCCCGACAGGCCGCCAGCCTGGCGCAGCGTCTTGATGCGATCCCGCCGCCCGGTCAGGATCTTGTGCGGGTAGGCCTGATGACCGACGTCCCAGATCAACCGGTCGCGCGGGGTGTCGAAAACGTGGTGGATGGCGACCGTCAGTTCGACGACGCCGAGGCCCGCGCCCAGATGGCCCCCCGTTACGGAAACAGCCTCGATCGTTTCGGCACGCAGCTCATCGACCACCTGGCGGAGCGAGGAGTCGGGCAGGAGACGCAGATCCTCCGGAGAGGAAATCTTGTCGAGGAGGGGAGTTTTGGACGTGTCTGGCACTGATCACTCTGCATGGCAGACCTGCATCGGGCAGCCGGTCTCGACGGGTTGCGTTGGCTTACACCAGAAGACACCTCCCTGCCAACGCGGGAAGCTGTCACGGGGGGCATCCTGACAGGAGACCGCGGTCGCGGCGACGCACCATATGACGAATTGATCTCGCGGCACGTTTCCGACTAGAGAAGACGGGGCGCAGTGACAGACTGCGCCAGCACCGCTTGGGTCAAGGATCGAGCAGATGACGAAATGGGTGTACACCTTCGGCGACGGAACAGCCGAAGGCGAGAGCGGGATGCGTAACCTGCTCGGGGGCAAAGGCGCAAATCTTGCTGAAATGGCCAATCTCGGCCTGCCGGTGCCCCCAGGCTTCACGATCACGACGGAAGTCTGCACCTATTTCTACGATCACGGCCAGAAATATCCGGATGAGTTGAAGGCGCAGGTCAAGACGGCTCTTGACCATATCGGCAAGATCACCGGCCGCGCTTTCGGCGATGCGTCGAACCCCCTTCTCGTCTCCGTGCGCTCAGGCGCACGCGCCTCCATGCCGGGCATGATGGACACTGTGCTCAACCTCGGCCTCAACGACGAGACCGTGGGCGCAGTTGCGGCAAGCGCGGGCGACGAACGCTTCGCCTACGATTCCTACCGCCGCTTCATCCAGATGTATTCGAACGTGGTCCTCGATGTCGGGCATCATGAGTTCGAGGAGATCCTCGAAGAGTACAAGGATAGCCGCAGCTTTATGCTCGACACGGATCTGGACGCCAACGACTGGCGCACGATCATCGTCGACTACAAGGCCAAGGTCGAACACGCGACCGGCAAGCCTTTCCCGCAGGACCCGCACGAACAATTGTGGGGCGCCATCGGCGCCGTCTTCGGCTCCTGGATGAACCAGCGTGCGATCACCTATCGCCGCCTCAACGACATTCCCGCGAGCTGGGGCACGGCGGTCAATGTCCAGGCCATGGTCTTCGGCAATATGGGCGAGACCTCCGCGACCGGCGTCGCGTTCACGCGCAATCCCTCCACTGGCGAGCGCGAACTCTATGGCGAGTTCCTCGTCAATGCCCAGGGTGAGGATGTCGTTGCGGGCATTCGCACGCCGCAAAACATCACCGAAGCCGCGCGCATCGCAGCCATGTCCGACAAGCCGTCGCTGGAAACGGTGCTGCCGGAAGTCTATGCGGAATTCGTGCGCGTGACGCAGCTGCTCGAGCAGCATTACCGCGACATGCAGGACCTCGAGTTCACCGTCGAGCGCGGAAAACTCTGGATGCTCCAGACACGTGGCGGCAAGCGCACGGCGAAGGCCGCGCTGCGCATCGCAGTCGAGATGGCCGCCGACGGCCTCATCACGCAGGAAGAAGCGATCCTGCGGGTGGATCCCGCAGCGCTCGACCAATTGCTTCACCCGACCATCGATCCCAAGGCCGAGCGCAAGATCATCGCGACCGGCCTCCCGGCATCGCCCGGTGCGGCATCGGGCGAGATCGTGTTCTCGTCGGACGAGGCAGAGCACCTCAAGGCTGCCGGTCGCAGCGTCATTCTCGTGCGCATCGAAACGAGCCCGGAAGACATCCACGGCATGCACGCCGCGGCGGGCATCCTGACGACGCGTGGCGGCATGACCTCGCATGCGGCAGTCGTCGCGCGCGGCATGGGCAAGCCCTGCGTTTCCGGCGCGGGCCAGATCCGCGTCGACTACGCCGCGCAGACGCTCACCGCCATGGGCCGTGTACTGAAGAAGGGCGACACCATCACCGTGGACGGCTCGACGGGTCAGGTGCTCGAGGGTTCGGTCGACATGCTGCAACCCGAATTGTCAGGTGAATTCGCGACTCTCATGGTCTGGGCCGACAAGGTGCGCCGCATGAAGGTGCGCACCAATGCCGAAACCCCCGCCGATGCGCGCGTTGCGCGCAGCTTCGGGGCGGACGGCATCGGCCTCTGCCGCACCGAGCACATGTTCTTCGAAGGCGACCGTATCGTTGCCGTGCGCGAGATGATTCTCGCCGACGACGAGGCAGGCCGCCGCGCCGCGCTGGCCAAGCTCCTGCCGATGCAGCGCGACGACTTCGCCGCCCTCTTCGAGATCATGCAGGGCCTGCCGGTGACGATTCGCCTGCTCGATCCCCCGCTGCACGAGTTCCTGCCGCACACCGACGCGGAGATCGCCGAAGTCGCGGCCTCCATGGGGGCCGATCCCGCGAAGCTCAAGCGCCGCGCGGCTGAGTTGCACGAGTTCAACCCGATGCTCGGCTTCCGTGGCGTGCGTATCGCCATCGCCTATCCGGAAATCGCGGAAATGCAGGCGCGCGCCATCTTCGAGGGCGCCGTCGCAGCCGGCAAGAAGACGGGGCAGCCCGTGACCGCCGAGATCATGGTGCCGCTCGTCATGACGCTCGCGGAACTCGATCTCACCAAGGCGCGCATCGTCGCCATGGCGGAAGCCGTGGCGAAGGAAACCGGCGTCACCGTGCCATATCAGGTCGGCACGATGATCGAGCTTCCGCGCGCCGCACTTCTCGCGGGCGAGATCGCCAAAACCGCGGAGTTCTTCTCCTTCGGCACCAACGATCTTACGCAGACGGCGCTGGGCATTTCCCGCGACGACGCGGCCTCATTCCTGGGCCCTTACACGGCCAAGGGCATCCTGCCAGCCGATCCCTTCGTGACGCTCGACCAGGAAGGCGTCGGCGAGTTGGTCCGCATCGCCGCCGAGCGCGGCCGTGCGACGCGGCCTGACATCAAGCTCGGCATCTGCGGCGAGCATGGTGGCGATCCTGCTTCCATCGCATTCTGTGAGCGCACGGGCCTGGATTACGTATCCTGCTCGCCCTTCCGCGTGCCGATTGCCCGTCTCGCGGCGGCTCAGGCGGCGCTCGGCAAGAAGGCCAGCTCGACCGCATGAGGACGGCGCGCAACATCTATCTCGGCGTGATGAGCGTCGCGGGCGTCCTTGTCGGGGCGCTCGCGATGGTCGTGCCCGCGCTCGGCAAGGGCGGCTTCGCGACGCCCTTCACGATACTGCTCGTGATCTCCCTGATCGTCGATGTCGCCCTGATGCGGCTGATGAAGGGAGATGCTCTCATCCCCCTCACCATGCCCGCGCGCTTCGGCGGCTTTTTCTCCGGCGTCGTCCTCTACCTGCTGATCACCTTCCTGTTCGGTCAGGTGCAGCCAATCGCCTGAGCCGCGTCCCGTTTTGACACGCGCACCGGCTGCGCTTCGGTAACGCCTCCTCAAGCTTACCCGACGATAAATGGAACCGAGCGGGATTGAGCGATGGCCTGTGGCAAGTTAGCCGCGGCCCCGCCTGGTCCCAGGGTGTTCCTTCGTGTTCGAGTGTGAGTTGCGTATGAGTCGGTCGCACATCGGATGGGCTTTGGGCGTCGTCGCTCCCTGGTGCCTGGGCATGGGGCTCGTCGTGTCCTTCACGGCCGTCGCAGGCCAGGATTCCTCGATCGGGGCCAGTGTTGCCCCGCTTGCCGTCCGGCGCGCCGATGCGCCGATCGATCTCATCCCCTCGATTTCAGGCGTGCGGGCCGCCTTCGGCATGCGCAGTCCCTTGTCCGGGGGCATCCGGCTTGCGTCATTGACGCTCGGCGACGCCCAGGAATTCCTGACGCGTCCCGACGAAATCGATCCGCAGGTCTCGCTGAAGAAGGGCGTCCGCGAATTCCCGGCCATCGACCGCAGCCATCGCAGCGACCCGGTCGTCGGCCTTCGCCCGACCTTCGACGCCAGCCTGCGCAAGCGAGGCGGCATCGAGGCCTATCGTGCGAGCGAGCTGCTGCTCTCGCCGCGCGGCGCGCTGGCCTTTGATGGCTTCGCGCCTGCCGACGGCCCCGTTCCCGGCCCAGATTCGGTCGCAACCTTCGAGATGCCGGTGGAAACCGCCGCAGCCACGGGCCCTGCCAGCGCGGAATCCTCGCCGGTGCAGATGCCGTCCGTGCCCACCATGCCGAGCCTGCGCAAGGGGCTGGGCTCCAGCGAGCGCGTGTTCGATGGCGCGACGCCAGGCGTTCCGCGAGCCGTCGCGCTCGCGTCCGCGACACCGGCACCCAACGAGGTGACGCCGGTCGACGCCATGGCCCTTGCCGGCGCGCCCCGCGCCCGCCCGGTCGAATCCGCGGCGCTGGCGCCTGCGCCCAACGCGACCATTGTGCCGCGCGGCGACCGCCCGGACTATGCGGCGTTGATCGCGCAAGGCAAGGCGAGCAGCGAGGAGCATTGCCTCGCGCAGGCGATCTATTTCGAAGCCCGCAGCGAGCCGGAAGAGGGTCAGGCGGCCGTGGCGCAAGTGGTGCTGAACCGCGTCTCCAGCGGCCTTTATCCCCCGAGCGTCTGCGGCGTCGTGTTCCAGAACCGGCATCGCTACAAGGCCTGCCAGTTCTCCTTCGCCTGCGAGGGCAAGGCGCTGAAGATCACCGAGCCCGAACCCTGGAGCGTCGCCCAGCGCATCGCCCGCGACGTGCTCGAAGGCAAGACCTACGTCAGCGACGTCGGCGCATCCACGCATTATCACGCCAACTACGTTCACCCTGGCTGGTCGCGCCGCCTGAAAAAGATGGACAAGATCGGCACCCACATCTTCTACAAGCTGCGGCCGGGTCAGACGTGAAAGTGATGCGAGCTGCTGGATGCGGAGTTGCGCGAAGTAAAATTGTGCGCCGCAGGCCGTTGCCGTCATTGCGGAGCAGCGTCGCCGCGCTCATCGCAGTGGCGCGCCCCGCGTCAGGGGCACCGTAGCCGCCCTATACCCGCCGCCGCCGCGTTCCCAGGATGCCGCCGACCACGCCCGCGAGCACCCAGACTGCGCCATGCAGATCCCTGTCGAAAGCTTCGAAACGCACGCCCGAGGCGACCGTGACAAGCGAAGCTACCGCTGCGAAGCAGGCGCCGACGAGCAGCCCGACGATGCGCGGACGCAGGGCAGGGGCGAAGATGGCGAGCTTGATCGCCGAGCCGCCCCAGTAGGCAAGCACGGCCGCACCGAGAAAAGACAGGCCGAGCAGCGTCTCGCCCGCGATGAGCTTGGAGCCACCGACGACGAGCGTCGCGAGGAAATAGGCGATTGTGACGAAGAGCATGGGGTATCCCGGCGGGAACGACACCATTGTCATGCGGAATGCCGCCCGTCCGCACAAGGCCCCAGCCTCGTCTTCACCACAAATCCTGGGCGAAAGGCTGGGTAGCCAAAAGAATTACGCGCCGTCCGATGCAATCCGCCTGATCATCACTACCTTTATGCTCGGAAAGAGTATATCACCACGTCGAACACCGGCCCTGACGGCCTTTTTGACCCTAGATATGCTCAACTAGAGCATAATCGGAGGCGGATATGTTGGCTCCCCGTTTCGACCAGACGCGCGGCTCGATCGTCGCCCCGCCCGCCGGCCTTTCGGATGCGGCGCTGCGCTACGGCGTGCTGCCGATGCCCTCGCTGGCCTGGACGCCCGAGGTCGAGCGCGAGACCGCGCACCTCTACGAAAAGGTGAAGCGCGTCATGCCGCCGGTCGAATGGCCGTTCCATGCGCCTTACGTGAAGGCTATCAACGACCTCAAGCGCGAACGCAACGCCGTCATTCTCGCGCACAATTACCAGACGCCGGAAATCTATCACTGCGTCGCCGACGTCGTTGGCGATTCGCTTCAACTCGCGAGGCTCGCGGGCTCGACCGATGCCGAGATCATCGTGCAGGGCGGCGTCCACTTCATGGCCGAGACGTCGAAGCTGCTCAACCCTGGCAAGACCGTGCTCATCCCCGATTCGAAGGCCGGCTGCTCGCTCGCTGAATCGATCACGGGCGCGGACGTGCGGGCGCTGCGCGCCAAATATCCGGGCGTGCCGGTGGTTGCCTACGTCAACACCTCGGCGGAGGTGAAGGCGGAAGTCGATATCTGCTGCACGTCCTCGAATGCGGTCAGGATCGTCGAGAGCCTCGGGGTGGAGCGCGTGATCTTCCTGCCGGATCGTTATCTCGCGCAGAATGTCGCCACGCAGACCAAGGTCAAGATCATCGCCTGGACGGGCGCCTGCGAAGTGCACGAGCGTTTCACGGCGAGCGAACTGCAGCGCTACCGCGAGGAAGATCCGGGCATCAAGATCATCGCGCATCCCGAATGCCCGCGCGAAGTCGTGGAGGTCGCCGATTTCGCGGGCTCGACGGCGGCCATGATCGACTACGTGAAGAAGAACCAGCCGCGCCGCGTGCTTCTCGTGACGGAATGCTCGATGGCCGACAACGTCGCCGCCGAGACCCCGAACGTGGAATTCGTGCGGCCCTGCAATCTGTGCCCCCACATGAAGCGCATCACGCTGCCGAAGATTCTCGACAGCCTCGTCTATATGCGTGAAGAAGTGACAATCGATCCCTCGCTGGTGACCCGCGCGCGTGCGAGTGTCCAGCGCATGATCGACATGGGCTGATTGGGTTCCGTTGCGTCGGCCCGGTAAATTTGTTCGAAACGGTGATGGCCGGTCTCGTTCCGGCCATTTTCCGCCCGCAAATCATTCGCCGAGGACGACTCGACGCTGCAGGGCAAAGAGCCGCCGACGCACCTATTCAATTTGACGGCCGAAAGTTCGCGCGAAATGCCCACTTCTGACATTCTCATCGTGGGCGGGGGGCTTGCCGGCCTGTTCTGCGCACTCAAGTTTGCGCCGCGCCCCGTCACGATCCTTGCGACCGCGCCCCTTGGCTCGGGCGCTTCATCCGCCTGGGCGCAGGGTGGAATTGCCGCCGCCATGTCCGGGGGTGACAGCCCGGAGAAGCATACCGCCGACACCCTCGCGGCAGGCGCTGGCCTCGTCGATCGCGAGGCCGCCCTCGGCATGGCGCGCGAGGCGGCCGACCGTATCCACGATCTGCTCTCCTACGGCGTCCCCTTCGACAAGGATCTCGAGGGACATCTCGCCCAGTCGCGCGAGGCGGCGCATTCCGAGCGGCGCATCGTGCGGGTGCGGGGCGATATGGCGGGCAAGGCCATCATGGAAGCGCTCGTCGCCCGTGTCAGGGCGACGCCTTCGATCACCGTGATCGAAAGCCACACGGCCGAGGAACTCATCACCCACAATGGCCGCGTCATCGGCGTGGTCGCACGCAATTCGGAGGGCCGCCGCGAGAAATTCCCGGCCGGTGCCACGATCCTTGCAACGGGCGGCATCGGGCACCTGTTTCGGGTCACCACCAATCCTGCGGAAGCGCGCGGCCTCGGCCTCGCCATGGCGGCGCGGGCCGGCGCAATCATCGCCGATGCCGAATTCGTGCAGTTTCATCCGACCGCGATCGACATCGGCCGCGATCCGGCTCCGCTGGCAACCGAGGCCTTGCGAGGCGAGGGTGCAACGCTGGTCAACAAAGCAGGCGAGCGCTTCATGCAGGCGCTTCATCCCGATGCGGAACTCGCCCCGCGCGACATTGTGGCGCGTGGCGTCTTCGCGGAGATCGCAGCGGGGCGGGGCGCTTTTCTCGATGGGCGCACGTCGCCCGGCGCGCATTTCGCGGAAGCCTTTCCCGGCGTATACGAGATCTGCCGCTCGGCCGGTATTGATCCCGCGCGCGAACTTGTGCCGATCTGTCCGGCCGAGCACTACCACATGGGCGGCATCTGGACGGACACGCGCGGTCGAACCTCGCTTGGCGGCCTATGGGCAGTGGGGGAGGTCGCGTGTACGGGCGTACACGGCGCGAATCGCCTGGCGTCCAATTCGCTGCTCGAAGCCGTGGTCTTCTCCAGCCGCATCGCGGAGGATCTCGCGGAGCGGCCGGAGAGCGAATTCGATATTGGCCCGGTTGAGAGCTTCCTGCGCAGCCGTGTGTCGATCGCACAATCGGAATCCCAGCCCCACCTCGAGGCAAAATTACGCGATACAATGTCAACGCATTGCGGCGTCATACGCGATGGCGCGGGATTGAACCGCGCGCTCAGCATCGTCAGTGCGCTGGAGCAGGAAGCGCGCGATCCCGTGCTGCGGCAAATGTGCGTGGCGGCGCTCCTCGTCATCGCGGCGGCGCTGATGCGGCGGGAGAGCCGGGGCGGTCATTTCCGTACGGATTACCCGGAAAGCCATCCCGAACTGGCGCGCCGGTCCCGCATGACATTGCGCGAAGCGCGCCGCCTTGCCGCAGGCCTGTGAACACACCCGAAATGTCATGGGCTGAACAGCTTCGCCGCGTGCTGCTCCCCTTGCCGAGGCGGCCCAAAACGGCCATGTTCGCAGCCGAGGGTCAGGCTGGAAGCCGTGTTGCGTGGGGCGCCTGCATGGCCGTTCAGCGCTGAGGCCATGGCCCGGCCAGGATGATCAAGAGATCAATCAGAAAGATGTCGCCCGTGTCGCAGAACCTACGCCCGGCCAACTTCGTGTCTCTCGAGAAGGCCAAGTATTGCGTCGCCGCCGGCCTTGTCGCCGCTGCTTTGTGGGGTCCGACTGCGCAGGCGCGTCAGGTCGCCCCGGCTGCTTCATCCTTCGGCGCGAGCACGAACCCGGCCGGCACTTATCTTTCAGCGCTCTCGGCGGGCGCACAGCGGGACACCGGGGCAGCGGCGATCTTCTTCCGCGAGGCTTTGCGATTCGACCCACGTAACGCCGAATTGATGGAGCGCGCCTTCGTGGCGGCGCTCGCCAACGGCAATATCGACGACGGCTTTACGCTGGCCGAACGCCTGCTTCAGCGGGACCCCAAGAACGGCCTGGCCAATCTGGTCACTGGCGTCAAGGCGATGAAGGCGAAGCGTTTCGTTGTCGCGCGCGGATCCTTCGCCAAGGGCGGCGGCGGACGTCAGCGCGACATCACGGCAACGCTTCTCACGGGCTGGAGCTACATCGGCTCGGGAGATCAGAAGCGCGCGATCGAGACGCTCGACAAGCTGAAGGACCAGCGCTTTGGTCTTTTCCGCGATTATCACGTCGCCCTGATGGCCGATCTCACGAACCAGAAGACCGAAGCCGTCAAGCGTATCAAGGCGGCTTACGAGGCCGAGAAGACGACGCTGCGCATCGTCGATGCCTATGCGCGCATCATGGCCCGCAGCGGCGATGTCGCCGAGGCCAAGCGCGCCTATGACGCTTTCGACCAGTTGCTGCCGCGCCATCCCATCATACGCGCTGGCCTCGCGGAGCTGGCGAGCGGCAAGCCCATCGGGCCCGTCGTGAACGACGCGGAGCAGGGGGCTGCGGAAGTTCTTTACGGGCTGGGCTCCGTCGGCGGTAGCCAGAACGATGAGCTGGCAGCGATGATCTATCTGCGTCTCGCTTTGCACATGGACCCGCAGCACGCGCTGGCCGTCGTCACACTCGCGGATGTCTACGAGCGCCTGAAGCAGAGCGACCAGGCCATCGATGTCTACAAGATGGTGCCCGCCAACTCGCCGCTGAAAGACAATTCGGAAATCCAGATCGGCCTGCTCATGGAAACGGCGGGACATGCCGAAGAAGCGCAGAAACATCTCGCCGCGCTCGTTCAGTCCCGCCCGCAGGATCCCGAAGCCATCCTGGCGCTGGCCAATCTCCAGCGCTCGCGCAAACAGTTCGCCGAAGCGGCTGAGGGCTACACCAAGGCGCTCGCCATATCGGGCGGCGGCAAGACGGACTGGTCCACGCTCTATTTCCGTGGTGTTTCCTACGAGCGCCAGAAGAAGTGGAGCCTCGCCGAAGCCGATTTCCGCAAGGCTCTCGAACTCTACCCCGATCAGCCGATGGTCCTGAACTATCTCGGTTATTCCTGGGTAGACCAGGGACTGAACCTCGACGAGGCCTTCAAGATGCTGCGCCGCGCAGTGGAGCTGCGCCCGACCGATGGTTACGTGATCGACAGTCTGGCCTGGGCTTATTATCGGCTGGGCCATTTCCCCGAGGCGGTGCGCGAACTCGAAAAGGCCATCGAGCTGAAGCCTGCCGATCCCGTCATCAACGACCATCTGGGTGACGCTTACTGGCGCGTCGGGCGCAAGCTCGAAGCCCGGTTCCAGTGGAACCACGCACGCGACCTGAAGCCGGAGCCGGAGGATCTCGAGAAGATCCTCAAGAAGATCGATGACGGCATCGTCGACGAGACCGTTCCTGCCGCCGCGAGCAACGAGGCGCCAAAGGTGGAAGAGCCGAAAAACGGCGGCTGACGGGCCTTTGCGCGCATGTCCATGCTGATCGAACGCGCGCCTGCCAAGGTCAATCTCACGTTGCACCTGCTGCGTCGGCGCGCCGACGGCTGGCACGATCTCGAAAGTCTCGTCGCCTTCGCAGGCTGCGGTGACACGCTCACGCTCGCACCGGGTGAGGCGACCTCGCTCGTGGTCGACGGACCAGCCGCGCAGGCGGCGGGCGCGCTCGACGACAATCTCGTGTTGAAGGCCGCGCGCGCATTGCAGGCCCGGGTATCGGGCCTGCGGGGCGGCGCGTTCCATTTGACCAAGCGGCTGCCCGCAGCAGCCGGCATCGGCGGCGGCTCGTCAGACGCGGCTGCGGCGCTGCGGCTTCTCGCACGCGCCAACGCAGTCGATATGGACGATCCGCGCCTGCTTGATGCCGCGCAGGAGATCGGTTCGGACGTTCCCGTCTGCCTCGCGCCCCGCGCCCGCATGATGTCGGGACGCGGCGAGACGCTAGGGCCGGCGCTTGCACTGCCGCCACTCTTCGCGGTCCTCGTCAATCCGCGCGTGCCGCTGGAAACGAAAGCCGTCTTCGCCCGCATCGGTCTCGCACCCGGCGACGAGATGGGCTACGGCGCACATCCATCTCTGCCGCAGCAGCTTTCGAGCGATGCTTTGCTTGCTGTGCTCAGGCGCGGGCGCAATGACATGGAAGACGCCGCGAGCGTTCTTGCGCCGGTCGTGGGGCACGTCATCGCGGTGCTGTCCGCGGCGCGCGGCTGTCGTCTCGCGCGCATGTCGGGCTCGGGCGCGACCTGTTTCGCGATTTTCGACACCTGCCGCGCAGCCGCGCGCACGGCCGCAGTGATCCGTCGCGATCATCCGGAATGGTGGGTGAAGGCGACTGTGCTGCGCTAGGATCGACCATCTACAAATGCGGGCACAGCCATCGCGAGCGAAGCGAAGCCATCCAGTGTGGTCTTGCGACTCCTGGATTGCTTCGCAGCTCACGCTCCTTGCAATGACGGGCCTTGTTGCTACCCGCCGATCTTCGAGAAATCCGCCACGGTGTGAACCGCGCCGCGCAGGGCAGAGAGCAGGCGCAGGCGGTTGAGACGCTTGGAAGGATCTTCGTCGTTCACAGTCACATCGTCGAAGAATTTGTCCACAGGCGCACGTAATTGCGCGAGTGCCGTCATGGCGCCTGCGAAGTCTTTCTTGGCAACATTGTCCGCTGCCGTCTGCGCTGCGTTGCGAACCGCGTCAGCGAGAACGCGTTCGGCCTCGGGCGTATCAGTTGCAGCGACGTAGACCTCGTCGAATTTCGCGGTCTTGTCCTTCTTCTCCTCGGCGCGAAGGATGTTCGCCGCGCGCTTGTAGCCCGCGTGAAGATTCTTGCCATCCTCGGTTTCAAGGAAGGCGCCGAGCGCTTCGACACGCTCGATGATCGTGAGTAGGCCCACCGTGGTGCTGCTCAAATGAAGGACCGCTTGCACTAGGTCGTGTCGATTTCCTTCCTCTCGCAGCTGAACTTCGAGCCTGTCCTCGAAGAAGGACTGGAAATCATCAGCTGCGCTGGCGACTTCAGGGTGCGTCGCCTCCGGCGCGTAAACCTTCACATGACTGAGATACATTTCTCGCGGAAGAAGATCTAGATTCGCTGCTCGCGCCAATCGGATCACGCCAAGCGAAGCACGTCGGAGCGCATAAGGATCCTTGGAGCCCGTAGGCTTCTCGTTGATCCACCAAAACCCAACCAGCGTATCGAGCTTATCCGCGAGTGCCACAGCGATGCTCACCGGATTGGTAGGCACGCGATCGCCCGGCCCCTGCGGCTTGTAATGCTCCTCAATCGCAATCGCCACATCGGCATCTTCGCCCTGCAACTCGGCATAGCGACGGCCCATCAGGCCCTGCGTCTCAGGAAACTCGCCAACCACTTCAGTCATCAGATCGGCCTTGGCGAGCTGCGCCGCGCGCGCTGCCTTATCGGGATCTGCGCCCGCCCGCGGCGCGAGTTCACGCGCCAGCGCCGTGATGCGCTCGACACGTTCACCCTGCGTCCCAAGCTTTTCGTGGAACACGACCTTCATTGCCCGCAACTTCGCGAGACGCTGATCCAGCGGCTTGCCCTTACCATCATCGTAATCAGGCAACGGCTTGCGATCCGTCTCCCAGAAATACAGCGCATCCGAAAGCCGTGCACGCACCACGCGCCCATTCCCAGCCGCAATCGCCTTGCCGCCGTCGGTCGCTTCGATGTTGGACACGAGGATGAACTTGTTCGACAGCGCGCCGCCTGCTTCGGCGCGGTGGCGCAGCACGAAGCATTTCTGGTTGGCGCGGATCGTTGCGCGGATCACTTCGGCGGGGATGTCGAGGAAGGCTTCGTCGAAGCTGCCCATGAGCACGACCGGCCATTCCACGAGTCCTGCGACCTCTGTCAGCAGTGCGTCGTCCTCGACGAGTTCGAGCCCCTGCGCGAAGGCCAGATCGCGGGCGTCATGGAGGATGATTTCGCGGCGGCGCGCGGGATCGAGAACGACCTTCGCCTTCTCCAGCGCAGGCACGTAATCGTCGAAGCGGCGCACCTTGATCGCGCCCGGCGCCATGAAGCGATGGCCATAGGTCGTGTCGCCGGATTCGATGCCGTCGAGCGAGAAGCGCACGATTTCGGGCTCCTCCGTCTCGGGGCCGAAGGTCGCGACGATGGAATGCAGCGGACGCACCCAGCGCAAGGCATCGCTGCGCGCGGAGGCCGCACCCCAGCGCATGGACTTCGGCCAGGGGAAACTGCGCATCACGGCGGGCAGCACATCGGCCAGAACGTCCAGCGTCGCGCGGCCCGGACGCTCGATGATGGCGACGTAGAACTCGCCCTTCTTGGGGTCCTTCTCGATGGTCGCCTGATCGAGCGAGGCGAGGCCCGCGCTTTTCAGAAAGCCCTGCACCGCAGCGTCCGGCGCGCCGACGCGGGGGCCTTTCTTCTCTTCGCGCAAATCGGGCTGGCGCGCGGGCAGGCCCGCGATATGCAGCGCGAGGCGGCGCGGCGTCGCAAAGGCCGCCGCGCCCTCGTAGGTGAGACCGCGATCGACGAGCGCCTGTGTCACAAGCTTCTTCAAATCCTCGGCCGCCTGCCCCTGCATGCGGGCGGGAATTTCCTCGGAGAAGATTTCGAACAAGAGATCGGGCATCAGTCTGTGCTTCCGGAGATGATTTTCATGATGTCGGGTGCGAGAAAGAGCTTCGGGTTTGACGTTCCCGCAACCTCGATCAGAATGTTCTCGCGAATGAGCACGTCAACATTCGCCTTTGCAGCCGGATAGCTCACGCCGAGGCGGTTCATGACAGCTGTCACGCTGACGGCAGGACGTTCGAAAAGATAATCCACGGCAAGCAGAAGGTTGGCGGAATTGCGCGCCTTTTGAAGGCGCTCCCGATAGTCCTTCTGCAACGTGCCGATTCTGTCGGCGAGCACGATGGCCTGCCGCGCGGAATCTCGCATCACATTCAGGAAGAAAAGGATCCACCCTTCCCAATCGCCGTCGCGCGAAACGGCCATCATGCGATCGATATATTCGTCCTTGCGGGCTTCGAAGACCGGCGAGAGATAAAGCAGCGGCTGGATGAGCTTCCGGCGCATGTAGAGGTGAAGGATAATCAGCATGCGACCGACTCGTCCGTTGCCGTCGGCGAACGGATGTATCGTTTCGAATTGGTAATGGATCAGCGCCGCATCTATCAGCGTGTCGAGACCATCGTCATCGCGATGCATATAGCTTTCGAGCGCGTGGAGGCATTCCAGGGCCTCTCGCGGCGGCGGTGGAATGAACCGCGCCTTTTCGATTTCATATGCACCGATGTAGTTTTGATGCTGTTTGAATTCGCCGGGGCGGACGGTCGCGCCCCGATCTCTGCGCACCTGACGAAGCAGCGTGGCATGCGCGTCGCGCAAGGTTCGGAGCGAAAGCGGGATGGTTTCAAGACTGGCGATCGCGACCGAAAGGGCCTCCATGTAGTTGAGCACTTCACGGGTGTCGGGCGTGCTGCTGCCGCCATCCGACGCCTCTGCGAGAACCAGGGCATCCACTGTCGTGAACGTGCCCTCCATGCTTGAGGACGAGATGACCTCGCGGCGCAGAAGGGGCCGGACCAGCAGATACGGATTTGGAATCGTCCGCCCGATTCCGTTCAGTTCCCCGACAGCTTCGGCGGCCTCGCTGAGCGCACGGCTCAGCCGCCCGTGGTCAAGCTGTGCAGGAGGAAGCGGAATCGGCACAAACGCCCACTGGCCCCGCTCCGTGGGGACCAGCGACCCTGTTGCCGACGCCTGAAAATCTTCCCGCTTCACGTCAACTTCACTCCTTGCGTCAGGGATTATACCCAAACGCCGTTTCCTTTAATCTAGAGGGCCGAGATTATAGTTCCGTTCAATCGAAACGCGAACGCAACCTGAACAACGCCTCAGATTTTTCCGTGCGTGCCGTCGCACATCGGCTTGTTCAGCGCCTGCTTGCAGCCGCAGAAGTGCACCTTGCGCGTCCTCGGCGCGGTCCATTCCATCGGCGTGAAGTCGGTCCCCTTGTGCGAGCCATCGCAGAAAGGCTGGCTGGCCGAGCGGCCGCAGGAGCACCACCAATAGGTCGTGCCTGCCTCGACATCGAGCGAATAGGGACCCTTCTGGGCCATCACCGGATCTGACATTCTTCCCCCCGATTATGCGCCACCGGCCTCTGTCTTCAACCAGGCGGCGCCGCAGGCCTTGGCGAGTTCGCGCACGCGCAGAATGTAGCTTTGCCGCTCCGTAACCGAGATCACGCCGCGTGCGTCCAGCAGGTTGAAGGTGTGGCTCGCCTTGATGCACTGGTCGTAGGCCGGCAGCACCATCAGATGGCGCGCGCCTGCTTCCCCCGCATCGAGCAGCTTGCGGCACTCCGTTTCGGCGTCCTTGAAATGGCGGAACAGCCGGTCGGTGTCGGCGTGTTCGAAGTTGTGACGGGAATATTCCTGCTCGGCCTGCAGGAACACGTCGCCGTAGGTGATCTTGTCCGCGCCTTCGAGCCCGTTGAAGTTCAGGTCGTAGACGTTCTCGACGCCCTGCACATACATGGCGAGGCGTTCCAGCCCGTAGGTCAGTTCGCCCGAGACAGGCGCGCATTCGATGCCCGCGACCTGCTGGAAATAGGTGAACTGCGACACTTCCATGCCGTCGCACCAGCATTCCCAGCCGAGTCCCCAGGCGCCGAGTGTCGGGCTTTCCCAATCGTCCTCGACGAAGCGGATGTCGTGCAGCCGCGCGTCCACACCGATGGCGGCGAGCGAGCGCAGGTAAAGGTCCTGCAAATCCGGAGGCGAGGGCTTCAGGATCACCTGGAACTGGTAATAGTGCTGCAGGCGGTTGGGGTTCTCGCCGTAGCGGCCATCCTTGGGGCGGCGCGAGGGCTGCACGTAGGCCGCCTTCCAGGGACGCGTGCCGAGCGAGCGCAGGGTCGTGGCAGGGTGGAACGTGCCCGCGCCGACTTCCATGTCGTAGGGCTGCAGGATAACGCAGCCCTGTTCCGCCCAAAATTTCTGCAGGGTGAGAATGAGGCCCTGGAACGAGCGCGCAGGGTCCAGCGGCGATCCGCCCGTGTTGGCCGGCCGCACGGAAGAGGTGGTCTCCGCCTGCATGATGTCTCTGGTCCCCTGGGGATAAATCGCGTTGGGGGGCATTCCCCCGATCGGCGGGCAACCTAAGGGGCGCGTGGGAGACGGTCAATGCGCCTGAACGGCGGATGAACGATGCCCTCAGATCCCGTTCAGCTGCACGGGCTTATCAAAGAAGGGACAGGCGGGACCAGCAAGGGGCCGCCCGATGTCTCAAGGAGGACTGCTCGATGTCTCTCTCTCGAATCGGCAAGATGAGCCTCGCCGCCGGCGCCATGATGGTCGCGGGCCTTCTGGGCTCGGCTGCGCCCGCATATGCCGCCCATCACGGCCAACATGGTGGCTACCATCGTGGGGGCGGGCATTACGCGCCGCGCGCCTTTTCTCGGCCGCGCCCGGTCTACCATCGCGGGTATCGCTATCGCCGTCCCTTCTACAGGGCAGCCCCGGTCTATGGTTATGGATACGGATACCGCCACTGCTTCATCCGCCGGGCTTGGGTGCAGACATTCTACGGGCCCCAATTGGTGCGCCGCCGCGTCTGCCGGTGATTTTTCTAGGGAGGCCCGCAACGCGCGGGCCTCTTCACGTCCAGACGATTTCCGCCTCGCCCCTGTTCAGGGCATCCGCCAGCGGCGTGTAGGCCCCGTCCGATTCGTGCAGAACGAGCGGCGGGCGCAGGCGGAGGGGAGCGCGGCTGCCCTTGCGCCCGCGCAGGAGCACTCGAATGGCGTCTTCCCCGGGGCGCGGGTGGACCGGACAGACCGCGATGCCCCCGACGCGGCCTTCCAGGGCGTCCAGCAAGCCCCTCAACTGGTCGGCGCGATGGATGAGCAGCAATTCGCCATGCGGCGCCACCAGCGCGGCGCAGGCGCGGACCCAGAGTTCGAGGCCGTTCTCGCCCTCCAGCACATGGGCCCGGGCCCGGGCCTCGTCCGGCGAGCGGCGGACCTTTCCGGCCTCGAGAAACGGCGGGTTGGAGATCACGAAAGCTGCGGAGCCTTCCAGAATGCCGGAGGCACGGCGGCTCTTCGCGTTGACGAGATCGGCTTCCAGCGCCCGTCCGCGTGTGTCCAGGCCGTTGCGAATAAGATTTTCGGTGGCAAGCCGGACCGAATCAGGCTCGCGGTCGAAGAGGACGAGATCGAGGTGGGGCCGGTCGATTCCCGCTGCGAGCCCCGCCGTCCCGACCCCGCAGCCTGCGTCAATCAGCAATCCCCGCGCGTCGCGCGGCACGCTGGCGGCCAGCAGCATGGCGTCGGTCCCCGCCCGATGGCCCTTTTCGAGCTGACGAAGGGCGAGGCGGCCACCCAGCACATGGTCGACTCGCGTCCCGGCCTCAGGAGGCTCAGACCTCATCGGCCAGCTCGCAGCCGAAACCCGCATCCGTGACCAGACGCCGTGCCTGCGCCAGCCTGTCGCGCTCGACCAGCACCCGGCGGGGCAGGAAACCGAGCGACCCTTCGAGCGCGCTCATATGCGTATCCGCCACGAAAGTCGCGATGCCCGCCGAGGTCAGCAGCGCTTCCACGGCCGAGATCAGGACGAGGTCGTTGGTCCGGAACAATTCGATCATCAAAATCCGTTTCAAAGCCGCGTGAAGCCGAAAGATTACAACCCGGACTTGCCGAGCCTGCGCTCCGCCCCTAGTTTGCCGCGTGCCGGGACAAAACAGAAGGTCGGGCGTGGTGGGCGTTGTCGTTCCTCTTGAAGAAAAATCACCTAATGCCGGGATCGAGCGCCTGCTGGCACTCGTGACGCCGGATATGGTCCGCGTCAACCAGATGATCCTGTCACGGACCGGATCGGACGTGACGATGATTCCCGAGGTTGCCAACCATCTGATCTCGTCGGGCGGCAAACGACTGCGCCCGATGCTGACGCTGGCGACCGCCGCGCTCTGCGGCTACCAGGGCGACGGCCACATCAAGCTCGCAGCCGCCGTCGAGTTCATGCACACGGCCACGCTCCTGCACGACGATGTCGTCGACCAGAGCGACATGCGGCGCGGCAAGCTCGCGGCCCGGATGCTCTGGGGCAACGAGGCGAGCGTGCTCGTCGGTGACTTCCTGCTCGGCCAGGCCTTCAAGATGATGGTCGAGGTCGGCTCCCTCACCTGCCTCGACATCCTGTCGAGCGCGGCGGCGATCATCGCCGAGGGCGAGGTGATGCAGCTTTCCGCCGCCAAAGACACCGCGACGACCGAAGACGCCTATCTGGCCGTGATCCGCGCCAAGACAGCCGCCCTGTTCGCGGCAGCCAGCGAAGTGGGGCCGGTGCTTGCCGACCGCCCGCGCGAATATGCAGCGGCCTGCCGGTCCTACGGCACCAATCTCGGCGTCGCCTTCCAGCTCATCGACGACGCGCTTGATTACGGCGGCACGGCAGCCAAGCTCGGCAAGAATGTCGGCGACGATTTCCGCGAGGGCAAGATTACCCTGCCGGTTGTGCTCGCTTTCCGGCGCGGCACCGAGGCGGAGCGCGATTTCTGGCGTCGCACGCTGGAGAAGGGCGATATCGGCGAGAACGATCTCGCGCAGGCGCTCGCCACCATGCGCCGCCACCGCGCGCTGGAGGATACCGTCGAGCGGGCCCGCCACTACGGGGCGATCGCACGCGACGCGCTGGAGATCTTCCCTGCCTCCGCCTGGAAGCAGGCCCTGCTGGATGTCGTGGACTTCTGCATTTCGCGCGCGCACTGAGGGAGCCTTGGGCGTACCCCCACTTGCTTGCAGCGCAGCATAGGCCTATATGCCCGCCCGCAGCGTGTTTCCGACGCGGCGTGTTTACGCGGTGATGTCCGATGACGACTGGCTCCCAAGAGCCTGCACGACCTGACGCCCAGGTCGCGACGGATGCTTCCTCTCCCAAAAATGATCCCGCCGCCGCAGCGCCCTCTTCGGGAGCGCCCGCAGTCGTGCATGCCGGCTTCTGGACCTTGTTCGTCGGCTGCATCGGCGTCGTCTACGGCGACATCGGCACGAGCCCCCTCTACGCGCTGCGCGAAGCGTTGCTGTCGGCGGGTGCCGCCCATTCCGGCGTGCAGCGCGAGGACGTCGTCGGCATCCTGTCGCTGATCCTCTGGACGCTGACGATCATCGTCACGCTCAAATACGTCATCATCCTGCTACATGCCGACAACGACGGCGAGGGCGGCACGCTCTCGCTCATGGCACTGGCGCAGCGGGCCATCAAGGGCAACAGCCGCGTCGTCTTCCTGCTCGGCGTCACGGGCGCGGCGCTGTTCTTCGGCGACGCCATGATTACGCCCGCCATTTCCGTGCTGTCGGCCGTCGAGGGGCTGAAACTCGTTACGCCGACCTTCGACCCCTATGTCCTGCCGATCACCATCGCGATCATCATCGGCCTGTTCGCGGTGCAGAGCCATGGCACGGCGAAGGTGGCGGCCTTTTTCGGGCCGATCACCGTCGTCTGGTTCGTCGTCATGGCGCTCGGCGGGCTGCGCCATATCGCCGACGATCTCGGAATCCTCCAGGCCATCAACCCGCTGCATGCGGTCAACTTCATGCTGTCGAACGGGACGCTCGGCCTGATCGCGCTTGGCGCGGTTTTCCTCTCGGTCACGGGCGCGGAGGCACTCTATGCGGACCTCGGGCACTTTGGACGCCGCCCGATCCAGGCGGCCTGGATGGCGCTCGTCTTTCCGTCGCTGGCGCTGAATTACATGGGCCAGGGCGCGCTCGTGCTGGCCAACCCGAAGGCCATCGAGAATCCGTTCTTCCTGCTCTATCCCGAGTGGGCGCTGCTCCCCATCGTGGTGCTGGCGACGATTGCGACGATCATCGCGAGCCAGGCCGTCATAACCGGCGCCTTCTCTCTCGCGCGTCAGGCTATCCAGCTGCGGCTGCTGCCGCGCCTCGACGTGCGGCACACATCGGAAGAGCATGCCGGCCAGATCTACATGCCGCAGATCAACGTGCTGCTGCTGATCGGCGTGCTGTTCCTCGTCGTGCTGTTCGGCTCGTCGAGCCGGCTCGCCACTGCCTATGGCATCGCTGTCACCGGCACCATGGTGGTCACGGCCTGCCTCGCCTTCATCGTCGTCTGGAGAAAGTGGAACTGGCCGTTCTGGGCTGCCACCCTCCTGATGGCTCCCTTCTTTGTCATCGATACGATCTTCCTCGGCGCGAACCTCATCAAGGTGGTCGAGGGTGGCTATGTGCCGCTGATGATCGCCGGCTGCTTCATGCTGTCGATGTGGACGTGGGTGCGCGGCACCTCGATCCTCTTCGCCAAGACGCGCAAGAACGACATTCCCATGCTGGAACTCGTGCGCATGCTCGAAAAAAAGCCGCCGCAGAAGGTGACGGGCACGGCCGTGTTCCTGACGAGCGATCCGCAGACGACGCCGTCCGCCCTGCTGCACAGCCTCAAGCACTACAAGGTCCTGCACGAGAAGAACGTGATGCTGACCGTCATCAGCGCCAACGTGCCGCGCGTTCCCGATTCGGAGCGCATCAAGATCGAGCCGCTGAACGACACGTTCATGCGCGTTTCCATGACGTTCGGCTATATGGAAGAACCAAACGTGCCGCGCGCGCTCGGCCTGTGCCGCAAGAAGGGCTGGAAATTCGACATCATGTCGACGTCCTTCTTCCTGTCGCGTCGCTCGATCCGGCCTTCTCGACACGGCGGAATGCCGTTGTGGCAGGATAATCTGTTCATCCTGCTCGCGCATAATGCGGCTGATGCGAGTGGCTATTTCCAGATTCCCACGGGGCGCGTGGTCGAGATCGGCAGCCAGATCACGGTCTAGGACGGTTAGGCGATTGAAGACCTCAGCCTTCGCGTGCTGGATTGCTTCGCTGCGCTCGCAATGACGGCAATAGGCTCTCGGGCCCGTCGCCCCTCAATCGGGCAGCGGGATAAACTCCTCGTCGCCCGGCACGCGCTCGAATTTTCCTGCTTTCCAATCCGCCTTGGCGCTGTCGATGCGCTCCTTGCGGGACGACACGAAATTCCACCAGATGTGGCGCGGGCCGTCCATCGGCTGGCCTCCCACGAGCATCAGCCGGGCGTTGGAGAGCGCCAGCACGGAGATGCGATCACCCGGCCTCAGCACCAGCAGCTTTCCCGCCCCGAACGTGTCGCCCGCGATGTCGATCTCTCCCGAGACCACATAGATCGCGCGCTCTTCGTAATCGGCGTCGAACGGCAGCACAGCGCCGGGCGCCAGCACGGCCTCGGCATAAATCGTCTCATGCGGCACCGGCACCGACGAGCTTTCGCCATAGGCGGAGCCCAGAATCAGTCGCACGCGCTTGCCTTCGCCGTCGATGACGGGCAGCGCCTCGCGTTCGACATGCCGGAAGCCGGGCTCACCTTCTTCCTGCGCGGCTGGCAGGGCGAGCCACGTCTGGATGCCGAAGAGGCGCGTGCCGCCGCCGCGCAGTTCCGGCGGCGTGCGCTCGGAATGCGCGATGCCGCGGCCTGCCGTCATCAAGTTCACGGCACCCGGACGGATCGGCTGCACCATGCCCATCGAATCGCGATGCATGATCTCGCCGTCGAACAGATAGGTGACGGTGGCGAGCCCGATGTGGGGATGCGGGCGCACGTCCAGCCCCGCGCCGAGCAGGAATTCCGAGGGGCCCATCTGGTCGAAGAAGATGAAGGGACCGACCATCTGCTTGGCTGCGGAGGGCAGGGCGCGCCGCACCTCGAACCCGCCGAGATCGCGCGCGCGCGGCACGATCACCTGTTCGATGGCGTCGCAGGAATAGCTGTTTCCGGGGATCGGATCGAGATCGGGCAGGACAGACATGCGAAACCTCCTCAATCGACGTCGAGCGGCTCCGTCCCCTTGGGCTGGCCGCTGGCCGAGACGGTGATCTTTTCGATACGCCCTTCCGCGCCCTTCAGCAGGCTCTCGCAATGAGCGCGCAGATGGTTGCCGGTCTCGTAGATCTCGATCGACTTTTCGAGCGAGACCTGGCCCGTCTCGAGCTGGCCGACGATCTCTTCGAGACGGCGCAGGGCTTCCTCGAAGGGCAGGGCGGAAATTTCGGGCGGGAGATCGCTCAAGGCAAGAACCTTTCTTTGGCTGTAGCGGCTTTATAGCACGCGTCAGACCCGCGCGCCGACCCGTAATCCCGGCGCCGGGCGCTCTTGCAGCACCTCGCGGCGGAAGCGGAACAGGGCGGCGGGGCGTCCGCCCGTTGCGTGCGACATGTCTCCCGTAGGCTCCACCACGGCGGAGGCTTCGACGAGCCGGCGGAAATTCTGCTTATGCAGGTGGCGTCCCGAAATTGCCTCGGCGGTGCGCTGAAGCGCGGTGAGGGTGAACGTTTCCGGCATCAGCTCGAAGATGACAGGGCGGTATTTCATCTTGGCGCGCAGCCGCCCCATGGCCGTCGCCAGAATGCGCCGGTGATCGTTGAGCATGGGCTGGCCGAGAGGCGCATCTTCGGCCGGTGCCGGCGCAGCCTCGCGGCCGTCGCGCCGCGCTTCGGGCACAAGTCCGGCTTCGTAGATCAGCTCATATCGCTCGAGCACGCTGTCCTCGTCGAACCGCCCGCCCTGCGTGCCGAACAGGATCCGCAAACGCTCGCGCCGCGAGAGGCGCGCGGCGGGCGCCGCCTTGGTCTCTTCATCGGCCCAGGCCTCAAGCCGGGGCAGCAGCACCGCGTCGAGAAGTGCGGGGCGCCCGGCCCGCCAGTCTTCCCAGGGAAAGAAGGCATACCAGGGCCGAAACGCAGCTTCGGGCGTTTTGGTCAGCGTCGTGTCTGTGCGGGTCAGCGCGAGATAGCCGACGGAGACGACATGCGGATCGAGATCGCCGGCCTGCGCATGGCGGCCGCGGTCGCCGAATGTGTAGAGCTGCTCGACGTAGCCGAGCGGCACGCCGGTCTGCTCGGCCACCCACGCGCGGAGTCCGATTTCGAAGGTGCGATGCGCGACAGGATCGAAGGGGCCGGACGGCAGCGCCGCATCGCTGATGGCGGACGCCGGGCGCGCGACGAGAATCGTGGGCTCAGGGCTGTCTCCCGCCGCACCGCTGACCGCGACGATGGCGGCGGTCAGTCCGATTTCAACGGGCAGGGGATGGGCATGCTGCGTCACACGTTCTCCGTTAGGCGACGTCCAGCGCGAACGGCTGGCCCTCGAAACAATCCTGCCCCCGCCCGATGGCGCGCACGGCGTCGATCATACGCCCTTGCCGTCCCAGCATCCCATCCGCAATCTCGACGAGGCGCGAATTCGGCGTGGCGGTCGGCGAAACCTCGCGGATCAGGCGGGCCGTCTCATATTCGCAGGCCTCGGGGCGCAGCGCGCAATAGCAAATATAGGCCGCCGCCGTCGAGCGGCTGACACCGGCGTAGCAATGCACGACGACAGGCTCCGCCCGGTCCCAGTTGCGCATGAACTTCAGGAGGTGCGCCACATGCATCTGCTCGGGCAGCACATGGCCGCGCTGCGCCTCGACGATGTCGGACATGCCCACGAACAGATGACGGTCGGCCGCGATTTCCGCGGGGCGCGGCACCTCCGTGTCGGCATTGATGAGGGTGACGAGCGTGCGCGCCCCGGTGGCGATCACGGTCTCCTCGACTTTCGAAAGAGCACAGACGTGGATACGCGGCATGCGGAGATCCTCTCTGTCAGGTATTCCCGGCAATCATCTCGCCCTCGATGGCGCGGAACCGCGTGATGAACAGGTCCTCCGCCTTGTCGGACGGCATGGGCGCGATCAGCGTTTCCAGTTCGCGAAGCGAAACTTCGGGACGGCCGAAGAATCGTTCTGCTTCGGAGTAAGCAAAGCCAGCAAGATGTGTCGCCTCCATGAAGGCCGCTGCGCGGTCTGCCGCCTTGGTGAGCTTGGCGAGCGCGGGCGTTGAGCGCGGCGGCAGCGAGAAACGCAGGTGAATGGCGGACAATAGCCGCGCTTCCACCTGCTTGTAAGCGTCCCCTATGACAGTCTTGAACGGCGATATGATGTCGCCGATGACGTATTCGGGGGCGTCATGCAGCAGCACCACGAGCCGGGCGGTCGGCGAAACCTCCGCGTCGAGCGCGATGGCCAGATGCTCAACCAGCACGGAATGCTGCGCGACAGAGAAGATGTGGGGCCCGCGCGTCTGCCCATTCCAGCGCGCGACGCGGGCGAGGCCGTGTGCGATATCCTCGATCTCGATGTCAAGCGGCGAGGGGTCGAGAAGGTCGAGACGGCGGCCCGACAGCATGCGCTGCCAGGCGCGGGGCGTCGCGTTACGCGCGGTCATCTGGGCGTATCCTTGCAAGTGCAGCGCATTCGGCATGGCGATGGCAGCCGACGAGGTGATCGTTGATCATGCCCACGGCCTGCGCGAAAGCGTAGATGATGGTGGGCCCACAGAAATTGAATCCGCGCGCCTTCAGGTCCTTGGACATGCGCACTGAAACGGCGCTCTGCGTCGGCATCTCGCCCATGTGGCGGAGTTTGCTCTGCTGCGGGGTCCCGTCAAAGAAGTCCCATAGATAGCCCGAGAAGCTGCCGCGTTCCTGGATCGCGAGCCACGACTTCGCGGAGGCGACCGTGCTGACGATCTTGGCCCGGTTGCGCACGATGCCTGCGTCCTGCATCAGCGCTTCGATCTTGTTGGCGTCGTAGCGCGCGATGATGTGCGGATCGAATCCGTCGAAGGCGGCGCGAAAGGCCTCGCGCTTGCGCAGGATCGTGATCCACGAAAGCCCGGCCTGGAAACCGTCGAGAATGAGCTTCTCGAACAACGCCCGATCGTCCCATTCGGGCACACCCCATTCCGTGTCGTGATAGGCGACATAGAGCGGGTCCTCCCCGGGCCAGGGGCAACGGTGGCGTCCATCGGGATGAAGCACGGGAGGGCGAAGCGGCGGAGCGTCTGTCATGATGAGAGACTTACGCCCTGCCAGCTGCGGACGAAAGAGCCTCGTTACAGAGCCGCGCTGGTCGTCCCCTTCATCAGCACCGGGCCGGTCGGGCGGCCCGTGGCCGAGCCGCCGGCGGGCTCCAGCGTGATTTCGAAAAGCTGGTTCGGCGTCGTCCTCGGCAGCTTGTCGAGCCGCAGGCCGATGCTGCGTGCCGCGTCGAGCGTGCCGAGCGAAACGGGCCCCCGCGCGGCGTCCCACAGCGTCCAGATCTCCAGCACGCGGCCCTCCGGCACATCGACGGCTTGCAGGGGCAGCAATTCCGCATGTCCGTCGGCGAAGGCGTTGACGAGGCCGGCAGGCTGGTTCGCGCTCGTCAGCAGAACGGCGACAAGCACGGGCTTGCGGGCCGCCGTCTGCATCGCGAAGCCGAGGCCGACAGCGAGCGCGATCGCGGCGGCGGCGCTTGCAAGCCCCGTCACGCGCCAGAAACCGAGGTTTTCCCAAAGCGCGGAAAAAAGGCCGCGCCGCAGCGGTGTAGCGGGCTTCAACTTGGCCGCAGCGGCCTGCGAGCCGACGCTCGTCTCGATTCGATTCCACAGCGACGCATCGAGCGGCGCGGGTGGGCATGTCTCGTCGAGTTCGGCAAATCGCGCGCGCCACGCCGACACGAGCTGCGCAAAGCCTGCATCCTGTTCGAGCAATTGTTCGGCGAGCGCCGCCTCCGCGCCTTCAAGCAGACCCATGACATGTTCGGCGGCAAGCCGGTCGTGATCCTCGCGCCTCATGCCATGCATTCCTTGAGCGTGAGGAGGCTGCGCCTGATCCAGGATTTGACAGTGCCGAGCGGCACGCCGAGACGCCCCGCCAATTCGCCGTGGGTGAGGCCCTGCACATAGGCGAGGACGATGGCGTGGCGTCGCGCGGGCTCCAGCTTTTCGAGACAGTGGCGCAGCGCCTTCGTGTCGGAAAGCCTTGCGACGCAGGCCTCCGGGCTCTCGTCGTCGCTTTCGAGTTCCAGCGTATCGAAGTCGTCGAGCTGGTCGGTGCGCCGCTCGCCCCGCAGGATGTTGAGTGCGCGATGACGCAGCACGGCATAGAGCCAGCTGCGTGCCTCGCCGCGCGCCGGATCGAAGCTTGCCGCTTTCTGCCAGATACGGACGAACGTGTCGTGCACGGCTTCCTCCGCCAGCTCGCGCCGCCGCAGGATGCGCATCGCGACGCCGATCATCGCCGCCGCCTCGCGATCGTAGATGACCCGCAGGTAAGCGCGGTCGCCCGCTGCACAGCGGCGCAGGGCGTCGTCGAGCGGCGGCGCATCCATCTCCGCGAAGGCTGGTGACATCGTTTGTTTCTCCACACCTGAAGCATACACGCGAGACAGGCTGCCGGATGCCGCAGCGGAAAAACATTTGCGCCTGCTGCATCCGGCCGGGGGGGTGGCGTGTATCCGCACCGCCAGCCGGGTTCACCGGCCCGCGCTTCAAGGAGAACACCCATGCTGAATCGCACGCTCATCGCAGCCCTTCTCGCCAGCGCAGCCTTTGCAGGCACGGCACAGGCGCAGACCGTCGCTGCTCTCGTCGGCGACGACACGCTCGCCATGGTCGATGTGAAGGCCGCCAAGGTCGCCAAGTCGATGAAGATCTCAGGTGCGTCCGGCAAGATCGTCGGCATCGATGTGCGTCCGGCCGACGGGATGCTCTATGCGCTCGCCGTTGACGGCACGCTCTACACGGTCGACGCAGCCGGCAAGGCGACGCAGAAGTCCAAGCTCGAAAAGACCCTCGCCGACGGCGTCATTGGCACGGTCGATTTCAATCCCGTCGCCGACCGCCTTCGCGTCATCGGCAGCGACGGCACGAATCTGCGCGTCAATGTCGAGGACGGCAAGGTCACGACCGACGGCAAGCTGTCCTTCGCGGAAAAGGACATGCACAAGGGCGAAATGCCCAAGATCGTCGCGGGCGCCTATACCAATTCTATGAAGGGCGCGAAGGAGACGGTGCTGTTCGACGTCGACGCCACCATCGGCGCGCTGATCAAGCAGACCCCGCCGAATGACGGCGTTCTCAACGCGGTCGGAAAGTTCGGCGTCACGGCCTCGTCCTATGCCTTCGACATCGCGACGATGGGCGACAAGAACGAGGGCTACCTGATGGCGGGCGACACGCTCTATACGGTGTCGCTCGAAACCGGCAAGACCACCATGGTAGCCAAGATCGCGGGTGTCACCGGAGCCGTCCGTGACATCGCCGTAATGCCGGCGATGTAAGCTCGCAGCGTCACACGATGGCCGCCGGCATGAGCTCCACGATGCTCGTGCCGGCGACCAGCGCGATGCCGGCCGAAATGGCCTCTTCGGCCCGGTCTGTGCGGATCATGGCGAGGCCGCGTTCCCCTGCGGACGAGCCCATCGTGCCGACCACCGTGCCCTCGGCGCGGATCTCGGTTCCCACGGGCGGAGCCATACCGCGCAGGCGCACGGGGACGATCCGCTTGCGGGACGTGCCGCGATGCTCGACGCGGGAGACAACTTCCTGCCCGATATAGCAGCCCTTCTTGAAATCGACGCCGTGGATGAGATCCATGTCGGCATCGTGCGGAAACGTCTCGCCGAAGGGGAAATCGACGCCTCCCTTGGGAACGCCGCAGAGGATGCGATGTGCCTCGTAGTCCGCGCTCGTGCCGCTCGCACGCGACAGCGCTTCGTTGGCCGGCAGGAAGCTCCGACGCCCGAGGTCCGCATGGCGCGGGTCGTCGAACACGAGTCCCTCGCCGGGCTCCCCGTCCCAGAGCGCCAGAATCCCCATCGGCTCGGCAGCCGGATCGGCGGGGGTGGACAGGTTCTCAATGGCGATCTTCGCGCGCAGCTTGTAGAGCGACAGCCGCTTGATGAGATCGGGGACGAGGGCGAGCGGCGTATCCAGCAGGAAGGCGCCCTTTTCCTCGACGATGAGGAAATCGAACAGGATCTTGCCCTGCGGGCTCAGCAACGCGCCAAAGCCGGCCGCATCAGGGCTGATCGTCTCGACGTTGCAGGTCACGAGCCCCTGAAGGAAGCTCCTGGCATCTTCGCCGCCGACGCGAACCACGCCGCGATCGTCGAGAAAAGCTGAAGCCATCTGGGGTCTCTCCGCCGGGGGATGTCGTTGGATCAGATTAGGTAAGCACTCGGCCGACGGAGACAAGCCTCAGCTGTCGGGCATAAACGTGTGCCACGTGCCGTCCGGGCCGATTCGCACATTATGGATCAGCGGGCCGCCAGCGGAGTTGGTCAGGCCAAGATCGGCGAAGCGTATGCAGCGCAGCATGTGCAGCCGCGTTTTCTCGTCGGGGTCCTTCGGAGGCACCACGGCAAAAGCCGGCCAGACATAGGTCTCGAACGGCCCGCGCTTCACGACGACATAGGGCGCTTCCATCACCGCCTGCAGGATCGCCATCATCTCGCGGCCGTTGCCGTCAAAGGAACGCGTCTTCAGCATGTCCAGCGGATCGAACCCCGGCCCCTTGCGCGTGCCGCGCTCGAAGATGGGGGGAACCTCGTTCCATTCGATGGGAATGCGCAGATTCTCGAGGTCGCGCGTCGCGACCGCTTCGAGAATTTTTGTCCGCAGGGCGGCGATGCGCGGGGGCAGGGCACCCACGTCCTCGCGCGGCGCTGACACGACATCGCGTGGCGGCTCGGGCTTCTTGGGCGCCTTGCGGCTGGGCTGGGTCTGTTCGGCCATGGTGCGAGACTAGAGGCGCAATATGGCCTAGGGAAGGAGCCGCCTAATGCTTGCTGGCGATCGAAAACTCGCCGCAGCGGATACGGTCCGGCAATTTCTCCGCGAAGATCGCCACCGGTTCCTCGCCGTAGGTCACGACGAGTTCCTGGAAGGCGGCGAAGAGGGCCGCATGAGCAAAGCAATCGCCCTCAATCCCGGCCAGGATCGCTTCGGCGAAGGCTTCCGTGACATAGCCCAGAGCAGCGCGACGCTCGTCCGCGGCGCTCGGGTCTTCGAAGGGGGGAATCGTGTGATCGGTCATGTTGCGCACACTTTAACCGTTGCCGTGGCCGCCTGCGACAATCGTCTTTAAGAAAGGTTAACGCCTGTGGAAAACGCTCGGCAAACCTCTCTTTGCAGAGATTTGCCACGACGCTAGGCCAATCATCCGCCGTTGTAGCGGCTGGCTATGTCGCGCGCGAGGCGGCCACCTTCCTCAAGGTAGCGTTTAATCACGAGCTCCGCATTGGAAGTGCAGGTGCGGTAGGTCGTGGCAAAACCTCGGTAGCCCTTGTTATAGGCGCCGGCCAGTCTTTCCCGCCTCAGCTCTGTCGTGGCTTCCGCCTCGATCAGCGCGGTCATGCGCGCATTCCAGCTGTCGCCATCGCGCGCGCCGCAAAGATCCCGAAGATAGGCAAGCGACCCCATGATCTCGGAAAGCCGCATCAGCTGCGGCTCGTAGGGTGGCGGCGGCGCTTCGAGCGAGGCCGGCGGGGCCACGGGGGCGGCGGGCTCGGCGGGAGGAGCGCGGCGAATGACATGCGGTTTGCGCTTCGGCCGGGAGCGATCCGTTGGCGCCCCTTGTATGGATGGCGCGGGCGTAGCTTGTGGCGTCGGCTGCGCAATCGGCCCACGCGTCATCGCGGGACTCTGCGACGCCGCCGGCGAGGCGGCGAGCAGGAGAATCAAAGCGGTAAGAGGCCAGGCGAAGCAATTTTTCATTCCGCCTTGCCTATCACGAGACAGGCCGCAGCCAGAAGCTTCGGCAGGCCGGGCGTGACCGGCAGATCTCTGAGGTCCGCTGGATCGACCCAGACAAGCACGGGCGCTTCCTCGGAGGGCACGCCCTCGCCGGACACCCAATGCGCCGCGTAGGACGCGACCACGAAATGGCGGCGCACGCGGCCGCCCTCGTCGCGATCCAGCACCTGCGTATGCCCGGCGAACGCGACGATGCGCGCACTCACCCCTGTCTCTTCCGCGAGCTCGCGCAGTGCGGCCCCCTCGAGCGATTCGCCGAGTTCGACGACGCCGCCCGGCAACGAGAAGACATGGGGATGCGGCGCTGCGGCGCGTGCCCCGAGCAGCACCTTGCCGTCCCGAAACACGGCAATGCTGGCGGCGAGAAAGGGGCGGTCCGGGTAGAGCCTGCTCACGGATACAGACGGTCCTTCTGCCACGGCCCCTCCGGCACATCGCGGCGGAACGTGACGCGATCGTGCAGGCGGAAGGGCTTGTCCTGCCAGAACTCGATCTGCACCGGCCGGACGCGATAACCGTTCCAATAGGGAGGGCGGGGCACCTCGCCGAGGCCGAAACGCGCCGCCTCGCGCGCCACCGCCTTTTCAAGCGCGAACCGGCTTTCGAGCGGGCGCGACTGGCGGCTTGCCCAGGCCCCGATCCGGCTGTCGCGTGGGCGGCTGGCGAAATAGGCGTCCGCCTCGGCTGCGGTCACCAGTTCGACGGGGCCGCGGACACGCACCTGGCGTCTGAGCGACTTCCAGTGAAATACGAGCGCCGCCTTGAAGTTTTGCGTGAGCTCGACGCCCTTGGCGCTTTCGCTGTTCGTGTAGAAGACGAAGCCGGTCGGCTCCACGCCCTTCAGGAGAACCATGCGGGCGTCTGGCAGGCCGGTCTCGTCGACCGTGGCGAGCGTCATGGCGTCGGGGTCGTTGACCTCGCGCTCACGAGCCTCGGCGAACCATTGTTCGAAAAGAGCAAAGGGCTCGCCAGCTTCGGTAAAGTCACTGGGTGTTAACTGGTTCAATGGTTACCTAGCCTCAGTTGTTTTCCGGTCACAGTCTGAATGGGCGTGCGTCGTGTATCTCTCCCTTCACCCTAACATATCAGGTGGTGTCATTTCGACGTCGAGCATGGCACTTCTCCGTTTCGGCACAGCTTTCGTCGTGGCCTCGTGCCTCGCGGGCTGCGCGACGGTCTTCCCGTTGCCCGCCTTCATCGACCGGGAGGACGTGACGGGTTCGATCGCGAAGCCCGTTTCGCCGCTCTCGAAGAAGCTGGATGCCGAGGATTGGCGCCGCGCCATCGCCGCGCTCGGCGTGGCGCTGGATCCCCAGGGCAACGGCAAGACGGTGGCCTGGGACAATCCACAATCGGGCCTGAAGGGCTCCTTCGTGCCCGTTGGCGATGCTTATCCGCGCGAAGACCGCATCTGCCGGGCATTCCTGGCCGAGGTCGGCGCCCAGGGAGTGGACTCGAAACAGGGAACCGGCTGTCGCGACAAAGCTGGCGAATGGTCGGTCAGCAACGTCAAGCCGTGGAAACGAACATGACCTGACGCCTTGCGTCCGGGAAGGCAAAACCCACATAGAGGGTGAGACATAGCGCCCGCGCCAAAGAGGGCGGGCGGCAAACTGGGCTCATTCATGCGCGATCCATATACCATCCTCGGGGTGAGCAAGTCGGCCAGCGCCGACGAGATCAAGAAGGCGTTCCGCAAGCTCGCCAAGAAATATCACCCCGACCAGAACAAGAACGATCCGAAGGCCCAGGAGAAGTTCTCCGAGGCGAGCGCGGCCAACGAGATTCTCAGCGACGAGAAGAAGCGCGGCCAGTTCGATCGCGGTGAGATCGACGCCGAAGGCAAGCCCAAGGGGCCTACCTTCGAAGGCTTCGGCGGCGGCGGTCCCGGCGGCTTCCGCCGTCAGGGCGGTCCCACCGGCTTCGAGCACTTTGAATTCGACCTCGGCGGCCAGCGCGCAGGCGCGGGCGGCGGTCGGGCAGGGGGCTTCGATGCCGGCGACATCTTCTCCGACCTGTTCGGCGGCGGCGCTCGCGGCGCGAGATCCCGTGCACCCCAGCGGGGACAGGACGTAGCCGAGACAGTCACCATATCGCTGAACGATGCCGCGCGTGGCGCGAGCGCCCGTGTAGCCTTGCCGACGGGCAAGACGCTGGACATCGCCATTCCCGCGGGGATGGAAGATGGCAAGCAGATCCGCCTCAAGGGGCAGGGCCAGCCCGGGCAGGGCGGCGGTCCCGCTGGCGATGCCATGATCACGGTGAAGATTGCGAAGCACCCGTTCTTCCGGGTGGAAGGTCGCGACGTGAGGCTCGATCTGCCGCTCACGCTTTATGAGGCGGTGCTCGGCGGCAAGGTCGAGGTCCCCACTCTGTCTGGCAAGGTCGAAATGTCGGTTCCGCCGGGCACCAACGGCGGCAAGACGTTGCGTCTGCGCGGCAAGGGCCTGCCCGCCGGAGACGGCAAGGCGGCGGGCGATCTGCTGGTGACGCTTCGGGTCATGCTTCCCGACGGACCGGCACCCGACCTCGAAGACCTCATGCGCGTATGGCAGGCCGAGCGTCCTTACGATCCACGCAAGGATCTGGCCTGATCACTCGCGCCCTGCGCGGGCGGCTCCAAGCCTCTCGCGCAGCGTGAGGGCATGATCCACCAGCCGGTCCCGGCTGGCACCGGTCAGGCCATAGGCCACTCCGCTCGCGACGAACCAGACGGCGACACGCCCCGCGCTCTCGCGTGTCAGAAACCCGGTCGTGTCCGCGCCGGCGGTTCGCCCCACGAGCACGCCGGTCCGTCCGCCCGAATCGCCATCGTAAAGCACGAAACCCGCAAGCCCGACCTCGCCAGGAGTCAACCGCACCCCGGCCGGCTTCAGGGACGGCTCGAAGTCAGGCAGCCTGACACGGGTCTGAAGGCGCTCCGATAGAAAGAGCGAAATCTCCAGCGCATCATGGCTCGCCAGGTCGAGCTGCGGGGAATTGCCCCGGCCGAAGGCAGCCTCTGCTTCGAGCGCGCGCCGTGCGAAGCTCTGGCTGGACGGGGGCAGCGCCGTCGCCGCGATCGGGATGGGCGAAGGTACGGCACGATGCATCACGCCGATGGCGGTCGCAGCAGCGAGCGTCGTGAGCCCCCCGCACAGGAAAGCCAGGACGGTGAAGCCGATTGTGCGACGCTGCTGGTCCGTCCTGCCGAGCCCGATGCGCGACACCTGACTGAGCGGTGCGATGGCGGGCTCCGCCGGTGCGAGCGGAACGGTGCGCAGAGTTGACTGGGCCTTTGGCCCGGCAATGGCGAGCGCCAGGGCCTGGGGCACGGCCTCGTGCGCGATGCGCGAGAAGGCCGCGCGAAGAATATCGTTCTGCCGCCGCCAGCTCTCGACCCGCGCCGCCGCCTCCGGCTGGTCCGTGAGCCAGCTTTCGACCTGGGCACGCCTCTCGGGCAGCAATTCCCCATCGACCAGCGCGTTGAGCTCGGCATCGTTGATGGTCCGCTCCGGGCTTTTCATCGCGCGAGCCCTCGCACGGCACTCATTTGACGAGCCGCAGATGGGTGGGGTGCCGCAGGTTGCGGCGCGTCTCGAAGGGCAGGGCAACGTCGAGATGCTGCCCCAGCACATGCCGCGCGCGGGCGATCCGACAGACGAGAGCAGCCCGCGAAATGCCGAGGATTTCCCCCGCCTGCCCATAGGAAAAACCCTCGAGAGCCACGAGCAGCAGCACCTCGCGATCCTCCAGCGAAAGCTCGAGAAGGGATTGTGTCAGGCCCTGCGAGCGCGCCTGCGGAGCCGGAGCGGCGGAAGCGGGAGCGTGGGTACGCAGCCGGGCGTGGTTCAGGTTGATAAATGTCGTGTAGAGCCAGAGGCGCAGGCCTTCCGGGGATGGCTGCGGCCCGGCGCGAAGGGCCGCCACAACCGCGCGCTGGACGAGTTCATCCGCAACGTCGCCTGCACGCGCCTCGTCGCGCAGCACGAGTGCATGAGCGAAGCGGCGCAAAGCCGGGATCAGTCTCGCGATATCCTCTCGATGACCCACGCGCGCGCCCTCGCACTGCTTCTTGTTGGCTTGTATCTAATTTAGAGCGTTCCTAGTGGCTTGCCTATGGGCTTGCCGCATCGGCCGGCCGATTTCGACGAACTGCCTGAGGATGGAGGCTCCCATACCCCGGTCCTTCGCTTGCCTTCCCGCCACGTGTCGCTTAAACGCGGGGAAGGATCGCGGGACGCGGGGCATTGCTCGGTTGCAGCCTGCTCGCTCTCCAGTTTGTCGGGACCAGCATGACCAAGCCAGTCGAAAAGTCGGACGGTCCGAAGCCCACGGGCATCCTCACGGGCAAGCGCGGCCTCGTCATGGGCGTCGCCAACAACAGGTCGATTGCCTGGGGCATTGCAAGGGCGGCCCATCTGGCCGGAGCGGAACTCGCCTTCACCTACCAGGGTGACGCCCTCGAAAAGCGCGTGCGCCCTCTGGCAGCCGAACTCGGCGCCCATGTGGTCGGCCATTGCGACGTGACCGATGCTGCCTCCATCGACGCCGTCTTCGGCGAGGTCGAGCGTATCTGGGGCAATATCGACTTCGTCGTCCATTGCATCGCTTTTTCGGATAAGGATGAGCTGACGGGCCGTTATGTCGAGACGAGCGAGGCCAATTTCACCAAGTCGCTGCTGATCTCCTGCTATTCCTTCACGGCTGTCGCCCAGCGCGCCGAGAAGATGATGAGCAAGGGTGGATCGCTGCTGACGCTGACCTATTACGGCGCCGAAAAGTGGATGCCCCATTATAACGTGATGGGCGTCGCCAAGGCCGCGCTGGAGGCGAGTGTCCGCTACCTCGCCGCCGACCTCGGCGAGAAGAATATCCGCGTCAACGCCATCTCCGCCGGCCCGATCAAGACGCTCGCGGCCTCGGGCATCGGCGACTTCCGCTACATCCTGAAGTGGAACGAATACAACGCGCCGCTGCGCCGCACCGTCACGATCGAGGAAGTCGGCGAGACCGCGGCCTTCCTCGTCTCCGACATGGCGCGCGGCATGACCGGCGAGATCCTGCATGTCGACGCGGGCTATCATGTCGTGGGCATGAAGAACCCGTCCGCGCCCGATATTACGGTCGCCAGCAAGGAATGACGCCCCGCGACATGGCCAGTTCCGTGTGCGAGGCACGTCTGAAACGCGCACTGCCGCCATGATCTTCGAGCTTCGCCACCGCCTGATCTTCCTGCGCCACGGCGAGACCGACTGGAACGCCGAGGGCCGCCTGCAGGGCGGTCGCGACATTCCCCTGAACGAGAAGGGACTCGCCCAGGCCGAGGCGGCGGGGCGAGTCGTCGGCCGCATACTGGGCCGGGACAGGGCTCGCCTTGAGGCCTTCGATTACGTCGCTTCGCCGCTCGGCCGCGCGCGCCGCACCATGGAGCTGGCGCGCGGGGCTTTGGGACTGGACCCCTTCGCCTACCGGCTTGACGAGCGCTTGCGTGAATTGTCCTTCGGACGCTGGGAGGGCATGACCTGGCCAGAGGTGCAGGTCGACGACCCCGGGGCTGCGGCGCGGCGGGATGCCGACAAATGGTCCCTTGTCCCGCCCGGCGGAGAAAGCTACGCCATGCTCTGCGAGCGCATCCGGCCTTGGCTCGAAACGATCGAATGCGATACGGTCGCGGTCGCCCATGGTGGAGTGGCGCGCTGCCTCCTGCACCTGTTGGCGGGTGCGGCTACGGAACGTGCGCCTAAGTCCGACATTTGGCAGGGGCGCGTTCTCGTCTTCGACGCGGGGCGTTACCGCTGGATATGAGTTGACGCAAAGGAAGGCGGGGGCCCTATTCACGCCGGGTTCATCGCCCATGCCGGATAAGATAACGTGCTGAGTCTCGTATCAGAGAATCGGCGAAGAGGCTTGGCGGACGCCGGTCTCCGGGGTGTTTTTGAGAGGGAGGGGGAGTCCGCCTGATCTGAGTTTCCGAAAAAGGCTGCGTCATGCGCGACGCCTGGCGCGGTGGTTGCTTCACGATCCCTTCAGCAAGGGAACGCGGCATCGGACCGGCCCGGAAAAATACAAAGTCAGGCAGCCGGCCCAATATGATGACCCAGACAGAGACAGACCTTCTCACACGCCATCCCGACGCGCCCCCTGCCGAGGCCGCTCCCGCCGTCCTGCATGGACTGCTGCGCCCGGACCTGCTGCGCGACGAACTGCTGGCGGAGATCTTCGCCGCGACCGTCGCCGCATTCCCGCAGGCGCCCTGTCACATCGTGGACGGCCAAACGCAAACTTACGCCGACGTCGACAGGCAGGCGCTCGATCTCGCGCGCGGTCTTCTGCGTCGCGGCATCCGGCCCGGCGATGTCGTGGGACTGTGGATGCCGCGCGGCGGCGACCTTTTGGTCGCGCAGATCGCCATCGCCAAGACAGGCGCCGCCTGGCTCCCCTTCGATGCGGATGCGCCGCCCGAGCGCATCGCCGTGTGCCTTGAAGACGCGAGCGCAAAGGGCTTGTTCGCGTCACCGGCAAAGGTCGGCGATGTCGCGCAGGACATGCCCTGTCCGGTCTTTACGACCGCCGATCTCACCGATCGCGGCGACGCGAGCCCGGTCGACGCGCGCGCGCTGGGCGCGCGGCCCGACCAGCCGGCCTATATGATCTACACGTCGGGCTCGACGGGCACGCCCAAGGGCATTGTCATCACCGGCCGCAACATCTGCCACTACCTGCGCTCGGCCAACGTGGTCTATGGCCTTGTCGCATCGGACGTCGTGTTCCAGGGCGCTTCCGTCGCCTTCGACCTGTCGATGGAAGAGATCTGGGTTCCCTATCTCGTCGGCGCCAGCCTCTTCGTCGCCACGCCCAAGATCATGGGCGAGACGGACAACCTGCCCGAGGTGATGGACACGGCCGGCATCACGGTGCTCGACACCGTGCCGACCCTGCTCGCCATGCTGCCGCGCGACATCGCCTCGCTTCGTATCATCATCCTGGGCGGCGAAGCCTGTCCGCCGAGTGTCGCGGCGCGCTGGTGCCGCCCCGGACGCACGATCTTCAACAGCTATGGCCCGACAGAGGCGACGGTGGTTGCGACCATCAGCGAAGTGAAGCCCGGTGAGCCGGTCACCATCGGCGGCCCCATCCCCAACTACACCTGCTATGTTGCCGATGACGCGCTCAACCTGCTCGGGCGGGGCATCGAGGGGGAGCTGCTGATCGGCGGCCCCGGCGTGGCGCGCGGCTACCTCAACCGCGCCAGCATGACGTCCGAGAAATTCATCGCCAATCCCTTCGACGCCAATGGTGTCGATCCGATTCTCTATCGCTCGGGCGACGCCGTCGTGATCGACGCGCACGGCGATATCCTGTTTCGCGGACGCATCGACGATCAGGTGAAGATCCGTGGCTTCCGCGTCGAGCTCGGCGAGATCGAGGCCAAGCTCACGGAAATTCCGGGCATTGCCCACGCCGCGGTCGTGTTGCGCACCGATGCGGGAATCGACCAGCTGGTAGCTTTTCTTGTCGCAGACAAGGCGGCGGAAACGGCCATCGACGCCCGCACGCTCCGCGCCCTGCTGCGCGAGCGGCTGCCCGCCTATATGGTGCCGGCGCGCTACGAGGCCATCGACGAGTTGCCCCGCCTGTCGTCGGGCAAGATCAACCGCAACCAGCTGAAGCGCGCCGAGCTGACCGAGCAGGTCGGCGCCGCCGAGGAACAGGAAGAGCCGCGCACCCGGACGGAGGCTCTGCTCCTGGAAGCCGCGAAGAGCGTGCTGCCGCCCCAGGCCATCCCCTTCGACGCCGACTTCTTCACCGACCTCGGCGGTCATTCGCTGCTCGCCGCGCGCTTCGTCTCCATCGTGCGCCAGACGCACGGGCTTGCGGGCATCACGCTGCAGGACGTCTATGCGACGCGCAATCTGCGCGCCATGGGCGAGATGCTGGACACCAAATTCGCGCATGTCGCGGCACAGCGCGATCTGTCCTTCGAGCCGCCGCCGTGGCGTCGCCGCTTCCTGTGCGGACTGGCGCAGGGCATCGTCATGCCCTTCATCCTCGCGTTGATGACGGCCCAATGGCTCGGTGTTTTCGTCAGCTACATGCTGCTGACGAGCGCGGAAGCGGGCTTGCTGAATGAGATTTTCTCGCTGCTGGGCGTCTATGTCTGCATCAACCTCGCCACGCTGGCTGTCGCCATCGGCGGCAAATGGGCGCTCATCGGGCGCACCAAGCCGGGGCGCTATCCTCTGTGGGGCGTCTACTATTTCCGCTGGTGGCTCGCCCAGCGCCTGATCGGCCTGACGCATCTGAAGTGGTTTCAGGGCTCGCCCGTGATGCGCGTCTTCCTGCGCGCGCTCGGCGCCAAGGTGGGTGACGATGCGATCATCGGCGAAATCGAATCCGGCGCCATCGATCTCATTTCCTTCGGCACGGCTTGCTGCATCGGCGGCAAGGTCGAGCTGGGCAATGCGCGCGTCGTCGGCAACGAGTTGATCATCGACCACATCTTCATCGGCGACGACGCTTATATCGGTACGTCCTGCATCATCGAGGGCGATACGATCATCGGCAATAACGCCGAGCTGAAGGATCTGACGTCGCTGCCCGAAGGCTCGCGCGTCGGTGATGGCGAGATCTGGGACGGCTCGCCCGGCCGCAAGGTCGGCATGATCGATCTCGCGGAGCAGGACGCATTTCCCCAGGCATCCGCCATACATCGTGCTTTCCAGACTTTCTGCTACACGGTCATGCTGCTGGCCATCCCGCCTATCGGCCTGCTACCGATTTTCCCGGCCTTCTGGGTGTTCGACCTGGTCGACGAGTGGATCGGCGTGGCCGATCTCGACCGCACGCTCTACATGCTGTCGATCCCGATCCTTGCCTGGCCGACGGCCTTCGCCATGGTTCTGGTGACGGTCGGCTTTATCGTCGTCATCCGCTGGGCAATCCTGCCGCGCGTGCGGGAGGGGTCGTACTCCGTCCATTCCTGGTTCTACTTCCGCAAGTGGACGGTGGCGCTGGCGACCGAGATCACGCTGGAGACGCTGAGTTCGCTTTTCGCCACGATCTACATGCGCGCCTGGTATCGCATGATGGGAGCGAAGATCGGCAAGGGCGCCGAAATCTCCACCAATCTGGCGGGCCGCTACGATCTCGTCGACATCGGCGAGAAGAACTTCATCGCCGACGAAGTGGTGCTCGGTGACGAAGACATTCGTCGCGGCTGGATGCACCTGAAGATGGTTCGGACCGGCGCCCATGTGTTCGTGGGCAACGATGCCGTCGTCCCGCCCGGCAGCGACATCCCGCGCGGCGCGCTGATAGGCATCAAGTCGAAGCCGCCGGCCAATTCCGAAATGAGCGAGAACGATACCTGGTTCGGCTCGCCCCCGATCAAGCTGCCGGTGCGCCAGAAATTCGACGCGCTCGGCGCCAACTGGACCTACGAACCGCCGTGGTGGAAGACGTTTGCACGCGCCATCTTCGAGGCCGTGCATATTTCGCTGCCGACCATGCTCTTCATCACCTTCGGCACCTGGGCGGTCGAGATCTTCGGCCCGTCGTTGCTGGCGGGACAGTGGACCAAGCTGTTCTTCCTCTTCGTGGCAGCATCAGTCACGATCTCGGTCGGCGTGATGCTGGTCGTGGTCGTGATCAAGTGGCTCACGATGGGGCGTTATGAGCCCATCGTGAAACCCATGTGGTCGTGGTGGGCGATGCGCACCGAGGCCGTGGCCGTGATGTACTGGGGCCTTGCCGGCAAGGTGCTGCTCGAGCATCTGCGCGGCACGCCGTTCCTGCCCTGGACGCTGCGCCTGTTCGGCACGCACATCGGCAAGGGCGTGTACATGAACATGACGGACATCACGGAATTCGATTGCGTGACGATCGGGGATTTCGTGTCGCTCAACGGTCTCTCGGCGCTTCAGACGCATCTTTATGAAGACCGCGTGATGAAGGTCGGGCGCGTTCATGTCGCCAATGGCGTGACGGTGGGATCGGGCTCTACCGTGCTCTACGACACGCATATCGGCGCCTTCGCACGCCTCGGGCCGCTTACCGTGGTCATGAAGGGTGAGCATATCCCCGCCCACACCGAATGGATCGGCGCGCCCGCCGAACCGGCCATGGCCTCGGCCGAGACGATCAAGGGGGCGGCGGCGGCCTGACGTCGCAGCTGCCATTTGACCGCACGTGGCGGGGCTCCTAGAAAACGGATCGCATCCCGCGCCCGCGAGCCCCGAGTTCCGTAGACCATGTCGCACAATACCTTCGGCCATCTCTTCCGCGTCACCACCTACGGCGAGAGCCACGGGCCGGCGATCGGCTGCATCGTCGATGGATGCCCGCCGCGCGTGCCGCTGGTCGCAGCCGACCTGCAAGTCTGGCTCGAAAAGCGCCGCCCGGGCCAGTCGCGCTTCACGACGCAGCGCCAGGAGCCCGATCAGGTGAAGATCCTGTCCGGCGTCATGGAAGACGAGACCGGCCGGATCGTGACGACGGGCACGTCCATCGGCCTGCAGATCGACAATGTCGATCAGCGCTCGAAGGACTACGGCGAGATCAAGTCGAGCTATCGCCCCGGCCATGCCGACTACACCTACGACGCCAAATACGGCATCCGCGACTACCGCGGCGGCGGCCGTTCGTCGGCGCGCGAAACGGCGATGCGCGTGGCGGCAGGCGGCATCGCTCGCAAGCTGCTCGACGGCATCACCATTCGCGGCGCCCTCGTGCAGATGGGCCCGCACAAGATCGACCGTTCGCATTGGGATTGGGACGAGGTGGACCGCAACCCCTTCTTCTGCCCGGACGCCCGGGCGGCGCAGGATTGGGAAGTCTATCTCGACGGCGTCCGCAAGGCGGGCTCCTCATGCGGCGCGATCATCGAACTCGTCGCAGATGGCGTTCCCGTCGGCTGGGGCGCGCCGATCTATGGCAAGCTCGACTCGGAACTCGCCTCCGCGCTCATGTCGATCAATGCCGTGAAGGCCGTCGAGATCGGCGACGGCATGGCCTCCGCCGCCTTGACGGGTGAAGAGAACGCCGACGAAATGCGCATGGGCAACGACGGGCGTCCGCTCTTCCTGTCGAACCACGCGGGCGGCATTCTCGGCGGCATTTCCACGGGCCAGCAGGTCGTGGCGCGCTTCGCCGTCAAGCCGACATCCTCGATCCTGACGCCGCGGCGCTCGGTCACCCGCACCGGCGAGGACGTCGAGCTGCGCACCAAGGGCCGCCACGACCCCTGCGTCGGCATTCGAGGCGTGCCGGTCGGCGAAGCCATGATGGCAATTGTCCTGGCGGACGCGTTCCTGCGCCATCGCGCGCAGGTGGGCGCGGGTCGTCCCTGGCCGTTCAGGGACTGATCAGTGCGCCTTTGCCGCCACCCCGACAATGGGTCCCATCGGCCGCCACCCATCGGAACGGCCGAGTTCGGGCGCCAGCAGCGCTGAAATCGACCCGTCGAGATAAAGCGCGTTCGGGCAGCCGAGCCGGTCGCGGAACAGCGTCGCGAAATCGTGGAACGTCACGGGCGTGTTCGAGATGACGAAGCGCGTCCGGCCATCGCGGCAGACGCCCACGCCGTTGCGGATCTTGCGTGAATCCGCCCCCGCCCGGAAGCGCGGATGCAGCCGCCCGTCGATCACCAGCATCGGCCCCGATTGCGTGGCGTAGGCAGGGCTCGCATGCAGTTGCAGGAATCTGGTCGTCTCCGTCACCGCCGCGCCCTGCGGGCCGATCCAGAACACGCCATTGGGCTTCATATGAAAATTGCCGAAACCGCCGCGCGTGTTGATGGCCTTCACCTGCCGTCCAGCCTCCACATAGAGTCCGGCCGGCTGCAGGTCGCGCTGGTACATGCCTGCATTCATCGCGAAGACGAGACGTTCCCCCTTGGCGGCCAGCGCGCTCGACACCGCTGAGAAGGAGCCGAAGACGCGACCCTTCCCGTCTTCTAGAAACAGTCGCAGGCCGGGATCGCCCGTCTTGACGGTGCATACCGTGTAGGTCTTGTCCGCAAGATCCGTACAGGTCTTTTCGTCGGCGGCCCACGCCGGCAGGGCGGGACAGAGCAGGGCTGCGAGCAGGCCGATTCGCGCGAGACGCAACAAGGTCATGCGCTGCCCATCAGCATCATCACATGCGCGGCGGCGGAGCGCGCCAAGGCTTCGAGGTCGTATCCACCTTCGAGCACGGACACGACGCGCCCGTTTGCGCAGCGTCCCGCGACCTCCATCAGCTTGCCGGTGGCCCAGCCGAAATCCGCTTCGACCAGATTGAGATTGGCGAGGGGATCGCGCCTGTGCGCGTCGAAACCGGCGGAAATGATCACGAGATCGGGCGAGAACGCCTCCATGGCCGGAAGGATGCGCGTGCTCATGGCCTCGCGAAAGGCCACCCCGTCGTCGCCCGCGCGCAGGGGGGCGTTGACGATTGTTCCGTAGGCGCCGGTTTCGCTGAGTGCGCCTGTGCCGGGATAGAGCGGCATTTCATGCGTGGAGGCATAGAGCACGCTCTTGTCGGCCCAGAAGATGTCCTGTGTGCCGTTGCCGTGATGCACGTCGAAATCCATGATCGCGACGCGCTCCGCGCCGTAGACCGCCTGGGCGTGGCGAGCCGCAATGGCGGCATTGTTGAAGAAGCAGAAGCCCATGGCTGTTGCATGTTCGGCATGATGGCCGGGTGGGCGCGTGACCACGAAGGCGTTTGTGACGCGGCCCGTCATCACCTCGTCGACGGCGTGGCAAGCGCCCCCGACCGAGCGCAACGCGGCCTGAAATGTGCCCGGAGACATGGACGTATCGCCGTCGAGGCGCGTAATGCCCTGATGCGGGGACGCTTCCTCGATGGCCCGATAATACGTCTCCGGGTGCGCGCGCAGGATCGCTTCGCGCGTTCCAATCGGGGCTGACTCGCGCAGGAGCGTTTGAAAACGTTCATGTTCCAGAATGCGCTCCACCACCCGCACGCGATCGGCCCGTTCGGGATGGCCCGGTCCGTTGTCATGGGCCAGGCAATCCGGGTGGGTGAGAACGAGGGTATTCACAGGGGCCTGTCTCCGATCTTCGGGGCGATAGTGTCGCCTTGCATTCAGATTCTGTCCAACGGATCCGTGGACGTTTCCCTCAGCAAACAGTTCAGGCCTCCGCGGCGCATTGCGCTGTGTCACTTTCGCGTCACGTTGGGGGAATTCGTACCGCAGCGAACAGCGTGGTTAAGTTTGTGATAACAACTGCCGACATAGTGCTGGATGAGCTTGTCGACGGGGACCGATTTCAATGAAGATCAAATCTTGGGCTAGCCTGGCCGCTGCGTCGGTCCTGCTGGCAGGCTGTAATTTCAAGGGCGTGCCGGATCCCTCGCTCTCGGGCCGCGACACCGATTACATGGCGATGGTCCCCGCCTTCGACATGGACCTCAATTACCAGCGCTACGAAATCGACGATCCGACCGGCGAGACGCCCGGCACGATCATCGTCGATACCAAGCAGAAATTTCTCTACTTCGTTTTGCCCAACAAGCGCGCCATTCGCTACGGCGTCGCCACGGGCTCGGAGGCCTTCGGCTGGACCGGCACGGCGACCGTCGCGCGCAAGGCTGAGTGGCCGAGCTGGATGCCGCCAGCGGAGATGCTGGTGCGCTGGCCCCACCTGAAGCCGGTGGTCGCCGCCGGCGGGTTGAAGGGCGGCCCCGACAACCCCCTCGGCGCGCGGGCTCTCTACCTCTACGATCACGGCCGCGACACGCTCTATCGCATCCACGGCACCAACGAGCCGGAGACCATCGGTCACAGCGCGTCTTCGGGTTGCATCCGCATGCGCAACATCGATGCGATCGACCTGTTCAATCGCGTTCCGGTCGGCACCAAGGTCGTGGTGAAATAGTCAGCTCGCGATCGCGACACCCGGCGCCCGCGCAGGGCCGCCGAGCGTGATTTGCACGATTTCCGGTGGGCGCATGAAGCGTACCGGAAACAGCGACGTGCCGAGCCCACCCGAGATGATCAGGTGGCGCTCGTTCTCGACGACATGCCCATAGACGAACCGCGACTGACGCCGCGCGAGGGGCGAGCCGACGATCGGCAGGTTCACCTGTCCGCCATGCGTATGGCCGCTGAGCGTCAGGCTGATGCGTTGCGGCACGCGGGGAAAAATATAGGGCTCATGGGCGAGCAGGATCGCGGGCGCGTCGTCCGTCACCTGCCGCAAAGTGCCAGGCAGATCGTCGGCCCCGTGGAAATCGTGGCGGCCGACGCGGTGCGCGAGTTGGTCGGCCAGCCCGAGCAGCCAGAAAGTCTGCCCGTCCTTGCTGACGCGCACGGCCTGATTGTCGAGCACGTTCACATGTGCGGCCCGGAGCGCAGCCCGCACGCTGTCGCCATGGTCACCGCGCAGATTGGGCAGGGCGCCGTGCCAGACGTCGTGATTGCCGAGAATACCGTAGAGGCCGAGCGGCGCGCGCAACGTGGCCAGTGCCTCGCCCCATTGATCGGGCATGACGGGACCGGTTACGAAATTGTGCCCGCCATTATAGTCGCCGAGCAGCACGATGAGGTCGGGCTTCAGGCTGTTGGTGACAGAGCAGATGTGGCGGACATGGTCGGCGGTCATCCACGGCTCGCAGGCGTGAATGTCGGCAAGGACCGCGATCTTCAGCGGCAGGTTGGCGGGCCAGCCGGGCGGCGTCAGCGCGTAGGACGTGACATCGAGCATCATGACGGGCTCTACGCCGACGGCATAGGCACTCAATCCGCTTGTAACCAGGGGCAGCCCGGCCGCACCCAGAAGGAACGACCGGCGATTCAGGAGCATCATGTCTCTTCGCTCTGGAAGGACACATGCCCGAAGGACGACGCCCGCCGGACATGTGCAAGGATTTACGCAGCCAGATCGTGGCCGCGCAATATGGCAGGAATATCCTCGATCGACTGCGGCTTATTCTCCACCGTCGGCATCTCGCGGATCTCCAGGGCAGCCCTGATCGCCGAAATGCCGATTTCGCGGTAGAGGCGGGCCTGAAGCGCGCGGGCGTCTTCCACTTGCGGGGGCAGCGGGCGTTTGATTTCGTATTCGGACATGGCGGTCTCGTTGCGGAAGGTGCGAGGGCAATGGAGATCAATTTCGAACGCCGCGGTTAAAGCGCGCTTAATTCGAGCCGACGCTTTTCAACAGCGCCGACGGGTGTGTCGTTTAGGTTTTTGGACTTCATGAAGCGGGGCAGGGGCTTGCTCCACCGTGACGGCCGCGGCACCCAACGCGCGTAATTTAGGTCTGTACCAAAATGGGGCGCTTTGTTGCGTGAGCTTCCACGAAGGCGCTTGGCGTGTGTAGGTTTCAGCCATGAAGACCCTCATCTCTGGCGCCACCGGCGGCCCCTAGGTCGGCTCCTCATTTCAGCGTCCACTGGCAGAACGGCTTCGGATTGCGCCGCTCGCGCATGTCGAGATGCACGTGGTCTTCGTGATAGCCGTCGGAGCCCGGGCCGAGGATGGTGCGAAAGCGATTGCAGACGCTGCCCTTCATGTCCTCCATGAACGGGTGCGCCGCCTCGCTTTTGGCGATGGACAATTGTCGTCCGTCGGACAATGTCACGCCGCGTAGATCGAAGGCATTGCCGAGGCCGTGCTCGCTCATCATCGCGCCCACGACCCGGTTGCGGCCACGGCAGCTATAGGCGTCGGCATCTTGAATCTTCGCCAGCTTGGCGCCGTTCTTCTGGGCGATGGGGGCGAGATCGTCGCGCACCCAAGTCGCCAGCGTATCTGCCATCTCGCAGCGCATGAGGGCCGCGGGTTCGAGCGGAACACGGGTGCCGTCCACGAGGATGATCGCCGAGAGTTTGACGGGGGTTTCGATCCCGCAGCCGCCTTCTCCGATCACCTGCGGCACGGAGACCGCCTCGAAACGTCCGCTCGCCAGCACCCCGGCGCAGAAGGATATCGCCTGGGCGCTCACGGACGGCCGTGGAGGCGCAACTTCTGCGGGCGGAGGCAGTGACGCCATCTGTTCGAGATCGGGCGGCCGGGGCGCGGGTACCGGCACTTCGGCGACATCAGGCGCCGCAGGTGGGATTGGGTCCAGCTCGGCGGGCCGCGACGGGGGAACCGGCCCCACGCCGGGCCAGGTCCGCGCCGACGCTTCCGGTGCGATGAATGTCGCGACCAGCATGAGAAGGGCAAGCGTGCAGCGTGAAACCATGACCTCGACCGGCAGGAGCGTTCCTAGGGCAACGTCTTGGGTCGAGTCTGGTTCGATTATTCTGCGACCGGTTTGCGGATGCGGCGCGGCGCGGCGGATGCGCTCTGCTCGCGCACGAGATCGCGGGTCGCCACCAGCAGTTGTTCCAGCGCTGTAAGCTGTTCCGCGGGCAGGCGGCCCAGTGTCTCATTGACGAAACGGCGTTGCACGGCGATGCCATCCTCGGCGATGCGGCGTCCCGCGTCCGTCAGGTAGATCGCATGGGAGCGCCGGTCGCCGGGAATCGAGCGGCGCTCGACGAAGCCCGCCGCTGCCAGCCGGTCGATGAGCCCGGAAATGTTGCCCTTGGTCACATAGAGGCGCTCGGCAAGTTCCTGCTGGCTGACGCCCTCCCGCTCGGTCAGCGTCGTGAGCACGTCGCATTGGGGCACCGACAGGCCGAGGCTGCGGACCCGCTCGGATATGGCCGTGTTGATTCGCGTCTGCAATCGCAACAGTCGGAACCAGACGCGTGCGGCATCAGCCTCTTTGTTCATTCGTGTCCTCGTACTCGCCTGATCGAAACTAGAGGCGCGTGAGCGCGCCAGCAAGTCGTTGGACGCTGGCGCGGGGCGCGCTGGGGCTGTATCACGACAGACATGCGACGTCTTATCATCGAAGAGCCATATTCCGCCGCGGCGACCTGGAGCCGCCGCCTCGCCATCTTCGCGCTGGCGGTCGCCGCCATCGGCGTGACCCTTGCTCGCGTCCATGCGATCGACGCGCCGGCGGGTCTCGCGGTCTTCGCCGCCGCGATGCTGGTGGCCTGCGTCGCTGTCCTGCTCGCCATCACGGCCCTCGTCGTCATCTGGCGCACGGGGCGGCGCGGCACGGGTGTCGCACTGGCCACGATGTTTCTCGCGGCGCTTCTGCTTGGGTTCCCCGCCTATCTCGCCGCACAAGCCGTGCGACTGCCGTTGTTGAACGATGTCTCGACGGACCTCATCGACCCGCCCGACTTTTCGCGCTCGTCGGTCGCTCTGGCGGCGCGTAATGGTCACGCCAGCGGCGAATTGCCGACCGAGTGGCGCGAGGCGCAGCGCCGCGCCTATCCCGACCTCCAGCCCATCGTGCTCGATCTCGAGATACAGGATGCCTGGGGATTGGTGCTGAATGCGGTCGGCGCCATGCGCTGGAAGATCGTCGACAGGGCGGCCCCCGGCGGCCGGCTCGGACTCGGCCGCATCGATGCTGTGGACGTTTCCATGATCCTCGGCTTTCCCGACGACATCGCCATTCGCCTGCGCCCGCTGGCGGGACAGACGCGCATCGACATCCGCTCGGCTTCCCGCTACGGCCGCCACGATTTCGGCGTCAATGCGCGCCGCGTGCGGAAATTCTCCGACGAATTGCAGGCCCAGCTCGACGCCCGGTGAGAGCGGCGCTCAGAGCGTGTAATGCGCGTCCAGCGTCGCCGCCCCGCGATCGGAGTTGACGAGCCCGCGCGCCACCATGTCTTCGAGGTGCGCAAGCACCGACAGCGCGGCGGCGCCCTGCAGGCGCGGGTCGAGCGATTCGTAGATGGCCGCCACGATCTGCGGAATCTGCGTGTCGCCCGCCGCCAGCCGACCCAGGATCGAGGTCTCGCGCTGGCGGCGATGCACGGCGAGCCCGCGCACGAACCGCTGCGGATCGCTCAAAGGGCCGCCGTGGCCTGGCCAGTAGACGACGTCGTCGCGCGCGCGCAGCTTGTCGAGCGAGGCCATGTAGTCGCTCATCTTGCCGTCGGGCGGGGCGACGATGGTCGTCGACCAGGCCATCACATGGTCGCCTGAGAAGAGCCCGTTCTCCTGCGCCAGAGCGAAGGCGAGATGGTTCGAGGCATGGCCCGGCGTCTCGATGGCCTCCAGCGTGAACCCATCGCCGGTGAAGACATCTCCTTCGCGCATCACGAGACTGGGGCGATGGTCGAGATCGTGGGACGCATCCAGCCGTCCGGAGGGCGGATCGAGGTTGGGGATATGCGTGGCGCATCCGATGATCGGTGCGCCGGTCGCTTCCCGTAGCAGGCGTGCGGCCGGGGAATGATCGCGATGCGTATGCGTGACGAGAATGGCCTCGACCGTCTCGCCCGCGAGCGCCGCGACCAGGGCGGCGACATGCGCCTCGTCGTCCGGGCCCGGATCGATCACGGCGACGCGCCCGTGGCCGACGATATAGCTGCACGTGCCGGTGAAGGTGAAGGGCCCCCTGTTGGGGGCGATCACCCGGCGCACCAGCGGCGACAATGTGGTGACCTCACCGGCGGGGCCTGCGGGCGAACGGTCGAAGGGGATCTCGTCGGGCGTGCTCATGGTACCTTGTATAAGGCGAGCCGGGCCTAATGAAAATTGCGCCCCCTCGGCATCACGCGCCGCGTCTCTTCCTCGGCCAGCAGCGAGGGCTCGGCTAAAGGCGCGTCGGCATGGGCCAGCCGCCGCATGATGTCGGGAACGGGCTTCTTCTCGCGCACCTGCGGCCGCTTCACCTCGTCCGCCCGCGCCAGCCCCGAAACATCGCCGCCCTGCAGGGAGAGCAAGCCCAGCATGGGCGTCAGATCCTCGAACTCTTCGGCCACCACGTGGATGACGTCGGCCTCGTTCTGAAGGCGGCCCGTGATCGCCACGAACCGCGCGCCGATGACGATGGCGCGCTGCGTCTCGAAAACCTTCGGCCAGACGATGGCATTGGCGACGCCGGTCTCGTCCTCGATCGTCATGAACAGCACGCCCTTCGCCGACCCCGGCCTCTGCCGCACGAGAACGAGCCCCGCGACGGTGACGCGCGGCAGCTTCCACGAGGGCGAGCGCACCTGCAGACGAGGTGTCGGTACGCGGGCGAGATCGGCGCTGCGCAGGATGCGGCGGGAGTCGAGACGCTCGCGCAGGAAGGAGACCGGATGTGCCTTCAGCGAAAGCGAAAGGTGGCGGTAATCCTCCACGACATGTTCGCCCGGCGGCATCGGCGGCAGGCGTGCTTCTGGCTCCTGCTCGCTGTCGCAGGCCGCGCGAAACAGCGGCAGGTCGTCCTTGTCGCCGGAGCGATTGAGCCCGCGCACGGCCCACAGCGCATCGCGCCGGTCGAGGCCGAGCGAGCGGAAGGCATCGGCCTCCGCGAGCGATTCCAGCACGGAGGGTGAGAGGCCCGTGCGCAGCCAGAGATCACGCACGGAATCGTAGCCACGCGCGCGCCGCCCCACGAGCAGTTGCATGTCGCTCTCGCGCACGCCCTTGATCTGGCGAAAGCCGATGCGCACCGCATGGGTCGCGTGAATATGCGAGCGCTGGCTCTCGTGCCGTACTTGCAAGGCGCGGTCGCGCATCGCGCCGCGTTCCAGGGAATTGTCCCAGGTGGAATGATTCACATCCACCTCGCGCGCCTCCACGCCATGCTCGCGCGCATCGCGCAGGATCTGCGCCGGTGCGTAGAAACCCATCGGCTGTGAGTTCAAAAGCGCGCAGGCGAAGACATCCGGGTAGCGGCATTTCATCCAGGCCGAGGCATAGACGAGCAGCGCGAAGGAGGCCGCGTGACTTTCGGGAAAGCCGTAGGTTCCAAAACCCTCGATCTGCCGGAAACAGGCTTCCGCGAAGACGGGATCGTAGCCGCGCGCCGTCATGCCATCGACCATCTTGCGATGGAAAGTGCTGATGGTGCCGACCTTCTTGAACGTCGCCATGGCGCGCCGGAGCCTGTCGGCTTCAGACGGCGTGAAGCCCGCGCCCACGATGGCGATCCTCATCGCCTGTTCCTGAAACAGCGGCACGCCGAGCGTCTTGCCTAGCACGGCTTCGAGTTCCGCCGATGGATAGGTGACCTTTTCCAATCCCTGCCGCCGCCGCAGATAGGGGTGCACCATGTCGCCCTGGATGGGGCCGGGACGCACGATGGCGACCTCGATGACGAGATCGTAGAACTTTGCAGGCTTCAGACGCGGCAGCATCGACATTTGCGCGCGGCTCTCGATCTGGAACACGCCGATCGTATCGGCTCGCGAGATCATCTCGTAGACGCATCGCTCTTCCGAGGGCAAAGTCGCCAGCGTCAGGTCGCGTCCGTAATGCGCGCGCAAGAGATCGAAACCCTTGCGAAGGCAACTCAACATGCCCAGTGCGAGAACGTCGATCTTCAGAATGCCGAGCGAGTCGAGATCGTCCTTGTCCCATTCGATGGTCGTGCGATCCACCATGGCCGCATTGGCGACGGGCACCACCTCGTCGAGACGCGCGCGCGTGATGACGAAGCCGCCGGTGTGCTGCGAGAGGTGACGCGGGAAGCCCGTCAGCTCGTCGGCGATGGCGACCGTCTGTGCAAGACGCGGTTCGCTGGGGTCGAAGCCGATGCGGCGGATCTCGGCATCGTCCACCGCGCCCGACCACCAGCCCCAGACCGTGCTTGAAAGAGCAGCCACGCTATCCTCCGAAAAGCCGAAGGCCTTGCCGACATCGCGAATGGCGGAACGCGCGCGATAGGAGATGACGGTGGCGGTGAGTCCCGCGCGCAAACGCCCGTAGCGCGCATAGATATATTGCATCACCTCCTCGCGCCGCTCATGCTCGAAATCGACGTCGATATCGGGCGGCTCCTTGCGCTCGGGCGAGATGAAGCGCTCGAACAGCAGATCGTGCTTGGTCGGGTCGACCTCGGTAATGCCAAGGCAAAAACACACGGCGGAATTGGCCGCCGAGCCGCGCCCCTGGCAGAGAATGCCGCGCTGCCGCGCAAAGCGCACGATGTCATGCACGGTCAGGAAATAGGCGGCATATTTCATCTCCGCCACGAGTTGCAATTCATGCCTGATAATGGCGCTGATCTTCTCGGGCACGCCCTCGGGATAGCGCATCGCCGCGCCCTGCCAGGTGAAGGCGATCAGCGCCTCCTGCTCGCTGGCAAAGCCCTCGCGCAATTCATCCGGGTATTCATAGGCGAGCTGATCGAGCGAGAAAGAAATGCCCTTCAGGAAGGCCTGCGTCTCGCCGATGGCCTCGGGCGCCTCACGAAAAAGCCGGGCCATTTCGCGCGGGCTCTTCAGGTGCCGCTCCGCGTTGGCGGCGAGACGCGTGCCTGCGCTGTCGATGGTCACGCCCTCGCGCACGCAGGTCAGCACATCGGCGAGCGGACGCCTCGCGGCCGTGTGCATATGCACATCGTTGGTCGCAAGCAGCGGCAGGCGATGTACCTGCGCCAGCGCGTGCCGCTCCATCAGGCTGCGCCGCATCTGGCGGCCATAGCTCATGCAGGCGGCGATCCACACGCGATCACGCGCCAGAGCCGCGATCTCGGCGATGCGCTGCGAGTGGTCGGCTCCAGGTGCCGCCGCCTCGCCCGAACAGCTCGGCAGGATGGCGAGCTGCAAGCCCTCCGCATGATCGCCGAGATCCTCGAACATCAGGCGGCAATCGCCCTTTTCCGCGCGCAGATTGCCGCGCGTGAGAAGGCGCGAGAGGCGGCCATAGGCGGCGCGGTCGCGCGGATAGGCGAGAATGTCGGGCGTGCCGTCGCAGAACACGAGCCGCGCGCCGGTGACGACACGCAGGCCCTTCGCCAGCGCCTCGTTCTCGCGCGCATAGACATGGGCGCGCACGACGCCCGCCAGCGAATTGCGATCCGCGATGCCGATGCCCGTGAGCCCAAGCTCCATCGCCTGCGCCACCATCTCCTCGGGATGCGACGCGCCGCGCAGGAAGGTGAAATTGCTGGTCACCGCGAATTCGGCGTAGGCACTCACGCAAACAACCCATGCACATACCAGCGCGGACGCGGCGTCTCGCTGCCATAGAGCCCTTCGCGAAACAGCCAGAAGCGATGTCCCTGCACATCCTCGACGCGGAAATAATCGCGGGTGAGCGCGGAGGCCTCCTGCCGCCACCATTCGGGTGCGATCCGCTCTGGTCCTTCGATGGCCGCGACCTCATGCGTCAGCCGCCGCCAGCGAAAGCGCAAGGGCGGACCATCGGGCACCGAGGCGATGGCCTCCACGGGTTCGGGCCGTTCGAACAGGCGAATGGGACGGTCCGGCGTCTCGCTTGCCGGGGATTCGAAGCTCGCTTTCGCGGCAGCGCGCGTGCGCAGTTCGGCGGCTGGCACGGCCAGCACGGCATGTTCGGGCAGATGCGTATCCTGCGCGATCAGCCGCAACACCCGCCGCGTGCCGAGCCGCGCGCCCAGACGGTCGACGAGATCGGCGAGATATTCGGCGCGCTCGCCATCCGAAAAGTCAAAATCGTTCTGTGAGGGGGAGATGGCGCGCCGCTGCGCCAGCACGTTCTGCGTGGGATCGAGCAACTCGACTTCGGTCGCCGCCAGGCGGATCAGGTCGAAGCCATAGCCGATGTCGAGCGGGTCCTCGTCGCGCGTCTTGCCGGCGGCCTCCAGCCTTTCGCGAAACAGCCGCGCGAGCGCCTTCGGGTCGCGCGTCGGCCTGCTGGTGCCCGCATGAATGTGGCGTACCGCGCCATCGACGCGAAACAGGGTGGCGCAGAGCCGCCGCGCCCCCTCGCCATGGCGCTCGAGCATCAGGCAAAGCTCCTGCGCCAGCGAGCCGATGGTCAGCTCGATCTGTTCGCGCGTGCCGACACCTTCAGCGAAACGTCGCTCGATCATATAGGCGGGCGCCTCGAAGCGCGGCGAGATGGCGCTGCGCGACAGGCCCAGCATGGCGTCGAGCGTCGCGAAGACTTTTGGCCCGAATCGCGCCGCGATGGGCGCGCGCGGGCGCATGTGGATATCGCCGATCTGCTTCAGCCCCGCGCGCCCGAGCGCTGCCACCGTCTCAGGATCGAGCCGCAGGGCCGCGACGGGCAGGTGCGAGATGAGTCGCAACAGGCGCTTGTCTTCCTGTGCGGGAGGCGCGATGCGCGTCGTGTCGAACCGCGCCAGAGCCCAGGCGGCCTCGGGCGAGGAGGCGATGGCGCAAAGGCCGGTGATGCCCTGTCGCGCCAGCTTCTGTTCGATCTCGCGGGCGAGCGCGGCCTCGCCGCCGAACAGATGCGTGACGCCGGTGATGTCGAGCATGGCGCCGTCGGGCGCGTCGAGCGCCGCAAGCGGGGTGAAGCGGCGGCACCAGTCGGCGACAGCCGCCAGCCGAGCGTCATATACAGCGGGATCGTGTTCGACAGCATCGAGATCGGGCGCGATGGCGCGGGCATCCGCCAGCGACTGGCCGGGCGCTAGCCCCAGCCGCCGCGCCGCGCCGTCGACGGCCACCAGCCTGTGTGCGCCCTTGGCCTTGGCGAAAGCTGCGCGCGGGGCTGCGAGATCAGGCGCTTTGCGCGGGCCGGTCTCTAAAGCCAGATGTGGCAGGAAGAGCGAGAGATAGCGCGTCCCGGAAGAAACCATTCTCGTGTTCCCAGATGATCGTTCGAACCAGTTCCGTATCGAGGCCACGCAGGCGGCCTGCCTCCACCCCGGGTTTGGCGAAACGCACGCCCCAATGCGCAGGGCCCGGCACCGCGCGGGTCGTTGGAACCGCGCGGGGTATCTGCGCTGGCATGACGGACGGGCGGCTCTGCACTTCGAAGCGCATGCGCGCGCCGTTCTGCGCCATCCCGCCGTGAAAGCTCGCGGGTGGATGGATGAGGATGACCGGCGTGCCGCTGGTGCGCGCCGCCTGCGTGATGCGCCGCGCCGCCACCAGGTCGAACAGTTTTCCTGCGCCCCGGATATCGGCTACCACGGCGGCGTTGCCCTTGCAGCGCGCGGCCTCCTCCAGCGCCCAGAGGAGATCGGGGCCGGTCGAGGTGCGCACGAAAACGAGCCGCCCGGGATCGAGCCCATGGCGCGCCAGCCCCGGCCCATAAGGCGAGCCGTTCTCATGGGCCGAAAACTCGTCGCTCACCCACACGATGGCGCCGGGAGCCTCGGCGGCGAACCGTGTGACAAGCCCCAGCGCAAAGCCGCAGGCGGCTGCCAGATCGCTCATGCGCGAGGGCGCGACCTCATAGAGCGCGCCCGTGGCGAGCCCGCCGAGAGCCCGGTCGAAGGAGAAGGCGCTGTGGCCGGCCCTCCCCATGGCAATGCTGCGCACGCCCGCCGCCGCGACCCCACCGCCGGCCTGTTCGATGCCGGCAATGGCTTCGCGCAAAAAGCGAACCCGCTCCGAACTGTCGTGTGCCGACATCGGTCCCCTCTTTCTGTTCCTGTTATGTTCTCTATAGATTCCCGGGCCGGGGCGGAGAGTCAAGCGCTGAGTCGGGGGAGGGGGGAGGATGGGCAAGGTGGTAAACGCCGCCGTTGCCGTCCTTGCAAGCGAAGCCAAGCAATCCAGAGCGGTCTCGCGGCTTCTGGATCGCCGCGTCGCTGCGCTCCTCGCAATGACGATGCACTATTTTGCAAACAGACCAACGCGGCCCGCTTCTCCCGGTGGGAGAAGCTGTCGGCGGAGCCGGCGGATGAGGGGTTACGCTCCCTGTTCGGAGAGTCCGAAACCCCTCATCCGGCCGTTCCACGGCCACCTTCTCCCACTGGGAGAAGGGCTTCGCGCCCCAGCCTACAAAAACTGCAATGCACGCGGCTCCTTGCCGCGCAAAGCCTGTGCGAATTCCACGGCGGCGAACAGTCCGCCCGCCACGAAGATGCGCAATCCGCGCTCGCGGGCAATATCGACCGAGCGCTGCGCGGCGGCGGCGATGTCGGGCTCAACATCAATCTCGGCCTCGCCGGGCAGATCGCGCAGCAGCCCAGCAACTTCTTGCGCATCACGTCCCTTGTGATGCGCCTGCGTGCACAAGATGAATGGGAAACGCGCTTTCAGAATGGCCAGCATATACGTGGCATTCTTGTCGGCGGACACGCCTGCAACAAGCAGCCAGTTCTCGTGCCCGAAGGCCTCGAACAGGCCATTCGCAGCTTGCTCGATCGCATCGGGTGAATGCCCCACGTCGATGACGACGAGCGGATCATGCGCGATCGTCTCCAGCCGTCCCGGCCATTGTGTCGCTGCAAGCCCGTCCCGCAGGGCTTTCTCGAACATGGCCGGTGTTACCGCGTGATGCGACCTGGAGAGCCAGGCGCCAAGGGCGAGCGCGGCGCAGGCCGCGTTTCCAGCCTGAAAGCGCCCCTGCAACGGCGTGACGAGATCGGTGAAATCCATGAAGGACGTGTGAAGCGAAAAGCGCATGTGCAGTGGGCCGATTTGCACATCCGACACCTCCGCATCACGCCCGATGAACAATGGCCTGATGTCGCGCAAGCGTACGTAGGTAGAAAGAAGCTCCTGCAGCGGAAGCAGGTTCTCGCCATGCACGATGGTGCCTCCCGCAGCGCAGGCGTCCGACTTGTCGAGCGCGATCAGGTCGAGCTGCGATCCCAGCAACGCCGTATGTTCGAGATCGATGGAGGCAAGCACCGTGACGGACGCGCGCACGAGCCGCGTCGCATCGAGCCGCCCGCCGATGCCGGCCTCGAAGACGCAGAGGTCCGCATCCCGCCGCTGGAACCACAGCGCGGCAGCGACGAATTGCGCCTCGAAAGCGCCGAACGTGCCGTGGCAGAAGCGGCCTTCCAGCGCCCGCACCTCCGCGGAGACATCGCGCGCCAGCGCCTGCATTGCGTCATCGCCGATCTCGCACCAGTCCAGGCGGAAGCGTTCGTTGATCCGCAGCAGATGCGGCGAGGTGAACGTGCCCACCCGCAAGCCCGCGCGCATCGCGATATGGCTGAGGAAAGCACAGGTGCTGCCCTTGCCGTTCGAGCCCGTGACGACGATGGAGCGTGCGGCGAGACGTGCGCGATCCACGCCGCAGGCGTCGAGCAAGGCATCGACGCGGGCTAGGCTGATGCCACGTCCGAATTTGGGCAGGTCAAACATGGTCGATCAGCCCCATGCGCGTGAAAACTTCGCCCCAGAGCCGTAGGATCACATCCTCACGGCCCAGCGCTTCCAGACTGAAGATCGCAGGATTGCCATTGATCTCGATGATGCGCGTGGCGTCGCTCGTTACCATCACATCCACGCCCGCGACGCGCAGGCCGACGGCCTCGCGCGCGGCACGGGCGAGACGAAGCACGTCAGGCGGCGCATCGTCGACGAGCCGCACGGATGCGCCCGCGCTCGCATTGCGGCGGTCGTCCAGCGTCACCGTTTCGCCCGAAGACAGAACGGTGGACGCGTCTCGCGATGCCGGCAGTGCGGACGGCGAAAGTCCGGCAGCGATCTGCCGGGCCGCAAGCACCTCATGCAAGGCGCCCAAGCTCCGCACCCCATCGCCGCGCAGCACGGCAGCGAAGCGCTGCATGACGAAAATGACCTCGCCATCGACGAGAAACACGCGATATTCCTCGCCCTCGAACACGTCCTGGATGAGGATCGCGTCATGCATGCGACCCACGCGGGCGAGCCAATCCTCGAAACCCTCGTTACTGGAGATGCGCTCCGCAAAATCGCCGCGCGATCCCGCCAGCGGCTTGCAGAACGCCGTGTAGCCACGCGCCTGCATGAGTGTCCGCGCGTCCTCGATTTCGTGACCCGGCCGGCGCAGGTTCTTCATGCGCGCATTGAGGAAGAAAGCCTCGCCGCCGAGATTGGCGACGCCCTGCGCATCCAGCGCGAGTCCTGTAAAATGCTTGTCGGTTGCGATGGCCATGGCCGACGCGCTGTTGGGCGGGTAGACGCAGGTGCGCCCCGTCGTCGCAATGACGCAGCCCCGGGGCCCCTCGCCGATTCGCACGAGCGTCCCGCCATCGCCGTCGAGCGCGGCGAAGGGAACGCCATGATGTGCGCAGGCGCTCTCCAGATAGAGCGCCTGGTCGGGGTAGGGCATCGGCTTGCCGGCGCGCAGGTCGCGGATCGACGTCACGTTCTCATCCTCGAGGGTCCGCCCGCTTATAGCGGAGCCAGGCGGCGCGGGGAAAGGGATTGGCCGAGCCGCCTGCCATCGGTTAGAGTTTGGCCGATAACAGCCGCCCGGAGAGGCGTGGATTTGAGGGAGGGTTCGCCTTGGCGAGCGAAGACGGCGCCATACGTAAGATCAGGCTCGAGGGCCGCGTCGCCATCGTCACGGGCGCGGCTCGGGGAATCGGGCGCACCATCGCCCATGCACTGTCCCGCGCCGGCGCGGATGTCCTCTATGCCGATATCGATGGCGGCGCGACGGGCCTCGCCACTTGCGATGTCGCGGGACAGCGCGGCTGCGGCCGCGTGCTCGGCGTCACCTGCGACATCACCCGCCGCGACGATTGCAAGCGCACCGTGGACGAGGCCGTGCGCCTGTTCGGGCGGCTCGACATTCTCGTCAACAATGCGGGCAAAGGGCCGGTGCATCTTGAAAATGCACCCGGCACGAAGTCGCTGAAATTCTGGGAGGCAGACCCGGACGCGTGGCGCGACGTCATCACCACCAACGTGGTCGGCACCTTCTTCATGTCGCATCACGCGGCCCCACATCTCATCGAGGCGGGTGCGAGCGGACGCATTATCAACGTGACGACGAGCCTCGCCACCATGCAGCGCAAGACCAACTCGCCCTACGGCGTCAGCAAGGTCGCCATCGAGGCGGAAACGCTGATCTGGTCGAAGGATCTGGAAGGCACCGGCGTCACCGTCAATACGGTCCTGCCGGGTGGCGCGACCGATACCGATTTCGTCAGCGCGCCGACGCGGCACGAAATGCGGGCCACCGGCCGCATGATCCTGCAGCCCGACATCATCGTGCCGCCGGTGCTCTGGCTTGCATCGGCGCACTCGGACGGTGTGACGGGCCAGCGCTTTGTCGGCAAGAACTGGGACGAGAGCCTCGGTTTCCGCGAGGCCGCGCAGGGTGCGCTTGAGAGGCCCGTGCTGCGCGAAGCCTGAATCAAAATCGAAACCGCAACACGGAGGAAACATGTCTTATCGGATTTGGGCGGCGGGTTTGATGTCCGCATGCGTGTCGCTGGCCGCGATGCCCGTTCATGCGCAGCAATCGGTCGCGGATTTCTACGCCGGCAAGCGCATCACGGTGGTCGTCGGCTCCGAGACGGGCGGGGGTTACGACACCAATGCGCGTCTTCTCTCCCGGCACCTTGGCAAATATCTGCCCGGCAACCCGCAGATCATCGTGCAGAACATGCCCGGCGCCGGCTCCATCGTCGCCACCAATTATCTCTGCAATGTCGCGCCGAAGGACGGCACCTTTCTCGGCATGGTCCAGCGCGGCATGCTGATGGCCAAGCTCACCCAGCAGAATGGCGTGCAGTTCGATCCGGAGAAAATCAACTGGCTCGGCAATATGTCTTCGGAAGCCTCGCTCGTCGTCGCCTGGCACACCGCGCCCCAGAAGAAGACGCAGGATCTCTTCACGAGCGAAATGGTCGTGGGTGGCGCGGGTGCCACGGCGGACACGGAATCGACCCCGCGTCTGCTCAACGCGACCATAGGCACGAAATTCAAGATCATCCCCGGCTACAAGGGCTCTTCGAGCCTGCTGCTGTCGATCGAGAACGGTGAATTGCAGGGCATCGCCGATTGGGCCTGGCCCAACATCAAGTCACGCCGCCCCGATTTCCTGCGCGACAAGAAGATCACGCTGCTGCTCCAGAACGGTCTTCAGAAAGAGGCAGACCTGCCCGACGTGCCGCTGGCGCTCGACTATGCGAAGACGCCCGAGGATCGCAAGGTTCTCGAACTCTATTACGCGCAGAAGAACGTCGCGCGCCCGCTCATGGCCCCGCCAGGCGTGCCCGCCGACCGTGTGGCCGCTCTGCGGACGGCATTTGAAAAGATGTCGGTCGATCCGGAATTTCTCGACGATGCGAAAAAGTCCGGCCTCGATGTCGATCCGATGAACGGCGCAGCGGTCGACAAGATCATGGCGCTCATCGCCTCGACCCCGCCAGCCATCGCCAAGCGGCTGGCTGATGCGATCACGCCGCCCCAGTAAGGCCGCTCACATCAGGGCGGGGCGAACGCTCGCGGCCGCTGCGACGAGAACGGGGAGGATGTCGCGTATGAGATCCTCCCGCGAGACACGGCCCGCCTGCGCGCTGACGTTCATGGCCGCGACGACATGGCCGGCTGCGTTGCGCACGGGCACGGCGATCGAGCGCAGGCCGATTTCGAGTTCTTCGTCCACAAGCGAAAAGCCCTGTGTGCGCACCTCGTCCAGAATCGCGAGCAGCTTTTCCGGGTCGGTCACAGTGTGCGGCGTGAGCTGCTGCGGGCGGATCTCTGCCAGCAGGGCGCGGGCGCGCTCGGGCGGCTCGTTGGCCAGCAGAACGCGGCCGAGCGACGAGCAATAGGCGGGAAGCCGGCTCCCGGTCGAGAGACCGACCGACATGATGCGCCGCGTCGCCGCCCGGGCCACATAAACGATCTCCGCCCCATCGAGGATGGCGGCGGAGGAGGATTCGTTCGTCTTCTCGCTGACCATCTCCAGCGTCGGCTGGATGGCCCGGGGCAGGGGCGTCGAGGAGAGATAGGCATAGCCCAGCGACAGCACGCTCGGCGTCAGCATGAAATGCTTGCCGTCGCTTGCGACATAGCCGAGCGACTGGAGGGTGAGCAGCGAGCGCCGCACGGTGGCACGCGGCAGGTCCGTCACCTTGGCGATGTCGGCCAGCGTCAGCCGCTCCCGGTTTTGCCCGAAGGCGCGAATGACCGCTAGCCCGCGGGCCAGCGCGGAGATGAAGGAGGGGTCTTGCGGCGAGATGGGCGCGGGCGCCTGGATGTTCATTGCGGAACGGCACGAGGCTCCGGGGCAATACGGGACGGGCGCCGGCCCCCAGCCGTCGCCCGCCAAATGTTCGCACAGAGGCGTGCCGTTCGCAATACGCACAATTCATAGGGGCGGGCGAAGGTTGGCGCCTTGCTCTTGCAGAGCAGGCAGGGTTAGCTCCCATGCTCTGGGTCTCTGCCCATTGGGTGGCGACGCAGCGGGGCCTGCATGAAACCCATGCATGCACCCGATGAAATGAATCAGTTGGCGTGATCTCAGGCTTGGGGTTGTGTATCCCACGCCCTATCTATCGGTCAGCTTGACCGCCCGGAGACCGGCGACCTAGGTTGCTGCGGACTGGCTAGAACTATGACGAGAGACCCGTTCCCGATTGGGAGCAAGTGGTTTTCAGGGAGGACATTATGCTTCGCAGACAAATCCTGAACGGGATGGCTGGCGTCGGTGCCGGTCTTGCCCTGGCCGCGCTTCCGGGCGTCGTGGCGCCCGCCTTGGCGCAGGAGACCGTCAAGGTCGGCCTCATTCTGCCCATGACCGGAGCCTCGGCCTCCACCGGCCGCCAGATTGAAGCGGCTGCCCGCCTCTACATGGCGCAGAACGGCAACAAGGTCGCCGGCAAGACCATTGAGCTCATTGTCAAGGACGACACGGGCGCGGCCGACCAGACCAAGCGCCTCGCCACCGAACTCGTGGTCAACGACAAGGTCGCTGTCATCGCCGGCTTTGGCCTTACGCCGCTGGCGCTCGCCGTCGGCCCCGTGGCGACGCAGGCCAAGATACCTGCCGTCATCATGGCCGCTGGCACCTCGATGATCGTCGAGAAGTCGCCTTATTACGTGCGCACCAGCTTCACGCTGCCGCAGAACACGACGCCCATGGCCGAGTGGAGCGCCAAGAACGGCATCAAGAAGGTCGTCACGCTCGTCGCCGATTACGGCCCGGGCCTCGATGCCGAGAAGGCATTCAAGGCGAAATTCGAGGCGGACGGCGGCAAGGTTCTCGATCAGCTGCGCTCGCCCCTCATGAACCCGGAATTCGCGGCCTTCCTGCAGAAGGCCAAGGACCTCAAGCCCGACGCCCTCTTCCTTTTCGTGCCCTCGGGCCAGGGCGCGAGCCTGATGAAGCAGGTCAACGAGCGCGAGCTGACCAAGGCCGGCGTCAAGATCATCGCCACCGGCGACGTGACCGATGACGACCAGCTCAACGGCATGGGCGATGCGGTGATCGGCATGACCACCTCGCACAATTACTCCGCCGCGCACGATTCGCCCGAGAACAAGGCTTTTGTCGCCGCCTTCCTGAAGGCGAACAACAACATGCGCCCGAACTTCATGGCCGTTGGCGGCTATGACGGCATGGCCTTGATCTACAAGGCGCTGGAAAAGACCAAGGGCGACACGGACGGCACCAAGCTGGTCGATGCCATGAAGGGCATGGCCTGGGTGAGTCCGCGCGGACCGATCTCCATCGATCCGCAGACCCGCGACATCGTGCAGAATGTCTACATCCGCGAAGTGAAGAAGGTCGACGGCCAGCTCTGGAACGTCGAATTCGCCACGATCCCGAACGTGAAGGACAATACGCACGAGGCCGCCAAGTAAGGCGATTCATCCGCTCCGCTGCTGTCCTTCTCCCGGTGGGAGAAGGTGGCTGTGGAGCAGCCGGATGAGGGGTTTCGTTCTCGCTCGAAATAGCGCGTAACCCCTCATCAGTCGGCTCTGCCGACAGCTTCTCCCACCGGGAGAAGCAAGACGTGCCCGGCATCAGCGCATGTCCGTTTTGCCGCCGAATTTCCGGAGACCTGCGTGCTCACCATCCTCTTCGACGGCGTCGCCTACGGCATGCTCCTGTTTGTGCTGGCCGTCGGTCTTTGCGTCACGCTGGGGCTGATGAATTTCATTAACCTGGCGCATGGCGCCTTCGCCATGGCGGGCGGCTATCTCACCATCGTCCTGATGAACCAGGCCGGCGTCTCCTTCTATCTCTGCCTGCCCGCGGCCTTCATCTTCAGTGCCGCCATCGGTCTCGTGCTCGAGCGCACGCTCTATCGTCATCTCTACGACAAGACCCATCTCGATCAGGTGCTGTTTTCGATCGGCCTCGTCTTCATGTCGATGGCGATGGTCGATTACGCAATGGGTGCCAACCAGCAGATCGTGAACCTGCCTGAAAGCCTCAGCGGCCGCGTGAATTTTCTCGGCGCGAGCATCGGTGTCTACCGCATCTTCGTCATCGTGATCTGCGGTTTCCTCGCAGCGGGCCTGCAACTCGTCCTCACCCACACGCGCTTCGGCAGCCGCCTGCGCGCGGCGGTGGACGACGGGCGTGTCGCGCGCGGCATGGGGATCGACGTAACCTCGATTTTCGCCATCACCTTTGCCTTCGGTTCGGGCCTCGCAGGGCTCGGCGGGGCGCTCGGCACCGGCATCATCAGCTTCGATCCGACCTTTCCTCTGAAATACATGATCTACTTCCTGATCGTGATTTCGGTTGGGGGCACGACGACGATCACCGGCCCCTTCCTGGCCGCGATCCTGCTGGGCGTGGCCGATGTGCTCGGCAAATATTACGTGCCCTCCGTGGGTGGCTTCATCATCTATACGATCATGGTTCTCGTGCTGATCGTCAGGCCGCAGGGCCTGTTCTCGCGCAGCCCGGCCCGTTGAGGCGCTCATGACCGACCAGACGCTCTCGACAAAGCCATCGCCCGAAGCGGTCGCCGCACGCGGTATCCTGCTGGGACGCGCACGCTGGGGCATCGCCGAATACGCCTTCTGGGCCATCGCCATTGCGCTCTATTTCGTGATGCCCAACAAGCTGATGCTGCTCAGCGAGATCGCCATTCTCGGCCTGCTCGCTCTGTCCATCGACCTCGTGCTCGGCTTTGCGGGCATCGTCACGCTGGGGCAGGGCGCGTTCTTCGGCGTCGGCGCCTATGCGGCGGGTCTCGCGGCCAGATACGGCGCGGGCGAGGCGCCCTGGAGCGATCCGCTGGTCGGCCTCCTCATCGGCGGCGGCGTCGCGGGCCTGCTCGGCTTCGTCACCAGCTTCCTCGTGCTGCGTGGCTCCGACCTGACACGGCTCATGGTCACGCTCGGCGTCGCCCTGATCGTCGAGGAACTCGTCAACCAGATGAAATGGCTGACTGGCGGCTCCGACGGCTTGCAGGGCGTGATGCCCTCGGCGGTGCTCGGCTACTGGGACTTCGATCTCTACGGGAAGACCGCCTATCTCTACTCGCTTGCCGTGCTCTTCGTGCTCTTCTTCATCGCGCGGCGCATCGTCAAATCGCCGTTCGGCCTGTCGCTGCTGGCGATCAAGGGCAATCCGCTGCGCACGCGCGCCATCGGGCTGCCCATCAACGGCCGCCTCGTCACGGTCTACACCATCGGCGCCATCTATGCGGGCATCGCGGGCGCGCTGGTCACCCAGACGACGCAATTCGCCTCGCCCGATTATGTCGCCTTCCACCGCTCGGCGGACGCGCTGCTCATGCTCGTCTTCGGCGGAGCGGGGCACCTTTACGGCGGTCTCATCGGCTCGGTCATTTTCCGTGTGATGCAGGATTACCTCGGTAATATCACGCCGCAATACTGGCAGTTCTGGCTCGGTCTCATGCTGGTGCTGCTCGTGCTGTTCGTGCGGGGCGGCATTTTGGGCCTGCTCGCCAAGATGCGCGACCGCGTGATGCGCAAGGGGGAGAACGCTCCATGACCATCGTTCTCGAAGCGCGCCAGCTGGTGAAAAAGTTCGGCGGCATCACCGCGACCGATCACATCGACTTCCGCCTGCCCGAAGGCGCGCGCCACGCGCTCATCGGCCCCAATGGCGCGGGTAAGACGACCTTCGTCAACCTGCTGTCGGGCGTGCTGGTGCCCACCTCGGGCGAGATCCTGCTGGCGGGCAAGGACGTCACCGGCTGGTCGGCCCGCCGCCGAGCCCATGCGGGCATGGCGCGCACGTTCCAGATCAACCAGCTTTTCGCCGACCTGACGCCGGTGGAAACGCTGATGCTCACCATCGCCGAGCGTGAAAACGCGGGCTGGGCCTGGTTCCGGCCCGTGGGCGCGCGCACCGATTTCGTGGATGAAGCCGTGCAGCTTCTGGCCGATCTCGGCCTCTCCGACATCGCCCATCTGCGCGTCGGCGAACTCGCCTACGGCAAGCAGCGCCTGCTCGAAATCGCTGTGGCGCTGGCGCAAAAACCCAAGGTGCTGCTGCTGGATGAACCGGCAGCGGGCGTGCCCGAGCACGAGCGCGAGCAGATCCTCGACGTCGTGGCGGCGCTGCCCTCGACCGTCGCCCTGATCCTCATCGAGCACGACATGCATCTCGTTTTCCGCTTCGCGAAATCCATCTCGGTGCTCGTCAACGGTGGCCTCTTCGTGGAGGGCACGCCGGACGAGATCGCCAACGATCCACGCGTGCGGCAGGTTTATCTCGGCGAAGAGGTCGTCCATGTCTGATCTCCTCGTCCTCGACGGGATCGCCGCCGGCTACGGCGAGGCCCAGGTTCTCTCCGGCATCTCCTTCAGCCTGGGTGAGGGCGAGGCGCTGGCGCTGCTCGGACGCAATGGCACGGGCAAGACGACGCTCATCAACACGATCGTCGGCCTGACGCGTCGCCGCGCGGGCACGATCACGCTGGCTGGCCGCGACATCACGAAGCTGCGGCCCGACCAGCGTGCGCTGGCGGGCATCGGCTGGGTGCCGCAGGAGCGCAACATCTTCCGCTCGCTGACGGTGGAGGAGAACATCACGGCGGTCCAGACCTACGGCCCGTGGAGCGTCGAGCGCATCTTTGGCATGTTCCCGCGCTTGCAGGAGCGGCGGCGCAACCTGGGCACGCAATTGTCGGGCGGCGAGCAGCAGATGCTGGCGGTCGGCCGCGCGCTGGCGCTCAATCCACGCGTCCTGCTGCTCGACGAGCCGCTGGAGGGGCTGGCGCCCATCATCGTCGACGAGTTGCTGGCGGCGCTGAGCAAGATCATCCGCGAGGAGGGCATGTCGGCGATCATCGTCGAGCAGAGTGCGCGGAAAATCCTGCCGCTGACACAGCGCGCCATCATTCTCGACCGCGGCACCATCGCGCATGCGGGACCGAGTCCCGAATTGGCCGCGGATGCGTTAAGACTGGCCGCACTGCTCGGAGTCGCGGGCAAACCCGGTACAGAGGCGGCCGGGGCCAGAAACTGAAGATTTCGAATTTTTCGGAGGATAAGAAAACATGCTACGCACCAAGCCGCCCTTCCGCGCCGACCATGTCGGCTCTCTCCTGCGCTCCGCAGCCCTCAAGGATGCGCGCATCAAGCATCAGCGCGGCGACATCTCCGCCTCCGATCTGAAGGCGTCGGAAGACATCGAGATCCGCAAGGTCATCCGCAAGCAGGAAGACATCGGTCTCCAGTCCATCACTGACGGCGAGTTCCGCCGCGCCTGGTGGCATTTCGACTTCCTCGGCCATCTCGAAGGCGTCGAGCTGATCGACGTCGACCAGGGCATCCAGTTCTCTGGCGTGCAGACGCGCGCCCAGGCGCCCCGCGTCATGGGCCGGATCGACTTTGCCGATCACCCGATGATCGAGCACTTCAAGTTCCTGAAGGCCAACACCACCCGCACGCCCAAGATGACCATCCCGAGCCCGTCGATGCTGCACTATCGCGGCGGCCGAAAGATGATCAATATGGGCGTCTATCCGGATATGGGCGGCTTCTACCACGACCTCGGTCAGGCCTATCACAAGGCTGTGCAGGCTTTCGCGCATGAGGGCTGCCGCTATCTGCAGCTTGACGATTGCAGCTTCGCCTACCTCTGCGATCCCGCGCAGCGCAAGATGCTGGCCGAGCGCGGCGACGACCCGGAGAAGCAGGGCCAGATCTATGCAGGCATGATCAACGCCGCCATCGCCGGCCGCCCGTCCGACATGGCGATCACCATGCATCTCTGCCGTGGCAACTTCCGCTCGACCTTCGTGGCCTCGGGTGGTTACGAGCCGATCGCAGACCTGCTGTTCAACCAGGTGAACGCCGACGGCTATTTCATGGAATGGGACAACGACCGCGCCGGCGGTTTCGAGCCCCTGCGCTTCCTGCCCAAGGGCAAGACGGTGGTGCTGGGCCTCGTAACCTCCAAGACCGGCACGCTGGAAACCCGCGACGACCTGATGCGCCGCATCGAGGAAGCCGCGCAATACGCCCCCATCGACCAGCTCTGCCTCTCACCGCAATGCGGCTTCGCCTCCACCGAGGAAGGCAACACGCTGGCCGAGGAAGAGCAGTGGGCGAAACTGCGTCTCGTGGTGCAGGTGGCCGAAGAGGTCTGGGGCAAGAAGTAAGGAAGGCAACGCTGCCCGCTTCTCCCGGTGGGAGAAGCTGTCGGCGGAGCCGACTGATGAGGGGTTACACTCTCTGTAATGAGAGTCCGAAACCCCTCATCCGCCTGCGCTGCAGGCACCTTCTCCCATTGGGAGAAGGACCGGCGGCATGGGATTATGCAACGCAAGTGCGTCTTTCGAGTGGGCGCACACCTTACCGCCGCCATTGCGAGCGAAGCGAAGCAATCCAGAGCGATCCCGCGACTCCTGGATTGCTTCGTCGCGACGCTCCTCGCAATGACGGCAAAGTTGACGCCTGAACTTTTTAACCCACGCCGCTGCCCCATCCCAAAGGTTGACGCCACCAAGCCGCACCTTATTATGTTCACGAACCGAATAGTTGTTCGCTATACGAACATCTCGATCCGCTCCCCATAGAGGCGGGCGAGATACAACGGCGGCCAGAACCGCCACGAAGGGAAGGCTCGATGGCTAAATTCATGAGTCTCGCCGACGCAGTCGCCGAAATGGTGCGCGATGGCGATTCCGTCGCGATGGAGGGGTTTACCCACCTCATTCCCTTCGCGGCGGGACACGAAGTCATTCGTCAGGGCCGCAAGCATCTGACGCTCATCCGCATGACGCCCGACCTGATCTACGATCAGCTGATCGGCATGGGCTGCGCGGACAAGCTCGTCTTTTCCTGGGGCGGCAATCCCGGCGTCGGTTCGACGCATCGCATCCGTGATGCCGTAGAGAATGCATGGCCCCATGCGCTCGCCATCGAAGAGCATTCGCATGCCGCCATGGCCAATGCCTATGAAGCCGGCGCGTCGAACCTGCCTTTCGCCATGCTGCGCGGCTATATCGGCGTCGACCTGCCCAAGGTGAACCCGCGCATCAAGAGCGTCACCTGTCCCTATACGGGCGAAGTGCTGGCGACTGTTCCCGCGATCCGCCCCGACGTCGGCATCATCCACGCGCAGCGCGCCGACCGCGAGGGCAACGTGCTCATCGAGGGCATCATCGGCTGCCAGAAGGAAGTCGTGCTGGCCTCCAAACGCACCATCGTCACGGTCGAGGAGGTGGTCGATCGGCTTGGCACCTCGTCCTACAATTCAGTGGTGCTGCCGCACTGGACGGTCGGCGCGGTCGTCGAAGTGCCCGGCGGCTCGCATCCCTCCTATGCGCAGGGCTATTACACGCGCGACAATTCCTTTTACATCGCCTGGGACAAGATCTCGCGGGATCGCGACACGTTCCTGGCTTGGATGAAGGAAAACGTTCTCGACAAGACGCCGGCAGCATTCGCCGCTCATGCGAAGAGGAGTGCTGCCTGATGACCGATTTCACCCCCAACGAAATCATGACGATCGTCGCCGCGCGCGCGCTCAAGAACGACGACGTCTGTTTCGTCGGCATCGGCGCGCCCTCGGCCGCCTGCAATCTCGCACGCCTCACGCATGCGCCGCAGATCACGCTGATCTATGAATCGGGCACGATCGGCACGCGTCCCAACGTGCTGCCGCTATCCATCGGCGACGGCGAACTTTGCGAAACCGCGCTCTGCACGGTCTCGGTGCCCGAGATGTTCCGCTACTGGCTGCAGGGCGGCCGCATCACCGTGGGCTTCCTCGGCGGCGCGCAGATCGACCGCTTCGCCAATATCAACACGACGGTGGTGGGCCCCTACGACAAGCCGAAGGTGCGTCTGCCCGGCGGCGGCGGCGCGCCCGAGATCGCCACCAATTGCGGCGAGATCTTCATCACCATGCCGATGGGCAAGCGCGCCTTCATCGAAAAGCTGCCCTTCATCACCTCGATGGGCCACGGCCCCACGGGGAAGGAGCGCCGCGCATTCGGACTGAAGAGCCTCGGCCCCACCAAGCTGATGACCGATCTCTGCGTGTTCGAGCCCGATCCCGAGACCAAGGAAATGACGGTCGTATCGATCCATCCGGGCGTCACGCGCGAGCAGATCGCCGAGAATTGCGGCTGGACGCCCCGCTACATCGACAATGTTCCCGAGACGCCCGCGCCGACAGCGCTGGAACTTGACACCCTCCGCGATATCCAGGCGAGGACCAAAGCCGCGCACGCGGCCTGATCCCTTGCGCGACCAGAACAAGAACCCGCGCTCGCGCATGCCATCCGGCCTGTTGCGTGTCGCCAACATGGAAGAAACGCCATGCCGTTGATTTATCCCAAGGAGAGCTTCTTCGAAGCTCATCCGAAATACGATTCGCCGACCTACAAGAGCACCGCCAAACGCCATCCCAAGAAGCCGCTCATCATCCTGCCGCACACGATGACCGAGCTGAACGGCCCGGTGTACGGTCATGAGATCCTCCAGCCGGAAGACGGCGACCTGACGCGCCAGCATCCCGGCGAGCCGCAGGGGGAGCGCATCATCGTGCAGGGCCGCGTTCTCGACGAGGACGGCCGCCCGGTGCCCAACACCCTGATCGAAATCTGGCAGGCCAACGCCGCCGGCCGTTATGTCCATGTGGTCGACGATCATCCTGCACCCCTCGACCCGAATTTTTCGGGCGCAGGCCGCGTCGTCACCGACGAGCAGGGACGCTATCGCTTCACCACGATCAAGCCCGGCCCCTATCCCTGGCGCAACCACCACAATGCGTGGCGTCCGGCTCATATCCATCTGTCGCTCTTCGGGTCTTCCTTCCTGTCGCGCCTCGTCACGCAGATGTATTTCGAGGGCGATCCGCTGTTCCCCTACGATCCCATCTTCAACGAAGTGCCGGAAGCTGCGCGCCAGCGCCTCGTTTCGAAATTCGACCTCGATGTGACCGAACCCGAATGGGCGCTCGGCTACACGTTCGACATCGTGCTGCGCGGCCGCAACGCCACGCCCATGGAGAGCTGACATGTCCGGAATCACCCCCTCACAGACGGTAGGCCCGTATTTCGCCTATTGCCTCACTCCGTCGCGCTATCCGCTTCACGAGGTGTTCTCGACCGATCTCACGGTGCCCGGCGTCGAAGGCGAACGCATCGTCGTCACCGGTCGCGTGCTCGATGGCGACGGCCTCGGCATTTCCGACGCCATGGTCGAGATCTGGCAGGCCGATGCCAAGGGCACGTTCGATCACGGCAGCGCATCGACCGTGAAGTCGAACAGCGGTTTCAAGGGCTTTGGCCGCGCCGAGACGACGGCGGACGGCACCTACACCTTCACGACGGTCAAGCCCGGCCGCGTGCCCGGCGCCGACGGCAAGCTGCAGGCACCCCATCTCGCCGTGACCGTGTTTTCGCGCGGAATGCTGACGCATCTCTTCACGCGGATCTATTTCGATGACGAGGCCTCCAACGCCGAGGACCAGGTGCTGAACCTCATTCCCGCCGACCGCCGCGCGACCATCGTCGCAAAGGCACACAAGGGGAGCCCGAAGGAATACGTGCTGGATATCCGCATTCAGGGCGGCGACGAGACGGTCTTCTTCGAAGCCTGATCGCGGCTGGGTACCAATCAGTCCAGAGCGTCGCGATTTCGTCGCGGCGCTTTTTTTATGCTTGCGGCGGGATCGCTGCCGGGTCAGATTCATTCGTGTGAATGGAGACTGGAATGCGGCCTGTGCCTTGCGCCGCGCGTGAGAAGAGAGAGCTGATGCCTCGTCTTGTCGCCCCATTGTCCGCCCGCACCGGTCCCGATGCGGAGGACATCGACTACGCACATCGAGATTTCGTCAATCTCGCCGCAGCCGCGCTGCTGCTCGTCGTCGCGCTGATGATCACCTGGACAGTCGTGGCGCTGGACAGGCACGAGAAGACCCAGCGGTGCTTCGAGCAGGGCCGCAAGGACTGCGTGACCATTGCCGCGCCGCCGCACGGATTGCGCATTCCCGCCCATTGAGACGCAGGTCAGCCTTCCACGCTCTCCGCCGCGTGCCGCTTCTTGAAATAGACGCCGAGCAGCAGCACCAGGACGGCTCCGACAGCGCCCGCGATCATCTCCAGAGTCGTCTCGGACCAGGGTCCGAACACGCCGTGCAGGCGCGGCTCGGACACCATGAGTTCGCCGGCCACGAAGCCGAGCAGGGCCGCGCCCACCCAGACCAGCCAGGAGAACCGCTCGATCAGGGTGATCACGAGCTGCGCCCCGAACACGATGAGGGGAACGGACAGTCCGAGCCCGAGGATCACGAGCAGCGTCGAATCCTTGGCCACCGCCGCGATGGCGAGCACGTTGTCGAGAGACATGACCATGTCGGCGATGGCGACGATGCGCACCGCCTGCCAGACCGAGCCAGCAGCCTTGACGTTCGATTCGTCGGTCTCGTCGGTCAGCAGCTTCACCGCGATCCAGACCAGCAGGACGCCGCCGCCGATCCGCAGATAGGGCAGCGCCAGAAGCGACACGACCATCAGGGTGAAGATGATCCGCAGGACAATGGCGACACCGGCGCCGAGCACGATCCCGAGCTTGCGGCTCTTGGGCGGCAGGCTGCGGCAGGCGAGCGCGATAACGACTGCATTGTCGCCCGACAGCAGAATGTTGATCCAGATGATCTGAAGAAGCTGGATCAGAAAAGTGCCCGTATCGGCGTCCATGCGTGAAAATCCGTCTCTTGGGGAATGGTTGTGCGTAGGCGGCGACCCTCCGGGGGTCAACCCCTTTGTGAAGAATTCACATGGCGTGCGCGCTCAACGGTTTCGCCGCAACTCGGTTGCGAGCACGATGAGCGCGGCTTCGACAGCCCGCGCCATGCCGGCCAATGTCGGCGGTGGCGGCATCTTGCTCATGCCGGGCGGCCTGCGCCCACGCGGTCTCGGCACGTGTATGAAACCTGCCAGGGCGGTTTCGGTGCCGAGCGTCAGATAAAGCGTCTGGTTGCAGACGTAGGACCCGGCGTCTATCGAGATCTGGCTGCGCGCCCCCGCTGCGCGAAGAGCATGCACCAGACGCTGAGATGGCACGCGCGCGGCACGGGCAGGGACCCCGCCGGGCGTAATAGACCGTGAAACTGGCGTTTGCCTTCGCGCGTCGGGGTGCAGCTGCGAGACGAAATTGCACGCCCGCGTCTCGACGCAAAGCGACCGTCGACGGCCGGCGAGGCCGATATGCAGCACCGCCGAGGGACGCAGGCTCTCGATCAAGATCGCGAGCCGCTGGGGCGCAGCGGCGAAGACGACCGGCAGCACATGCCGCTCCAGCCGAATGCCAAGGCGCGCGAGCCGCGCAGTCGGTGCGCCAGCCAGAAGGCGAATGATGCCGGCCGAGGGATTGGATGGCGCGCCGGGAAAGGCGCCGAAACCGGTCAGCAGGACGACTGGCATCGGCATATCGCTGTGCGCCTCAGCCTCTTTCACCCGCGCCGTTCCGACATTGTCCATCGACCCGCCTTGCGATAATTAAGCCACAGTCATCCTCTGCATGGACCGGCGGGCATTCCGAGTCCCAATCTCGTCACCATTCACGCGCAGGTATGGCGACTGAGCCGCTGATTGTGCGAATCGCATTAAGCTTTCGTCAATCAATAAGGGCTTTTTCATAAGGTCCCGACGTATCCGGGAGAATTTCTGAAGGATGTATCGCGTGAGTCAGGCTATGCCGACGCCGATCGAACAAAGCCCGCAACGCCCCGTAGCCGCACGCCTGCGCCGCTGGTCAGGCTCGCTCGTCGCGCTGACGCTCGCTGGCCTCCTCTCGGGCTGCATGGGAACAGGTCTCGATGGCATGAGCGCCTCGACCGGCAGCATGTTCGGCGCGAGCGATACTCAAGCCGCACGAACCACGCCGATCTTCGTGGCCTCGACGCGCAAGGTCGATTCCCGCGTGTCGGGCGAATCCGTCGAGGATGGCGGGGCGCATTACGCTTTGTCCCTCGTCTCCGTTCCCCCCGGCCATCAGGCGGGCGCAATGGAATCGCCGACGTTCGGCAAGCCCGACCCGGCCAAGCATTTCGCCGTCGTCGGCGGCCGGGGCCTCGAGCCTGAGGATTTCCGGCTGCAGGTCGCGACCTATCTGTCGGGCCGCGTCGGTTCCAACCGCGACCTCCTGCTCTACGTTCACGGCTTCAACACGTCGCTCGACGAGGCCCGCTTCCGGCTGGCGCAGCTTGTCAACGACGGGCGCTTCGGCGGCGTGGCCGTGCTCTTCACCTGGCCGTCGCAGTCCAACATGTTCTCCTACGTTTCCGACAAGGAGAGCGCGACCGCCTCGCGCGACGCCCTGCAAAAGCTGATGAAGGACTTGTCGCAGGTCGAGGGCGTAGGCCGCGTCCATGTGCTCGCCCATTCCATGGGCGCCTGGCTCGCGATGGAGGCTCTGCGTGAAAACGCCATCGCCGGCAGCCGTAACCTCAACGGACGCCTCGGCGACGTCATGCTGGCCGCGCCCGACATCGACCTGTCGGTGTTCCGCCAGCAACTGACGCGCATCCCCGGCGCCAACATCTCGATCTTCGTGTCGTCGCACGACCGCGCCCTGTCGCTGTCGAGCAGCATCGCGGGCGCGCGGCCTCGGGTCGGCGCGCTCGATCCCGGCAGTTCGAAAGACCGTGCCGAGCTGGCGAAATTCGGCGTGAAGGTCTACGACCTCTCGTCGGAATCGACAGGCTTCATCGGCCACAGCATCTACGGCGACGTGCCCCAGGTGGTGCGCACCATCGGCGCGCAACTCGGAGCGCCACGCCGCGAGGATTCGTCCATGACCTCGATGATCGACGGCAACAGCACAGGCCCCGGGGAAGCCACCATGACGCCACTGGCGCCTGCGCCCAACCAGACTACGCCGCCATCGAACGCGGTCTCATCGAGCGCGCTACCCGCGCCGGGGCAATAAAGGCGGAAACTACCTTCTCCCATTGGGAGAAGGTGGCATGCGAAGCATGACGGATGAGGGGTTACGCTCTCACTTCGGAGGGGCCGTAACCCCTCATCAGTCGTCTCCGCCGACAGCTTCTCCCACCGGGAGAAGCAGGGCCGCGTTCTTCTTCACTTAACCGACAACCTCACGTTGCTGGTACCCCAGCCGCTGGTTCAGCTCGTCGATCAGGCTCTCCGCCGCCTCCGCGATCACAGTGCCGGGCGGGAAGATGGCGCTGGCGCCTGCGTCGCGCACGGCCTGGAAATCCTGCGGCGGGATCACCCCGCCCACCACCAGCATGATGTCGGGCCGGCCCTGCGCTGCCAGTGCCGCGCGCAATTCCGGCACCAGCGTGAGATGGCCCGCGGCGAGCGACGAGATGCCGACGATATGCACATTGTTTGCGACGGCCTGCGCCGCTGCTTCTTCGGGCGTGGCGAACAGCGGCCCGATATCGACGTCGAAACCGAGATCCGAGAAGGCCGAGGCGATCACCTTCTGTCCGCGATCGTGCCCATCCTGTCCGACCTTGGCGACGAGAATGCGAGGCTTGCGTCCCTCGTTTTCTGCAAAAGCCTGCGTGACACGCTGCACGCGCTCGACGGCACCGCCCGCACCCGCTTCCTCGCGATAGACGCCCGTGATGGTGCGGATATCCGCGCGATGACGGCCGAAGACCTTTTCCAGCGCGTCGGAAATCTCGCCCACGGTGGCCTTCGCGCGCGCGGCCTCGATGGACAGTGCGAGCAGATTGCCGTCCTTCGCCGCGCCCTCGGTCAGTGCGTCTAGCGCGCGTGAGACTTCTGCGGGATCGCGCTCCGCGCTCAGCCGCCGCAGCTTCTCGATCTGCTGCTGGCGCACGGAGGAATTGTCGACCTTCAGCACGTCGATGGGGGCTTCCGACGTCGGCTTGAACATGTTGACGCCGACAACGGCCTGACGCCCCGCATCGATGCGGGCTTGCGTGCGGGCGGCTGCTTCCTCGATGCGCAGTTTTGGAATGCCCGCGTCGATGGCCTTGGCCATTCCGCCGAGCTTTTCGATCTCGTCGATATGCGCCTGCGCCTTCTTCGCGAGCTCGGCCGTCAGGCGCTCGACATAGAACGAGCCGCCCCAGGGATCGATGATGCGTGTCGTTCCGCTCTCCTGTTGCAGGAAGAGCTGCGTGTTGCGGGCGATGCGCGCCGAGAAATCGGTCGGCAGCGCCAAGGCCTCGTCGAGCGCATTGGTGTGAAGCGATTGCGTATGTCCCTGGGTCGCAGCCATGGCCTCGATCTGGGTGCGAATGACATTGTTGAACACGTCCTGTGCGGTCAGCGACCATCCGCTGGTCTGCGAATGCGTGCGCAGGGGCAGGGACTTTTCGGACTTGGGCTCGAACTGCTTCACGAGATTGGCCCAGAGCAGGCGCGCGGCGCGCAGTTTGGCGACCTCCATGAAGAAGTTCATGCCGATGGCCCAGAAGAACGACAGGCGCGGCGCGAATTGATCCACAGTCAGCCCGGCTGCGATGCCCGCGCGTATATATTCGACACCGTCGGCCAGCGTATAGGCGAGTTCGAGATCCTGCGTCGCACCGGCTTCCTGCATGTGGTAGCCGGAAATCGAAATGGAATTGAACTTCGGCATATGCGACGAGGTGAACGCGAAAATATCCGAGATGATGCGCATCGAATGCGCGGGCGGATAGATGTAGGTGTTGCGCACCATGAATTCTTTGAGAATGTCGTTCTGGATCGTGCCCGACAATTTCGCCATGGGCACGCCCTGTTCCTCCGCCGCGACGATGAACAGCGCGAGCACGGGAAGAACAGCGCCGTTCATGGTCATCGACACCGACATCTGGTCGAGCGGGATGCCTGAAAACAAAGTCCGCATATCGTAGATGGAATCGATGGCGACGCCCGCCATGCCGACATCGCCGCCGACGCGCGGATGATCTGAATCGTAACCGCGATGCGTCGCGAGATCGAAGGCGACGGAGAGACCCTTTTGCCCCGCCGCGAGATTGCGCCGGTAGAAGGCGTTGGAATCCTCAGCCGTCGAGAAGCCCGCATATTGGCGCACCGTCCACGGCTGGTTCACATACATGGTCGGGTAGGGGCCGCGCAAATAGGGCGCTGCACCTGGAAAAGTGTCGAGGAAATCGAGACCTTCGAGATCTGCTGCCGAATAGACGTTCTTGACCGGAATATGCTCGGGCGTCACCCATGGCTCGCCCGCGGGCAGGGGCGGCGAGAGGGGTGTGGCACTGAGCGGCAGCGTCGAGAAGTCGGGAATACGCGTCATGGGCGGGTGTCCAGCTGTGAAACCTGCGCGGCGAGTCTTGCACACCTGTCGACCGGATGAGGCATTGACCCCGCCGTCATTGCCGAGCGGAGCGAAGCGATCCAGAGCGATCCTGCGACGTCTGGATTGCCCCCTCGCTGCGCTTCTCGCAATGATGAGCCGTTTGACTGCGGCGTGCAAAACTCTCCACTGAATTAGTAAGACGACTGCTGCGCGCGTTGCAAAACCTGGATGAGGTCGCAGCCCGCGAAGATGAATTCGGCGACGCCCGCCGCACGCAAGGGCGCCTCAAGGTCCCCCGGCCGCCCTGCGGCGTAGATATAGCGCGCCCCGGCGCTTGCGAGTGCGGACGCGGTTGTCGCGCCCATGCTCGCCACGAGCGCATCCGACGAACAGATGCAGGCAAGCGCCGCGCCGCTGGCAGTAAAGCCCGCCGCGCTCTCCTCGGGCGATGCCGAATGGTCCGCCGCGATAGTCTCGAACCCGCCAGCCTCGAAGAAACTGCGCGCGAACATGGCGCGGACGGTGAAATCCGCGATTGTCCCGAGCGTCGCCAGATAGACGCGCGGCCGCTGGCCCGTGCGGGCGAGCACCGCGTCGGAATGGTCGCGAAGCCGTTCGAAATCCTGGGCGAGCCGCATAGGCGGAAACAACTGCGCCTCGGCCGACACCACGGGTGCCTTCATCAGCACCTCGACGTCGGCCTCCGCGAGATTGGGGAACTCGCTCGTTCCTGTCAGCGGATCCTTGCGACGTGCGATATTCTTCAGCCGCGCCGCCCGCATGGAGGCCACGTTCCGCGACAGATCGGGCAGGAACGCGATGATTCCGCCTGCCGTCTCCGCCTTCTGGAAGAGAGCCCAGGCCGCCTGCGCCAGTTCATCCGTAAGTGTCTCGAAGCCACCGGCTCCCGCCGCCGCATCGGCGACGCGGCCGAGATTGGCCTCTTCGACCAGCACAAGCTGCGTATTGCGCGCGAGCCTGCGGGCGAAATCGTTGGGAAGTCCGAGCGCCTGCGTGAAAGGCAGCACGGTGAGATGATCCGCACCGCCCAGTCCCGCCGAAAAGGCTGCGACGGTGGCGCGCAGAAGATTCACCCAGGGGTCGCGCCGGCTCATCATGCGCCACGCGCTTTCCGCATGCAGCACGATGGGCTTGGCGGCGAGCCCGCAGGCCAGCTCCACCTGCTCCCAAAGGCGGCGCAAGGCGCGCAGCTTGGCAATGGTGAGGAATTCGTCGGCATCCGCCGCCATCCGGAAGGCGATGCAATCGCGCGCCTCTTCCAGGCTGAGGCCGGCGGCTTCGAGCGCCCGCAGCATGGTGATGGCGGAGGCCAAAGTATAGGCGAGCTCCTGCGCTTCCGAGCCGCCGCTGGCGTGAATGAGACGCCCATCCGCCACGCAGACCGGCGCGGCGTAGCCAGCCTCGCGCAGCCGCTGCACGGTTGCGGCGAACGTGCTGGAAAGCCCCGATGAGGCACCCCGCGCCGCATCGCCGACGGGATCGAGCCCGAAATGCACATGCAGGTCGGCTGGCGCGAGACCGCGCGCGGCCACCAGCGCTGCGAGCTGTCGCGCCACATGTTCGGCGGCTCCGCCCGCATCGACCTCGATCGTGACACCAGCTTCGAGCACGACGCTTTCAAGCGCACGCTCGATGTCGGCGGACTCAGGAGCGAGCCCGAACCCATAGGCGCCCTCGGAGCCCCGAAAGACGAGATGCAGGCCGCCTGCGCCGTTTTCGAGATCGGTCAGCGCCTGTGCATTGGCCGCAGCGCTGTCGGGATGATCGACGCGCGCCAGCCTGTCCCAGGCGCCGCGATGGGCGGGCAGGATCGGCGTCGCGTCGCTCGCGCGGGGATAGAGCGGCTGGATGGCGATGCCGTCATAGGTGCGCCCGACGAGCTTCTCGAACGCGCCGCCTTTCAACACGTGGCCTACGAGCTTGTGCCAATGCGCCTCATCGACGGCCGGAAAGGTGCTGGCGAAGGCCGGCTCGGGCGAATGTTGTGAGGTCTTGATGTCGGCGGCCATGGTGCCCGTTCATATGATCGTGAGATCGTATTTCTGGCACGGGCGGGGCGGCGAAACCAGACGCCCTTGGTCGTATGCCGCGCCGCAGCGAAATCTCGCGGCGCGGCCTTTTTCGATCAGATGAACTGGTGCAGGCCGGGGACAGAACCGGCGATCTCGCCGACCTTTTCCTCGCCCACGTGCTCACGGGCGACCTGGAACAGCTCCTTGCCGACGGTCTGCATCTCGCCCATGCCGAGGCCCATGCCCTGCAGCTTGCCGGCGAGGGCCATCAGGCCGCCAGCGCCGCCGAACATGCCCATGAGGCCGCCGAGACCGCCGCCGCCGCCTTCTTCGGCGTTGGCTGCGATAAGCTCCGAGGCGCCGGGAATGGACTGGATCAGATGGCCGACCTGGGTGTCGGGGCCTTCCTTCTGCAGGAAGGCGAGAATGGCAGCCACGGCCTTTTCCGCGGTCGCCGGGTCAATACCCGCTGCGGTGGCAATACGATCGATAATCTCTTGCATGGAACCCTCGGGCAAAACTCGGGAGGCGAAAGCGCCGCCGCATATTTCAGGGGCACGCGGCCAAAAATCAAGCGCGGCGCAGCAAAACATGGCCTTGCGCCCGGTGGAAAGCAAATGCGCTCTGTCCTATAAGCGGGGGACTGCTTCGGCTCCGATTTGGGCCGGTGCGACACGAACCACCGGGACCGATCACATGGCGAATGATCCGAAAAACCAGCCGGGCAAAATCCTGGTCGGAAAGAGCGAGGACTTTCAATACCTCCTGCTTCCGCTGGGCAATCGCCACGGCCTCGTGACGGGCGCGACCGGCACCGGCAAGACGGTGACGCTGCAGGTCCTCGCCGAGGGATTTTCCAATGCGGGCGTGTCGGTTTTCGCCTCCGACGTGAAGGGCGATCTCTCCGGCATCGCCATGCCCGGTGATTCGAAGCCGCCCTTCGTCAAGCGGGCGGCCGAAATCGGGGTGGAATATACGCCCGATCAATTCCCCGTCGTGTTCTGGGATCTCTTCGGCGAGCAGGGGCACCCGGTCCGCGCCACCATCTCCGAGATGGGGCCGCTGCTGCTCTCGCAATTGCTCGAACTCAACGACACGCAGGAAGGTGTCATCAACATCGCCTTCCGCGTCGCCGACGAGCAGGGGCTTCTGCTGCTGGACCTGAAGGACCTGCGCGCGCTGCTGCAATATGTGTCCGACAACGCCGCCGACCTGAAGACGCGCTACGGCAATGTGGCGGCGACCTCGGTGGGCACGATCCAGCGCCAGCTGCTGGTGCTCGAAAATCAGGGCGCGCTGAAATTTTTCGCCGAGCCCGCGCTCGATATCAACGACTTCCTTCGCAAGGACCGCGAAGGGCGCGGCATCATCAACGTGCTCGCGGCAGACAAGCTGATGCGCTCGCCACGTCTCTACGCGACCTTCCTCCTGTGGATGCTCTCCGAATTGTTCGAGACGCTTCCGGAGGTCGGCGACATGGACAAGCCGAAACTCGTCTTCTTCTTCGACGAGGCGCATCTGCTGTTCGACAATGCGCCGAAAGCCTTGATGGACGCCATCGAACAGGTCGTGCGCCTCATCCGCTCCAAGGGCGTCGGCGTGTATTTCGTCACGCAGAATCCGCTCGACGTGCCCGAGGTCGTGCTCGGCCAGCTCGGCAATCGTGTGCAGCACGCGCTGCGCGCTTTTACGCCGCGCGACCAGCGGGCGGTGAAAGCTGCCGCCGACACGTTCCGTCAGAATCCCAGCTTCGACACGGCGACCGTCATCACCCAGCTCGGCGTCGGCGAAGCCCTGGTGTCCATGCTGGAGGGCAAGGGCACGCCGGCCATCGTCTCTCGCGCGCTGATCGCGCCGCCTGACTCGCGGGTGGGTCCGATCACCGGGGACGAGCGCCAGAAGGTCATCTCGTCGAGCCCGCTTCTGGGCAAATACGACACCGCCATCGACAGCGAATCCGCCTTCGAGGTTCTCGCGGCCCGTGCATCGGGCAAGGCGCTTCCGGGCAAGCCGGACGCACCCGGCCAGCCGCCGGTCGAGGCGGACGCTGCCGAGGGCGGCGGTCTGCTGGGCACCATCGGCGGCATGCTGGGCGGGCTTCTGGGCGGCTCGACGGGCGGCACAGGCAAGGGACGCCAGCGCATGTCGACCGGCGAAATGATGGCCCGCTCGATGGCGCAATCGGCCGCGCGGTCAATCGGCACGCAGATCAGCCGCGCCATCCTTCGCAACGTGCTCGGCGGCATGATGAAGCGCTAACAGCCCAAACGCCACGCACGACAGGTCTCGAACAACAGGAGCGCGAGCATGGCCGCGATCGAACAGGTTCTCAGCACGATCGATCAAAATCTCGACGCGGCGGTTCAGCGCCTCTTCGGGCTGCTCGCGATCCCCTCCGTCTCCACCGATCCAGCTTTCGCAGGCGATTGCGAAAAGGCCTGCCAGTGGCTCGTAGATGAGCTGGCCGGGCTCGGCTTCGACGCGTCGATGCGAAAGACGGCCGGACATCCGATGGTTGTCGCACATGCAAAAGCCAAGCGTCGCGACGTGCCGCATGTGCTCTTCTACGGGCATTACGATGTGCAGCCCGCCGATCCCGTCGAACTGTGGGAAAGCGATCCCTTCGCGCCCCATATCGCGGACGCCCCGACGGGCAAGCGCATCGTCGCGCGTGGCGCTGCTGACGACAAGGGCCAGCTGATGACCTTCGTCGAAGCGTGCCGCGCCTTCAACGAGACAGGCGGCTTGCCTTGCGACATCACCATTCTTTTCGAGGGTGAAGAAGAAACCGGCTCCCCCTCGCTCCCCGCCTTTCTGGCGGAGAACAAGGCCGAGCTGAAAGCCGACCTGATGCTCGTCTGCGACACCAGCATGTGGGACAAGCGAACGCCCGCCATCACCACTATGCTGCGCGGTCTCGTGCTGGAAGAAGTGGTGATCCACGGCGCATCGCGCGATCTGCATTCAGGCATGTTCGGCGGCCCCGCGATCAATCCTATCCGCGTTCTCGGCCGCATCATCGCCGATCTTCACGACGACCGGAACCGCGTCGCGCTTCCCGGTTTCTACGATGGCGTCGTCGAACTGCCCGACGATGTCGCGGCCCAATGGCGTGCGCTCGATTTCGATCCTCGCCGCTTCCTCGCCGATGTCGGGCTTTCGGAGCCCGCCGGCGAGCATGATCGCAGCGTGCTCGAACAGATCTGGTCGCGCCCGACCTGCGACGTGAATGGCATCGTCGGCGGCTACACCGGCAAGGGCTCGAAGACGGTTCTCCCGGCACAGGCCAGCGCGAAATTCTCCTTCCGCCTCGTCGGTAAGCAGGATCCCGCCGCCATTGTCGAAAGCTTTCGCGCCTTCGTGCGTGCGCGCCTGCCGGTCGATTGCCGCGTGGAATTCGTCTCGCACGGGGCGTCACCTGCTTTGCAACTGCCCTTCTCGTCGGAAGCGCTCGGGCGTGCGCGTCGTGCCTTGCATCAGGAGTGGGACCGCGAGCCGGTGCTGGCCGGATCGGGCGGTTCGATCCCCATCGTCGGCGCCTTCAAGCAGGATCTCGGCATGGACACGCTGATGATCGGCTTCGGCCTGGATGACGACCGCATCCATTCGCCCAACGAGAAATACGAAATGTCCTCATTCCACAAGGGCGCCCGGAGCTGGGCCCGAGTACTGGACTCGCTGTCGTCGTAGGCGTCGTCTTTGCGGGGAGGATACAAGCAGCTCGACCCTTCTCCCAGTGGGAGAAGGTGGCCGTGAAACGGCCGGATGAGGGGTTTCGGACTCTCAGAACGGAGACCCCAACGCCTCATCAGTCGGCTCCGCCGACAGCTTCTCCCAATGGGAGAAGCGAGGCCGCGTTCGCTTCATGGAAGACAGAGAAGCCCGTCATTGCGAGGAGCGTAGCGACGCGGCAATCCAGGAGTCGAAGGGCCGCGCTGAATCGATAGCCGGGCTACCGCCTCAATAACAGTTCTCAGGCCCCGGAAACGTGCCGGCCTTCACTGCCTGCACATAGGCCGCGACAGCCGCCTCGATGCTTCCCGCACCCGGCATGAAATCCTTGGTAAATCGTGGCTTCTTGCCGGGATAAACGCCCAGCATGTCGTGCAGCACGAGGACCTGGCCCGAACAATCCGGCCCCGCGCCGATGCCGATGGTCGCCATGCGAGTCAGCGTGTGCGTGATCTCGCCGCCAAGCTTGGCAGGCATCATTTCCATGACGACGAGCGCTGCGCCCGCCTGTTCCAGCGCGAGGGCATCGTCGCGCAGGCGCTTGGCCGAATCCTCGGTCGCGCCCTGCACGCGGTAGCCGCCGAGCTGATGGACCGACTGCGGCGTCAGGCCGATATGGGCGCAGACGGGAACGCCTCGCTCGACAAGAAAGGCCACGGTCTCGGCGATATGTGCGCCGCCCTCGATTTTCACCATCTGCGCGCCCGCCGCCATCAGGCGCGCGGCATTGCGCATGGCCTGCGACATGCTCTCCTGATAGGAGCCGAAGGTCATGTCGGAGATGACAAGCGCACGGCTCGCGACGCGTGAGACGCAGCCGGTGTGATATTCCATCTGCTCCAGCGTGACGGGCAGGGTGGTGCGATGTCCCTGCAGGACATTGCCCATGGAATCGCCGACGAGCAGAACATCCACGCCGCAGCGTTCGAGCAGCGACGCGAAGCTCGAATCATAGCAGGTGAGCATGGCGATCTTTTCGCCCTGCGCGCGCATGCGGCCGAGCTCGGCCAGCGTCACCGCCTTGCGTGCCTTCGGCTCGGGGGAGGCATCCTTCAGATAGGTCATGTCTCTTCCCCTCGGTCGAATGAAACGGCGATATTGTCGATCAGGCGTGTCCGCCCGATCCGTGCGGCGACCAGCAGACGCGCGGCTCGCCCGGCCTGCACCGGGCCGAGCGAATCGGCATCCCGCAGGTCGAGATAGTCGAGCGCGAAGCCACCCTGTTCGATCTCCTCGCGGCCGTGCGCCAGAGCCTCGTCGGCCGAAGCGCCGGACGCGATCTGCGTCGCCATGGCGCTTAGCACGCGGTGCAGAAGCGGCGCGGTGCGACGTTCCTCGGCAGAGAGATAGACATTGCGCGACGACATCGCGAGTCCATCCGCCTCACGCAAGGTGGGCGCGCCCTGGATTTGAACGGGAAGATCCAGATCGCGCACCAGTCGCCGGACGACCGCGAGCTGCTGAAAATCCTTTTCGCCGAAGACTGCGAGGTCCGGCATCGCCTGGATCAGCAGTTTCGCAACGACCGTGGCAACGCCCGCGAAATGCGTCGGCCGGAACTTGTCCTCGAGCCCGGCTTCGGCAGGGCCTTTCAGACTGATTGTGGTGGCGAAGCCCGCCGGATACATCTGCGTGGCATCGGGCGCGAACACGGCATCGACACCCTCGAGCCCAAGCTGTTCCAGATCGGAGGCGAAGCTGCGGGGATAGCTGCCGAAATCCTCGTTGGCCGCGAACTGGGTGGGATTGACGAAGATCGACACGATGCAGCGATCCGCCCGGGCGCGGGCGGCCTTTGCCAGGGAGGCGTGGCCGGCATGAAGCGCGCCCATGGTCGGCACCAGGGCGACGGTCTCGCGCGCGCCGCTCCAGAGGGTGAGTCGGCGGCGAAGGTCGGCGACTGTGTTCAGGACGAGGGGCTGGCTCATGATCTCGAGTGCTCTGCGGCTGTCTGCGTGCTCATGCTCAGACATCCAATCCGGGCAGGCCGTCAAGCGTTTTGAGAACAGCGGCGGGGGCGAGGTCCGGATATTCGTCGGGCTGGGCGGTGCGGTTGATCCACACACAGCGCAGCCCGAAGGCGCGGGCGCCCGCGATGTCCCAGCGATTCGATGACTGGAACGATGTCTCCTCGGGGCCTATCCCGAACCGCTTCTCGACGAGGCGATAGGCCTCGTGGGCAGTCTTGTAGATGCCCAGGGAATCGACGGAAAGCACCGCATCGAACCGATTTTCGAGCCCCGCCGATTCGACGGCGGCTGCCAGCATGCCGGGCGTGCCGTTCGAGAGAATGGCGGTCTTCACGCCACGCGCCCGCAGCGCGTCCAGGGCCGGAGCGACGTCGGGAAAGGCATCGAGGTGGCGATAGGCATCGAGGAGGCTGGTGCGAAGCTCGGGCGTAATGCCCCCGCAAACGGCCGCCGCCACGTCAAGCGCCTCGGCGGTCAGGACCTCGAAATCGCGATAGACATCGGCCAGCGAGCGCACCCACGTATATTCGAGCTGCTTGATGCGCCAGATCTCCGACAGGCGCCCGGCCTGCGGGCCGATGGCTTCGCGGTGGCGCGCCACGGCGGAATGAACGTCGAACAGCGTGCCATAGGCGTCGAACACATAAAGCGGCAGCAGCGGCATGCACCTCTCCCCGGAAACCGTCTTCGGCCAAAGGAGAGCCATGCCGCGCGGCGCACGGCAACTTAGCCCTTCGGCGAAGCGCTCTCGTCACGCTTCCCGGGCGTGCAGGTGTTGATCTCGACGAGCGCATAAACGGGGCAATAGCCGATGAAGCCGGTCAGCAACGGAATCGTGCCCAGCCAGCCGAGCTGGTTCCATCCAGTCGCGGGGAAGCCGATCCTGAGCGCATAGGCAATCAATGCGCAGCCGATGACGACGCGGAGGCTGCGGTCGATTTTGCCGAGATTTGTGCGCATTCGGGCTCCTCGCTCATGCTGCCAGCGCGCACTATCGTCAATGGCGGGCGAGCAGGGGAGGTCGCGAATTGACGCGCGTCAAATTTCGGCGGGCGGTGCGGCCACGCTACGCGGCAGCGGCTTGAGCTTGCCGGGACGCACGCCGAGCAGGCGCAGGATGACGAAAAGGGTCGCGCCGTAGGCAAGCAGGCCCGCCGTGCCGATCAGGGCCAGCTGGCCCTCGACCGCGAAGCTGCCGAACATTGAGGCCACCTGCACAGCTGGAGCCATCCCGAAGATCGCGACGCCCGCCAGCAGGCAGGAGGCGAGCGCCGTGGCAAGCGTGACCCGGGCCAGCAGGCTGTCGGGCTGCATCGCACCCGCGCGGATCGCGAGTATCGTGAGCAGGCCGAAATTGATCCACGCGCCCGCAGCCGTCGCGCTGGCCAGCCCCGCTGCGCCGAAGGGTGTGAAGAGCACGAGCTTGAGCAGCACGTTGATGCCAACGGCTGCGAGCGAGATCAGCATCGGCGTCCGCGTATCGCCGCGCGACTGGAAGCTTGCGACCGCCGACCGGATCAGCACGATGGCGAAGAGCCCGAAGCCATAGGCGCACAGCACCCGCGCGGAGGCCTCGGCGGCTTCCTCGGTGAAGCGCCCGTGCAGGAACACGGCCCGCATGATGAGGTCCGGCATCAGCGTGAAGGCGACGAAGAAGGGTGCCGAGAGGGCGATGGTCAGCGCCATCGTGCGGTTCTGGGCATAGAGCGCGCCCCCCGTGTCGCCGCTCGACAGCCTGCGGCTCATTTCCGGCAGGAGAACGGTGCCCGCGGCGATGCCGATGACGCCGATCGGCAATTGATAGATGCGGTCTGCATAATAGATCGAGGAGATGCCGCCCGTCGGCAGCATGGAGCCGATGATCGTATCGACGAACAGCGCGATCTGCACGCCCGCCGAACCAATGACGGCGGGACCCAGCGCGCTGAAGAACTGCTTTACGTCGGCGCTCCAGCGCGGCCGTGCAAAGCCGCCGAGAATGCCCGAGCCGCGCGCGGCGGCGAGCAGAAGCACGAGTTGCAGAACGCCCGCGACCGCAATGCCGAAACTCGCAGCGATGCCGGCATTGGGAAAATATGCGGCGACCGCGAGGAAGCCGATCATCACGACATTCAGCAGCACGGGCGAGAAGGCTGCGGCCGCGAATTTCCCATGTGCATTGAGCACGCCCGAAAACAGCGTCACCAGCGTGATGAACAGCAGGTAGGGAAAGGTGATCCGCGTCATCGTGACGGCGGCGCTCATCTGTCCGGGATCGTTGCTGAGCCCCGGCGCGAGCAGTTCGACGAGCTGCGGCGTGAACGCCCAGGCGAGCGCGAGCATGACGAGCTGCGAGATCAGCAGCAGCGTCAGGATCTGCCCGGCAAAGCGGCGCGCGTCCGACATGCTCTCGCTTTCGAGAACGCGCGCATAGCTCGGCACGAAGGCCGCGTTGAACGCGCCTTCGCCGAAAATCGCCCGGAAGTGATTGGGCAGCCGGAAAGCGATGTAGAACGCATCCGCCAGCGCGCCCGCGCCCAGCACCGCTCCCAGCATGACGTCGCGCAGAAAGCCCGTCATGCGGGAGAGCAGCGTCATGCCGGCGACTGAGAGGAGGTTCCTATACATGCCTCACGCCCGCACTTGCGTCGTCGGTCGCGTCGGATCCGATGGCGTCACTGTGCGGTCGTCCTCGAGACGCTCGGCCACGAGATAGAGCGGCCGGCGTTTCACCTCCGCGAAGATGCGGCCGATATATTCGCCGAGAATTCCGAGCGACATCAGCTGCACGCCCGCGAAGAAGGTGATGGACACGATGAGCGAGGCAAAGCCCGGCGTATCGGCGCCCCACATCACGGTCTGCACGACGAAGTAGATCGCCATGACGAGCGCCATCATGGAGATCACGGTGCCGACATAGGTCCAGACCTTCAGCGGCAGGGTCGAGAACGACATGAGCCCGTCCAGCGCGAAGCGCGTCAGCTTGCGATAACTGAATTTGGAAACGCCGCTGTGGCGCTCGGCCACATGGAAGGGAACGCCGATCGAGCGAAAGCCGATCCAGGCGAACATTCCCTTGGAAAATCGGGCGCGTTCCCCCATGGACTTGAGCGCCTCCACGGCCTGTCGGTCGAGCAGGCGATAGTCGCCCGCACCCTCGGGCAGGCCCATCTCGCCGAAATTCTGGAAGAGCTGGTAGAAGCGCCGCGTCAGCATGCGCCGCAGCGCCGAGTCCTTCGTGCGGTCGACCCTGGTGCCATAAACGTTCTTGTAGCCTTCACGCCAGCGCGAGACGAAGGTCTCTATCATTTCGGGGGGATGCTGCAGGTCGGCGTCCATGATAACGACCGCGCGCCCGCGCGCATGGTCGAGGCCAGCGGCGATGGCGATCTCCTTGCCGAAGTTGCGGCTGAAGGACACGGCGCGGTAGCGGGGATCGCGTCCATGCAGGTCGCGCAGAACAGACAGCGTTTCGTCGCTCGAACCATCGTCGATGAAAACGATTTCGTAGGACGAGACCGAGCGTTCGAGGATGGGCACGAGGCTCGCGACCAGCGGCTCCAGGTTTTCCGATTCGTTGAAGACCGGCACGACGACCGAAAGTTCCGGCCTGTCTGTGCTGCCCGTTTCTGGCAGGGGAGGGCTCATGCAATCATCCGTGTCGTGCGCCCGAATTCGGGCCTGCTCGATGCGTATTGCCCGGTGACGTTTTGTGCAAGCGCGCTGCGCGCCCGTCGGCTAGGGTATGGCCCCCACACATGGAACCCCCATGGCAATTGCCCCGAAATTCATGCTTTGCGCGGATGATTACGCCCTGACGCCCTCTGTCAGCCTCGGCATCATCGAGGCCATCGAGGCGGGACGCCTCGACGGAACCGGGGCCATGACGACGCGGCCGCATTGGCCCGAAGCTGCCCGCGACCTCGCCAGCCTGGGTTCGGCGGCGCAGGCAGGCCTTCATCTCGACCTGACGCTCGGGCCGCCGCTCACCCGAATGGACAGGCTGGCGCCGAAGGGTCGCCTGCCGACGATTGGCACGCTGATCCGGCTCTCGCAGGCAGGCAAGCTGCCAGAGGCCGAGATTCGCGGCGAGATCGCCGCCCAGATCCAGGCTTTCGGGGAGGCCTACGGCCAGGCTCCGGCGTTCGTGGACGGCCACCAGCATGTCCAGATGCTGCCGGGCATTCGCGACTGGCTGTTCGATGAGCTGGAGCGGCTGGGCCTCACCGGTCAGGTTTGGCTGCGCGACAGCGGCGACCGCATCGAGCGGATTCTGCGCCGTCGCGTCGAGGCGCCCAAGGCGATGCTGGTCGCGCTTGCAGGGCGCGGTTTTGGTGCGGAAGCCCGCCGCCGTGGCTTTGCCACTAACGAGGGGTTCGCCGGCTTCTCCGCCTTCGACATTCGGCGCGATTATGCCGCCGATTTCGCGCGATTCTTGCTGGCGCCGGGACCGCGGCACCTGATCATGTGCCACCCGGGCCGCGTCGACGGCGAACTGGAGCGCCTCGATCCGGTCACCTTCACCAGGGAGCAGGAGCTGGAATTCCTGCTTTCCGACCGCTTCGCGGAGCTGATGGCCAAACGCGAGACATGAAAAAGGGCCACCCCGGAGGGTGGCCCTTCGTACCGGACGCCGAGTGGCTTAGCGCTCGTACTTCACTTCCGGCAGTGCCTTCAGCTGATCCTTGCTCATGTTGACGACCGCATGATCGGGGTACATCCGGTTGTTGCGCGTGCTGGCCGTGGTGACCGTCGTGCCCGGACGATTCTCGGTCGTGGTGGTCGTGGTCGTCGTCTTGGCTGCGGAACCCGCTGCGCTCATCGGGGCATCCGAGAACTTCACGTCATTGAATTTCAAGGCAACGTGATGCTTGCCCATGCCGAGGAAGCCGCCGACTTCGACCACCACGGCGTCGACCTGACCCTTGGCGTCCATCAGCAACTCGTCGATCTCGCCGATCTTTTCGTTGGCATTGTTGTAGACATTCACCCCGTTGAGCTTCGAAGCGCGCCAATGATTGGTGAGCTGCGAATCGGAGGCCTGCATGGCTGCCGGGGCAGACGTCTGGGCCAGCACGGGACCCGCGAACGCCGCGGACGAAAGCGCGGCTGCGGCAAGAACGGTGAGGGTGCGCTTGGAAACAGTCATGTGGTCCTCCAGAATTTTGGCCCGCTATTTGCGGGCGCCACGCACACAACAGCTCAACCGCATGTAAGTTCATCGGCTGTTCAAAGTTTTGTCTTCGCACTGAACTCAATTCGGCGGAACTTTCAGCAAAATTGGACTGAGCGGCCGTTAACCACACTTTAAGCGGCACGCTCGACATTGTGCGGATGCATCTAACCAATTTGCAGAAGGCACCGCGTTGAACTTGTCTCCAGAGCCCACGAGCCGGAGCCGCAGCCTGGCGCCCGCGCTATTCCTGTGCGCAGCCCTCATCTTTCCGATTGTCACGGCTATCATTTACGTCGCGCCCGTGGTGTCGCCGGACCCACGCTACGTCTTGACGTATGGCGTTGCCGCCAGTCTCCTCATCGTCACGATCTTTGCGTGGCTGGCCGTCTGGCTCCAGCGGCCTGTGCTGCGCGAAGTCGTTGCGGCCCAAGTGGAAACGAAGACGGCGCCAAAGGTCGCGCCGCCGCTGAATGCGCTCGATCCTGAGACACGTGCAGAACGTCGCGCGCGCATGGCGGCGCTCATCGAGCAGGTGAGGGCCGAAACGCAGCAGAGCTTCGATGTGCAGGAGGGTGATCCAGACGTCCCCGTCCTCGCGCGACGCCTCGCCGCCATCGCCAGCGACAGCACCCGGTGCGCGGAGCGCGCGACCTTGCTTCTGGCTGCCGCTGACGGCAGCCTCATGCGTCTGGCTGCTCATACCGCGCTGGTATCTCGTTCCGCGCTGAACATCGAGGGGCAGATCGAGGGCGCACGCGCTATCGCCCAGGACGCCGCGCGAACAGCCACGCAAAGCACGGCTTCGATGCGTGGTCTCTCCGACAAGGCGCACGAGATCGGCGAGCTCATTGACATCATTCAGGCGATTGCGGCCCAGACGAGCCTGCTCTCGTTGAACGCTGCGCTGGAAGCTGCGCGGGCCGGGGAGGCGGGGCGCGGCTTTGCCCTGGTCGCGCAAGAGGTGAAATCGCTGGCAGGACAAACGGCGCGCGCGACAGATCGCGTGGCCGAACATGTTTCGGCCATTCAGATCGCGACGGGCACGGCGATGGGCGCGATCGCCGCCATCGCAAAAACTGCCAGCCGCGTCGAGGCCACAACGCAGGGCCTTGCCGCTTCACTGCTCGATCAGGCGGAGCTGACGCGGGATTTGATGTCTCGCACGGCCGATGCGCAACGCGAGACGCGCGAAAGCCTCGACGAACTCTCCTGCACCGTCAAATCGGCGGAAGGCAGGGATGACCTGGGTCGGCCTGCGTGAAGACCTCCCGTCCGCAGGTATTTCCGGACCGGCGCCCCGGAAGGGCGCCGGCTCGGTTGTCGATCGACGCGCTGCTTACTTGGCGGCCGCGTCGTAGAGTTCTGCGACATAGTCCCAGTTCACGAGGTGATCGACGAAGGCCTTGAGATAGTCGGGGCGGCGATTGCGATAGTCGATGTAGTAGGAATGCTCCCAGACGTCGCAACCCAGGATCGGCGTAGCGCCGTGCACGAGCGGGTTCTCGCCGTTCGGGGTCTTCATGACGGTGACCTTGCCGTCCTTGAGGGCCAGCCAGGACCAGCCGGAACCGAACTGCGTCACGCCGGCCTGAATGAAGTCTTCCTTCATCTTGTCGATCGAGCCGCAACCATCGACGATGGCCTTCTCGAGCTTGCCCGGAATGCTGCCGCCGCCATTGGGCTTCATCCATTTCCAGAAATGAAGATGGTTGTAATGCTGCCCGGCATTATTAAAGAGGCCGGCGTTCTTGCCGAACGAGCCCTTGACGACGTCCTCGAGCGACTTGCCTTCCCACTCGGTTCCCTTCAGCAGATTGTTGCCGTTGGTGACATAAGCCTGATGGTGCTTGTCATGATGATACTCGAGCGTCTCCTTGGACATATAAGGTTGAAGAGCATCATGGGCATAAGGCAGATCGGGAAGGGTGAAGGACATGGCTCGCGCTCCTCGTAGTCTCGAATGAGAGGCCGGCCCCAGACGCCTCGTCCGTGATCGGCTTGCGCATACTTAAGGAGAGAGACGGCGGAGGGCAACCGGGGCAGCTATATGTCCGAAAATGGGTCAGTTTTGCCAAGCCCTATATTTATGGTTTATTTTTTGTGCGCGCAGGCGAAGCGAATCTTGTTGTCGCCGTCGTACGCCTCGTTCGAGTGGGACCTGATTGCATGAAATGGATTGTTGCCGCGGTAGGATTGCTACTCGTTATCGCTGGTGCGATAGCGATCCAGGACGGCATCAGCATCATCCAGGTGGAACGTGGATGGGCCGGCGTGATCTCCGGCACCGTCGCTTTATCGGCAGGTGTTATCGTTTTAGGGGTGGCTGCGGTCCTGGCTCAACTCGACAGGATCGCCACCTTGCTGGCCGAGGCGGCCTTCGCGACCCCCATCGCGGAATCCGCGCCCGAGCCTTCGGTTGCGCCGGACTCGCCGGTAGTCGGCAGCGGGCCGCGCACGCTCCGGTCGATGCTGCGGTCGGCCATGCATAAGCAGGAGCAGGTCGACGAAGCGCCACTCACGCCCGTGCCGCCGATGCCTCTCGACGTCGCGGTCGAGCCTCTTCCGGTCCGGACGGACGAACTCGTCGGCGACAGTGAGCCTGCGCCCGTCACCCGCGCAGCACCGGCATGGCCTTCGGAGCAGGCGACCTCATTCGCCGACAGGCTGAAGCAGATGAAGGACAAGCGTGAGGAGAGCCGCGACCGGCCCGCATACGACAAGCCCGACCCCGCGGCGGACACGAAGGCGCCACGCGATTTCCACTTCAAATTCCCGCCGATCGCGCCCCGTTTCGGCGGCGATCCCCCGCAGCCGGAGCGTGTCGTGCCGTTGCCGGTCGAGCTGCGCGGCACGCTGCATCAGGAGAGTTCGGAGTCATTGCCGGTGTCCGCCGCCGAGCCGGAGCTGTCAGTGATGGAAGAGGTCGCGCAGCCCGTGACCGAAACGGTGATCCTGGAGCAGGTGACCACGGAACTGGAACCGGTGCACGTGGCGCTGCCGCCAGATGAGACGCCGGCGGAACAACCGCGCCAGTCACCGCTTTTCAACCCGCCCTGGAGAACGCCGCAGAAGGCGCCGGCGGCGCCTGAAACCTCGGACGATCTGCAGGGCAAGCCGGAGCCGGCCAAGGATGACGATGAGGAAGGTGCCCGTCTCGGTAACGACGAGCGCAGCCTGGAAGAGCTCGAAGCCATGGTTGCAGAGCTCGAAGCCCAGGCGGCCGGGTTGCAGGATGTCGAGGCCGCCGACGAGCAGAAGGCGTTCCAGGCGCAGGAACATCTGACTGAAGAAAACGACAGGCCCGAACCGCCCCCCGAGCCCGAACCCGCCAAGCCCGAGCAGAGCTGGCCCCGGCCGGTCGTCCCGGAGCCGCCGCTCGCGCCGATAGGGAGTGCCGACTGGCTCGAACGGGCGCTGTCGGGTGTGGATGAGGAGCCTGCGCCACCCCCATTCGTCCCGAAGATGGCGTCCCGTTTCGCACCCGAGGCTCAACCCGCGCCGCCCTTGGTGGAGACCCCACCGCGCGTCGAAATAGCCGAAGAGCCGACCGTGATCGGCCGCTACCAGACGGATGGAACGGCCTATGTCATGTACTCGGACGGGTCGATCGATGCCGAGACGGACAGGGGCGCGTTCCGTTTCGGTTCGCTGGCTGAGCTGAAGGCCTTCATCGAGAGAAGCGCCTGAGCCTCACTTGATGAGCGGCAGAAGCGCCTTGAAGTCGGCGGTTCCCGCTTCGCCCAGCCATTCGAACGCGACCATTTCGGTTGTCAGCGGCACGATTCCGGCCTGAACGAGACGGGAAATCGCCACCGCCTTCGAGGCTGGCTCCCGCGACGCGACGGCGTCGGTCACAACCGCCACCGCGTAGCCTGCCGCATGCAGGTCCAGTGCCGTCTGCGTCACGCAGATATGCGCTTCGATCCCGCACAGGACGACCTGCGACCGGCGCTGCGTTCGGAGCGCAGACATGCGCTCTGCAAGCGCCGGAGTGCGGAAACAGGAGAAGCTCGTCTTGGGCAGCACGACGGCCTCTCCCGCCGCCGCGTCGAGTAGCGATGAGACGGTCGAGCCGAGCCCGCGCGGATATTGCTCCGAGATCGTGATGGGGATGCCGAGATGACGTGCTGCCCGGATCAGGATGCCGATCTGGGCCGACGCATGCGCGCCGCCGTGCATGGCCGGCAGGAGCCTTTCCTGAACGTCGACGACGAGGAGTTGGGCGGCATCGCGCTTGAGTGTCACGTCACATTCCTCTCTCGCCCTGCACGCAATCCACCGCGAACGCATATTCGACGGCGATTTCCTTCAGCCGGTCGAAACGGCCCGCCGCGCCTCCGTGGCCTGCATCCATGTTGGTGCGCAGGAGAATGGGACCGCCCGCCGTCATGCGGTCGCGCAGGCGCGCCACCCATTTCGCGGGCTCCCAATAGGTAACGCGCGGATCGGTAAGGCCCGCCTGCGCGAGGATCGCGGGATAGGCCTGCGCCCGCACATTGTCGTAGGGCGAATAGCTCAGGATCGTGTCGAAGGCCGCGCGGTCGGTGATCGGGTTGCCCCATTCCAGCCATTCGGGCGGCGTCAACGGCAGCTCCGCATCGAGCATGGTGTTCAGCACATCGACGAAGGGAACGTCAGCGATGATGCCGGCGAAAAGCTCGGGCGCCATGTTGGCGACAGCCCCCATCAGCATGCCGCCGGCGCTGCCGCCGAGCGCGACGATGCGGCCTTCGCGCGTGACGTTCGAAGCCGCGAGATGGCGCGCCGCCGCAATGAAGTCGGTGAATGTATTCGTCTTGCGATCGAGCTTGCCGTCTTCGTACCAATGCCAGCCCTTGTCCGTGCCGCCCCTGACATGGGCAATGGCATAGACGAAGCCGCGATCCACCAGCGAGAAGCGATTGGCGCTGAACGACGCGGGGCTCGCGTGGCCATAGGCGCCATAGCCTTGCAGCAGCAGCGGCGCGGAGCCGTCGAGTGGCGTGTCGCGCGCGTAGAGCAGGGAGACCGGCACGCTTTCGCCGTCGGTCGCCGTCGCATAGACGCGGCGTGTCACATAGGCCTTCGGGTCGTGGCCCGAGGGAATCTCCTGCCGCTTGCGCAGGACCCGTGTGCGATCGCGCATGTCGTAGTCGGTAATCTCGCGCGGCGTGGTCATGGACGAATAGGAAAAGCGCAGAACATGCGTGTCGAACTCGAGCATCCGTTCGAGGCCCAGCGAATAGGCCTCTTCCTCGAAGGCTATGTGGTGCTCGTCGCCGCTGGCGATGTCGCGGACGATGATGCGCGGCAAGCCGTCCTCGCGCTCCAGCCGCACGAAATGATGGGAAAGTGCGAGGATGGAGGTGATCATGCGCCCGCGCCGGTGCGGGATGAGATCTCGCCACGCGCCGGGGGCAGCGACAGAGGCCTCGACGACCTTGAAGTCCTCGGCACCGTTTGCATTGGTGCGGATGAACAGACGCTCCCCATGTGCTTCGACGTCGTAGCGAAGGCCGGGTGAGCGCGGCAGGACCATGCGCGGCGGGGCAGAGGGCTCCCGCAGGTCGATGAGGTGAGCCTCGTTCGAGTCGTGATCGTGCAGGTCTATCACGCAGAACTGCCGGGATTGCGTGGCGTGGATGCTCACGAACCAGCCGGGATCCTGTTCCTCGTAGATGCAGGCGTCCTGGACGGTGTCCGTCCCCAGTACATGCAGGAACACGCGATGGGGGCGGTGATTGTCGTCCAGGCGCACGTAGAAAAAAGCCCGAGAGTCGGCGCTCCAGACGACATTGCCGGCCGTCTCGCTCACCACGTCGTCGAGATCCGCGCCGGTCTCGATGTCGCGCACGCGCAGGGTGAAGAGCTCGGAGCCCTTCTCGTCAGCGCTCCAGGCGAGCAGGCTGTGGTCTGGCGAGTGACGCGCCGTGCCTATGGAGAAGAACGCCTTTCCCTCTCCCAACTCGTCGCCGTCGAGCAGCAGGATCTCATCCGCCGCCGTCTCCCGCGACCGCCGGCAGACGAGCGGATGCTGCCCGCCTTGCCGATGGCGCCGGTAATAGACGAATGCCCCGTCGGGAGCGGGTACATCGACATCGTCTTCCTTGATGCGTGCTCGCATTTCCGCGACCAGATGGGTCTGGAGCGCCTCGTTGGGCGCGAGCATCGCCTCTGCATAGGCCTTCTCGGCCTCGACGACGGCCCGGATATCGGCAGGCAGCACGGTTGGGTCGCGCAGCACCTCCTGCCAGTTCTCCGCCTTGAGCCAGGCGTATTCGTCTGATATCTCAACACCATGGACGCTGGTGGCGTGGGGGCGTTTTTCCACGCGGGGCGCATGGATGGGTTGGATATCCGTCATGGCGTTCGTTCTGCCCTCTGCGCGCGACCAAGCCCGGGTTTGAGATCGGGCCTGCAGGAAGTCTCCCCCTGTAGATGTCAGTCCGCGACGCGTCGTGCAAGGCGCGGTTGAGCTGCGCGCGGATGGAGAAAACGCGACCTTCCGTAAAGCAACGCCGGGAGCTTTCAGATTAATTGCAAAGCTTCGTTATCTTGCCTCTAGGCGGCGCCTAAGTTATTCCAGTGTGTGAATTTTTCAGAGCATGGTCGATGATAATTCGTGGTGGTTTGGCCCGCTGTTTTCCAATATACCGGCTTGCGGGAAGATTTGTTCCGAGATAAAAAATGCGAGTCATCGTAGATCATCTCGGTTCGTTCCCGATATGCCGCGTTCCGACAGAGTTCCGCCCGCCCTTGAAGCGGCGGTTATAAAAAGGCGACGCCACGTTATGAGCGACGACAACAATCAAAGCAGTTACATAGAGCTGGCAGCCGATATCGTTTCGGCCTACGTCAGCAATAACTCCGTCCCCGCCAGCGATCTTGCGTCGCTGATCAACGACGTTCACTCCGCTCTTGTACGCGTTACCTCTGGTATTGCTCCAGTTTCGGTCGAAGCCTTGAAGCCGGCGGTACCTGCGAAAAAGTCGGTGACGAACGACTTCATCATTTGCCTGGAAGACGGCAAGAAGTTCAAATCCCTGAAACGGCACTTGCGAACCCAATATAATATGTCACCCGAAGAATATCGGGAGAAGTGGGGACTTCCCCCTGACTATCCGATGGTGGCTCCCAACTACGCCAAGGCGCGTTCGCAGCTCGCCAAGCAAATGGGGCTCGGCCAGCAGCGCCGGCGCGTAAAGTAAGCAGCTCTCAGCGAACCGGGCGGGTCTTCAGCGCCCGGCTCTCCGCGTGAAACGCGGCGCAAAGCCGGAGATGCCGCTCTGGGTCGTAGGTCCAATGTCCCGCCCGGCCGCGCGTCCTCTCCGAGCGCAGCGCCCTCGCCAGCTTGCTGACGATCGCCTCCGTGGTCTGGGGCTCGGCCCCTCTCAAATCCTCCAGCCCCATGGGCAGAAGACGAGGCAGCATCTTGGCTCGGTCGTAGTCGATCGTCCGCGCCGGCCGCGATCTTGCGAGGCCGTCCTGGCCAGTCCTGCGCACTCGCGGCTGCCGTTCACCCTCGTCACGTATGTTCCAGATTGTCATGTCCCGTCTCCGTCCAAGCAGGCCCGGCCCGTGTCGGCCGCCTTGGGAACATAGCATGAACAAATGGGTTGTTAAGAAAAAAATCCTGTCATAGGATCGTGCTCCGTTCATTGCCTCGGAGTAGATTTCATGACCGCCTCGACCTCCCTTCGCCTTCTCGCCGCGCTGGCGCCGCAACATGCCTATGGCTGGCTCGGGGACGGGGAGGGTACCGCCGGCATCCGCATAGTGACGCGGCGCAGGAATGTCTCGGTGGAGACGGGCTGCTTCCCGCCCGAGGCCGCCGAAACCCTGGTCGCTCGCGGCCTCGCAATCTGGGAAGCACCCGGCCCCGCGCGCCGGGCGCGCCTTACCCTGACGGACAGGGGCCGCGACAGCGCGGCTCTCGCCAGCGGACCCGAGGCGCTGGAAGCGGCCCGGTTGCTGCACGGCGACGTCGGACGCCGTGGCATGATCGTGGAAGGAGAGGCGGCCCTCGTCGTTGTGGACGATGCCGAGAGCCCTCTTGTCTGGCTCTCCAAACGGCGCGGGCGCGACGGCAAGCCGCTGATTGGCCCGGCCGAACTGGAAGCCGGCGAACGTCTTCGCCGCGACCTGACGCTGGCGCAGACATTGCCGAGCGTGACCTCGCGCTGGAGCGGCATGCCGGGCGCGGGAGGAAGCGGCCCGTCGCCGGGCCATATGAGCGATCTCGTTTTGGCCGCGCGGCAACGCGTGGCGCGGGCCATGGACGCGGTCGGCCCGGAGTTCTCAGGCCTTCTCGTCGATGTCTGCGGCTTCCTGAAAGGGCTGGAGCGGATCGAGAGCGAGCGCAACTGGCCGCGCCGCTCCGCCCGCATCGTGCTCGACCTGGCTCTGGTCCGGCTCGCCCGCCATTACGGTATCGGCACGCACGCGTCGGGCCCCGAGCATGCGAAACGAATGCGCCATTGGGGTGCGCAGGATTACCGGCCCAAGATCGAGGCGTGAGGGGAGATCAGGCAGTCGCCATGGCGTGGCGCGCATCGGATTTGATGCGCTCCACCATGGACCGCACGCCATTGGAGCGTTGCGGCGTGAGATGGGCATCGAGGCCGAGGCGCTGGAAAAGATCCTGCGCGTCGGTCGAGACGATCTCCGGCGCGCTGCGATCCGAGTAGAGCGTCAGGATCAGATAGACGAGCCCCCGAACGATATGGGCATCGCTGTCGCCCTTGAAGCTCAGCACCGGCTCACCGCCGGGGCCGCTGCCCACGTGAGTTTCGAGCCAGACCTGGCTGGCACAGCCGCGCACCTTGTTGGCTTCGCTGTGTGCAGCCTCGTCCAGCGGCTCGAGTTCGCGGCCGAGCTCGATCAGGTACCGATAGCGGTCGTCCCACTCGTCGAGCAGTTCGAAATTCTCGATGATCTCGTCGATCTTGGAAACCATGATCCGGGACGCAACCTCTTGCCTGAGCTTCCCGCTCTATATGGGGCGTCGTGGGGAGAGCGCCAGCACTAACTTGCCGACCGCCGGGGCGGCAGTGGAATGCCGCCTTTCCAGGCCGGTGCGAGGTCGCTCGGAAGCAGCGAATTCTGTGACGTGCGGGTGCCCAGAGCCTTGCCGACGCGAGCGGCATGTTGCGCACAGGCGGCCGGATCCTGGAGGCAAAGCGACTGCGCCTTGTCCGCGATGGCGGCGCCTACCTGCTCGGCCCCGCTCGTGAGATCGGCTCGCACCTCCTCTGCGTCCCAGGGAAGGGAGGAGAAGACGAGGCCAAGCCAGAACGCGCACCGGATCAGGAAGAACATGTCGGATCACCAACGGGGTGGATCGAAGAGCTGCAACGATGCTGCCCATACGAAACCTACAGGGGACACCTCAAATGCCGGTCAAATAAACCTGTCGATTCAGACACCTCCTGTTTAGACGCTGTTCACCATAAAGCGCTGCGAAAGCAACGAAGCCTAAACCATGCCGCGTTGTTTCCGTCCCGGAAGGGCGCCGCATGTCGAATTTACCGATCCGAGGCGCGCCGGGGCCTTCCCGCTTAGGGTTCACTTAAGGCGAGCCTGCGAATGTGTTTGGGACAAGGCAGCGCAGGCGAGAAGCCGATCGCTGCCCGGAGTGGACGCGTCGTGAGTTATTTGTCGAGTTTGGAAAATCAGATTGCGGCTTTGGTGCACCCCGACGTGCGCGCGAGCCCCCACGAAAAATCGCGCCATGCGCTGTTCATCGGCACGCGTCTCGCGATGGCCCTGATTGCAGCCGTATCCGGCCCGATCTGCCTGGCCGTCAACGGCGCGCCTCCGCTCTGGCAATCGCTCGCCTTTGCCTGGGCGATGGTGCCGCTTCTGGCCGTAGTCGTGGTATCGCGCACGGGCCGGATCGAACTCGGCCACGTGCTCTGCATCTGCGCGCTCTGCGGCCTCTCGGTCACCGTCGGGTTCGGCGCCGGCGCGGTGTCCAGCGCGGCTGTCGTCTGGCTGGTTCTCGCACCGCTCGAAGCCGCTCTCTCCCTGTCCGCGGGCATGGTCGCGCTCGCCGCGATTTCCGCTCTCTTCCTCAGCGTCGTGATGAACGTGGCGCAGCAGTTCGGCTTGGTTGCCCCGGCCGGTTCTGCCGTCGGCGTCGATCTGCTGTTCAGCGCCATCGCCATCGTCTATGCGCTGGGACTCGCGGGCTGCTGGCTCCGCCTCAGCGAACTGCGTGAGCGCCGCGAGCGCATGGATGCCGTGCGCTATGCAACCCTGTCCGAGGCGCTGGGCGACCTCGTGCTTCGCTACGACCGCTCGGGCGCCGTTGTTTCGGCCAGCTGCGAAGGCGACGCGATCTTGCAACTCAGCGCGCGTTCGATGATGGGGCGCGGCTTTTTCGAACGCATTCAGGTGGCCGACCGTCCGGCTTTTCTGAAGGCAATCGCGGATGCGGCCGCCGGCTCTAACACGACGATCGCGACCGTTCGCCTGCGGACCTCCAGCATCACCAGCGAGCGCGGTTCGTTCGAAGAACCTGTTTTCGTATGGGTCGAGATCCGTGCGCGCAACATCGGCGTCGATCCGGCGCTCCGCGAGGACGACGCCGCCGTCATCGCCGTCATTCGCGACGTGTCCGATCGCATGGAGTCGCAGCGCGCCATCGAGAAGGCGCGGGCGGAGACGGAACGTGCGCAGGGATGGAAAGATCGTTTCCTCGCCAATGTCAGCCACGAACTGCGCACGCCGCTGAACGCGATCATCGGCTTTTCCGAAATGCTGGGAAACCCGGAGCTGGCGCCGCGCGAGGAAGCCAAGCGTCGTGAGTATGCCAATATCATCAACACCTCGGGCCAACATCTCCTGTCGGTGGTCAACTCCATCCTCGACGTGTCCAAGATCGAATCGGGAAGCTTCGAGGTTGTCGCCGAACCCTTCGACGTCGCGCCGCTGATCGATTCCTGCTGCGACATGGTTCGTCTCAGGGCGGAGGAAACGCGTGTCGAACTCGTGCGCATGTGCCCTGCCAGGCTCGACGAACTCGTCGCCGACAAGCGCGCCTGCAAGCAGATCCTCCTCAATCTCCTGTCGAACGCCATCAAGTTCACCCCGGCTGGCGGGCGCGTCACCATAGGCGTGCGCCCCGAGGGGAACTCACTCGCGCTCTACGTTGCGGACACCGGGATCGGCATCACCGCGCCCGACCTTCCGCGCCTCGGCGATCCCTTTTTCCAGGTGCGGTCGGCTTACGATCGACCCTACGAAGGCACGGGCCTCGGCCTTTCCGTGGTCAAGGGGCTTGTCGGATTGCACGGCGGCACGATCTCTCTCGAGAGCGAGCCCGGCAAGGGAACCTGCGTGACCGTGCGTCTGCCGCTGGATTGCCGGCGCTCGATGCCCGCGAGCCAGGAATGTGCCAAAATCGAAGTGATCTCGCGGGCTGTTCCTATGTCCCCCGCATTTCCGATGGTGAAGAAAATTGCGTGAAGCTCTCGCCCGTGCCGACCACGATTTCGTTTTGACCGGCTCCTCGCGGCGTCGCGACTCCGGCTCTGCCCGTTCGCGCCGCTTTGCCTGGATCGCGCCCTTCGCGCGCCGTCCCGGCCAGACCATTCTGTGCGCAGTCTTCACGGCTGTGCTGACCGGCATTCTCGCCAATGCCATGTTCTTCCAGACGGCGCGCCATCCCGCGCCGATCTTCGGCGGCCCGGTCGTCGCACGTCCCACATCCATGATCCCGGCACTGCCGACCGCGCCACCCGCCAACGCCATCCCGGTTCCGGTTCCCCGTCCGGTCGAATTCGCACCTGCGACCGCGCCTCGCGACGCCGTGGAAGCGCCGAAAGACCAGATCGGCAACCTGCTGAAGGGCTCGTCCGCGCCCGCCGCCGATGGCGGGAAACTCGTCGCGGCCCAGCGTGCGCTCGCTCGGCTCGGCTATCCAGTCAAACCCGACGGCGTGATGGGTGCGACGACGCGCCAGTCCATCGAGAAATTCGAACAGTCGCGCAAGCTGCCCGTGACCGGCGACTTGTCCGCCCGCACGTTGCGTGAACTCTCCGCGCAAACCGGCATCGCGGTGCCATAGCTCATGCATTTACGCGCGGATATCTGGGTCGCGGCCTATCTGCGCAGATGTGGAGTCGAAGGGGCTTTCGCAGTCCTGCGCAAGCGCGGATCTCCCGAAGCCGGTGCGATCTTCGTCAAGGTCGACAGGCTCGACGGGCAGGCGGCGGTCTATGGACCCGCGCCGCAGAGCCAGCTCGCCGACCGCGAGGGCGTTGATCGCCTCTGGGCGCGCATGCATGCCGAACCCTGGATCGACCCGCTGGCTGCCGAAGAGCGCCTGCGCCGCGAAATGGCCTTCGATCCCGATCTCTGGCTCATCGAAGTGGAAGACCGCAAGGGCCGGTGCTTCCTCGATCTCGCCGAATAGGCTGGCCCGCCGGGCGTCTCTTACCGTGCCTGAATCCGCTTCAGCGTGTCCTGCGTGGACCGGCGCAGTTCGGTGACACGGGCGGAAGCCGCCGTGCGGCCGGGAACCGGCCGGGCCGAGGGATCGAGCACCGGCACATGTTGGCCACGGGCCGCACGGGCAGGCGTGCCGATCATCGCGCGCAGGATTTGTCCCGCGACCTCCTGGGACGTCGAGGCGGCGAGCCGCGTCAGCATCGAAACCTTGCCGAAGGAATGCGAGATCTCGGGATCGGCGAACAGGAAGATGCGCGTTGCAACCACCGGGCTCATGCCAACGGCGCGGAGAGCAATGGCCAGCGGCTCGCCGCCCGGATCCGCAATGATCGCGCTCATCAGGGCGGGATCGCAGTCGCAGGCCTCGGCGAGAGCGGCGTGAAGTGCGTCTGAATCCCGGTCCAGCGCCGCCGCTTCGATGCGTCTGGCGGCGGGCGTCTGGGAGGCATCCGCCCAGCCGGTGACGGGAGCCTCGTCTCCAGCGGCTCGCTTCGCAGAGGCAAGCATCATGGCGCGCTGACGGGATGTGGCGCTCAGGAACAGCCCTGCGACTTCGGGGCGATGGGGCAGCCGCTGGCAGAGCAGGGCGGCGACGCCGCTATCTTCGCGGCCGTGATCCACGAGGACATTCAGGGCATCGGCGCCGAGTGGCGCTGCCTCGTTGGCCGCGAGCGCGCGCAACACCTCGGGTTCGCCCCGCATCGCAAGGGTCTTCACCATGGTGGCGTCGAGGTCGGCGCGTTGGGCCACGGCCGCAGCAGCGGCTGGCAACCCGAGAGACGCTGCGGAATCGATGGAGAGCGTGGACACATGCCGGCATTTCGCCAGCAGAAGGAGGGCGCCTGGACCGCCGCGCGCAACCAGTCGATCGACAACCTCCACGGGCGCATCGGGATTGTCCCATAACGCACCCGCGACATGCAGGATCTCGTCAGGGCTGGCGTCGTCGACGACGCGGCTGGCGATCTCGGCGAATTGCCTGATCTCGTCGTCAGTATGTGACTGACGCATGACAAAGAGATCCGTCAGCACGCGCAACAGCACGGGACGGGTCGCACCGTTCTCGTTGGGCCCGCACGCGGCGAGCTTCTGGAGAGCTTCGGACATAAAATCGTGAGCGAAGGGACGCATCGCGGACACACTCTGGAACTGTCCTGACGATAGCGCGGAGTCGTTGACGCAACATTAACCTTCGAAATTCCTAATGGGTTCGCAGGGTAGGTAAGTTCGCGTCACGTACGAGTCTGATCGTCCTGGGAGACAGCAATATGTGCAATATCGTGAAATTCAGACCGGGGAGCGGTCCGCCGCGGCCGGAGGTCTCACGCATCGGCCTCAGCGCAGAAATTCTTTTTTTTACAGGCGTTCGCTATGAGCGCCCGATGGTCGCGCCACCGCAGGAAGGTACGCGCCGCCGCCGGACGAAGGCGCCGCTCATGAAGAGCTCGCCCAAGAAAGACAATGGACGCGGTCGCAAGCGGCTGGCGTAAAAGAGCAGGCCTGCCGGGGTCTAGCCCTCGCAGGACACGGAAGTGATGCGGCTTTGCGCATCGCTCATGAGACTCGGCCGCTCCGCCAGCGCCCGAAGGAGCACGAAGCCCTGAAGTGTCGGGGATTCCAGGCGCAATTCCTGCGGCAATTCCTCATCGCTGTCCCGGCTCTCGATCTCGTCCAGCTGGTCGCGCGTCGCGATCACGACTTCGAGCCGGCCGCGCGAGGCACCCCGGTCCGTCATCGAATAGAACGTCTGCCCGTAGCGTCCGTGAAAGGACAGGAGCAGCAGCGCGTTCGGCGTCAGGATCGTGCGCAGACGCACCGGCCCGCGCGCGAGATCGAAGCGGCAAACGCCCATCGCCATGGCCGGATCTTCGAAAGGCAGAACCTCCGTGCCCGGCGCCGACGCTGGCAGGAGGGTCATCTTGTTGAGAGGCGCGAGTGCCGCCACGCGCGCGAAGGGATCGTTGGGCGCGAGGCGCGGCATGATCAGGATCGATGCGATATGCACGATGCCTGCGATCAGGAGCGTGGCGAGCAGCCAGGGTGCGGGGCCCAGCAGGATTTGGCGAAGCCGTTTCTTGTTCACGCGCAGCGCTCCGCGACGACGGCAGGCACTTCACTCGCATCCAGCGTCGACGCAGTTGCGCTGTTGGGCGTGTCGTAGAGGCGCAGGACGAGGAAAAATGCCCGGTCGGGAGCGACGGGCAGCCAATTGCCCGGGCGCGCCGCGCGCGACACGACGATCGAGGACCCGCCCTGCCAGTCGCGCACGATCTCGCTCGACGTGAAGCCGTAGCGTCCGCTCGCATTGTCGGCGATATGCCCCTCGGGGCTGGTCACGGTGACAGTCCAGAATCGCGCGGTGGGGATCGCGCCCGAGATCACATAATCGCAGGCGGGTGACAGTGGCCGTCCGGCACTGTCGGTGCGCGCAATCAGGCTCAGGCCCTCCGCCGAGCCCAGCGGGATCTGTCCCGTGCGCGAGATGACCGCGCGTGCATAGGGGTCGGCATCGTTGGAGCCCGCCTTGGGCCATGTCGTCCACGGGCCTGCCTGCACGGCATCGAAGCCGAACCCTCGCTCCACGCTTTGCGCCGTCGCGAAAAGACCCAGAGCAGTGCCGGCGAGCGTCGCGACCACCGTTTTGACCAGAATGCTCAAGCGCGCTTCTCTCCGCAGGGGAATCGATCTGACTGGATCATCGGCTGCGAGCTTACTCGATAACGATCCAGCCGCCGACAGAGCGCTTGCGTTCGCCCTGCGAGCGCGGAGTCTGATCGGAGGCGAAGGTCACGGAAGAACCGCTGTCCACGCGCTTTCCGCCCAGCTTCTCGGCGTTGTTGAACAGGTCCTCGATCGAGCCGAGGGTTTCGGTCGCCCGGCGCGAGAGAGTGGCCGGGCGCTGTGGCGCACCGAGGTCGCCATGGCTCGAAGACCCGGCGCTCGCCACGGCCTGTCCGGTGCCGCTGATGCCATAGGGGTTCTTCAACTCGATGCCCTGATGGGCATAGGCCATGATCTCGTGCCATGTGCGGGCGGGCAGGGTGCCGCCGGTCATGTTGTTCATGGAGGTGGAATCGTCGTTGCCGAACCAGACCGTGCAGACGTAATTGCCGGTGAACCCGTCGAACCAGGCATCGCGGTAGGAATTCGTCGTGCCGGTCTTGCCCGCGGCGACCACGCCTTCGAGCTGGGCGGCGCGCGCGGTGCCGCCAGCGACGACTTCCTTCAGCATGTTGTTCATCTCGGCGATCTTCTCGGCCGGGATCACCTGGGGCATGACCGGCCCGTCACGGTCCCGGCGATAGATGACCGCGTCACGCGAATTGCGGATCTCGACGGCGGCGTAGGGCGCGGCCTTGCGGCCGCCATTGGCGAAGACCGCATAGGCGCTGGCCATGTCGATCATTTTCACGTCGCCCGCGCCGAGCGGCAGCGAGACGGTGTCGGTGAGCGGCGTCGTGATGCCCATGGCATGCGCGTTTTCGAGGATCTTCTGGCGGCCGAGCTTGGCAAAATTCCACTGGTTGGCGTCCTTGCCCTTCCAATAGGCCTGGCCGATCATCACCGAGAGGCGCACGGCCACCGTGTTGAGCGACTTCTGAAGGGCGACCACCAGGGGCAATTGTCCAGCCGAAGCACCACCGTAATTGTGCGGGCACCAATTGCCGAGGCAGATGCCGGAACCGTCCACGATGCTGGTGGCGCGCACCCGGCCCGTCATCAGCGCGGTCAGGTACACGAAAGGCTTGAACGAGGAGCCCGGCTGGCGAACGGCGTCGGTCGCCCGGTTGAACTGGCTCGCGCCATAGTCGCGCCCGCCGACAATGGCGCGCACGGCTCCCGAGGGTTCGAGGACGACGGCCGCGCCCTGCTTGGCGCGATATTGCTTGCCGTATTGGCGCAGCGCATCCTCGATGACCGTTTCGGTGTGCTTCTGCAAATTGTTGTCGAGCGCGGTGCGAACGGTCAGAACGCGGTCGTTGCCGAGCTTCCCGCTTTCCGAGAGCTTCAGCACTTCGTCATAGGCCCAGTCGAGATACCAGTCCGGGCTGCTCTCGCGGCGACGATCGACAGGCGTCGCCGGATTGCGGCGCGCGGCATAGATCTGGCCCTCGGTCAGGAACCCGGCCACGACCATGTTCTGCAGCACGTCGCTCGCGCGGGCACGCGCGGCTGGCAGGTTGATGTGCGGTGCGAATTTCGTCGGCGCCTTGAACAGGCCCGCCAGCATCGCGGCCTCCGACAGAGAGAGGTCGCGCACATTCTTGTCGAAGTAGAATTCAGCCGCGGCCTGAATGCCGAACGTGCCGCCGCCCATATAGGCGCGGTCGAGATAGAGCTTCAGGATCTCGCGTTTGGGCAGATGGAATTCGAGCCAGACCGCGAGATAAGCCTCCTTGACCTTGCGCTCGATGGTGCGCTCGTTGGACAGGAAGAGGTTCTTGGCCAATTGCTGCGTGACGGTCGAGCCGCCCTGCACGACGCCGGTCGAGCGCGCATTGACCGTGAGGGCGCGTAATGTGCCGATCGGGTCGATGCCATAGTGATCGTAGAAACGCCGGTCCTCGGTCGCGAGCACGGCCTGGAGCAGGTAGTCGGGAAACTGCTCGAGCGGAACGGAATCGTCGTGCTTGATGCCGCGCCGCCCGACCTCCTGGCCGTAGCGGTCGAGGAAGGTGATGGCGAGATCCTGCTTCTTCAACCAATCGTCGGAAGTCTCCCGAAAGGCGGGAACAGCCAGCGCCAGCGCCAGGACCGACCCGGCAAGACCCAGCGTCAGGCCCTCGCAGGCAAGCTCGACGCCCACGCGCCGGAAGCCGCCGACATGCAGGCGATCCATGAAGGCGGCAAAATCGTCATAAAGGCCACGCGAACGCTGCAGGCCCGAATAGATCGAGGAATCGACCCACGAGTCGAACGCCAGCATGGCCCTGGACACGCGGCGAAAAAGTCGGGATCTGGCGATTTCCTCGAACACGCGGATGCGCTCTCCTGCCACTTCCGAAGTCTTTACACTTCATCAACCTTCTTGACGCCCGCTCGATCCGAGCGCAAGTGCCAATTCCGAGATCCTTAAGTGAAAGTTAATCCCGGCTCGTCCCCTCTGAAAGGGGGCAGCCGGCATCTCCGCAAAGAGCACCTATGACAGATGATTCGCCGGTCCCCTTCTGGAAGCAGAAGAGTCTGGAAGAGCTAACGAAATCGGAATGGGAAAGCCTCTGCGACGGCTGCGGTCGCTGCTGTCTCGTCAAGCTCGAGGATGAGGACACGGGCGATATCCATTCCACGAGTGTCGGCTGCAAGCTGCTGGACGGACAGACCTGCCGCTGCGCGGATTATGTCCGCCGCAAGCGCCGCGTTCCCGATTGCGTCAAACTGACGCCCGAAGGCGTGCGCACGATCAAATGGCTGCCGCCCACCTGCGCCTACAAACTCGTGGCGGATGGTGAGGACCTGAAGTGGTGGCACCCGCTCATCTCGGGGACGCCGGAGACCGTGCACAAGGCCGGCGTTTCCGTGCGTGGCAAGGTGGTGGCCAACGAGATGGATGTGGAAGTTGAAGATCTGCCCGAGTTCATCGTGGCCTGGCCGAACAAGGTGCCCAAGGGGGCGCGCTAGGGCAGCCCGGCCTGGCGCAAAATCGCCTGCGTCGCGGCCAGCACCCGCTTCGCCCGCTCAGCCGCAGGCAGGTGCGCGATGGCAGCACTCGGCGCTTCCACGCTGATCGGCGTCCCCGCTGGAAACGCCGCCAGCAGCTCGGCCAGCGGCAGCACGCCTTCACCCGGCAAGCGCCGCGCGGTGCGGGATTCCGCGCGCAACTGGTCGAGCGTGCGCTCGCCCACGGGCATCGGCCCGGCATCGCAGAAATGCACCAGCTTCAGAAGCTCGGGCTCGACGCCAGCGAGATCGCGCGCAGTGCCGCCCGAGCGAGAGAGATGCAGCAGGTCGATGACCAGCGCCGCATTCGGCCGCTCCGACGCTAGTGCCAGCTCCCGCGCCGCCGCGAGGCTCCGACACGAGCTGTAGGGATTGAACTCCACGAGAACGCCGAGGCCCAGCGCGGCGCAGAGATCGCAGAGCGCCCGCAGGGTCGCGAGCCGCCGCGCCTCGTCGGCATCCTCGACCGGGCACACGATGAACCGCGCGCCGAGTTCGGCTGAAAACGCGAGAACCGGCTGTAAGGCCGCGACATCGAGATCCGGCTTGATCGGAAAGACGCCGACTTCGAGCATCCGCATCCCCGTCGTGCGCATAAGGTCGCGGACGTCGCGTTCGGCGGCTGCGTTGCCGACCACGACGGCGTCGGTCGCCAGCAGCGGATTGAGCCTTAAGCCCACGGCGGGAAAGCCCGCTTCATGGGCTGCGCGGATCTGTCCGGCCGGACCGGCATCGAGAATGGTGAGGGCGGCGAGCGAGACGAGCGGCATGATGTGATCTCCGGCGTCACTCATAAGCGCGGGCTGGCTTTTCGACAAACCATCCGCGCCCTCGCTTGCGCTTTGGCGCGGAATCCGGTCATGTCCCGCAATGAGCGGCCGTCATGAAACGGCCCCAGAGGGAGCACCAGGGACATGACATCCAGCGCCGAAAGCATCACGCAGCCGCCGATCAACGATCTGCGCGAATGGCTCGCCCGCGTCGAAGCAATCGGCGAACTCGTGCGGGTGAAAGATCCCGTCGAGCGCGACGAGGAAATGAGCGCGATTTCCTATCTCGTCGCCAAGCAGAACCCGTCGCCCGCCATCTTGTTCGAACGCGCGGTGGGCTTCGACAATTCCTCCATCGGTGCGCAAACCCTGTGGAACGTGCTCGGGCCGAGCGTGCGCCGCATCGCGCTGACGCTCGGTGAACATCCCGATACGCCGACCGTCGAACTGATCCGCCGTACCAAGGACAAATTGCGCAAGCGCCTGCCGCCGCAGGAGATCGCGCGCGAGGATGCGAGCGTCTACCAGAACACGCGGACGGGCGACGACATCGACCTGTCGCTGCTGCCGATTCCGCGCCACTGGCCGCGCGACGGCGGACGTTATGCGGGCACGGCGGATGCCGTCATCACGCGCGATCCCGACACCGGCTATCTCAACGTCGGCACCTACCGCATGATGGTGCAAAGCAACTCGCAGGTAGGCCTCTATCTGTCGCCCGGCAAGGATGCGCGCCTGCACATCGCGCGCGCCTGGGAGCAGGGCAAATCGCTGCAGGTCGCGGCGGCCTGGGGCATCGATCCGCTGTACATGCTGGTGGGCTCGCAGACCTTCCCGAAAAACGTGTCGGAATATGAATTCGCCGGCGGCATCAAGGGGGCGCCCGTGCCCGTCGTGCGCGGCACGACGACGGACCTGCTCATTCCAGCCCATGCGGAACTGGTGATCGAGGGCGAGATCCGCCCCAATGCCATGATGGCCGAAGGCCCCTTCGGCGAATTCACCGGCTATTACGGCAAGCCCGAAGCGGCCTGCCCGATGGTGCAGATCACGGCCATGCATTATCGCAACAAGCCCATCCTCACCAACGCGTTGATGGCCGATTATCCGTCCTGCGAGCAGAGCGGCTTCTTCTCGATCATCCGCTCGGCAAAAATCTGGGACGATCTCGACAAGCTCGGAATCCCGGGCATCCACGGCGTCTATTCGCATCCCGCCGCCGCCGGTGGTTTCGGTATGACCGTGATCGCACTGGAACAGAAATACGCGGGCCATGCCGCGCAGGTGCTGGCGCTCGCGGCGCAGGTTCCGGGCGGCGCCTATTACACCAAGTGGATCATCGCAGTCGATCACGACGTCGATCCCACCGACATGAACCAGGTGATCTGGGCCATGGCCAGCCGCTGCAGCCCGATCGACGACATCGACATCCTGCGCAACACCTGGTCGACCCCGCTCGACCCGACGCAGAACCCGCCGGAGAAGCGGCCCTATGGCTCGAAGGCGCTCATCAACGCCTGCAAGGACCATCGCTACATCCCGACCTTCTCGACCCGCACGACACTGCGCAAGAGCACCTACGACAAGGTGGCCGCCAACTGGGCAGACCTGGGCCTGCCCGGCGTGCCGCCGCAGGTGCGGGCCTACGAGAGCGAGGACACGTTTGTGTATCGCGAGGAAGGGCAAATGGGCTGAGGGGGCGCCCGTCTGGAATTAGGCGCGGCCTAAGTTGCCGTCATTGCGAGCGACGGGGCGGGTGAGGTATAAGACAGTATTCCTCGGCGCGCCGGACCTTCTCCCGGTGGGAGAAGGTGCCCGTGAAACGGGCGGATGAGGGATTCCCGCCTCTCAAAACTTACCCCGTAACCCCTCATCAGCCTGCTCCGCAGGCAGCTTCTCCCACCGGGAGAAGCGGGGCGCGTCGGTGCAAATAGGATTTTACTCCTTGACACCGACCCGCTCCTCGGGTAGGTTTACGCCATACTCCAGAAATGTGAGCGAAGGGGCCGGGCGGCGACGCACCGGCTTTTTGCGTTTCAGAAAGGCCGCTGATGACACCACGCAAGCCCAGCGCGGCGGCGATTGCAAAGGCGCGCGCACTCTATGACGACGGCCTGACGCCGCTGCATGAGATCGCCGCAACCTTGAAACTCAGCCGTCACGCCTTCCTGACATTGCGGCGCAAGCTCGACTGGCCGACGAGGCCCGCGCCCCCCACGGCGACGAAACCCGCATCGAAGCCGCGCCTTCCTGACGAAGGCGGCCTGGACGAACCCATAGACACCGGCGCCCTGAAGCGGCGGCTCGCCCATGCCCTCAGGCGCGAAATCGCGCGGGTCGAGAGCGAGCTGGAAAACGTCGCGCCGCCCGGGGCCGAGCGCAAGGCGCGCATCCTCGCTTCGCTGGTCAAGACGCTCGCCGATCTCAGGCGGCTCGACGACACCATGAAACAGGCCAGCCAGGGAGGCGCGCAGGATGACGGACGCGACGACGGACCTCCCCGCGACCTGGCCACATTGCGGCAGGCGCTTGTCGAGCGTCTTGAAGACCTGCGCGGACAACGGGACGCTGGATGAACTCCTCGCCGGATTTTCGGCGCGCGATCTGGAGACGCTGCTGGCCGCCTGGGAGATGCAGGCGCGGGAAGATCAATTGCCGCCGCCGCAAGCCAGCGGGGGCGGCCCCTGGACGGTCTGGCTCGTCATGGGCGGGCGTGGCGCGGGCAAGACGCGCACAGGCGCCGAATGGGTGCGCGGCGTGGCGCTCGGCCTGCCGGGTTTTTCACACCGGCCCGTCGGCCGCATCGCGCTCGTCGGTGAAACGGCGGCCGATGTGCGCGACGTCATGATCGAGGGCGTGTCTGGCCTGCTCGCCATTCATTCACGCGACGAACGCCCCTTGTGGGAGCCCTCGCGGCGGCGTCTCGCCTGGCCCAATGGCGCGACCGCGCAGACATTCTCCGCCGAGGATCCCGAATCCCTGCGCGGTCCACAATTTGAATGCGCCTGGCTCGACGAACTCGCCAAATGGCGGCACGCGGAGGAGACATTCGACATGCTGCAATTCGGTCTTCGCCTCGGCCAGCATCCACGACAGGTCGTGACCACGACCCCGCGACCCGCGCCTCTGCTGAAGCGGCTTCTCGCGGATCCGAAAGCGGCGGTGTCGCGTGCTGCGACGCAGGCCAATGCACAGAATCTCGCAGCCGATTTTCTGCAGCGCATCGTCACACGCTACGCCGGCACGCGGCTCGGACGCCAGGAACTCGATGGAGAAATGGTGGAAGAGCGGGCCGACGCGCTGTGGACACGCGACATGCTGGAAGCGTGCCGGCGGCCCGCAGCCCCGCCCATGCGCCGCATCGTGGTGGCCATCGACCCGCCTGCTTCGTCGCATCAGCGGGCCGATGCCTGTGGCATTGTCGCGGCGGGCATCGATGCCGACGGTCACGTGCATATTCTCGAAGACGCGTCGCTCGGCGCGGCGCGGCCGGCCAAATGGGCACGTGTCGCAGTGGCGCTTTATGCAAAGCACGAGGCCGACGAACTCGTCGCCGAAGTCAACCAGGGCGGCGAGATGGTCGCAGCCGTCATCAATGAAGCCGATGCGAAAGTCCCTGTGCGGCAGGTGCGCGCGACACGCGGCAAATATCTGCGGGCAGCGCCCGTGGCGCAGCTCTACGAGCAGGGCAGGGTACATCACATCGGCGCTTTCCCTGCGCTCGAGGACGAAATGTGCGCCTTCGGCCCGACGGGACTCGACAATGGCCGCAGCCCCGATCGTCTCGATGCGCTGGTCTGGGCGGTCACCGCGCTCGCACTCGGACCACATGCTGGCGAGCCGAAGGTCCGCCGCGTCTAGGCACTTTTACCAAATCATCGCCTCGAACTGAGAAGAGGAACGTCATGCCCTCCATCCTTTCCCGCCTCGCGGGACGGGCCGGATTTGCGCGCGCGAATCCGCCCACGCCCATGCTCGCCGCCAAATCCTCGCGCACGGCGGCGCTGTTCGGCTTCAACCTGCCGGGACTGACGCGCTTCCAGCCCCGCACCTCGCCCGAACTGACGCGCCACGGCTATGAGCGCAACCCCGTCGTGTTCCGCTCGGTGCGGATGATCGCCGAGGCCGTCGCATCTGTGCCCTGGCTCGTCTACGAGCAAGGCATGGAAACGCCGGACCATCCGCTGCTCGCGGTCCTGGCCAATCCGAATGCAGGGCAATCGGGAACGGCCCTTCTGGAAGCGCTGGTCTCGAACCTGCTGTTGTTCGGAAATGCCTATGTCGAGGCCGTGTCCATCGACGGAACCCTGCGCGAGCTGCATGCTTTGCGGCCCGATCGCATGTCGATCGTGCCCGGTTCGAACGGCTGGCCGGCGGCTTTCGAATATCGCGCGGGCGCCGAAAAAGTGCGCTTCGATGCCGGTGCGGGCGTGAGCCCGATCCTGCATCTGAAATTCTTCGCGCCGCTCGATGATTATTACGGCCACGCACCGCTGGCCGCCGCTGAAACCGCGCTCGATATTCACAACTCGGCGAGTTGCTGGAACCGCGCCTTGCTCGACAACGCCGCGCGTCCCTCCGGCGCGCTGGTCTATTCCGGCCCCGAAGGCGCGACGCTTTCAGAAGAACAATTCGACCGGCTGAAAAACGAACTAGACGAGAGTTTTTCAGGCGCACGCAATGCGGGACGGCCGCTGCTGCTCGAAGGCGGTCTCGACTGGAAGCCGCTGTCCCTGTCGCCCAAGGACATGGATTTCATCGAAGCCAAGGCTGCTGCCGCGCGTGAAATCGCACTGGCCTTCGGCGTCCCGCCCATGGTGCTCGGCCTGCCCGGCGACAACACGTTCTCAAACTACCAGGAAGCCAACCGCGCCTTCTGGCGGCAGACCATCGTGCCCTTCGTCAGCCGCCTCCAGAAGAGCTTTGAAAGCTGGATGCAGGCCGATTTCGGCACATTCGAACTGCGCGCAAATCTCGACGGCGTCGATGCTCTGAGCTCGGAACGCGCGAGCGAATGGGCGCGCATCGGCGCCGCGAGCTTCCTCACGGACGACGAAAAGCGCGAGGCCGTGGGTTATGCGCCCCGTGGCGCGAAGGGGACGTTGCCCGATGGCAGCTTCGATGGTTCGCCTGTCGAGGCGGGCGTCGACGGCGGTGGTGCACTCGATCCGGGTGGTAACGGGGGTGCCTGGGAGAGTCAGCCGCGTGATGATATCGGGCGCTGGACGAGTGAGGGAGGTGGGGCTGGCGTGCCCCGGACGGAGGCAGATATTGGCAAGCCTACCATCCTTTTCAACGAGGACGGAGGTCCTTACAGGAACCCTTTTGCCGATAAGACAGATGGAGTCATTAGATATCCGGCTAATTTCCCCCCCGCCTTTTTCATTGAAAAAGGTGCTGCTAATTGGAACGCTCCGGGGAACTCAATGCTGGGTCTGATTGCTGCTGATCTTTCGAAATTTCGCCAAGGTGGTGAATGGGATATTCAGCGTCTAACGGGTACATCAGGCGAACCGCGCTATGTCGATTACTCAACAGTCGCCATTGGAGTCTACGCTGCGTCAGCCGGGGTGCCTCAAGACCTTACCTTGTACGCACAAGATGCCTATGCAAAGCGGTATTCGCGCTTTGCACCCGGTACAGAATTCAGTACCGTGTACGAGAATTTGCCGCTGCGCAACGAATTGAATACAAAAATTGGCTATGACCTCTTCAGAACCATCCAGGCCCGAAGGTAGCCCATGGGGCTGCTGGTTCGCCCTCGTGCTGATGCTCGCGGCTTTCGTTTGGCTGGTGGTCTACGTGTCGGAACTGTTGCAGCCGACCGAGACTCGCTCTGTGACCGATACGGTTCTCTCGCCGTCGGGCAGGCTTAAGGCGGAAGTCCTCGATGTCTGGTGGTCGGGTATGCTTTTGACGGTTGTCACCAGCGAGGTGCGGATCTCGAAGGTCGATCATCCCGAGGTTGGCGGCCTGGCTCTCGGTTACAGCGGTTCGCGCGATCTGCCGGAGTGGCTGGACGACCACACCTTGCTTATACCGCTGCCAAATCATGCTGCTGTGGGGGAGCGTGCTCTGAAAGTCTTAGGGGTAGACGTGCGTCTTCAATTCAAGCCGGACATTCCATTGACGCGCCGACTGAAATTGGAACGGCAGAACGTGCCGAAGGAGATGTGGTGGCGATTCGATGTTCCTCCGTAGCGCATGCCGACCAGCGTCGTGGCCGATGTTCAGGACCTGAATTTCATGGATGGTTTTCAACGGTTTTTCACATTCGCTGCCATGCTGGAGCGCAAGGACATTGCGTTCCGGATCGATCGGCACGCACCCGATGGCCTCACGGTTACGTTCATCTTCCAAGGCTCCTGTATCGAGGCCTCCTTCGAGCAGGAGCTGATGAACTTTTCGTATTTCTCGATCCGGAGCGGACCGCATTCCGGCGAGGCCGCCCTTTCCCGACTCATCTCCGAACAGAGCGATAATTCGCTTCCGGTTGCCGTTGAGCGCGCGACAGGGGTACTGGATCGCTGCCTCGGTTGCCTCGCAATGCTCAAGGCGGACAACATCACATACCGGATCGACCAGTTCGCGCCGGACTGCCTGACCGTTTTCTTCACGCTCGTCGCACTGCGGGTGGAGGTGAGCGTCTTTCAAGATCGGCTGGAGTTCGTCACCTACGCTGGACCGGAGGACGTGTATCGCGAAGCCGATCTACTGAAATTCTTCCCCGACCTCGCAGACGAGCCGTGCCCGAATGTTCCGAAGATCAAACAAATCCAGGGCAGACGCTGGATGCTCGAGCCCAGCGCGATCTCTCAGGACACGGCTTCCGAAATTCTGACGCTCCTCACGCGCCACGCCGCGGAAATGAACAAACTCATCATAGAGTTCCAGCAAACGCTCGGCCGTGACGAGTTCAACGAGGCGCGGAGATGCCTTGGGACCGTCATGGGTGAATCCTACCTTCAGGCCATGTATCCGCTCTTCGAACTCTATCCCGAGCTGAAGCCGGAAGGCCTGCGCTAACCCGCACACCCGCATCCATTCATCCGCGCAAGGACGCGTGACACCCGTGCTGCCGCAAGGCAGCGGCGGTCGCGCGCGTGCGCGTGGATGACCACTCGGCCCCATGACATGGAGACGCCATGACGGACATCACGCAAAGCATCATTTCGCGGGGAGATCTTGCGCATCTGACGCTTTTCCTTTGGGCGAGCGGCGCGTCGAGCCTGCTCGTTTTCGCGCTGCGCGAGACCGCCGCGGCCAACCGCCGCTTCGACGAATTTGTTCGCGAGCTCGCCCGCTTCAACCGCCGCTTCGGAGATGACAAATGAACCTTTTATCGAAGCCCGCACAGCTGCGCCGCGCAACTGGCCCAGCACCCAATCCGCGCCGCGTGTTCAAGCGCTTCGTGCGTGTGCTGGAACGGCTCGCACCGTCCGAGCCCCTGCGCGGCAGCGCGCCTTTCTCCGCCGCTATCCCCAGGGAGAAGCCCTGATGCTCACAAAGAAGATCATGAGCGCGGACGAATATGCGTGCGGCCCGAACCTGACCAAGCGCGCCCCGCCGATGGCGGTCGCGGGCGACGGCATGTTCGAGGGGTATGCGAGCCTGTTCGGCATCGTCGATCTCGGTGGCGACGAAGTGATGCCGGGCGCCTTCCGCACCTCGCTTGCACGACGCGATGCAAAGCACGTCCGCATGCTGTGGCAGCACGATCCCGCGAGTCCTATCGGGAAATGGCTGTCTATGACCGAGGATGCGCGTGGGCTCAAGGTCAAGGGCCAGCTGAACCTGGCGGTGGCCCGCGCACGCGAGGCGCTCGCGCTGATGCGCGATGGCGCGGTGGATGGATTGTCCATCGGCTTCCGCGTCAAGCGCGCAAGCAAGTCGCGAGGCGGCAGCACGCGCAAGCTGATGGAACTCGATCTTTGGGAAGTGTCCATCGTGACCTTCCCGATGCTGCCGCAGGCGCGTGTCTCGGCGGTAAAGCGCGAGCGCGCTCCGCAGCGCGTCGCAAACCTGCAACCGCCTGTCGGCGATGTCGCGACGCTGATGCGTCGGGCCGCCGCTTTGATGAAGTGAAGAAAGGATCGATACGCATGACGCAGACATTTTCGCCGAGCCTCGAAGTCAAGTCCTCCGCCGAGGACGCAGTGGCGGCCTTCAACGAGTTTCACCGCACGTTCGGTGCGTTCCGTGAAACGAACGACGAGCGCATTGCACAGCTCGAGCAGCGCTACTCGTCCGACGTCGTGACGGAGGAGAAGCTCGCCCGCATCGACACCGCGCTCGACGACACCCGCCGCCGCATGGACCGCATGCTCGTTGAAAAAGCCCGTCCGCCGCTGCATGGCGCCGAGCGAAACGATGCGCCCCACAGCCGCGAACACAAGGCCGCCTTCCGCGCCTATATGCAAACAGGCGAGGCTGCCGGACTGAAGACGATCGAAGGAAAGGCAATGTCGGCGGGCTCAGGCCCTGACGGCGGCTACCTCGTTCCCGCACCGGCCGAGCGCGAAATTCTGGATCGGCTGGCCAATATCTCCCCGATCCGCAGCATCTCCTCGGTGCGCGCCATTTCCACGGCGAGCTTCAAGAAAGCGTTCTCGACGAGCGGCCCCGCAGCCGGCTGGGTCGCTGAAGCCGATCCGCGCCCGCAGAGCGCCAACCAGCAGCTTGCAGATCTCACCTTCCCGGCCATGGAGCTCTACGCCATGCCGGCGGCGACGCAGACATTGCTCGACGACGGCGTGGTCGATGTCGAACAATGGATCGCCAGCGAGATCGACACCGTCTTCGCCGAACAGGAAGGCGCCGCCTTCGTCAACGGCAACGGCACCAGCAAGCCGATGGGCTTCCTGGCCTACCCGAAGTCCACTGTCGCGAGCTGGGCCTGGGGCAAGACGGCCTATCTTCCCACGGGCGTTGCCGGAGCGTTTGCCGCTGCAAATCCGTCGGATCTTCTCGTCGATCTCATCTATTCGCTGCGGGCAGGCTATCGCCAGAATGCGCGCTTCGTGATGAACCGCAAGACACAGGCGCAGATCCGTAAGTTCAAAGCTTCGACCGGAGAATATCTGTGGCAGCCGCCCGCCAGCCTCGGCGGCAGCGCGACGCTGATGAACTTCCCCATCGTCGAAGCCGAGGACATGCCCGACATCGCAACGGACAGCTTCTCGGTCGCATTCGGCGACTTCCAGCGTGGCTATCTGATCGTCGATCGCATTGGCATCCGCATCCTGCGCGACCCCTATTCCGCCAAGCCCTACGTGCTCTTCTACACCACCAAGCGCGTGGGCGGCGGCATTCAGGATTTCGACGCGATCAAGCTGCTGAAGTTCGGCACGACCTAATCAACGCGCGGCCCAGCTGCGCAGGACGCTCTCGAACCAGCTGCGTTGCGGCGCGAGCAGAGCGGCCTGCGTGACGTCCCCGCACGCCTTCTTGCCCTCGCCAGTTGACCAGACGGTGACAGCCACCAGGGTCTCGCCGTCTGGCGTGAATACAGGCCCGCCGGAATCTCCGGTGCATGCGCCGAGCCCACGTCCATCAGCGTCTTTTGCCCAGAGCAGGATGCTGGAGAGCGGCGCGCGCGCCGCGAGCAATCCGCTGCGCAAGGTGCCGCCTGTGCGCCCGTCCTTCTCACGCGTGAGCCCGAAACCCGCGATGCGATAGCGGGCGCCCACTCGCACGTCCGGTGTCCAGTCGATCGTGACCGGGCGCAACCGCGCGGGCAGGGGCGTCGCTGTGCGCAGAAGTGCGAGATCGATCGAACGCTCGCGCGTGCGCGGTGCATCGGGTCTGAACTCCGGATGCACGGCGCTCTGCGCAACCTGGATGAAACCGCTTTCGCCTTCGCCCGGCAGATGGATGCGCAGATCTCCTGCGGGTCCCGCGCAATGGGCGGCGGTGAGGACGGCATCTTTCGCCACGACAATGCCGGTGCAGAAGCCCGCGCCGCGCGCATCGCGCTTGAGCACCATCACGACATAGGGCGCGAGCGCGCGATCCTCCACCGCCGGTCCAACGAGCGCCGTGGCGGATGTCGCCATTCCCATGAGTACAAGCGGGACCAGTGCGCCTGCTCCGGATCTTTTCGACATGCAGTCTCCTCAGCGAGTTCTGCTTCCTACCCCAGAACCGATGGAGTTCCAATGACGCCGATCCTCATGACCGGCCCCGTTGCCGAGCCGCTCTCGCTCGACGAGGCGCGGGCGTGGTTGCGTCTCGACACGCATGCCGAGGATGATCTCGTGACGTCCCTCGTGCGTGCTGCACGCAGCGCCATCGAGCAGGCGACGCGTCGCGCGCTGATGGCGCAGAGCTGGCGCCTGCGCCTTGACCGCTGGCCGCCAAACGGCATCGTGAATGTTCCACTTGCGCCTGTATTCGCGATCGAGGCCGTGCGCGTTTTCGATGCCGCAGGCGTTGCGATCCCGCTCGCCCTCGGTGGCTTCCGTCTCGACCAATCTTTCGGAACGCGCATTTTCTGCGACACGCCGCCGCCGGCGCCCGGGCGTCTCTATGGTGGAATCGAGATCGATCTCACTGCTGGATATGGTGCCAGCGCCGCAGCGGTCCCGGAGCCGCTGCGCCAGGCCATGCGCCTGCTGGTGGCCTTCTGGTTCGAACATCGCGGCGATGCGTTGCACGACAATGCCGTGCCGCACCTTCCGGCCGCTGTCGCGGCGCTCGTGGTGCCGTTCCGCTCGGCGAGGCTCGGGTGAGCGCGGGGTCCGTCGGACGCCTTCGCCAGAGGCTTGTTGCCGAAGAGCCCGTGGATGCAGACGACGAGGCGGGTGGCGCCACACGCACATTCGCCGCGCGATTCGAGGTGTGGGCCGAGATCGACACGCAAAGAACGCAGCCGGATTTCATGGCCGCGCGTGAAGAAACCGTTGTCACGCACCGCATTCGCCTGCGTGCCGGGAACGCGGTGGCGGCAGGATGGCGCCTGCGCAAGGGGACGCGGGTCTTCGACGTCGTCAGCTGCGCTCCCGACGATGTGTCGGGCGGCTTCTGCTCGTATCGTTGTCGGGAGATCGTGTAATGGGCGCCATCGCGAGTTTCGCCTTGCGCAAGGCCGTGCGCGCTGTCCTCGCATCCGACACAGCGCTCGTCGATGCGCTCGGGGCAGCGAAAATCTTCGATGAAGTGCCGCGCGGAATGAGCGCGCCCTTCATCACCTTCGGCGACACGCAATGGCGCGATTGGTCCACGGCGACGGACCGGGGCGCGGACCAGGTCTTCACCCTCGACATCTGGACCGATCATCGCGGCGTACGCCAGGCACTGGAGCTGGCGGAGCGCGTAGCAGCATTGCTGGACAGTGCTCAGCTCACGCTCGATGGACACCGCCTCATAGACCTGCGCCTCAACGCGCTCGACTCGCGCCGCGATGCGAATGGCCGCCTAGCCAGGGCGAGCCTGCGCTTTCGTGCGCTCACTGAAACAATCTGACGGAGTGTAATTTATGGCAGCGCAAAAGGGCAGGGACCTTCTTCTCAAGATCGACGACGGCACAGGCGCCTTCGTGACGATCGCAGGCTTGCGGACACAACGGCTCGCACTGAATGCGGACACAGTGGATGTCACCCATGCCGAGAGCCCGGGCCGCTGGCGCGAATTGCTCGCGGGCGCAGGACCGCGCCGCGCGAGCCTCGCGGGCACGGGCGTGTTCAAGGATGCGGCTTCCGACATTCTGATGCGGCAGGTTTTCTTCGACGGACTTATTCGCAACTGGCAAATCCTCGTGCCGGCTTTCGGCATCATCCAGGGCCTGTTTCAGATTTCCAGCCTCGACTGGCGGGGCGATCACGCAGCCGAAGTGACCTTCGAGATTGCCTTGGAATCCGCAGGTGCTCTCACCTTCACCGCTCTTTGAGGAGGCACGCATGGCCAACCGTAGACGTGGCGAGATCGAAGCGGAATTGGGCGGCAGGCGGTGGACGCTGTGCCTGACGCTGGGTGCCCTGGCTGAACTGGAATCCACCTTCGGAAGCGACGACCTGCCCGATCTCGCGCGGCGCTTCGAGAGTGGCCGCATTCGCGCGCAGGATCTCCTCGCAATCATCGGCTGCGGATTGCGCGGCGGCGGCAATGCGATCAGCGACGCTGAGGTGGCGCTGCTGCCCTCGTCCGAAGGATTGCCCGGTTATGTGCACATCGTCGCGGAACTTCTCGCCGCCACCTTTGGCACTGTTGCGCAACCAAGCGGTGGCGCTGCTTTCCCTCAGCAGCCGCAGGAGGCCTGAAGCCGAACCACGCGCATGTCGGAGAAAGCGCGCAGGTCGCGCCCTTTCCCTGGGATGAAGCGATGAGTTTCGGTCTCGGCCTTCTGCGGCATGCACCCAAGGAATTCTGGGCTATGACACCGCGCGAATTACACGCTGCCATGGCAGCATTTAACCACACGACGCCTCGCGAGTTCGAGCGCGCCAATCTCACGACCCTGATGAAGGCCTTTCCCGACGAGGTGATGACATGACGGTATCCGATCAACTCACATCGCCCTTCGCCGCAGGCGATCTCGCACAGGTGGGGTCCGCGCTCGACGGCCTGAACATATCTGCCGATCGTGTTGCGAAGTCGCTGACCGGCGCATTCGCCAGCGCGATCACCAGCGGAAAATCCTTCGAGCAGACCGTACAAAATATTGGCCTCAGCCTATCAAAGATGGTGGTGAGTTCCGCCATGCAGCCGGTGACACAAGGGCTTTCATCAATGCTCTCGTCCGCCTTCAGTGGAATCACCGGAGGTGGGAGTACGACGGCGGTGCAGCCGTTTGCGGACGGCGGCATCGTTTCACGGCCGACCTTTTTCGGATCGGGTGGCGGGCTAGGCCTGATGGGCGAGCGCGGCGCCGAAGCCATTGTGCCACTGTCGCGCGGCCCCGACGGAAGGCTCGGGCTGGCGGCGAGTGGAAACCAATCGCGCGCCGCTCAGGTGACAGTGCAGATCACCACGCCTGATGCTGAGAGCTTCCGCAACTCGCAGGTGCAGATTTCCGGCGCTCTGGCGCGCGCGGTTGCTCGCGGCCAGCGCGGATTATGAGGAGAGCAACGCATGCCTTCATTTCACGAGGTCCGCTTTCCCCTTGATATCTCCATGCACGGACGCGGCGGCCCTGAACGGCGCACGGATATTGTCGTGACGGGATCAGGCCGCGAACAACGCAATGCGCGCTGGTCCGATTCACGCCGCCGCTACGATGCCGGCTACGGCGTGAAGTCACTTGCGGCGATTGGGGCGGTCGTCGCCTTCTTCGAAGAGCGGCGTGGCAAGCTCTATGGTTTCCGCTGGCGCGATCGTGCCGACTACAAATCCTGCGCAGCCGATTGCAATCCAGCGCCGACCGACCAGTTTCTTGGGGTCGGGAATGGCGTGAATACGCGCTTTCCACTGCGCAAGTCCTACGGCATGCACTTTGCGCCCTATACGCGCGACATCGTGAAGCCGGTGAACGGAAGTCTGCGCATGGCCGTCAATGGCGTCGAGCATCTCGCCGGTCGCGACTTCGATCTCGATGAGACGACTGGCATCGTTACATTTCGGGCGGGGCATGTGCCGACTCCAGGCGCGAGTGTCACAGCAGGCTTCCTGTTCGACGTGCCGGTCCGATTCGATACCGATTATCTCGAAATTGATCTCGCAGCCTTCGATGCCGGCGACATTCCAAAGATACCATTGATCGAAATTCGTCCATGAGCGGAGGCGCACATGCGCAAAACAACACCCGAACTGCAAGCGCGCCTCGACGCAGACGCCACGACTTTCTGTCATTGCTGGAAGCTCGTTCGCCGTGACGGAGTGAAGCTAGGCTTCACGGATCACGACAGGGATCTCGCATTCGGCGATACGACCTATACGGCCCGAGCGGGTCTCGATGCAGCCAGCGCGGAGAGTTCGCTCGGCTTCGCGATTGGCGGAACCGAGGTGTCTGGCGCCTTGTCGACGGACACGTTGCTGGAAGCCGATCTCGTCAGCGGGCGTTACGACGCAGCGAGCTTCGAGACGTGGCTTGTAGACTGGACCGACCCAGCGCAGCGCATGCTGCTCGACATATCGACAATCGGCGAGGTCAAGCGTTCGGAATACGCGTTTACTGCTGAACTGCGAAGCCTCGCACACAAGCTGGACCAGGTGCGCGGACGCCGCTATCAGCAAGCCTGTTGCGCCGACCTGGGCGACGCGCAATGTGCCGTACGTCTCGATGTCGCTGCCTTTCAGGCGCATGCGACCGTGATCGCGTCGGGTGGCCCTTCAGAATGCGTCGCGCAGCTCGCTACCTATGATGCGGGTTGGTTCACCGGTGGCCGCGTGGAGTTCACGACGGGTGACAATGCCGGGGCGCTGGTCAGCATCAAGTCGCATCGTGTTTCAGACGCCGGAGATGTGCTGATCTTCTGGACGCCACTCGCTGCCGCGATACGGCCGGGCGATAACTTCACTGTCACGGCCGGTTGCGACAAGAGCTTTGCGACATGCGGATTGAAATTCAGCAACGTCCCGAACTTCCGGGGCTTCCCGCATATTCCCGGCAACGATGTCTTGATGAGCTATCCGGGACAGAGCGATCCTCTCATGGATGGCGGGAGTCTGTTTCGATGAGTGATCTCACGCGAGAAGTGGTGGTCGATGCTGCGCGTCGCTGGATCGGCACGCCCTACCATCACCAGGCATCGCTTGTCGGCATTGGTTGCGACTGCCTCGGCCTGGTGCGTGGCGTGTGGCGGGATGTGATCGGCGCGGAGCCGGAACTTGCGCCCCCTTATACGCCTGACTGGGCAGAAGCGAGCCGCGAGGAACGGTTGATCGATGCGGGGCTACGTTGGTTTGCGCCGGTGGATGCGGGTGCATTCGCAGCCGGCGATGTCCTGGTGTTTCGCTGGCGTGACGGATTGCCCGCCAAACATCTCGGCATTGCTACATCTCAGAGCACGATGATTCACGCACACGACGGGGCTTGTATCTGCGAAGTCGCAATTTGCCCCGCATGGCGCCGCCGCATTGCCTGCGCTTTTGCCTTTCCGGGTCTCTGACCCTCCTTCTGCTCCTGCGAGGACGCCATGGCAACGCTCGTTCTTCAAGCTGTCGGCTCAGCCGTCGGCAATGCGCTTGGTGGGCCGATAGGCGGGATCATCGGGCGTGCCGCTGGCGCACTCGCTGGAAGCGCCATCGATCAAAGGCTCTTCGGCGGCGCGCGTCATGTTGAAGGCCCGCGCCTGACGACGCTCGCGGGACTCGCTGCAACCGAGGGCTCGCCTGTGCCTCGCGTTTACGGTCGCGCGCGCATTGGCGGCCAGATGATCTGGGCGACACGGTTCAACGAGACTTTGGATACGACACGCGGTGGCGCGAGCGGGGGCAAGAGTTCCGGGAACGCATCCACGACCTATCGCTACGCAGCCAATTTCGCGGTTGGGCTTTGTGAGGGCAGGATCGCTTTCGTCCGTCGCATCTGGGCCGATGGAAAGGAACTGGACCTCGGCAACTTCACATTCCGCGTCTATCGCGGCACGCAGGACCAGCATGCCGATCCGCTGATAGTCGCCAAGGAAGGTTTAGACCAAGCGCCGGCGTATCGGGGCCTGGCATACATTGTTTTCGAGAACATGCCGCTTGCTGATTTCGGCAACCGCATCCCGCAGCTGAGCTTCGAGGTTGTTCGTCCCGTGGACGGCCTTGCAACCATGGTCCGAGCTGTCGATCTCATCCCCGGTTCTTCTGAATATGCCTACTCCGTGCGGCCGCTCGTGCAAAATGCGTCCGGCGTCACCAATAGTGAAAATCGGCATCAGCTCTTCGCGACGAGTGATTGGACCGGGTCTTTGGATGCGCTCCAGGCACTTTGTCCGAACCTGAAGAGCGTCGCACTGGTTGTCTCCTGGTTCGGCGACGATCTTCGTGCAGGCCAATGCACATTGGCGCCGCGTGTCGAAGGCCGCGCCAAGACGATCTCAGGTGCAAGCTGGGGCGTCGCCGGTCTGTCGCGTGCCACGGCCCGCACGATCTCGCTAATCGATAGCCGTCCTGCATATGGGGGGACGCCATCGGACGAGGTTGTCGCCGGCGCGATACAGGACCTGCGCGCGCGCGGCCTTTCGGTGCTGTTTTATCCTTTCGTGATGATGGACATTGCTAAAGGAAATTCGCTGGTCGATCCCGTCAGTGGACAGGCGGGACAGAAGCCCTATGCGTGGCGCGGCGATGTCACCTGCGCAGCGGCTGACGGCACCAACGCTGTTGCCGGCGAACTGGCGACGTTCTTCGGCTCGACCTCGCCTCTATCGAGCGAATGGTCGTTTCGCCGGTTCATCCTGCACTATGCACATCTTTGTGTGGCGGCGGGAGGCGTCGATGCTTTTCTTGTCGGTTCGGAAATGCGTGGCATTACATGCCGGCGTGATGAGACGAGCGCTTTTCCGGCAGCACTCGCACTGGCCCGTCTCGCATCGGACGCCAAAGCGATACTGGGTACGAATACGAAGATTTCATACGCCGCGGACTGGACGGAATATGGTGCCTGCGTGAATAGCAGCGGCGCGGATGTCCGTTTTCCGCTTGATGCGATCTGGTCCTCGCCCTCGGTCGACTTCATTGGCATCGATGCATATTTTCCGCTTTCCGACTGGCGCAAGGACGCCGTTCATCTCGACCAGCAGGAATCGGAATCGATTTACGATCTCGCTTTTCTGACGCGACGGGTCGGTGCGGGCGAAGGGTTCGACTGGTATTACGCCAGCGAACAGGCGCGCCAGGCCCAGCAGCGCACGCCAATCACAGACGGCGCTTATGGCAAGCCCTGGGTCTTCCGGCAAAAGGATCTCGTGAGCTGGTGGTCGCAGCTACATTTCGAGCGAGTGTCCGGTGTCGAGCGTTCAACGCCCACCGCGTGGTTGCCGTGTTCTAAGCCGATCTGGTTCGTGGAAGTGGGCTGCCCCGCGATTGATCTGGGCGCAAACGCACCAAACGTGTTTCCCGATGTGAAGGCGGATAAGGTCGAGCTTCCGCCCTTCTCGACCGGGGAGCCCGACGCTTTCATGCAGCAACGCGCGCTGCAGGCGATGATCGCGCGCTTCGATCCACGCTGCGAAAGCCATGAGTCGCAATGGAATCCGGTCTCGCCTATCTTTGGCGGTCGCATGGTCGATCCCGATCGCATTTACGTCTGGGCTTACGATGCGCGGCCTTTTCCAGCCTTTCCGATGCTGGCGCAAACGTGGACGGATTCGGTCGCTTGGGACACCGGTCATTGGCTTAACGGGCGGCTCGAAGCGACGGCGCTCGACCGGCTCGTGCAGGCCATACTCGCGGATCTTCTGGACGAACCCTGGTCAGACCTGCCGCCGCTCGAAGGTATGGTAGAGGGTTTTGTCGTCGATCGACTTGTATCGCCGCGTGGGCGCTCGAGCCGCTCGCTTCATATTTTGGTTTCGATGCGATCATATCGTCTGGAGATGTTCGATTCGTCGATCGTCGTGGGGGCGCGATCACGCGCGTGACAAGCGACGATGTCGTTCCGGCGAAGGATGGCACTCTTCTCCAGCTGACGCGTGCCGACGATACGGACCTGCCGCACGAACTGAGCCTCGCCTTCACCGATTCCGAATGGGACTACCGGCCGGCGACAATGCTGTCGCGCCGGCTCGAAGGCGCGACGCGCCGTAGCTCGCAGACCGATATTCCCCTTGTGACGACGCGGGCGCAGGCGCAGCGCGCGGCCGATGTCTGGTTGCAGGATCTTTGGGTCGCGCGGGAAACGGCACAGGTGACGCTGCGCCCCGGCTTCGCCGCGCTCGAGGTGGGCGACCTGCTCGCGCTGCCGTTCGACAGCGGCGAGCGTATGTTCCGCATCTCGCGCGCGACCGACGGCGTTGCACGAACCTTCGAGTGTCGGGCCGTCGATCTGTCCGTGCACGACCATGCCGCACCGGATCTGGCGCGACGCGTCACGACCGCGCCGAGACTGCCGGGTCCCGCACGGATTGAAATTCTCGATCTGGCTGTTGCACGGGCCGATCCTCCAGCCTTGCAATATCTCGCGGCGTTCGCCGCCCCCTGGCCGGGCGCCTTGGCATTGTGGCGTTCGACCGCGTCGGGGACATTCGACTTCGTACAACGCATCGAAAAATCGGCGATCATTGGCCAGACGCTTGACGATCTCGGCGCAGGGCCGCTGGGAATTTTCGATCGGGCGAATGTCTTCCGTGTGAGCATGTCCGGTGGCGCCTTGTCGTCAGCCGACGATCTCGACGTTCTCGGCGGACGAAACCTGCTCGCGCTGCGGGGCGGGGATGGAGCCTGGGAAGTCCTTGGCTTCGCGCAGGCGGAACTGGTGGGTGCGCAAACGTGGCGGCTGTCGCGGCTGCTGCGCGGCATCGGCGGTCAGGACGCGTTGGCCGGGCGCATCCTGCCGGCCGGCTCGACAGTCGTTCTGCTCGACGATTCAGTGATTCCACTTACGACGAGCATAGACGCCCTGGGCATCGTCACGCGCTATCGCATCGGCCCCGCTGCGCGCGATCACGCCGATGACGCTTACGTCGAGGTGCAGGCAACAGCAGGGCCTCTCGCCTTGCAGCCGTATTCACCGGTGCGGCCGCGCGCCATGCGAACTCCCGACGGCGTGCGGATCTCGTTTTTGCGACGCGCACGCCGTGAAAACGACGGCTGGGAGACAGCTGATATTCCAGTGGGCGAAGCCAGTGAATCCTACCTCGTCGAAGTCATCGTCGCGGGTGGCGTCAAACGCAGTCTGGCTTCAGTGCAAACGACGGTCCTCTATCCCTCCGCGCAGGAGGTCGCCGACTTCGGCGGCCCTCAGGCGACGCTGACGCTCAGGGTCGTGCAGGTGAGCGGCGTCGTCGGGCGAGGGATCCCGCTTGAGGCCACCATCGCAGTGCTCTGATCTTTGAAAAGGAAGAATATGTCCGACACACTTCGCCTCGCGCTGCCGCGCATCGATGCCGCGCAGTCGCAGAAACATGTCACGCATAATGAAGCGCTGGCGCTGATCGATGCTTGCGTTCATCTTTCCGTCGTCGATCGCAACCGCCTTTCTCCTCCGGGAAATCCGGCGGAGGGAAGCCGCTATCTTATTGGCGCTCAGCCCACCGGCGCTTTTGCAGGTCATGGCGGCGCTGTCGCGAGCTATGAGGATGGCGCCTGGCGGTTCCTCGCGCCACGCGCCGGATGGCGTGCTTATGTGGAAAGCGAAAGCAAATTGTTCGTATTCGACGGCACAGCCTGGCGCTCGGTCGCGCCCGACGTGACAGCTCTGCAAAACCTTCAGTTCGTGGGACTGGGCACCACGGCGAATGCCGGCAATCCGCTTTCGGCCAAGTTGAATGCGACCTTGTTCACGGCCTTGCAGACGACGGAAGGCGGCACAGGCGATCTTCGTTTCAAGCTCAACAAGCAGCAGGCCACCGGCATTGTCTCTCAGCTCTACCAGTCCAACTATTCGGGGCGCGCTGAAACGGGCCTGATCGGCGATGATCGTTATCGCATCAAGGTGTCGGCGGATGGTGGAGTCTGGAAGGAGGCGATGACCGTCGATCCCTCGTCGGGACGCGTGTTCTTTCCCAACGGCGTGACCGATCAGGTGGCGGCCGCAACGACGACGACGGGTACACCCTCGGCGTTCCAGCTCGCGACCGCGATTGGCGGTCCCATGCCGGAAGGGTGCATCTTCTGGATAGTCCCGCATGTGCCCAATGCAACGGCGCTGAATGTCGATCCCACCTTGATGGTGATCGGCGTCGATGCCGCGCCATTGCCGTTAAAAAGTTTCGATGGTGGCGCGCTGCCGCAAGGAGCGCTCGAGGCGAACCGGGCCACGCTCGTTCGAAAAGTCGGCGCGACATATTGCGTCCAGACGCGCCGCTCGCCGCATTCATTCGTCAACTTGCTGGAAGATGGCGGACGTTTCTGCGGAGTGCCGGAACTCCTCGGCAATGTGGCGACGACCTTCATCGACGGACCCTATATAGGCGTTCAAAATGGCGCGGTGCGCGCGAGCTTCGGCGTTGCTCGCGTCAATTCGTCCAGTTTCGGCGGCGCCGGTGCGGCCATGCTGCCGCAGGTCGCCGAACTCGTCAGCAAGATACGCTCCGGCGCTTCGCTTCTGACAGGCTCCGAATTCTTTGTAAGTCAGACGACATCTGGCAATGGCCTGACCGGGGGCGTGACGGTGCAGGGCGCGAGTTACTACATGCCGCTGAGCGCGACGCGCCAGACAGGCAAGGGCCAGACGACAGCCCTTTATTTCCGCGTCATGTCGGGCAGTCTCATCGTCGGCCCGACCGACGCTTGTCCCCGCGTGCTCGTGGACGGCGTGAATTACGATCATACCATTGACAGCCCCGATCGCATCTTCACGGCCGCGCACGGCTGGAGACACATGCAGCGCTGGGTGGCGACGCCCGACGGCTATCTGTCAAATTATTGGCCGCTGCGAACGACGCCCGGAACGGTGTTTCTCATGGCGCTGCCCGCTGTCGTGCCGGGCCTCGAGACGCTGCCTTGGGATATCGGCCCCGTGCCCTCCATGCGATTGTGGAGGTAAGCACATGACCGCATCCAATTTCGAGGAATGCCTGGCCCTGACGATCGCGCAGGAGGGCGGCTACGTCGATCATCCGCGCGATCCCGGGGGAGCCACAAATCTCGGCATCACGCGCGCGGCCCTCGCAGCCGCGCGCGGACGCCCGGTGACAAAGGCCGAGGTCGCATCTTTGACGCGTCCCGAGGCCGCCGCGATCTATCGGAGTTACTACTGGAACGCCGTTCGCGGCGATGGTCTGCCGTCGGGGCTCGACGCAGTGCTGTTCGACCATGCGGTCAATTCCGGTTCAGGGACAGCCATACGCATGCTGCAACGGGCTCTCGGCATCCCAGCCGACGGGGAGATGGGCGCTCCGACTTTGCGCGCAGCCGCGATGGCCGATCCGCGCGACGTGATTTCGAAGTTGTGTCGCGCGCGCCAGGCGTCTCTCGCGCGGCTGAAGACATTTTCGACTTTCGGAAAGGGGTGGACGCGGCGGATCGCGGAGATCGAACGCTGCGCCCTCGCACTTGCCGAACGAGACCGCGCGCAACATCGCGCGCCCGCCGCGGCCCGGCCGGCCGCATTGATCGAGGAGAGCCTTGTGAGTGCAAATGCAGCAACAACCGACAGCAAGCCCTTCTGGGCGTCGCAGACCATCTGGTCGTCCATTGCCGTGATCGGATCGTCAGTCACAGGGGCCTTGCTGGCCTGGAGGTCCAACGACATGGCGAGTTTCGGGGCGTCGCTGACGGCCTTGCTCGGCGGCGTCAACGCCATTGTCGGCCGCTATCGCGGCACGATGCCCATCGGATGAGTGCGACGCTGACGGGTTCGCTCGCGGTGCTGGCCTCTGTCCTCGGCGCTTTCGCCGGCGGTGCGGTCTGGCACGCGCGCGCCCTCGGTCGCGCCTATGCGGCGGGGCTGGTGGCGGGGCGGGCAGCACTCCAGAGCGAGTTGGCGGCGGAAGTGGCTGTGCAGGCGCAGGCCTCTAAAGCCGCGCTTGCCGGGGCGCGCTCGGGTATCGCCGCGATGGATCGACGGCATCAGGCCATGCAGGAGAAACTCGATGCGCTCGAAGACGACGCGCCCGCGGACGGCGCTGATTCTGGCCTGCACCTTGCCCCTGGCCTCGTGCGCAAGCTCGACGCGATTGGTCGTGATCCCGGCGAGCCTCGCAGCGGCCCCTGACGCCCTGACGTACCCCTGCGATGCGCCGGTGGCGCTGCCGGAAACGGGACTCAACGTCCCGCAGATCCTGCGATATTGGGGCCGTGACCGGGTGGCCCTGGCGGATTGTCGTGACCGGCAGGCAAGGCTGGCGGCTTTTGTGCCGGGGCAGGGCGGCCAAACGTCTGAATAATCGTTCATCCCCCATTCAGAGGCGCTCCGCCAGGGTGGAGGCATGAGTTCTGTGCTCCTGCCTCTCGCGCTGGCCGCGACCCTTCTCCATCCGGCAGCCTCCCGACCGGAGGGTGATGAGCGTCGTCGTGTCTGCATGTCGCCTGCGGAAACGCGCGAGAATGTGGTGGCGCACAAGTTGCGCGATCCCATGGCGCTGCTGCGCGAGGCGGCGCACGAGACGCGCGCCGAACCGCTCGGCACGCGTCTCTGTCGCTGGAGTGACAGATTCGTGTATGAGATGTCCCTGCTGCGGCGGGACGGGAAAGTCCTCCGTGTCTATCTCGATGCCCTGTCCGGCGATTCCCTCAGCGCCAGGGACCGATAATTTACTGAGGCGGAGACCGAAAGCGTGCGGCTGCTGGTTGTCGAGGACGACAAGGATCTGAACCGCCAGCTCGTGAGCGCGCTGGAACAGGCCGGCTATGCGATCGACCGCGCGTTCGATGGCGAGGAGGCCTTGTATCTGGGGCTGAACGAGCCCTATGACGCGGTGGTCCTCGATGTTGGCCTGCCCCTCAAGGACGGGATTTCCGTTCTCGAGGAATGGCGAAAGAGCGGACGCACCATGCCCGTGCTGATCCTGACCGCCCGCGACCGCTGGAGCGACAAGGTGCAGGGCTTTGACGCGGGCGCCGACGATTACGTCAGCAAGCCTTTCCATATGGAGGAGGTGCTCGCCCGCTTGCGCGCCCTCGTTCGTCGCGCCGCTGGCCATGCCACGAGCCAACTGACCTGCGGCCCCGTGGGGCTCGATACCAAGGCCGGGCGGGTCGTCGTGGACGGCGCGCCGATCAAGCTGACCTCGCATGAATATCGCCTGCTCGCTTATTTGATGCACCATTCAGGTCGCGTGGTGTCGCGCACGGAATTGGTGGAGCATCTTTACGATCAGGATTTCGATCGCGACTCCAATACGATCGAGGTCTTCGTCGGTCGCCTGCGCCGCAAGCTCGGCGTCGATGTCATCCAGACGGTGCGGGGGCTCGGCTATCTGCTCAGCCCGCCGACCGGCCCGACCGGCGCCTGACCATGCTGCCCGCACGTGGCCCGCGTTCGATCGCCACGCGGCTCTTTCTGTCTGCCGCTTTCTGGAGCGTCGCGGTTCTGCTCATCGCAGGGCTGGTGCTGTCCGCCATCTACCGGCGCACGGCAGAACAGAGTTTTGATGAACGCCTTGGCGTTTATCTTCGGGCAATCGTCGCGGATGTCGCGACCCCCGGTGACGACACGCGCACGGAGCCCGGACAGCTCGGCGATCCCCAATTCGAACTCTCGCTTTCCGGCTGGTACTGGCAGATTACCCGGCTTGGGGGCGGGCCGCTGACCGTCAAGGCCTCTCGATCTCTCTTCGCCTCACGCTTGCCACGGCTCGAGGAACTGGGCGTGCCCGCGCAGGTCGGGGGCTATCGGCGCGGCTATGCCGAGGGGCCCGATGGCCGCAACTTGCGTATCGTCGAGCGCGTGATTGAGGTGGACGAGGACGGGCGCTACCTCGTTCAGGTCGCGGCTACGACCGATCAGCTGGACCAAGACATCTGGCGCTTCGAGCTGGCGCTGGCCGCCACCTTCCTCATTCTCGCCCTCGCGCTGGTCGGCTCCACGCTCTTGCAGGTCCGCTGGGGGCTGCTGCCCCTCCGACGCCTGCAGGACCAGGTGGCGACCATCCGGCGCGGCGAGGGAGAGCGCATCGATGGCACGTTCCCACGCGATCTCGCGCCGCTTGCCAGCGAACTCAATCTGCTCATCGCCTCGAACAGGGAAATCGTGGAGCGTGCGCGCACCCATGTCGGCAATCTCGCCCATGCGCTGAAAACGCCGCTTAGCGTCATCGCAAACGAAGCGGGCGGCGATACGACGCCGCTCGCCGACAAGGTCCGCGAGCAGGCGACGCTGATGCGCGACCAGGTGAACTATTATCTCGACAAGGCTCGTGCTGCGGCCCGGTCCAACGTGATCGGCAGCGCGACGGACGTTCTTCCAGTTCTCGACGGCCTGATCAGGACATTCGAAAAGATCTATCGAGACCGGGAGATGCGCTTCCACCTGCATGCTGAGGTTGAGCCGAAGTTTCGCGGTGAAAAGCAGGATCTTGAGGAGATGGTCGGCAATCTGCTCGACAATGCCGGGAAATGGGCTCGCGGCTCGGTCGCGATCACCCTGTCCCGCGACGACGCGACGCCCCAGGGGGATCACTCATTCCTGATGGTCCTGATCGACGATGACGGCCCTGGCTTGCCGGACTCGCTTCGGGCCGAGGCCATCGCGCGCGGGCGTCGGCTGGACGAATCGAAGCCCGGGTCAGGCCTCGGACTCTCCATTGTCGCCGATCTCGCGGCGGTCTACGGCGGGACTTTCGGCCTCGAAACAAGCCCGGAAGGCGGCCTGAGAGCACGTTTGCGGCTGCCAGCGGCGTAATAGGCAGAAGTTGATGCGGTTGTGACAGATTGCGCCCTTTGCGGATGGCCGCACGACAGGATAGACAACCCCCATGGTCTGGCTTGCCTTCGCTTTGATGACGGGTGCCGTCGTGCTCGCTGTGCTCTGGCCGCTCGGCCGGGCGCGGGCCGGGAAGTCGCGCGACCCCGACGTTGCTTTTTACCGCAGTCAGGTCGAGGAGATCGAACGCGATGCCGCACTCGGGCTGCTGACTCCTGCGGACGCAGAGGCGGCCAAGGCCGAGGCCGCCCGCCGTCTTATGAAAGTTTCGGATGAAGCGATGACCGGGCGAAGCGAGTCGCGCACCGCAGTTCGCATCGCCGCAGTGCTGGCCCTTGTCGCCATTCCCGCCGTAGCTCTCGCGGTCTATGCGCGCGTTGGCAGTCCCGATTTTCCCGACCTGCCGCTTGCGTCCCGGCAGGCGGAGCGCTCTCGCTCGCTGACCGTTGACGATGCCCTCGCCAAGATCGAGGGCCATCTGGCGGCCAATCCGGACGACGGGCGTGGCTGGGAAGTGGTCGGCCCCGTCTACATGCGCCTTGGGAAATTTGAGCAGGGTGCCCATGCGTTTGGCGAGGCAGCCCGCATCCTTGGCGCGACGCCCCAGCGCCTTAATTCGCAGGCTGAGGCGCTGGTCTATGCCGCGACGGATACTGTGACGCCGCAGGCGCGCGAGCTTTTTGAAAAAGTGCTGGCAATGAAGGAGGGCGACCCGACAGCCCGCTTTTATCTGGCTCTGGCGCGAGCACAGTCGGGCGACCGGCAGGGCGCCATCGACGATCTGAACGCACTGGCAGCGGAAAGCCCGGCCGACGCACCCTGGCAGAATGTGGTCCGGCAGCGCATCGTCGCGCTCGGCGGCACGCCGCCAGCCGTGAAGGGCGAACCCACTGGCGAGGCAGCCAACGCCTTGCGCGCGCTGCCGGCCGGCGATCAGCAGGCGGCTATTCGCGGCATGGTGGATGGGCTTGCCGCCCGGCTTGGGCAGGACGGGCGGGACGCCGACGGCTGGTTGCGCCTGGTGCGGGCCTATGCGGTCTTGAAAGAGCCCGAACTTGCGCGCACAGCCCTTGGAAATGCACGGAAAGCCCTCGGTGACGATCAGGCTGCTTCGCGCCGCCTCGACGATCTCGCCAGGGAACTCGGACTGGAAGGCTGATCCATGACCCGCAAGGGCCGCCGCCTCACGCTTATTGCCTCCGCGCTCTCGGTCATTGCGATCGCGGTGGGACTAGGCCTCTATGCCATGAAGGATGGCGTCGTGTTCTTCGTCACGCCGACGGAACTCGCCGCCAAGACCATGGAAATGCGGCCGAACGCCAGGATGCGCATCGGTGGACTCGTGTTACCGGGGTCAGTCGTCAAGGATGGAGACCGGCACGTCGCCTTTGCGATCACCGACAATCAGACCGAGGTGAAGGTCACCTACACGGGGCTGTTGCCAGATCTCTTCCGCGAAGGGCAGGGTGTCGTCGCCGAAGGGGCGCTTGTGGGCGGCGTGTTCCAGGCAGACATCGTACTGGCCAAGCACGACGAGAAATATATGCCGCGTGAAGTCGCGGACAGTCTGAAAAAGCAGGGCGTTTGGCATGAAGACGGGCAGGGCGCGAAGACCGCGCAGCCCTGAGGCGATGCCGACATTGAGGGCAGGTTTATGATCGTCGAGATCGGACATTACGCGCTCGTGCTGGCGCTGGCCCTGGCACTCGTGCAGGGAATCCTGCCGCTGGCTGGGGCGCTTCGCGGCGACGCCCCGCTGATGGCGATTGCACGGCCGGCAGCCGTGGTGCAGTTCCTGCTGATCGGGCTGTCGTTTGCCGCGCTCACCTACGCGCATGTCGTTTCGGATTTTTCGCTCGCCAACGTTTTCGAGAATTCGCATTCCGCGAAACCGCTGATCTACAAGATCTCCGGCGTGTGGGGGAATCACGAGGGCTCCATGCTCCTGTGGGTGCTCATCCTCGCCCTGTTCGGCGCAATGGTGGCGGTCTTCTCCCGCTCCATGCCGGAAGACCTGCGGGCCAACGTCCTCTCCGTACAGGCGTGGATCGCCGCCGCATTCCTGCTCTTCGTGCTCTTCACGTCGAACCCCTTCGCACGCCTTGCCGTGCCCCCGATGGAAGGGCAGGACCTCAACCCTCTGCTGCAGGACCCCGGGCTCGCGATCCATCCACCGCTGCTCTACGTCGGCTACGTCGGCTTCTCGATTACCTTCTCCTTCGCTGCGGCGGCGCTGATTTCCGGGCGCATCGATGCGGCCTGGGCACGCTACGTCCGGCCCTGGACGCTGGTGGCCTGGATCTTCCTGACGCTGGGCATCGCGATGGGCTCCTACTGGGCCTATTACACGCTCGGCTGGGGCGGCTTCTGGTTCTGGGATCCCGTCGAAAACGCCTCGCTCATGCCCTGGCTCGCAGGTACGGCGCTGCTGCATTCGGCGGCCGTCATGGAAAAGCGGGATGCGCTGAAGATCTGGACGATCTTCCTCGCGATCCTCGCCTTCTCGCTGTCGCTGCTCGGCACCTTCCTTGTCCGCTCCGGCGTCCTGACGTCGGTACATGCCTTCGCGACAGATCCGCAGCGCGGCATTTTCATTCTTGCGATCCTTGTGACGTTCATCGGCGGCTCGCTGGCGCTTTTCGCGCTCCGCGCATCGTCGCTGAAGCCGGGTGGAATCTTCGCGCCCGTGTCGCGTGAAGGCGCACTCGTCCTCAACAATCTCCTGCTGACGACGAGCTGCGCGACCGTGTTCGTTGGCACGCTTTATCCGCTGGCGCTCGAGGCGCTCACCGGCGAGAAAATTTCGGTCGGCGCCCCTTTCTTCAACCTGACCTTCGGCCCCCTCTTCATCCCGATCGTCCTGGCCATGCCGATCGGGCAAATGCTCGCATGGAAGCGTGGCGACCTGCTCGGGGCGGCCCAGCGTCTCGTGCTGGCGACGGCGGTCGGCGCGGCGGGCGCGCTGGTACTATACGGGTTGCAGGGCGGTCCCGTGGTTGCGCCGGTGCTCTGCGGGCTGGCGCTATATCTCATCATCGGATCCTTCGTCGAGATCTTCGGACGCATCGTTGGCCGGGGTGTCCCGGCTTCGGTGATGGCCGCGCGCGCGATGGGCCTGCCGCGATCGGCATGGGGAACCGCATTCGCACATGCCGGCATAGGGCTCACTCTTTTCGGACTTGCTGCGACGAGTTGGGGCGTCGAACGCATTCTCATCGCTCGCGTCGGCGACGCGATGACTGTGGGACCTTACGAGGTCACGGTGGAAAGCGTCGAGCCGCGCAACGGCTCCAACTTCCGCGAATGGGTGGCCCATACCCGCATCCGCTCCGGCGGCGTCGAAGTCGCGACCATCGATCCATCGCGTCGCAGCTTCACAACGCGCCAGATGGTTCGCACGGAAGCGGGCATTGCCACGATCGGCTTCGGACAGATCTACATGAACATCGCAGACCAGCGCGACGATGGTAGCCTCGACATCCGCCTCTATTGGAAGCCCTATGTCTCACTGATCTGGATCGGCGCCCTCATCATGGCGCTGGGCGGCCTCGTGTCGCTGTCCGATCGCCGTTTGCGAATCGGCATCGCAAGACGTGCGGCGGCACGTGGATCGGTTCCGCGCACTCAGCCGGCGGAGTAATCCATGCGTCTGCGCATTCTACTCTTCGCCTCTGTCGCGCTTTGGCCCACCCTCGCCGTCGCGGTCGAGCCGGATGAAATCCTGAGCGACCCGGTTCTCGAAACACGCGCGCGCAACCTGTCTTCGGAGCTGCGCTGTCTTGTATGTCAGAACCAGTCCATCGACGATTCCGCTGCGCCCCTGGCTAAGGATCTGCGAGTCATTGTGCGCGAACGTCTGAAGGCAGGCGACGACGATGCGCAGGTGCGCGATTATCTCGTGCAACGCTACGGCGATTTCATCCTGTTGAAACCACCTTTCAAGATAGAAACCCTGCTGCTCTGGCTAACGCCTGCGCTCGTGCTGGTCGGCGGCGGCGCGGCGCTGGTGCTCTTTGCCCGTCGGCGCAGGCAGGGCCCAGCCCCTGCGAGCCTCTCCGACGCGGAGGAGGGGCGGCTTGCGGAGATCCTCAGCAACGAAACAGATCGGGCGAACCCTCCGGTCGTGTGAGGCTCAACCTTACCAATGTTTCATGGTCCGGCCATCACCGTGTAAGCTGCACACCTCCATCTTCGTGAACATAGTCGGGCAGAGACACTGACCCGCCAGATTCACGCGAAGCAATGGAGCAGGCCATGTCCCATCCTCTCGAAACCAAGATACGTTCGGTCGCGTCGCGCAAGACCCTGCGCGCAGCGCTGCTCGGCGCAGTGGCTGTAGCCGCTGTCGGCGGTGTCGCGCTCGAGGGCGCCTTGACACCTCATGCGGCGCAGGCCGCGCCGGTCGTCGCACTTCAGAACAGCCCCGCGTCCTTTGCGGACATTGTGGACCGCGTGCGCGGCGCGGTGGTCTCGGTGAAGGTCAATATCGTTCAGAACGCCAGCGATGACGATGGCGAACAGGCCATGCCGCAATTGCGCCCCGGCGATCCCCTGGAGCGCTTCTTCAAGCGGTTCGGCGGCGAGAACTCGCCATTCGCCAAGCCGCAGCGTCAGCGCAAGGGGCAGGCTCAGGGGTCGGGCTTCATCATCTCCTCGGACGGCTACGTCGTGACCAACAATCATGTCGTCGAGAACGCCACAGAAGTGTCACTGACGATGGATGACGGGCGTTCCGTCGGCGCCGATGTGGTGGGTACCGACAAGCGAACCGACCTCGCGCTGCTGAAGATCCGTGAAGGCGGAAACTACCAGCACGTAGACTTCGCCAAGAACATGCCGCGTGTCGGCGACTGGGTGCTGGCGGTCGGCAACCCCTTCGGACTCGGCGGCACGGTGACGGCTGGTATCGTCTCGGCTCGCGGCCGTGATATCGGCGCTGGACCCTACGACGATTTCCTCCAGATCGACGCTTCCGTGAACCGGGGCAATTCGGGTGGCCCGACCTTTAACCTCGATGGCGATGTCGTGGGCGTCAACACCGCGATCTTCTCGCCGTCGGGCGGCAGCGTAGGCATCGGATTCGCCATTCCGACCGAAGTGGCTCGCGACGTGATCGATTCGTTGCGCCACAACGGCAGCGTGGCGCGCGGTTGGATCGGCGTCCAGATCCAGCCCGTCACTCGGGAGATTGCCGATAGCCTCGGCGTCAAGGACACTAAGGGGGCCCTTGTCGCCGATCTGCAGTCTGGCTCGCCTGCGGGCGCGGCCGGTATCAAGTCGGGCGATATCATCGTCGCGGTCAATGGGGATCGCGTTGATGGCCCGCGCGAACTTGCCCGTAAGGTTGCGGCGATCGGTCCGGAGAAGAGTGCTGAGCTCACCTATTTGCGCGATGGCGCGGAGCGCAAGGCCTCGGTTCGCCTCGGCAAGCTGCCGGCGGAAGCTCAGCAGCGTGCCGACCGTGGTCCCGCCCAGACCGAGCGCAATGCACTCACGGGCCTTGGGCTGACGCTCGCACCCGCATCCTCGGTGGCTGGGGCCGGGGAGAAGGGGGTAATTGTTGCCGAGGTCGATCCGGACGGCGCGGCTGCGCAGAAGGGATTAAAGGAGGGCGACGTTATCGTCGAGGCCGCAGGCCAGCCGGTCTCCCGTCCCAGCGATGTCGCAGCGGCACTTGCCACCGCGAAGAAAGATGGCCGCCGGGCGCTCCTTCTGCGGATCAAATCGGGCGACAGCACGCGCTTCGTGGCTCTGGCAACCGGCTGAGCCAGCTCCTCTCGGACGGTAAAAGCGAGTTCGGCAGGCTGGGGACAACCCAGCCTGCCGTTTTTGCGAAGGACGCGCTATCATGCCCGCCATGCGAATATTGATCATCGAAGACGACGCCGAAGCTGCTGCCTACATCGTCAAGGCCTTTCGAGAGGCCGGCCATCTCGCCGACCATGCGGCCGATGGGCTCGAAGGCTATGCGATGGCGCGAGACGGGAATTACGATGTGCTCATCGTCGATCGCATGCTGCCGAAGCTCGACGGCCTTTCGTTGATCGGCGGCCTGCGCGAGCAGAAGGTCGAGACGCCCGTGCTCATCCTTTCCGCTCTCGGCCAGGTCGATGATCGCGTGAAGGGGCTTCGTGCAGGCGGCGACGATTATCTCGGCAAGCCCTATGCGTTTTCTGAATTGCTGGCGCGCGTCGAAGTGCTTGCGCGGCGACGGGGCAATGGCGCAGCCGAGCCGACAGTCTACCGCGTCGGTGGTCTCGAACTGGACCGTCTCTCGCACAAGCTGATGCGCGATGGCCATGAGATCGTCATGCAGCCCCGGGAATTCCGGCTGCTCGAATACCTTATGAAACACGCAGGGCAGGTGGTCACCCGCACCATGCTTCTGGAAAACGTCTGGGACTATCACTTCGATCCGCAGACCAACGTGATCGACGTCCACATTTCGCGGCTACGCTCGAAGATCGACAAGGGCTTCGACGCGCCACTCCTCCACACCATCCGCGGCGCGGGATACATGATCCGTGACAGCTCTCGGTAAGCTCTTTCGAACGACGGCGTTCAAGCTCTCGCTGGCCTATCTCGTGGTCTTCGCCATCGGCGCGGGGCTCGTGCTGGGGCGCGTGGCGTGGAACGTGAAGGGCCTGATCGACGAGCAGATCGCCAAGACCATTGAAGCCGAGATCACGGGCCTGTCCGAGCAATATACGCAGGGCGGCATCAGGCGGCTGGTCGTCGTGGTCGAGCAACGTACGCGCCAGCCCGGGGCTTCTCTCTATCTTGTGACGACGTTTTCCGGCCAGACGATCGCAGGCAATATCGGCGATCTTCCCCCTGGCGTGCTCGACCAGCCCGGCGTAACCGAGACAAATTACCGGTCGCTCGGCGAAGGCCAGGGGGAGCACCGCGCACTCGCGCGTGTCTTCATCCTGCCCGGCGGCTTCCGGCTGGTTGTCGGGCGCGATCTCGGCGATCGCGAGACACTTCGCGTCCTCATGGGCCGCGCACTCGTGACCTCGCTCGTCTGGCTCGTGCTCATCGGAACTCTCGGCGGCCTCTTTGTTGCGCGTCGTGTGCTGCGCCGCGTTGATGGGATGAACGCCTCCGCGCGCAGCATCATGAACGGCGACCTCGCGCAACGGCTGCCGCTGGCCGGCAGCAATGACGAACTCGACCGGCTCGCTCTCAACCTAAACGCCATGCTCGACCGCATCGCCGAACTCATGGCGGGGCTGAAGGAGGTTTCCGACAACATCGCGCATGATCTCAAGACGCCACTGACGCGCTTGCGCAATCGGGCGGAACAATCGCTGCGATCCGCACAGACCCCGGCAGAATTCCGCGCGGCACTCGAGCACATGATCGAAGAGTCGGACGGTCTGATCCGCATCTTCAATGCACTGCTGATGATCGCGCGCCTGGAGTCGGGCGGGGCTTCGAACGAGGTGGCCGTCTTCGACGTTGCCGAGATGACGCAGGACGTCGGCGAACTCTATGAGCCACTCGCCGAGGAAGAGGGCACTAAACTAACGATCGTCGCCGATCCTGGTTTGCAGGTGATGGGCAACCGCGAGCTGATCGGCCAGGCGACGGCCAATCTCGTCGACAACGCCCTGAAATACGGGCGCTCCGGCGCCGAGGGCGATACCGGTGGAGACGTCAAACTCGTTGCCCGGCAGGTCGGGCAGAATGTCGAGATCGAAGTCTCGGATCGCGGGCCGGGCATCGCGGCGGCAGACCGGACGCGCGTACTCGACCGCTTCGTGCGTCTCGAAGGATCTCGGTCGCGGCCGGGGTCGGGCCTCGGTCTGTCACTCGCAGCCGCCGTTACGAAGCTGCACGGAGGCCAATTGCGCATCGAGGACAATGCGCCGGGGCTTCGTGTCGTGATTTCCATTCCAATTCGCACCCCAGTTCCGGCGATTCCGCAACGCGCGGGTTCAATGGTTGCGCAACCAGCACCGAGTGTCGCCTCATGACCATCGAAGCACCGCCGCTCTGGCAAGTCGTAACGGGTTCACCGGTGGTCTTGGACCCGGCATCGGCGGAGGCGCGTGTCAAAGAGCTTATGCTCGATAGAAAACTGAGAGTGTTTTTCGCACATGCGCCCGTTCGGGCGCTGTTGCTGGGGATCGCGGATCACTCGCCATATCTTTGGCGCCTCGCATCGCGTGACACGGCACGGCTGTCTCGTATTCTCGCGCAAGATCCGGCGGCATCTCTTACGGCATGTCTCGAGACCGCGCGAGCCAGCTCAAAGGACTGTACGGACGAAGCGACGCTCCTGCAGGTCCTCCGGGCTGCCAAGCAGGAAGCAGCACTCCTGATCGCACTCGCCGATATCGGCGGTCTCTGGGACGTCATCGCCGTGACGGGGGCGCTGACGCGTTTTGCCGATTGCATGGTTTCTTGCGCCCTGTCGTTTCTGCTGCGTCAGGCGACCGATGCCGGCAAGCTCAATCTCGTTGATGCAGACAACCCGGAGACCGGCTGCGGCGTCGTCGTGCTGGCGCTCGGCAAGCATGGTGCGGGCGAGCTCAATTATTCGAGCGACATCGATCTGGTTGTCTTCTTCGATCCGGCGTCACCAGCGCTCGCTGAAGGCACCGAACCTTCGACGCTTTTTGTGCGCATCACGAAGTCGCTCGCACGCATCCTGCAGGAGCGTACCGGCGACGGTTACGTGCTGCGCGTTGATCTGAGGCTGCGCCCAGACCCCGGCTCTACGGCTGTGGCGATCTCACTCCCCGCCGCCTTTTCCTATTATGAAAATCTGGGCCAGAACTGGGAGCGCGCCGCGCTGATCAAGGCGCGCCCCGTGGCCGGCGACAAGGCACTCGGGACGCGATTTCTGGCGGATCTCGCGCCCTTCATCTGGCGAAAATACTTCGATTACGGCGCCATCGCCGACATTCACGCGATGAAGCGGCAGATTCATGCAGTGCGTGGACATGCCGAAGTCGCGGTCGCGGGCCACGACGTGAAGCTGGGGCGCGGCGGGATCCGCGAGGTGGAGTTCTTCGTGCAAACGCAACAGCTGATCTTCGGCGGCCGCCGACGTCAGCTGCGCGGCGCACGTACCCTCGACATGCTGGTCGAACTCGCAGCCGATGGCTGGGTCACCGCCGATGCGGTTGCAGATCTCACCACTGCATATGGCTTTTTGCGCACCGTCGAACATCGGTTGCAGATGGTGGCCGATGAGCAGACACAGAGGCTCCCTTCCGATCCCGACCAGCTCGCAAGCTTCGCGCGCTTCTGCGGCTATCCGACACTTGAGCTTTTCTCCGATGACCTGATCGCCAATCTGACACGTGTCGAAACCCATTACGCACGACTGTTCGAACATGCGCCCGCGCTCGACACAACGCGCGGAAGCCTGGTCTTCACAGGCGTGACCGATGATCCGGAGACGATCGAAACGCTCAGCGCACTCGGCTTCGCCGACCCCTCACGCGCCGCCGAGACAGTCAGAGGGTGGCATTTCGGGCGACGCTCCGCGGTCCAGTCGGCGCGGGCGCGCGAGGTGCTGACGGAGCTCGTCCCAGCCCTTCTTGAATCCTTCTCGGGCAGCGGCGATCCCGACGCGGCGCTAGCAGCTTTCGATGCGGCGCTGGGGCTGATGCCCGCGGCAGTGGAGCTTTTCTCCATCCTCAAGAGCAACGCGGCCGTTCGAGACCTCTTTGGCGATATTCTTGGCGGTGCACCGCGCCTCGCAGGCGTGATTGCGCGGCGCCCGCACGTACTGGACGCCGCCATCGATCCGTCTTCCCTGCGCTCCGCCTCGGACGAGGACAATTACGATCAGCGCGCAACACGTTTGCTGCGCGACCCCGCCCATACCGAGCAGTTTCTCGATGGCGCGCGCGACATGGCGCTGGAAGAATCATTCCTCATCGGCGTGCGCACCCTATCTGGCATGATCGATCCGCAAGCTGCGGGCGCAGCCTATACGGCGCTGGCATCTAGCCTCGTGAGGGCTTCACTGCGGCAGGTGGAGCGTGCCTTTGCTGCTGAATATGGACAGGTCCTGGGCGGCCGTTGTGCTGTGGTCGGCATGGGTAGGCTCGGATCGCGCGAAATGACAGCCACCTCCGATCTCGATCTTATCCTGCTCTACGACTTCGACCCGGATAGGCCGGACTCCGATGGGGCGAAGAGCTTGCACGCAGTCCAATATTACACGCGCCTCACGCAACGTCTCGTTTCCGCCCTGACGGTGGCGACACGCCGAGGGCGGCTCTACGACGTCGACATGCGTCTGCGCCCATCCGGCGGCAAAGGTCCGCTGGCCACGCAATTCAGGAGCTTCATCGATTACCAGAAGACGGATGCTGAGATCTGGGAGCACATGGCGCTGACGCGCGCACTGGCTATAGCCGGTGATGCGGCGCTTTGTGAGGATCTGACGAAAGCCATCCATTCGATTCTCGCCATTCCGCGCGAGGAGAACGTGCTGCGCGCCGCCGTGTACGACATGCGTGCACTGATCGCGCAGGAGAAGGGCGACGCCGACACCTGGGATCTCAAGCTCGCGCGTGGCGGCATCATGGACATCGAGTTCACTGCACAATATCTGGCTCTGCGCTATGCAGCGACCTGTCCGGCATTGCCCGACGTCGAAACGCAGGCGGTGCTCCGGCAGGCAATGAAAGAGGGCGTGCTCTCGGCTATGGATGGTGAGCGCCTGTTCGCCGCTCATCGCCTCTACACAGGCGTGATGCAGATGATCCGCCTGACGACCGATGGGGATTTCGATCCCGCCCACGTCCCGTCCGGCGTTCTGCGCCGCATCGCGGCCTCGGCGGATCTGCCGGATTTCAAGCTTCTGGAAAACATGCTCGCGGACACGAGAGCCGATGTGCGCGCAATCTTCGATCGTCTGCTCGGGCCTTCACGCAGGAAACGCTGATCACGTGCCCGTGCGTGCTGTGGGAAAGGCCTGGGTGCGCTCCGCGGCGATTGGCAGGCGTACCCGCACGATCGTTCCCGCACCGAGGCTCGAGCGGATTCGCAGCGACCCTCCATGCAGCTCGATGAGCGAGCGTGCGATGGCGAGGCCGAGACCGGAGCCTTTCGAGCCATTTTCCAGCGGCGAGTCGATCTGTTCGAAGGGGCGCCCCAGTCTCGGGAGCGCCTCAGCGGAAATGCCGACTCCGGTATCCTCGACATAGATATTCATGGCGCCCTCCGCCAACCGCGTGCGCAAGGTGATCCGTCCGCCTTCGGGCGTGAATTTGACGGCATTGCGCATCAGGCTGATCAGCACCTTTTCCACCGCCTGACGATCGGCATGGAGTGAGATGCTCGGCAGGGCTTCGGCTACGAGCGAAATATTCTTGTCTTCCGCCGATGCGCGGATCGCTTCCACCGCGCGCGACACGGCGGAGTCGATCTCGAAGTCCGCCATGCGCAACTGAATGCGTCCCGCTTCCAGGCGCGACATGTCGAGCACGTCGCTGATGACGCCGAGAAGATGCTGCCCGCTTTCGCGGATATGCGTGGAATAGTCGAGATACTTCGCGCTTCCCAGCGCACCGAACGTTTCATGCTCCATCATCTCGGAGAATCCGATGATGGCATTCAACGGCGTGCGCAATTCATGGCTCATATTAGCGAGGAATTCGGACTTCGCGCGGTTGGCGGTCTCTGCCTCCGCCTTCTGCTCGAGATATTTCTCGGCGAGATCCGCGAGCTGTTGGGCCTGCAACTCCAGCGTCTGTCGCGATTTGCGAAGGTCGGCGATTGTGGCCATCAGGCGCCGCTCGGAATCGAGCAGCTGCTCTTCGTGGCGCTTGAGCTTGGTAATGTCAGTGCCAACGGACACATAGCCGCCGTCTTTTGTGCGGCGCTCGTTGATCTGCAACCAGCGGCCGTCGGTCAGGCGGGCTTCATAGGTCCGAGACCCCGCCTGCGGACGCTCTCCCAAAGGAATTTGCGTCTGCACCATCGGCGGCGCACCTTTCGACATAAGCTGCGCATAGGGCGTGCCGGCGGCCATCGCCTCGGGCGGCAGGTTGTGCAGATTCTGAAACTTTGAATTGCACATGACGAGTTTGTTCTCTGCATCCCAGAGAACAAACGCCTCGGAAATCGTCTCAATGGCATCGCGCAGACGGATGTCAGCGGTGGCGGTGCGTTCGACGAGTGCCTTCTGGTCGCTGATGTCGACGGCGATGCCGACGAGATGCGGCGTATCCAGCGGCCCGTGGCACAGGATTTCGGCGCGCGCGCGTAGCCAGATCCATTCTCCCTTCGAATTACGGATGCGAAACGCATGGTCGATCGTATTCGATTCCGACGAGGCCAGCATTTCCGCCATGGCGTGAAGGTCGCCGTCCTGCGGATGAAGCAGCGCGTTCACGTCGCCGAAGGACATGAACTCGGGTTGCGGCTCCATGCCGAGTATATCGTACATGGAACTCGACCAGTAGATGCGCCCGCGCGCAATGTCCCAGTCCCACAGGCCGCAACGGCCACGCGCCAGCGCAGCATCGAAGCGCTGGCGCATCTGGTTGCTAGCGAGATTGGCTTGGCGGGTCTGCGCAGCCTGCCACCCGTAGGCGGCTGCGATCAGGGCGAGAACGAAGGCTGTTGCGAAAAGCAGGAGACCCGAGCGCAAGGTGGACGAGCGCCACTCCTCGTAGACACCGGAAAGCGGCTGCACCACGGCGAGTTGCCCGAACGGCTCTTGCAGCGTGCGCACGATTGCCAGGGCCTCCGTGCCGTCGGCGAGCACGATCTTCATCACACCGGCGCGGTCGGCAAAGACTGTGAGCGGCTGGGCCTGCCCGAGGTAATCCTGAAGCGAGCCCGTCGGGGCGTGCGATGCGGGCAGGCCGGCGACGATTGTTCCTTCGCCGTCGGTGATCAGAACCTGCCGCCCGTGCAGGAAGGCCCTGCCTGGAAAGGTCGCCTCCGTCATTTTCATCGAACGGGGGTCGATCTGCGGCCGCAGGCTTCCGTTGAGGTCGGCTTTGATCGACGCGGAAATCATTTCGATTTCCGCCATGGCGTCGGCGAGGGAAGCGTTTCGCTGCTGGACAGCCAAGAGGAGCGCGATCGTCGCCAGCACGCAGAGAAACACGCCCGCCATGGCCGGAACCGCGAGGTGTACCCAGGCCTTGAACTGAAATGTTCCCATGCTGCGAACGACAGCATTGCGTCGCGCAAATTCTTGCAAATGTTCCGCGCGTGCAGAAACACCGGCCACGTTCGCACGCGCCATGCTTGGCCCCCTAGATCAGACTGATCCGAGGCCAATGTGCCGCATCGCCTCGAATCATTGTCATCTGAATCCGCAGGGCACTTTTTGTCCAGACCTTAATGAAAGGTTGACGAGAATTGTAAGGACCAGTGCTTTTACAGATTCTTTTCAGAGCCCGATAGCTGGTCGAAAACACCCCCCTCGATCGTGCCGCCAGCGCTCAAAAACCGAGTGAGCGCTCCACGATATCGCGGACGTCGGCAGAAAGATCCGGCTGCAGCGCAACGCGTTTGAGCGCGGACTCGGCCATGGCGCGACGTGCGGATTCCAGCAGTCGCCAGCTGCGGAAGGCCCCGAGCAAGCGCGCGGCGACCTGCGGGTTCTTCGGATCCACCGCGATCACGATTTCGACCAGGAGATCGTAACCGCTTCCATCGATCGCATTGAATTGCGTCTGGTTGCCGGATGCGAAGCTCCCTACCAGCGAGCGCAGGCGGTTTGGGTTGGTCATGGAAAAAGCGTGATGGCCCATCAGGTGGCGCACACGCCCCAGCGTCTCGGCTTCTGGAATGGTCGCCTGCAACGCAAACCACTTGTCGATGACGAGCGCATCGTCGGCGTGAGCGCGGAAGAAGGAGTCGAGAGCCTGCTCTCGCGCCGCCCCCGGAATCAGGGCGAGAACTGCGAGTGCGCCGATCTGGTCGGTCATGTTGTTTGAGGTGCGGAACTGTACGGTCGCGAGTTGGGCGCCCACGATCGGGTCGGCAGCTGCGATGAGGTCCAGCGACGCATTGCGCAGGGCACGCCGGCCGGCACTTGCCGCGTCGGGGGAATAGGCCTGCGTTTCGTCCAGGGCGTCATAGATGGTCCTCAACTGCGCTCCCAGATCACGGCCCAATAGCCTGCGCAGGGCGCGGCGGCCCGCATGCACCGCATCGGGATCGACGTCGCGGCCGAGCTCCCGGGCGATGTCTGCCTCCGAGGGCAGGATGATCGCCTGGGCCGTGAAAGCCGGGTCTTGGGCGAAACGCGCGAGAACGGCCCCCATGGCCACGGCTAGCCGGTCATCGGCGACAGGTTGCCGCCCCGCACGAATGGCTTCCACGGCGCGCAGGATCCAGCGCGTCGCGCAAGTCTGCGCGGCCTGCCAGCGGTTGAACATATCGGTGTCGTGCGCCAGCAGGATGAGCAGATCCTCATCGCTTGTCGGAGCATCCAGGTTCACCGGCGCAGAGAACCCACGAAGCAGGCTTGGGATCGGGCGGCGGCCTACGTTCTCGAAGATGATTCGGCGGCACGGTTCCGCGATCTCGAAAACGCCCCGCGCGGTCTCCTGTGCGCTGGCTCCGCCGAGGCTACCAGCGCCGGGAGTGACGAGCGGGATCTCGCTGCCGTCTTCTCCCAGAAGGCCGAGCGCGATTGGGATGACAACCGCCTGCTTCGTTGGCTGCCCGTTGGTCGGGGCAGTGCTCTGTTCGAAATCGAGGGTGAACCGGCGCGTTTCGGCGTCGTACGCTGTCTCCACCTTGAGGCGCGGTGTTCCGGCCTGGGTGTACCAGCGCTTGAACTTCGTCAGGTCCCGTCCCGATGTTTCTGCGAAACAGGCCAGGAAATCTTCCACCACTGCCGCTGTGCCGTCGCAGCGGGAAAAATAAAGATCCATGCCGTTCCGGAAGGCATCGTCGCCGATCAGAAGCTTCAGCATGCGAATGATTTCGGCTCCCTTTTCGTAGACGGTCGGCGTGTAGAAATTATTGATCTCGAGATAGGTCTCCGGCCGCACATTGTGCGCCAGCGGGCCTGCATCCTCCGGGAATTGTGCAGCGCGCAACGTGCGCACATCCATGATGCGCTTGACCGGGCGCGACCGCTGATCGGACGAGAATTCCTGATCGCGGAAGACGGTCAATCCTTCTTTCAGGCACAGCTGGAACCAGTCGCGGCACGTGATGCGGTTGCCGGTCCAGTTGTGAAAATACTCGTGTGCGATCACGCCTTCGATGTGGGCATAATCCACGTCCGTAGCTGTCTGCGGCAATGCGAGGACGTATTTATCGTTGAAAATGTTGAGGCCCTTGTTCTCCATGGCGCCCATGTTGAAATCGGACACGGCCACGATGTTGAACACGTCGAGGTCATATTCTCGACCGAAGGCTGTCTCATCCCAGAGCATCGAGCGTTTGAGGGCATCCATCGCATAGCCGGCGCGATCTTCCTTGCCATGTTCGACATAGATTCCGAGCGCCACCTCGCGATTGGAGCTGGTTATGAGCCGATCCTCAACCAGCGCCAGATCGCCACCCACGAGGGCGAAGAGATAGCAGGGCTTTGGCCATGGATCGTGCCAGACGGCATAATGGCGTCCCGTGTTTTCGATATCGCCGGTCTCGACGAGATTACCGTTACCCAGCAGCACGGGCACTTCGACGCGGTCCGCTTCGATGCGCGTGGTGTAGACCGAGAGGACGTCCGGCCGGTCGAGAAAATAGGTGATCCGGCGAAAGCCCTCGGCTTCGCACTGCGTGCAATAGGCCGAGCCGGAGCGGTAGAGCCCCATGAGCTTTGTATTGGCTGCCGGATCGAGCTGCGTCACCGTCGTCAGCTTGA
>JAQGKD010000127.1 GCA_028290285.1 Hyphomicrobiales bacterium
TCGTCGTCGCGGTCCTTGGCGAGACGCTCGATCTCTTCACGCTCGATCGCCTGCGCACGTTCGTCCTTGTCGACGCCGTGGCGGTTGAACACGCGCACTTCGACGATCGTGCCGGTCACGCCCGGAGGCACGCGCAGCGAGGTGTCGCGAACGTCGGAAGCCTTCTCGCCGAAGATGGCGCGCAGAAGCTTCTCTTCCGGCGTCATCGGGCTTTCGCCCTTCGGCGTGATCTTGCCGACGAGGATGTCGCCCGCCTGAACTTCCGCGCCGATGTAGACGATGCCGGCTTCGTCGAGATTCTTCAGCGCTTCTTCCGAAACGTTCGGAATGTCGCGCGTGATTTCTTCCGGACCCAGCTTCGTGTCGCGCGCCATCACTTCGAACTCGTCGATGTGGATGGAGGTGAACACGTCGTCCTTCACGATGCGCTCGTTGAGCAGGATCGAATCTTCGAAGTTATAGCCATTCCACGGCATGAACGCGACGAGCACGTTGCGGCCGAGCGCCAGGTCGCCGAGATCGGTCGAGGGACCGTCAGCGATGATGTCGCCCTTGCGCACGAAGTCACCGACTTTAACCAGGGGCTTCTGGTTGATGCAGGTGGACTGGTTCGAACGCTGGAACTTCATCAGGCGATAGATGTCGACGCCTGGCTTCGAGGGATCGAGTTCCTCCGAAGCACGCACGACGATACGTGTCGCGTCGATCTGGTCGACGAAGCCCGTCCGGCGCGCGGAAATCGCCGCGCCCGAATCGCGGGCCACGACCCACTCCATGCCCGTACCCACGAGAGGCGCATCCGCCTTCACGAGCGGCACGGCCTGGCGCATCATGTTCGAGCCCATCAGTGCGCGGTTCGCGTCATCGTTCTCGAGGAACGGAATGAGCGAGGCTGCGACCGAGACGAGCTGCTTGGGCGAGACGTCCATGAAGTCGACACGCTCGCGCGCAATCATCATGACGTCACCCGCATGGCGGCAGATGACCAGGTCCTCGACCAGCGCATTGGACGCATCCATGCTGGCGTTGGCCTGAGCGACGTAGTGCTTGGTCTCTTCCATGGCGGAGAGATAGACGACCTCATCCGAAACCTGGCCGTCGCGAACGCGGCGGTAAGGCGCTTCGATGAAGCCGTATTTGTTCACACGCGCAAAGGTGGCGAGCGAGTTGATCAGGCCGATGTTCGGGCCTTCCGGCGTCTCGATCGGGCAGATGCGGCCGTAATGCGTCGGGTGCACGTCGCGCACTTCGAAGCCGGCGCGCTCGCGCGTTAGGCCACCCGGTCCAAGAGCCGAAAGACGGCGCTTGTGGGTGATTTCCGACAGCGGATTCGTCTGATCCATGAACTGCGACAGCTGCGACGAGCCGAAGAACTCGCGCACGGCTGCGGCCGCCGGCTTGGCGTTGATCAGATCCTGCGGCATGACCGTGTCGATATCGACCGAGGACATGCGCTCCTTGATGGCGCGCTCCATACGCAGGAGACCCAGCCGATACTGGTTCTCCATGAGTTCGCCGACCGACCGCACGCGGCGATTGCCGAGATGGTCGATGTCGTCGATCTCGCCACGACCGTCACGCAGATCGACGAGCGCCCGCACGACCGCGAGGATGTCTTCCTTGCGGAGCACGCGCACCGTGTCCTCGGCATCGAGGTCCATGCGCATGTTCATCTTGACGCGACCGACGGCGGAGAGGTCGTAACGCTCGGAGTCGAAGAACAGCGAATGGAACATGGCCTCGGCCGTATCGACCGTCGGCGGCTCACCGGGGCGCATCACGCGATAGATGTCGAACAGCGCATCGTCGCGCGTCGAATTCTTGTCGGCGATAAGCGTGTTGCGGATGTAGGGACCGATGTTGATGTGGTCGATGTCCAGGATCGGCAGATCCTCGAAACCGGCCTCGATGAGCGCAATCAGCGACTTGGCAGTGATTTCCTCACCCGCCTCGGCAAAGATTTCGCCGGTCGACGGATCGAACAGGTCCTGCGCGATATACTGGCCATACAGATCTTCGTCGGTGGCGCGAATCGACTTCACGCCCTTTTCCGCAAGCATACGGGCGGCGCGAGCCGTCAGCTTCTTGCCGGCTTCGACCGCGATCTCGCCAGTATCAGCGTCGATCATGTCGACGGTGGTCTTGATGCCCTTCAGACGCTCGGCATCGTACGGCAGGCGCCAGCCGTCCTTCTCGCGGGTATAGGAGATCTGCTTGTAGAAGGTCGACAGGATCTCTTCGCCGTCCATGCCGAGCGCGAACAGCAGCGAGGTCACGGGGATCTTGCGGCGGCGATCGATGCGGGCGAACACAATGTCCTTCGCGTCGAACTCGATGTCGAGCCACGAACCGCGATACGGGATGATACGCGCGGCGAACAGCAGCTTGCCGCTCGAATGCGACTTGCCCTTGTCATGGTCGAAGAACACACCAGGCGAACGGTGCATCTGGGAGACGATCACGCGCTCGGTGCCGTTCACGACGAACGTTCCGTTGGACGTCATGAAGGGCATGTCGCCCATGTAGACGTCCTGCTCCTTGATGTCCTTGACCGACTTGGCGCCGGTATCCGGATCCACGTCGAACACGATCAGGCGCAGCGTAACCTTCAGCGGCGCAGCAAAGGTCATGCCCCGCTGGCGGCACTCGTCCACGTCGTACTTCGGTTGTTCGAATTCGTATTTGACGAATTCGAGCAACGCGGTGTTCGAGAAGTCGGAAATCGGGAAGACCGATTTGAAAACCGATTGCAGGCCCTCGTCCAGACGGCCGCCCTTGGGCTCGTCGACGATCAAGAACTGGTCATATGAAGCCTTCTGAACCTCGATGAGGTTCGGCATTTCTGCCACTTCACGGATATGACCGAAAAATTTGCGGACACGCTTACGGCCGGTGAACGTCTGCGCCATGTCGCTCCTCGCACCTCATCTGATCGGCGGGCCACATACGGGCCTCACGCCGGCTACGCCCGACGGACGCAGCAAATGGGACCACTGGTCCCGAAACTCTCGCGGCTCGTCGCCGCGCTGCCCCGATTGAACCTGTCGCCTACAGCCGACAATCACAATCGGAACGGGTGAACGGCCCCGGGGGCGAGCCCCCGAGACCGTCGTCGTTCAAAGGCGGGACTGCGCGAGCAGCCCCAGCCAAATCACTTAAGCTCAACCTTGGCGCCGACCTTCTCGAGAGCCGCCTTGATCTTGGCTGCTTCGTCCTTGGTCGCGCTTTCCTTGACGGGCTTCGGTGCGCCTTCAACGAGGTCCTTGGCTTCCTTGAGGCCGAGACCCGTGATTGCGCGGACTTCCTTGATGACTTCGATCTTCTTTTCGCCGGCGGCGACGAGAACGACCGTGAACTCAGTCTGCTCTTCAACCGGAGCAGCAGCAGCACCCGGAGCAGCGGCGACGGCAACGGCAGCAGCTGCCGAAACGCCCCACTTTTCTTCGAGCATCTTGGCGAGCTCAGCTGCCTCGAGAACGGTCAGGGTCGAAAGTTCTTCGACGATCTTTTCCAGATTGGCCATGAGTTACTTCCTTCGGATTTGGTTTGGTTCGATTTTGTAGGAAAACGGCCGCGATTAGGCCGCGTCTCGATTGGCATAGGCCCCGAACACGCGCGCGAGCTTGGCAGCAGGTGCGGTGGAGAGCTGAGCGATCTTGGTCGCGGGAGCCTGCAAGAGGCCCACGAGCTTGGCGCGCAGTTCGTCGAGCGAAGGCAGAGTCGCGAGCGACTTGATGCCATCGACATTCAGAGCGGTCGCACCCATGGCGCCACCCAGGATAACGAGCTTGTCGTTGTCCTTGGCGAATGCCACGGCGACCTTCGGCGCCGCTACCGGATCGTCCGAATAGGCGATCAGGGTCGGACCCATAAGAAGGGGCCCGATTGAAGCAACGTCCGTGCCTTCGAGAGCGATTTTGGCGAGGCGGTTCTTGGCGACCTGGACTGAAGCTCCAGCAGCGCGCATCTGCTTGCGCAGAACCTGCAACTGGGCAACGGTCAGGCCGGAGTAGTGGGCCACGACGACGACCGACGTCTTCTGAAAGATGCCGTTCAACTCCGTGACGAGCTCTTTTTTCTCCGCTCTGTCCACAGTGCTCTCTCCGGTTGACGGGACGGGAGTCCCGCCGGCTGCACAAGCCGATCTTCACGCCCGAATGGCGAAGAGACCGGCGACGAGTGCCTGTCCCCGGAGCGAGACGTTTCGCTACCGGACAGAAGGTTCGAACCAAACTCGAAGGGCCTCATGAGCCCGTGAAAATTGGTCTTCCCCGTCTATGCTGGCCATGAAAAGGCACCGGAACCCGGCGGCCACTTCAATCATTAAACCCTGGAGAATCCGGGGTACCAGCAGTCTCGGACAGGACAAGGCCGGAAGGACACGAGGAATCTCCCCCGGGTCCACCGGCCGTTCCACCCCTTTTGCCTCGCTTTCGACTAAGCATCAGGGGAAGCTGAATGTAAGCTTGCGGTCGCGTGATCCGGGCGACCCCAAACGTCTATCTATCCGTTCCATATCGCTCTGCCAAGTGGCAGAGCGATATTTCTCTGGACATTCTTGTCGCAGCCTGAGTCGGGCTTAGCCCGCGGAGGCGACAGTCGCCGGATCGACCTTGACGCCGGGACCCATCGTCGACGACAGGGCAACGCGCTGGACGTAGGTTCCCTTGGCGCCCTGCGGCTTTGCCTTGGTGACCGCATCGACGAAAGCCTTGATGTTCTCGATGAGCTGGTCATCGCCGAACGATGCCTTGCCGACCGAACCCTGGATGATGCCGGCCTTCTCCACGCGGAACTCAACGGCTCCACCCTTCGAAGCGGCAACAGCCGAGGTCACGTCCATGGTGACGGTCCCGACCTTCGGGTTAGGCATCAGGCCGCGCGGGCCGAGCACCTTACCGAGACGGCCGACCAGCGGCATCATGTCCGGGGTGGCGATGCAGCGATCGAACTCGATCGTGCCCGCCTGAACAGTTGCAACCAGGTCTTCCGCACCGACGATGTCCGCGCCGGCAGCGCGGGCTTCATCAGCCTTGGCGCCACGGGCGAACACGGCGACGCGCAGAACGCGGCCGGTTCCGTTGGGAAGATTGACCACGCCACGAACCATCTGGTCCGCGTGCTTGGGGTCGACGCCGAGGTTCATCGCGATTTCGACAGTCTCGTCGAACTTCGCGGATGCACGCTCTTTCACGAGCTTAACGGCTTCGTCGATCTTGTAGAGCTTGATGCGGTCAATGCCTTCACGGCCCTTGACGACGCGCTTTCCGATATGTGCCATGGTTTACCCCACCACCTCGAGGCCCATCGAACGGGCGGAGCCTTCGATCATGGCCATAGCGGCCTCGATGGAATGGCAGTTGAGATCGACGATCTTCTTTTCGGCGATTTCCTGGATCTGAGCCTTCGTCACCTTGCCGACGAAGCCACGGCCCGGCGTCTTGGAACCGGAAGCCGGCTTCTTGCCGATCTTCAGGTTCGCGGCCTTCTTCAGGAAGAAGGTGACCGGCGGCTGCTTCATCTCGAAGGTGAACGAACGATCCTGATAGGCCGTAATGATGACCGGGATCGGGGTGCCCTTTTCGATCTGCGCGGTCTTTGCGTTAAAGGCCTTGCAGAATTCCATGATGTTCAGGCCGCGCTGACCGAGCGCGGGACCGATCGGGGGCGACGGATTGGCCGCCCCGGCCGGCACCTGAAGCTTCACGTAACCCGTGATCTTCTTTGCCATTTCTCTGCTCCTACGATGCCGCCCGTCTGTTCGGTGCGGCGGTTGCAGTCCGTGGTGCGGCATGTAGCCCGGCTGGCGACCGGCATGCCTTCCACGCTCCTGTCGGACCGAATTCCGGCCCCACGTTCATGTTCAGGCCGCCCGCGAGGACGACCCTGTTCCTCAGACCTTCTCGACCTGAGTGAATTCGAGTTCGACCGGCGTGGCGCGGCCGAAGATGGAGACCGCGACCTTGACGCGCGAACGACCCTCGTCGACCTCTTCCACGATGCCGTTGAACGAGGCGAAGGGACCGTCGGCCACGCGCACCGTCTCGCCGATTTCGAAATGGATCGAAGGCTTGGGGTGCTCGACACCCTCCTGGACCTGACCCTTGATTCGCTCGGCTTCGATATCGGGGATCGGCATCGGCTTCTCGTCCGCGCCCAGGAACCCCGTCACCTTCGGCGTATTCTTGATCAGATGGTAGACGTCATCCGTCAGGTCGCAGCGCACCAGCACGTAGCCGGGGAAGAACTTGCGTTCGGACGCCACCTTGCGGCCGCGACGGACCTCGACGACCTGCTCGGTCGGGACGAGGATTTCCTCGAACTTGTCGGAGAGGCCGCGCTGCGCCGCGTGTTCGCGGATCGAGTCGGCGACCTTCTTTTCGAAGTTCGAATAGGCGTGAACGATGTACCAGCGATTGCTCATGTCAGTGCCCCAGCGACATGACGAAGGCGACCAGGAGACGAATCGCCTGATCCACGGAGACGAAGAAGATGCTCGCGACGACGACCATCAGAAGCACAAGACCCGTCGTGATGAGGGTCTCGCGACGTGTCGGCCACGTCACCTTGCCGGCTTCGGCACGTACCTGCTGGATGAATTGAAACGGATTGGCCATGGCCCTGTCTCGGTGTGGCGGGCTGGTGGCCAGTGGACCGGGAGGCAGCCGCCCAAAATGATCGCGGCGCGGGACCGTCAGGCCGCGCGCCACATCTGTTGCGGCTTATAGCCAATGGTTTCGCCAGCGCCAAGCGAAAACTGCTGGTGCCTATGCCCCCTGCCCTCAACGGCCGCCGAAAGACGCGATAGCGGACACGACCTGCCCGTCGATCCCGTTGAACCCATGCGTGCCGTGGGCTTCGCAGGCGTCCCCCTCGGGCGTGCCGCCGCTCAGCCACGTCACCTTGGCGCGTGTACCCGCCCAGGCCTGGAACGGAGCAACGCCGCCCGGTGCCGTCTTCGCGCAGGCATCCTGACGGTGATGGATGATGAGGGTCGGCGGCAACAGATCCGGATTGCCCAGAATGTTCATGACGTTATCGCGGTCACCCGATTCGTTGCTCAGGAAGCCGGAGGTCAGCACCAGCTTGTCCGGCCGAGCGCCCGAAGCGATTCCCCGCGCAGCGCGCTGCGTGCCCCGGCTCGTGCCCGCTACGACGACGGGTCGCTTGATCTGACCCATATAGGCAATCAGCGCGGTCAGATCGTACCCGGAGTTAGGCACCAGAACGGCAAAGCCCCGTGCCGCATAGGCCTCGCGCGTGCGCACCAGCTGGTTGGCCCTGCCGTAGCCGATATTGCCCGAACCATCGATGTCCAGGCGCCCATTTCCGCCTGTGAGCAGAATCAGGCTCGCGCGAGGTTTGGCTGGAACCAGCAAGGCAGCGTTGGTGCCGCCCACCGAGACCGCCGAGGTTTTCACGTCCGCCGCCGAAGCGCCATTCAACGGAACGAGAACGGCCGCAACAGCCAGCAAGCGGCGAAGCGCACCGGATAAGCAATGATGAGGAACAAGCATGGAATCCATCCCGAATCGAGCGCCTGACAGCCATCGGCTCGGCGGAGAGTCCGCCTGCCCGACACTGACAATAGCCAAGATGGAGATAGGAAGGAATGGCAGGGGCTGAGGGATTCGAACTCTCGACCTGCGGTTTTGGAGACCGCCGCTCTAACCAGCTGAGCTAAGCCCCTAGCTCACTCATGCGGACCCTCTCGGGCCCGACAGGGCTCTCATGCCAAATGGAGAAGCGGAATGCAAGGAGCAATTCGCAAGCTTAGGCAGGCTCGACCCACACCGCTGTCCCGTAGGCCAGCACCTCGGTGATCCCGTCCATGATTTCGTTGGCATCGTAGCGCATGCAGACGATGGCGTTTGCCCCGCCCTGCCCCGCATGTTCGACCATGTGGTCGAACGCCTCCTGCCGCGCAGTTTCGGCGAGTTTCACGTAGACCCCGAGCTTTCCGCCGAACAGCGACTGGATGCCGCCCATGAAATTGCCGACGACGCTGCGCGAGCGCACGGTGATGCCGCGCACGACACCCAGGTGCCGGACGATTCTGTAGCCCGCAATGTCATTGGTCGTGGAAACGATCATGGAGAAGCCCCTTCCTCGGGCGCCGCGCCGCGCCGCTTTGCAGGGGGTGCGAGCGCGCACTCCCGATTCGCTCCGGTCCCGGGAGCATTTTCGAATATGCACCGAAGCGTGGGCGGCGACCCACATACTTTCACCAAAGCCTTGAAGCCAACGCATTGCCCGTTGGGTCCGCGGTAGCCCGGCCCGCCCGCGCAGCCGCAACCCGTGCATCTTTCGCGCTCCGGGCAGGTCTCGCCGTGAGCCAACCCCGGCGCTGCGACGAGGACCAACAGGAGACCGAGACGCACGACGGCCGTAACGAGCATTCTCCCCTCCGCGCCCGACTCGGTATGCGTCGGAAGAACCATATGAAAAAGGCGCGGACCCCGAAAGATCCGCGCCTTGAGGCTCACGTGAATCGCGCGCTGATTACTCGATGATCGATGCGACGACGCCGGCGCCGACGGTGCGGCCACCTTCACGGATGGCGAAGCGCAGCTTCTCTTCCATCGCGATCGGAACGATCAGCGCGACTTCCATCGTCACGTTGTCACCCGGCATCACCATTTCCGTGCCTTCCGGCAAGGTCACGATGCCCGTCACGTCGGTCGTCCGGAAGTAGAACTGCGGACGATAGTTCGTGAAGAACGGCGTGTGGCGGCCGCCTTCATCCTTCGTCAGGATGTAGGCTTCGACCTTGAACTTCGTGTGCGGCTTCACCGTGCCCGGCTTGCAGAGAACCTGACCGCGCTCGACGTCCTCGCGCTTCGTGCCGCGCAGCAGGCAACCGACGTTGTCGCCAGCCTGCCCCTGGTCGAGCAGCTTGCGGAACATTTCAACGCCCGTGACCGTCGTCTTGATCGTCGGCTTGAGACCAACGACTTCGATTTCCTCACCGACCTTGACGATGCCGCGCTCGACGCGACCCGTCACCACCGTGCCGCGACCCGAGATCGAGAACACGTCTTCGACCGGCATCAGGAAGGGCTGGTCGATCGGACGCTCCGGCTGCGGAATGTAATCGTCCACCGTCTTCATCAGCGCGATCACGGCGTCATGGCCGAGCTCGGGGCTGCGGTTTTCGAGTGCGCAAAGCGCCGAACCCTTGGTGATCGGAATGTCGTCGCCCGGGAAGTCGTACTTCGAAAGCAGCTCGCGAACTTCCAGTTCCACCAGCTCGAGCAGTTCCGGATCGTCGACCATGTCGACCTTGTTCAGGAATACCACCAGCGCGGGAACGCCGACCTGGCGGGCGAGCAGGATGTGCTCGCGCGTCTGCGGCATCGGACCGTCGGCGGCCGAAACCACCAGGATCGCGCCGTCCATCTGCGCCGCGCCCGTGATCATGTTCTTCACATAATCGGCGTGGCCGGGGCAATCGACATGCGCGTAATGGCGCTTGGCCGTCTCGTATTCGACGTGTGCCGTCGAAATCGTGATGCCACGGGCCTTCTCTTCCGGCGCCTTGTCGATCTGGTCGTACGCCGTAAACGTCGCGCCACCCGATTCAGCCAGAACCTTGGTGATCGCAGCCGTCAGGGACGTCTTGCCATGATCCACGTGACCAATGGTCCCGATGTTACAATGCGGCTTAGTGCGGGCGAATTTTTCCTTGGCCATGGCCG
>JAQGKD010000030.1 GCA_028290285.1 Hyphomicrobiales bacterium
CCGCGCACGCCGCGCGTGGGCGCCGCGCAGGTATTCATCATCCGCAAGCTGCACGCCCGTGGATGGCGCCGGGGCATGGTCGAAAACTATCTCGGCCTCTCCCTGACGCAAGATGTCTGGAGGAGCATGACTTTTCGTGAGGAGGTCAAGACATGAACCGTTGTCCGAAGTGCAACACTGATCTTGAGATGAACCCCCCGAAAGTCCTGCGCTTCCGCTGGGGTCCTAAAACGCGATCCGCCACGTACCGCTGCGTTCGTTGCGGGAATATCTGGGGAGTGCGGGAACCTCTCATCAGGGATACCCCCAAATGAGCTACGCCAAATACGAAGAGCACCTGCAGATGGCGATGCGCGACCGCGCGCTGATGAACGCCGACTTCTCCAAGCTGCGCGAGATGAACAGCGAGCTGGCCAGCGTCCTCGCCGAGTTGGAGCGCGACTTCAAGGTCGGCGAGGCCTGCATCCACGACATGCTGGAAGGAATCAGATTCGCCGTGCAGCGCCTGCGCGGCGGAGCGACGCCAAAGCCGGCGCGCCTGAAGCGAAAGTAGGAGGAAGCAACATGACGAGCGAGAAAGTCACCCTTTCAAATGGAGATCCTGTGTCTCCCGACCATCGAGAAATCGATCCGGCCACGGGGCAGCAGCGTGGATATGTGGTCCTCTCCAGCGAAGAGAGAGCGAAAGGGTTCGTTCGGCCGCTGCGCGACTCGTATCGGCACATCAAGTGCAATCAGGTGACGCGGATGGGCCGGTCCATCGCCGAGACCTTTGCACGAGATCCATCATTCTACTCCGGCACGTTCTGTTCGCAATGCCGAGCGCATTTCCCGATCGGTGAAGATGGCGAGTTTGTGTGGATTCCGACAGGAGAAAAGGTAGGCACATGACCCAACTCAGTGAAACGACCGTGGCGGTGAGCGCCCGCCCTTTGGGGGATCGAGTGCATGAGCTGCTTGAGGCGAACAACCGCTACGTGGAATACGCCCGCTGCCTGCGCGAGGCGCTCGATCTCGCGTTGAGCCGGCTGGGTCCGCTGGAGCCGGGGCACAGCTGCGCGGTGAGCGACGAGTTCGTGGCGATGTACGCCGTCTCCTGCGGCGACCACAGCGACCGCGTCATGGACGTGATCCGCAAAGCCAAAAAGTAAGCTTCGCTGAAAACCGGCGTCTTGCCGTTTGCATGAATTCATGAGACAAATGCAAATGCCATTCGAACCTGCAAACGCCCCGCCCGTCGGCTTCCGGAAAGCGATCCCGCTGTCCGTCAAGCTTACGGTCGTGGTCGCGCAGGACGCGCTCTGCACCACGTGCAAGGAGCCGCTCCGCAACCTCGCCAATGTGGAGTTCGACCACGTCCCCGCCCTGCAGCTGCGGCTGTGGTGCGAGGAGGTCAAGGACACCGTCCCGGCGGCCAACGACCCGGCCGCCATCGAGGCCAAACACGCCGACTGCCACGCCGCCAAGACCTTCGGCGGCAAGGCCACAAAGCGCGGCGGCGACATCACCGAGATCGCCCGCACGCGCCGGCTCACCGAGCAGCAGCAGGAATTCCGCCGACGCATCCTTTCGAAGGGCGAGGAGGATGCGCCCGTTTCAACCAAGCCCAAGAGCCGGTGGCCGACCCGGCCGTTCCGGACGGGAGGTCCCCATGGACAGGAGGATACGCGACGTCAAGCGCGCCGCCGAAGAGATGATGCACCAGCACGGCATCACTGACTACTTCGTCGACGCCGGCGGCAAGCATCTGAAATTCCGCTTCACGCACAACGGCCGATCTCACTCGATCCCGTTCTCAACCAGCCCCCGCACCGACAATCAAGCTGACTTTATGCAGCAGCACATTCGCCGACGCTTGTCAGGGAACCAGCCATGACCAATCCGATCACGACCAGCATCATCAAAGCCATCATGATGATCGCGCAATCCAGCAAGCCCAAGCCGGTCAAGAACCCCCGCTACGCCTACCATGACTACGGCGTGCGCATTCAGCTCAAGACCGCCTACAGCTCCCTGACGGACGAGCAGAAGGCGCTCTACGACGCCGGCGACGTCCACAAGCTGCCGGCCAGCGTCGCCACCATGGTTCGCGTCGGCCGCGCCGAGCTGCTCGACCATTCCAAGCGCTACGAGGCCAAGGGCAAGCGGGAGGCCGCCCGCCGGCGCGCCCGCATGCAGCCGCAGTTCGCCATCGCGGCCTGACGGAGGGAGCAATGGGACACCATTTCCTCCGCGCCGACGGAGAACTCGAAGCCTATCTGGGCATTTTCATCGACCATTCGCGCGACGCCCGTCTCACCGACCAGGCGCGCGACCTGCTCGAAGGCTTCTACCTTCGCGACGGCGAACGCTACCAGCACGGGTACGCCCGCGCCTGCGTGGCGTGGTCCACCTACAAGGGCGTCTGCGACTACGAGCTGGCGCAGCGCCTTTACGGCTACGTCTCGATGGGCTGGTTCGGCTTCGCCTCCCCGGTGCTGTCGAACGCGCCGCTGCCGGGCCAGAAGGCCAACGGCATGCCGATCTCATGCTTCGCCGCGTACGTGCCGGACACCCTCAA
>JAQGKD010000034.1 GCA_028290285.1 Hyphomicrobiales bacterium
CGCTGAAGCCACCGCCGAAGACGGCCGTGTAAGCGAGCTGCTTGGCGCCGTTCGCGAACGAAGACCAGTGACCCGCACCGTAGAAGGTGCTGGGCATGAAGGAGAAGTTGTCCTTCGCAGCGCCGAAGGTGAAGCCGGCGAAGCGGATATAGGCGGCTTCGAGGGTGGCGACTGCAGACGAGGCGGACAGGTTCGGACCGAGCTGGTCGAGCGTGCCGGTGGTGCGGGCGAGACGGAGCGAGACGACGGTCTGGACCGTGCCCCAGGCCGATTGCGTGCGGGCATCGAGATCAACGCGACCGCGAGCTTCCCAGCCATAGCGGTTCTCAGCATGACGCGAGACGCCAATGGCGTTGATACGCTCGCCCGTCGAACCGTTGATGCTGGGCGACGGAGCGACGTAAGCGACACCCGGGACAGCAGTCACTGGGAACGTCACAGCTGTGACTGCGCCAGTTACCGGATTGGTTGTGACACTTCCCGGGGTACCTACGACGGCGGCCTTGAAGGCCGTACCAGCGACCGACGTGTAGACATCCGTGCCGCCCGAGAAGGCGTAATCGGCGCGAACACGACCGCCGACCTTGATGCAGGTATCCGTGCCGGGGATGTAGAAGAAGCCCGCGCCATACGCGTCGCAGACTTTGACGTATTCAACCGGAGCCGCCTTGCGCATGGGCAAATCAGCAGCTTGGGCGCCAGCCGTTGCGACGAAAGCCGCTGCGGAGCCGAGGAGCAGGCTCTTACCGAGCTTCATGTGTAGACCTCCAGATATACAAAAACCCCGTGGGAGCATTCTTGTCGGCCAACTTCAGCCAAGCTTCCCTGTGACGGCTTATCCCCTCACATTCATTGACCGTAGCAAGGAACTTTGATTCTTGCGACACCTTCAACGGGTTATCGACAAGTTGCCGCTGCAATGTGGCCGACTGGCAACACTGACGTCTGTGCTTGCAGCGCGTGCCGAACGGGATACGCTTCCTGCGGATTCAGTCGCTTCGATTAGGTGCTCTCATACCCGCGTAGCCGAGGGCCTAAGCGGGAAACGAGACGAGCGACCCTTGCCGGGGTCCAGTCGGTCGAACCGCTGGCCCTGGGGACCTGTTTCTTGTTTAGGGCTTCGGCGAGCGCCTTCATACTTACATGACCGTCGCTTCGGAGCTGGGAAATTGTCAGGGCGAAAAAATCGGCTCGTGCCGCGGCCGCGGCTTTCCTATTCCGCGCCGACGTAGCTCGCGCACCTGGGGAGATGATGGCACCGCCAAGCCGGACCGGCAAACCCTGACGCCGCCGAGCCTCTCGATCCTCGCCGGAGAGAGACCCTAAACGATCTTTCGTCGCCTTGAGCGCAGCCTTGATCCTCATTGAGGTCATCGCCCGCTGCTCAGCAAGCTTAATCATCAGCTTGACACTGCCCTGGTCTGCGTCGGGCACGTCGAGGCAGCGAAACGACACTCCCGAGCGGTGAACGATCGTGAGGAATGTGGCGTCATGAGCTAAGGCTCCGAGACGCGGAATCAAGAGATCAGCTTTCGCTTGCAAAGACGCGCCAATGGCTTCGCCGAGTTTTGGACGATCCAGGACGTGCCTTGCTTCCAGTTCAGTAAACGTCGCCACAATCGCTCCATTGTCACGCACGACCTTTGAGACGGCGCACTCTTGCTCACGGACATCCAAGCCATGACGCCTCGCCCCGTCTGTGGACAAGCGGTAATAAACGACAACTTTATCGGCGGGCATTTAGGACCTCTCACCTTAATTCAGCACACCGCTGTACTTTAACCTGGAGCCCTGAGGAAGAAGAGGACCCGGGAAAAATGCAGGCACTTCGTTTTCGAGGTGCTCGACCGATGGCGGCAGGTCTGGTGCCTGAGCAGCGCAGCGTATCATTGGAATGAACGACAGGACATCAGGAGTTCATCGGTTGCCAGAACGCGTCGACCCCGATGGCCCCGCTGGCACGGCCGTTTGATTTTGCACCGGCTTCGTCCGCGGGCGGAAAATGTCGCGCGCTGTTGTGGACGGGTCGCAAAAGTCGCGGCCGGCGGGGACGACGCGGAGCGCAAAGACGCAGCGCAAGCCGCACGGATTGGCATTCCTTGCCCTGCTTTGGACGGGCCCCTCCTGTCGTTGACACCATTAACATGGCAGGGTCGGGTACCAGCAGCGATGCCATCCTTTTCATCCCGCAGAAACGCGGTTTTTTTTCCGGCCGAAGGCCTCTTGGTGAACGTTACAACTTTTGATTCCGGCGAAAAAATGATCGCCCCGCCGGGGACGGGAGCCCTCGACGCCGCGACGAGTTCTGACAACGCAGCTCTCTACAAAGCTGTGGCCCGCAAGATCGATATCAAGATCGTGGCGTCGAGCGGCAGCGCCCGCCGCGCCATGGTCACAACATCTGATCGTTCGCAAGGCGTTGATTGACTCCGGTCGCCATACCAAACCGTCGGATAATCCGCGGGCTCAGGGTGTCCATGCCCTCGCCCAAGTCCAGCGCAACGGCGACACTCAACGCGTATCTGGTGGGGATTGTCTTGGCTTTCACGATATCGAGCCGGTGTGTCTCTCCCATCCCAACCAGGTCACCGCGCTGGCGAGCGGCAATATCGACGTCGGCCTCACGGCGGAACCGCAGGCCTCGCATGCGATCCAGCGGTTCGGGGCGTGAGAATTTGCAGCGACGACATCATGGATCCTTATCACGAAGCCCCGTCACCCCTATGTCGGGCAAGTTTATCCAGAGACGGCCCGAGGTCGCCCGGCGCTTTATGCGCGCCTTCTTGATAGCGGCCCCTTTTTAAATGATGGCCTCGCCGGGGGTTTTTTGAGGGGACCGCGCGGCGAAGAGGTGATTTCCAATTTGGCGGAATTCACGACCACCAAGGATCCCGCCAAAAAGACCTCGATTTCTACCGGTCACAGAGATGCATCGAGGGCCAGATCGGTGTCACCCAAGCCGTCGAACCGCGCTTGATGGCAGCCGCCCTAAAAGACCTCGGCCCATATGTGTCGCATGGCGCTGCCGAATAGGGCTTCTCAGAAGCTGACGGCCAGTCGCAACGGCTGCCGCCTGGCCATTGGGTCACCGTCGCTGGCCGGCCCGCCGACGCGGGCGGGAACGCACCACGTTGGCCGCGGCGCGCACAGCCATTCGTCAGGCCCGGCATGAAAGCCGGGGCGGTGACCATCGACGGGGCCAAGGCCACCTCGGCCGAGGCGGTGCGCAAGGTGCTGCGCGAGAATAGCTTCTCGACGCGTCTGGCAGGCTGCGGTCGCGGCGCCGTTCTACGGTCCCGTGCACTTCGGCGCGATCGGCCAGAACGACTTCACGCCGCGCTCGTGATGCAGATCCAGAACGGCAAGCTGCTCGTCCTCTCGCCTGAAATCGGAAGCATGGCGAGCTGAAGGTGGCGTCCCTTCGGCCAAGTAAACTCTGACACAACGACAGGCGCGCGAAAATGGTAGGCCAATACGTCATCGATGGTTTGCTGATGGGTGGGCTCTACGCCTGCCTGGCCATAGGCTTTTCGCTCGTCTGGGGCGTGTTGAACATCGTCAACATGCTGCACGGTTCCATGGTGGTGCTTGGCGCTTATACCTGCCTCTACGACGTGCAGCAGTTCGGCATACCTCGCTACGTCGTGGCTCCGCTCGCCTGTGGCGCTCTTTTCCTGTTCGGCTACGCGCTCCAGCGTGGTCTCATCAACCGCGTGGTCGCGCAGCCGATCCTCATTTCCCTGACGCTGACGTTCGGGCTCGAGCTGATCGACAACAACCTCATCCTTCATTTCTTCCGTGCCACCCCGCGCTCGCTTGTCACCAACTTCGGCACGCTGGAAAATTTGGGGCTGCGCCTCCCCGTGGTTCGCGTCGGCGGCATGCTGTTGGCGGGCCTGCTGACATTGCTGCTCTACTGGCTGCTGCGACACTCCAAGATCGGGACGCGCCCTTATCGCGGTGCGAATGGATCGCCACGCGGCCGCGCTCATGGGCATCCGCATTCCCCGGATCTACGCACTTACATTCGGAATCGGCGCTCTGACGGCCGGCGCGGCGGGTTGCGCCATGGCGCTGATCTATCCGGTGACGCCAGCCATGAGCGGCGTGTTTCTCGGCACCGTCCCCGCATGCGATTGCACGCAGCGGCTCCTGCGTAGATCGCGCCGGCCATCACATTTTCCAGCACGCTCATCTGCGCGAAAGGCTGCACGATCTGGAACGTGCGTGCGACGAGGAATTCGTCTGGGCGAATTTTCGGCTTTGGGAACAGGTACCCTCGGCCCTGAGTGCATCCCATGCCGAGCAGCGTGGTCAGCTGTTCCGACATCCAATTCCCTCAGCGACAATAGTCCGGCTTAGATTTGACCCGAGCCGGATGCCAGACGCTGCAGCCTGTGAGTGCTTGTGAGTGCCTGTCGCTGCACAAGTCACGCCAAAACGTCTGGCCTTTTTAAGGTGTGCTCACCGGGAATTTCTTGAGGTGAGTGGTTATCGGTCCGTGCGCAAAATGGTGCGAGCGCACTCAGGGACCAATGTTCAAGCCACTGCGCAAGCGACGGCACGCGGGACCGGCAAAGACACTCAAGAGCGAAGCCGATGAAACGGTCGCGCGCCTCGCGTCGCCTGATGGCCAATTCGGCGATGAGCTGATGATCACAATCACGAGCATTTACACGATGCTCGGGGCCGCAAGCGGACTTGTTTCCAACCTTTCCAACCAGCAAAGCTGGACGTCGCTTTTATGCTGACCAGACACGCCCGAATGCATGCCGCAAGCAATTTGGGCAGATCGTATGAATGCGCGCTCATATCCATGCACTTCGAGGCTCTTGCGCTACCTGGTCCGAACGCTGCTTCAGTGGCGAGTTTGACACAAGACATGATCTCCAGTGCGTTCGCGGAGCGAGAAGCGACCCGAACCTGATTAGAGTATGCTCAAAGCTGAAGCTCTGTTCCATTCTGCCATCGCGGGCGCATGTGGCGAGCAGCGGCTACCCCCGCGAGCGGGATACTTGAAGGCACTCATGGCAGCAAGCGACCCTGCGCCTGCAGGCAAGGTTTAGCGAATTAACCGTCAGGAATCTGTTCCTCACGTGGATTTATTTCTGAGAGAGCGACCCGACCAGCACGAAACGAGCCGGCTATTCATTGTATATAATGGAAAGTTAGCACGGATCGAGATCCCGATCAAAAGAGCGGCTGCCGTGCGGCAGAGATGCGCTCGAAGCCCATCACTGGAACCGCTTGAGATCACGGATGCGCTAGATACGTGGCTGGCCGGAGGGAGCGAGATCAAGACGTGGAGCAACTGAGCCTTTGAACGGTTGCATGTTTGCACATACGGTTCGGGGGCGTACGAAGTTCCTGAGTCCTGCTCCCTCCTTTGCGCCTGAACTCGGCGAACGCTCAGCATCCTGACGCTTATGGTTGGAACTTCAATGATTGCGTCTGCTCGAACACACGCCATTGGAGGCTCGGGAGCGTTGTTGGGGGAGGGAAGGCGCATTGAAAAATGCTTGCGTTCTTCGCGGTAGGTGAAAATCGCGGGCGAGCGGGTGTTTTGAATGGCGTGTTCGCTTTCGAGTATGTGGAGCGCGGATGTGACGCCCGAGTATCCGTTCGCGATAAACTGATGTGTCAAAGGAATCGTAGGGTCGTCGAGGCGCTCACTCACAGTGAGAAGGAACCACCTGGGATGACCGGCGAGGGATTACATCATCAGTTCCTCAGCGTCGCGCTGCCGTCGGTGCTTATTTTGCGAAGAGTTGGGCCAAATCGGCGAACGCTTTCATCTCGATGGTATTACCGCTGGGGTCGCGGGAAAACATCGTTGCCCGTCCGCCGATTTCGCCCTTGAAGCGAACATAAGGTTGGATTTCGAAACGGGTTCCGGCCGCGACCAACCGGTTCGCGAGCACCTGCCAGTCTTTCATTTCGAGCACAATGCCGAAGTGTGGCACCGGCACATGCTGGCCGTCGTATGGCGGCGGCTGATGTCGGGGGCAACGCGGTAGATCGCTTCTCGACGGAGTAGCCGTGGTTTTCGGTGAAAAGCGAAGCTTGAGGCCGGACGGCCGACGATTGACATGAAACGCTTCACGCCGAGCTCGGGGAGCTGAGGCTGGAGCGCGATTTTTTTTTGTCGCGGGGCGCTCGGGGATTTCGGGCTGTCGCCGAGCGCAAAGCGGTGATCGACCTGAGCGATGATTTGCCGGTGAGCGGCCAAGCAAAGGTTCTGGGGTTCAGCCGGGGCAGTGCCTGTTGCCTGCTGCAGATCTGGCGCTTATGCGCCGCATCGATTGACTGCATCTGGCGTATCCGTCTGCCGGCAGCCGGATGCTGCAGAGCTTCCAAGGCATCGGGGCATGCGGACTTCCTGTGTCTCCTGCGCAAGCTGCCGATGACGCGTTGTGATCAGGTCTGGCGCGAGGCTGCACTGTCTCGTCCTTGGACGCAACATTGAAGACATGTTTGCAGCAACTTTACTGCCAGATTGCCCATGAGATCGATTTCGTTTGTCGAACCCGGTGAGACCGCCGTTCTCCCAGGTCCGAGCGGATGCGGAAAGACGACGGCTCTGCGCATGATCGCCGGGTTCATGAAGCCGGATGAGGGCGAAATTCATCTCAGCGGCGGCATTGCGTCCGGCCCCAACATGATGGTCCCCACGAAACGACCTCACTTACGCATGGTGTTCCAGAACTACGCCGTCGGCCCCACAGGAATGTCTTCGAGAATGTCCCCTATGATCTGGTGGTGGCGGGACGGGCGCCTGCTGACATCGCCAGGAAGGTCGGATGTCTTCCAGGGTCGGTGCGACTCTCGGGCTTGGAAAACCGCCCGCCATGCGAACTAAGTGGCGGCCAGCAGCAGCGCGTCCGCTGGCACGCGCCCTGGCGACCGAGCCGTCTCTGCTGCTCCTGGACGAACCCCTGTGCAATCTGGATGCGGCGCTGCAACTGGAAAAGAGATTCGAGCTGAAGGACCTGCACGGGCGCACCGTTACGACAACTCTCTATGTCACGCACGACAAGGAGGAAGCTCTGGTTCTGGCCGATCGCATCGCTCTTTTGAATCGCGGCGTTTTCGGGCAGGCCGGTACATATCTATCTCCGGCCCCGGACCCATCAGGATGATGGTCATACCTGCTCTCGCTGCTCGGAAAGGCGCGCCCGCCGAGGAGGTCTTCTTGGCCGCCGACCTCGCTGCCGACAGCACTGCGCAGCACCTGACAGAAGCACGCGGCAAAGGGATACATGATCGAGCGAACTGGTGCGTCGCGCAGCTTTGTACCAGACCGCACTGGCGCTCCGTACGTGGTCGACATTGTTCACCTTTTCGCCATACTCCCGAATAGGGCGGAGCTAAAATCATGTCCACCGCAGAGAGCGACCTTATCAGCTGCATTCACGACGCCATAAGCCGATCGCTTGCTGATCGGTTTGAAAAGGATCAGCTGATTAAGAACCTTCAGGCCGAAAATTTGCGCCTGCGGCAAGAACTCGCCCACCTGAGATCGCGCACGTACAATACGAACGGCGCATCGGCCCCCAATCCACAGAGCGTTGATTTTTTGGACCGCTAAAACTAGCTCGCACGATGTAGTGCTCAATTCTCGAGTTCTGTTACTTTCGAGCCCATGAAGGAGCTCGGTCGTGCCCCGTTTCTACTTCGACGCAAGGACAAAGGCCGGTGCGGTGGAGCATGACACCGTCGGTTTGATCATCGCCGACGCCATCACCGCGCTCCACGAGTGTATAGATGCCATCGCCGAGTTGCCGGCTGACGACATAGAGAGCGTCACCGTGAAAAACGAGAACGGCGACGTTCTGATGACACTCAATGTGCAGCCGCTAACGGTGCCCTGAGCGACAATTTGCTGACAAGCGAGGAGGCGTCGGGCTGGAAGACTGGATGCCTTCCCACATCAGCGTCGCAATATAGCTGGTCGAACGCCCGTCACAATATCCAAAGTTCGTGGACCAAAGGATCGTGATGCGCTACGCAAATAGGGCTTACGGGGTAGTGAGTGTAGCTTGTCTCCTTGTCGACGCAGGCGGCACGCCGGTCTTTGGCCGCAGCCCTGGCGATCCGATAGGTCGACTTGCCATCCGAGCGCAGCCTCTTCTCCAGGACAAACCCCTTCTGGCGCAAGCCGGTGAGGGCGGCGCGCGATGGGTGGGGAAGCTATCCTGTCGCTGCGACCAGTTCGTCGAGCGATGCGCCGTCGCTTCTGCGAAGAAGTTCGATGATCAGCGCCCGTTCGTTCCCGGCCTGCAGGCGAGGGGAGAAGGCTAATCGCTCGCCTGGTCATCAGCCATCAGGGTCGTTTGTTCTTCGGCCCCCATAAGCTGCCCGGCCACGATCACGACGTGAGTGATCTTCAAGGCTGCGAGGCAGCCAGCATGCTCTGCACTCTCCTGAGGCGGCCATCGGGAGGTTGATTCGCTGGTCGCGTCAAATCGGGACGCGACTTAGATGGGGCGCCGTAACCCGGCTCTTTCCATACGGGGAATCACCTCCTGCAGGAAGTAAGGCATCTCCTGGAGGTAGTTGAGAAACACGAGGGCGGAGCCGGCGACACCAATCGCTTCGAGCTTCCGAAACTCTTCCACTAGATCGTCCGGCGAACCGACCAGCGGATACATGCCCGGAAAAATGCCAGCGTACTTCCGTTCAGTAGGCTGCACACTTGCGAGCACCGCCTTATCCGCTTCGGATGTTCCCTCGCGCGTACTCTTGGACAGCGTCACCGCCTTTTGTCGACGGAAATAAGCGAGGGCCTCCTGATCTGCTTTCTCCTCAGCGTAATAGTGAATCCAGTCCTCCGCCTCCTTGCGGCTCGGTTTGCAGACGATCTGGGTCTGCACGTATATATCTGGACTGCGATTGTAGCGCGCAGAGAGCGCCCGCTGACGCAGGACGGTATCGCGCACCTGATCTACACTGTGCATCGAGGTGAACAGAATGTCGGAAGCCTGCGCGGCGAACGTCTGGCCGTCACCTGACTGCGCAGCCGACATCACAGGCGGCGCTCTTTGGACCGGCAGCGGATCCGTGACGAGACCTCGAAGGGTATAGTATTCGCCATAGCAGTCGAAGCTCTCGCCCTTGAGCAATCGCTGGTATATTTTGTACCACTCGAGACCGCGGGCATAGCGCGTATCCGGGTCGACGGTAACACCATGCATGTCGAACTCGTCCGGGTTCCAGCCACAAACGATGTTCAGTCCTGCGCGTCCATGTGTCACGTGATCGATCGTGGTGATCGCCTTTGCGACGAATGCGGCCGTCAACAGCGAGACATGCGCGGTCACGAAGAGCCCTATTCTCTGCGTCATCGCGCCGAGCGCAGCGGCTTGTGTGAAGGTCTCGAATGAGCGGCCCCACATATCCGCATCGCCGCCAAGCCCCTTCCATTTGGCGATCGGCAGAAGAAATTCGATCCCGGCCTGGTCCGCAATTTTCGCCACTGCGACGATGTCGTCCCACTCAGCGCGCCAGCGCTCTGCTGCCGAACTGAGTGTCATGCCGCCCGCGCAATTAAGTCCGAACACGCCGAACTTGAACCGGTTCTCGCCGAAATAAATTGCCATCCATAGGTCCTCAACTGCGCCGAAACCGGCGTCATGCTAGCCGACAGACGCGCCGCGTCAACTGACTGGCAAGGCTGCGAGGCTTCTCTGCTTCATCTTAAGCGCTGGACAACCAAAGCCCACCCGTTACTGTAACAAGAAACAAGAATGGGGGGTCGTCATGAGCGTTGATGCAGCTGGAACACTCATAGATGTGCCTCAATGGATTGATCAGCAGAAACTGAGTTCGCTACAGATCCTTGTCGCCGTGATTTGCGGTGTCGCCGTCATGCTCGATGGCTTCGACGCACAGATTATCGGCTTCGTGGCGCCAGCGATTATCAGCGAACTTAAGGCTGAGCCCCAGGTGCTTGCACGCGTCTTCTCTGCAGGCCTGTTTGGCATTTTGATCGGCTGTCTTTTCCTTGCGCCCATTGCGGACACGGTCGGCCGCCGATCCATCATGATCATCAGTGTGCTCGTGTTTGCTCTCGCTACGTTCGCGACCGCGTGGGCAAACAATCTGGACCAACTTATGGCGCTGCGCTTTGTGACCGGGATCGGGCTTGGCGCCTGCATGCCGAACGCGCTCGCACTCACCAGCGAATATGCGCCGATGCGCCTGCGGGGCAGAATCACAGCTTGGATGTTCACTGGCTTTTCAGTTGGCGCTTTTGCCGGCGGTATTCTCGCCGCCCAGATCATCCCAGCTTATGGTTGGCGGTCCGTATTCATTGTCGGCGGCCTTCTGCCATTGCTTCTGTGTCTGGTTATGGTGCTCGCTCTGCCTGAGAGCGTTCGTCATCTCGCAGCCAGGAGCGCTGCGCCGGCTCGTATCTCTGCTATTCTAATGCGCATCTATCCCGATCCTCACCTCAACCCCGATACGAGGTTCACAATAAGTGAGAAGCACGCTGGCGGCTTCACGCTTCCGCACCTGTTCAAGCACGGGCGCGCTATAGGAACAGTGCTCCTCTGGGTGATGTTCTTTCTCATGTTGTTCGATGTGTTCCTGCTCGCAAGCTGGACGCCAACCGTGCTGATAGGCGCGGGTCTTACCCGGGAGCAGGCCGTCTATGCTGGAGCCGCGCAACAGGCAGGCAGTGTCTTGGCGACTATCATACTGGGGCCGCTTTTCGACAGGATTGGATTTTATCGAACACTCGTGCCGCTTCTCCTGGCCGCAGCCGTAGCTGTCGTAGTGATGGGTGCGCCAGGCACGAACCTGGCTGTAACCGATACCGCGGCCTTCTTCGCCGGTGCCGGTGTCATGGGCGGCCAGACGACACTCATCGTCCTCGCCGGCGCCTTTTATCCGACGTTCATTCGTGCGACCGGGGTCGGCTGGGGCTTGGGAATCGGACGGACGGGAGCCATTGTCGGCCCGCTTGCCGGAGGCGCAATGCTGGCATCGCAATGGAGGCCGGAACAGATTTTCCAGCTGGCAGCGATTCCTCCGGTGATCGTGGCGTGCTTGCTGCTGGTCATGAGCCGCCTCACCCGCCTGAAAAAAGGCGCGCACGCGCCCTCGCACTGACGGACTCTGGCTCGGAGCCGTCAGGCAGCGGCCATGCCATTCGGAGTGCCGAGCAGGCGTGCCCGCTTGCTCGGCACCCTTTGTGTGATCCTCTATCGCCGTTGGCACCGCATCCGGCATCGCATCTGATCCTGACACGGCTCGAAAGAAGCCGGTATCGAATAAGCCATCGGGAGGATCAGCGTAGCCCGGATCAGCAGACGGACATTCGTCGCGACTAGTTCGAACTCCTGCGGCGAGGACGCCTGGGATTCGATCAAAGTGATCAAGTCACTGGCCGATGCGTTTCGGGCGAAGAAGCTGCCGGTGATCTATACAATGGGCGCTGTCCGTCCCGACAGTTGGGATGCGGGCAGCTGGGCATGGAAGACCACGGGCACCGCAGAATCCGCGCCGCGGCCGACGAACACGCTGGATGCGAACGAGATCGTCGCCGAGATCGCGCCGCAGACCCAGGACGTCGTCGTGCTGAAGCAGAAGCCGAGCGGATTTCCCGGCAGCAATCTTTGAGCTACCTGATCCTTCTCGGCTGCGACAGCGTGATCGTCACCGAGGCGCCGACCAGCGGTTGCGTGCGGGCGACCGTCATCGACGCGTTCACAACGATTTCCGGGCGTCCATGGTGGAGGATGGATGCTTCGACCGCGCAAGCCAGCCATGCGATCAATCTGTGCGATATGAACGCCAAATATGCGGATGTGCTACCCTCGTCAAACGCCAAATATGCGGATGTGCTACCCTCGTCAAAGGTGCTTGAGTTTGCCTCGTCACTCGACGCAGGTCTGTTCCCCGGTCTGCACCCGGCCACGAAAGGGTGAGCTAACGTCCCGTCGACGTGAATGGTGAAAAAGAGGACGCAGCCTCTGCTGGTTGGCCCGGGGGGTCATTGGGCCTAACCAGGTCGCTTCGTCGGCGCGGTTACAGCTCAATGCGCGGGACACATCCGCGCTCGCGCTTGCATCATGCCTTGGTCGAACCACAATTGCAGAGCGACTTAAATCGAGGTAGATCTTCCGCCCGCGAGGCTTGAGTCCGGGACCTCATTTCAAGGTAGCCGGAACTTGTGCCAGTCGGCTGGCCGGCGTCTCATATGCCTCACGCACGAGTTGCTGAACATCTTCGCCAGAGAACTGGGTCTACTTCGAGGCTCGCCTTCTTTGCTGCAGACAAGAACTCAGGTCCCTGAATGTATCCAGATTGCTTCGCGCAGCAGCGCGACCCTCTGCGGAGGGAGGCCGGGAGGCGCCAGAGTTAATCTCGTTGCCGCCAGGAAGCCCCGAGACCACCCCGAATTTTGTGCCAAGAACGGCGTTCATCATTTTGGGATAGTGTTCAGTGCCCGTTGAAGGTCGGATCCCCCAAGAGCCATTTCTCGGACCTTGAGGTCTTCAAGCGAAGATATGCCTGACTTTTGCCACGCAGCACAGATGCTTACTTCGTTGTTGGCGCTTGAGGCCTAGGTCTAAACCACCTTAAGATCGGCGGCGGACATCTTACCCGAGCGGCTGTCTTGCTTTTCTTGATACTCGACCTTCTGGCCCTCGGTCAGGTTGCTGAGGCCCGCCTGCTCGACGGCGCTGATATGGACGAACACGTCTTTGCTGCCTTGAGCGGGCTGGATAAATCCATAGCCCTTCTGACCGTCAACCCACTTCACTGTTCCCGTAGCCATAACACTCTCCAACACTTCTTCGACAGATGATCATCTGTCTTTTCAGTGATGGCGGCTAGCCGCCTCGACTCGCCGTGAGGCATGCGGGAGGGCTGACCTGAGGCTCAGCTCAGAAGTTGCACCGGCACACGCCTCGGGTTCGGGTTTCGATTTCGGCGAGAGCGGCATCCAGCGATGCGTGGGGGCCACGAGCGACCAGCCGCATGGCTTCCAACGCCTCACCTGCTGGCGCGATCACAAACCCTCCTTCCACTTCTGTGATCATGCCCATTGAGCGTCCGAGTAGATCGGCGAGGGTCCAGACTGTAGCGCCTTCCGACCGGGTTACGGTCACGTCCATGGACCGTGTTCCTCCGTGACTTGTCGCCGCCTGCTCCCGCGAAGAGCTGAGATGGCCGCGACTTCCGTTGGTTAATTTTGGAGAAGGCTAACGCGGCGGGTGAGGGACTGGCAAGGCATGAGACCTTCTTGGCGCGCACGCGTCCCGCCCCTCTGCTGCGGTTCGCTGAGTCTGACCAACCTGCGGCTCAAGGGTGCTTGCGGACCAGAGCACGAGAGGCACCGATACTCCGCTCGAGGAGATCAGGATCGAGCTTCTGAAGATTCGAGGCTGGAACGAGCTGGACCGCGTGCCTGAATGCCTCTTCAAAGGCGTCAAGGTCCACCCACGATTTCGCCGCGACCTGCATTGGCCAGAGATAGAGGCCCCCTTCGCGGCGCAACAAGAGCCGCTCTGTCTCTATGTGATACGGCGGGGACGTGCCCGGCAGGACAGCCGTCAATCCGCGCTCCGTCACGCGCCACTGATGGTTTTGGAACACCATTGAAATTGTTCACCTTGGCTGTCGATCTGGCTGACCATTGGTCGAGCCGCGAGCACGATACCGGTCCATGTTCCGTCTGAGCGCGACTGCTAGCGCGGCGTTGCTATAGCCGCGCGAGCTCTCTGTATGATCTGTGGCGGCGCCGAAAAAGCCTGCATGATGATCTCCTGGATTTCCTGGCCAGTCACGAGATTGACGCTCATGCCGAGCCGCTTTGCTTCATCGATGTAGGCAGGATCCGCGATCGTCTGGTTGAACGCGCGCCGCAACGCCGCGACGCGGGCTGACGGAACCCCTGGGGGGGCTGCGAACGGGTAGGCCATGGTTTGGCGTGAAAAGATCAATTCGAGCACACGCCTGTCTACTTCGGTCTTGGCCAGACTCGTGACCAGGGGCACGTCTTTCAGATCATCTCGACCCCGGGTCGCGAGTTGGATCAGGAATGAGACTTTGCCGCTATGCAGCCATTCGGGCCGCGAGCTGGCCAGCGTGGACCAAGAGATGCCTGCCGTGCCATCTACTTCGCCGCGCTCTATGGCGAGCAGTGAATCTGCTGCACCTTGATAGCCAGTGACGATCTTGATGTTTGTGCCCAGCAGGGCATTCAGCACGTTGGGAAACACGGTGGCGTCAGCGCCAGGGCCGGACGCCGCCATGGTCATGCCCCGCGAGATCATGTCTTGAAATGTTTTGATCGGGCTTAGATGCCAGGCAAGGGCGAAGCTAACGTCGGTGGAGGGGCTGCCAAGCCAGTTGAACTTTAGCGGATCGAAGCGAATGCCGTCAGGATCGAACAGCGGCTGAACGGCAACCCCGCGCGAAAACATGCCGATGACCGAGCCGTCCTTGGGAGCCGTGTTGTACAGGAAGTTGGCCGCTGCGAGGCTTCCGGCGCCCGGCATGTTCTGGACGCTGATCGTGGGGCTGCCGGCGAGGTGTTTTCCCATGTGGCGGCTGAGCGCGCGTGCATAGACGTCGTAGGCAGCACCTGGTGGGTAGCCTACAACGATGGTCAGCCGCTCGGATGGCGTTGCCTTGTCAAAGCTCTGCGCAACAGCGGCAGGCGCGAACCAGCCCGTCAACATCGCGGAGAGGAGCCCGACCGCTTCTATGCTGATCCTAGCCACGTTACCCCCCTGATCCTAATTCGCGGAGAATGTACACCCTCTGGACAAATTGGCCAGCAGTAGCCCCTGCCGGCGAGGGCCGTCCACCACGGATAGGTCACGTGGGCTGATCGGAGGCGCCGAGGGTGCGAAAAACATTTTTTTCAGACTTTACGCCACGCTCGGTTGGAGCAAACAAAATCGAGCTTATTAAATTTTTGGTTATATAAATCGCATGGCTACTCTACATAACTCTTGGTCTCACGCCTGTGCTGACGTCACCCGAGTTCCGTACAAGAACGATTTGTGTAAAGGGTGCGACTACTGGGCTTATGCTCACCTTAACAAAAGAGACCGCGCGGTCGTGGTTGTTCGCCGACGAATTGTGTATTTACTCGAGACAGCTGGCGCGTGGCGTCCACGTCGGGGCCATCGATCCACGTCTAGCGATTTTTTGATGAAGATGTGTCCCAGTGGTAATCGGAAAGCGAGCGACTTCAATAATCCTGCGGATGCACGTCTTGAGCCGAGTAATCACCGCAAGGCAAATGTACCTGAGGCTATCCCATGCGCTAAAAAAGGTCGATGTGCACGAGCATTCTCCTTCGTGCGGCCACCGACGCCCGATGGAACAAACCCGGGACCCGACCGGTTCCTGCGTAAGGACTTGCCGTCGGGCTGCGCTTATGAGCCGCAGGGCTGACGGACCACCTACCGCACACGTCCGAACACCTTGCTTTTCAAGAAATGTGCTCGGCGCAAGGATGTGGTCGGTAAAGCTCTCAACCAACGGAGGCCCTATGAGTACCTTCCATCCTGTTCATGATGCCCTAGCCATCGCGAGTCGCTCAAACGGATATTTCGTGATCATTCATAAACTGTCAGGACGGACATTCCACATCGCGTACGCAAAACAAGCTGATGCGGAAAGCGCCCGCGCGCAGCTCATTGAGAGCTGGAGTCCTGCCGATCTGAATTCTCAGTTCATCAAGAACGCTGACCATTGTCTGCGCAGATGACCTCAGAGCGCAAGTCGCCCTAGAACATATTGATCTTAAGTAACGATGAGGCAGAATGCAAGGAATCGGGCAAAGATGTCTTGTGTTCCGGTTTGGACGGCATACCCGCAACTCAAGCTTTGACACGGGCCTAACTGCACGTCTGCCTCGGAGTCAGAGGCGTTGCTGGTCAATCGGAACAGCCGTGCATGCGGTACAATTTTATCGTCAGTTCACACCAGGGGCGTTACTTAAGCGTTTCCGCTTATAGGGCGTGGGTACCTAGACGTCGATTCCAGGTCTGCCATGTTCGCCGACGAATGCGCCGCCGCGATATTGCTCTGGGAAATTATCGCCAGTGTTGAAGGCGAGGCCAAGCGGTGCGACCTGCGAACTCAGCGAATAGTCGGGCACGATAGCCTTCGCAACCGTGTCCGGACGCTGTGGATGCACACGAATGTGAATATGGCTGCCGTAATAGCTTCAGGGCCACCCATAGAAACCGCCGTCTTTCACGAACGTCACGTAATCAGGCACCAGATCGTTACCGAGTTCATCGCGCTCGTTGATGACCCCCAAAGGACTTATGTTGTCGGCTCGAATGTCAAGCCATTCGGGTTGCGCAGCCCGCTGGCGAACTCGCGCATGGCGCCGCTCTTTGGGTCGACTTCATAGGTCGCGGCGCGGCCTCGTTCAGCCTCCAGCCCGCGCTCCACGATATTGCTGTTAGAGCCGACACCCACGTTTAGTTTGGTGCCGTCGGGACTGAGGGTGAGACTCTTGGTCCAGTGATGGTCGATCGGGCCAGCGGGCAGATCAGTCAGCTTTTCGCCTACGGCGGTGATCGTGCGGTCGCCGGGGTTGAAAGGATAGCGCATGATGGCGTCGGTATTTGCTACACATAGACAGATCCGTTCAGCACCGCCATGCCGAAGGGAGAATGAAGATTGCTAATCAGAACAGCTGTTTCGTAAGACGTTTCGTCGCCTTTGACATCGTGCAGCAGCAATATCGGCTGTCCGGGTTTCACGGATCTGTGTCTGCGCGCCTTTACGAGGCCGTAGATGAGGTCTTTGGGGCGGGTCACAGGCTCGGCAGCCGGGCCGCCTGATTCCGCTACGAGAACGTCGCCATTTGAAAGCGGAAGAATATTTCGTGGCTGATGCATTCCGCGTCCGACCGCAGTGACAGTGA
>JAQGKD010000138.1 GCA_028290285.1 Hyphomicrobiales bacterium
GCTCAGGCCGGACGGGACCGCCTGGCTTCAGCCGACCTGCAGGCAGCGTCAGCCCTGCCTCTCAAGGGCGGTCCGCAGAGTATGTTCGTCCTGGGACCCGGTACCCCCGCTCGCGCCTAGACCGCCGATGACGACACCGTTCCGGAGAACAGGAAGCCCGCCATCCTGCGGCACGTACCGGCCTGCCGTCATGGCGATGACCGCATTAGTGAAATGGATCAGTTCGCGTGCGCGTTGGGCCTTTTCGCTGGTCGGTACGCCGTAGGCCGCGGCCGTGTAGGCCTTGCCGATCGCGACATCGGCGCCGATCCACGGGGCACCGTCCATCCGGCGGAAGCACAGAAGGTGACCGCCCGAGTCGACGGCGGCGAACGACATCGACACCGAAATCTCCTCTGCAACGGCCTCCGCCGCTCGCAGCAGCGCGTCGGCCTGCGCCAGTTCGAACTCGCTCATCGTGCGACCGTCCGCGCCCGGGGAGACCGGACACGGATGACCCCGTGCCGCGCCAGGCTGTCCTTCTCCTTGGACGCAGCCGCGCCGGCGTGGAACACACTGATGGACCCGAGGATCACATGCAAACTCCCGACGGGCCGCTCGCCGTAGGAGTCCAACGATGCCTCTGCCATGCGGGGCACAGGCGTGTTGACGTTTAGCAGTGCAGTCCGCGCCGACTGGGCCGAGGCCGGTACGACAAGGACGTTCTCGATGTGCACTTTGTCCGCTCCTTTAGGACTCGTTGAAGCGTGTCCACTCCAAGGTTTCGGCGACGGCCTCGGCCGATCCGCTCTCCAGCGCGATGAGCATCGTTGCCGTGCGCAAGAGGTGATTCCGCATCGCCTGGGCAGCGCCCGCCGCATCACCACTCTCGACGCGCAGCAAGATCGGCTCATGCTCATCAACGATCGCCTGAAGAGACCGTCGCGGCGTGGTGGTCAAGCCGCGCAACAACACCATGTCCCGAAGCCCGTCGACAATCTGGCTCAGGCGGGTGTTGCCGCAGCCGTCGAGGAGGATCGCGTGGAAGCGACGGTCAAATGTCATCAGCTTCGGTTCGTCGCCGCCGGCCGCCGCCTCCGTCATGTCGTCGTAGGCCACCCTCAACGAGCGGCGCTCGCGATCAGTGAACTGCTGCGTCGAGCGAGCAGTTGCGGGGACCTCGAGGAGCAGCCGCAGAGTGAACACTTCCTCCACGTCCTGGATCGACATCTGCAGGATGCGTATGCCACGGTTCTTCTCGAACCGGACCATGCCCTTCGCCGCGAGCTGGATCATCGCCTCGCGGACGGGAGTCCGCGACACCGCCAACTGCTCAGCCAAGGTGTTCACCGAGTAGAGACCCCCCGGAGCCAACTCCCCCGAAATGATCGCGCCGTGGACGGCCTCGACCACCTTGCCAGTCAGGCTCTCGTCCGAGTCGATGGACTTCATCCCGCGGGGCCGGCTGCCGTGAACAGGATCTGGCCGGGATTGCGGATTCCGTGCGGATCCAGTGCCTGCCTGCTTGTACGCATCATCCAGATCTCCCCGACCGACGTCTCCGTGTCAATTGCAGTCCCCTGGACGATGGAGCGAGCGGCTATGTGCCGGCCCCGGGCGCCCCGAGCGATGACACCTGAGGCGCCTGCGGCAACGTCATAGAAGTCCGGCGCTGCTTAGCGCGCCCCGGACCCTTTCGACCTCCTCGGGTGAGCTGTCCACCAGAGGCGACCTGACCCGGCTGTTCGGCAACACCCCCAGGAGGTTCAGCGCGACCTTCATGCGGGAGTAGTAGTTGAGCGACGGCGGCGCGTAGATCGCGTCCCGCAGCGGCGCCAGGAGGCCGTGCAGGCGACGGGCTTCGTCAAGGTCCCCGGCCTGCACCGCGCGAAACAGCCGGCCGATCTCGTGACCCGCGAGGGTCGCGAATCCGAGCAGCAGGCCGTCGGGCATCGCGCTGACCATGCACGGGAGCAGCAGGGTGTCGTTGGCCAGGAGCACCTGAACGTCGGGACGCTCGCGGCGGATGGCGTCGACGGTCTGTTCGTAACGCGCGACGTCCCAGATGGTCTCCTTGACGGCGACCACGTTCTCTATCTCCAGCAGGCGCAGAAGAAGCGGCAGCGGGTAGTTCCGCTGAGTCGCAGCCTGGTGCTGGAATAGGATTACCGGTAGGCCGCCCTCCGCCACCTCACGGACGAAGCGCAGGGCCACGTCCGGGGCCTCCGCGATGCCGCGGGCGAACGAGGCCGGCGCCTGGAGCAGCACGGCATCCGCGCCTGCGGCTCCGACAGCCTCTACCTGCGCCCGCGCATCGCCTGCGGTGGAGGCGGCGATGCCGGCCACCACGTGGCGTCCGCTCTCGACCTCCGAACGGACCACCTCGACGATGCGTGTCCGCTCGTCGAGGGAGAGGGCGTCCGCTTCACCCGCGACGGCGTTGACCACCACGCCGATGGTGTCCGCGGGGGTCAGCGCGTGCTTGACCAGCTGGCGCAGGGTGCCCTCGTCGAGGACAAGCTGGTCGTCGAACGGCGTGATGGGGGCGGGGAGGACCCCACGGAGATCGATGCGCGACATGCTCGTAATTCCCTTCGGAAATGGGCGGCGGCTAGCTGCGCGCCGTGAAAGTTGCCTCGGGCAGCCGCTGAACCAGCGCCTCGCCTCGGGCCTGCAGGTCGGACAGGACCCTGGCCTCGTCGAACGTGGTCACCTCGCGGTTCTCCATCAGCACGCGGCCCGCGACGATGGTGGTGACGACGTCCTGGCCGCTCGCGCAGTAGACGAGGTTGTTGAGCACGTTGTACGCCGGCATCAGGTGCGGCTGCATCAGGTTGACCGCGATGACGTCGGCCTTGTTGCCGACCTTCAGCGTGCCGGAGTCGGGCCACATGGCGGCTTTGGCGCCGTTGCTCGTGGCCATCTTGAACGCGTCCTGCGGGCTTATGGCGACCGCGTCCAGCCGCATCTCCTTGTGCACGGTCGCGGCGAGACGCATTACCTGGAACATGTCGAGCGTGTTGCCGTTGGCCGCGCCGTCACAGCCGAGGCAGACGTTGATGCCGTCTTCAACCATCTCGGGGAAGCAGCCCATCGGCGCGCTCCCGTAAGCGCCGTGCATGCTGGCGCCGGGGTTGTGGTCGATGTTGACGCCGTTAAGCTTGATGAGTTGCCGGTCGCGCGCGGTGTAACGAATCGAGTGCGCGAACACCATGTCCGGGCCGAGCACACCGAGCTGGTCGAGCAGCTCGATCTGGCCGTAACGCCGGGTCGCCAGGTGCCCGTGCAGGCCTACGCCGTACTCCCGGGCGATGCCGACAACCGCGACGAGCAGCTCGTCGGACAGGTTCCACTGCTGGCGCCAGCCGCACCAGGCGGAGATCCGGCCGTCCGCACTGCCGTGCCACTTCTCGATGAGCTCCCGGGTGGCCCGTAGGTTGCTCTCGGCGTCCATGACGAAGGGATCCGGGGCGCTCCAGTCAGGTTCCGCGAGCTCCATGGTGGAGCGGGTCATGATGCCCCGGAGGCCGGACTCCGCGATCGCCTCACCCATCGCGTCGATGTAGAACGGGTTTCCGCAGGCCTCGATGAAGCCGGTCGTCCCGCTCTTGATCATCTCGAGGCAGGCCGCCTTGGCGCTGATGCTGACGTCCTCTTCGTCCATCGCGCCCTCGACGGCGACGATCCTCGTCAGCCAGTCCAGCACATTGATGTCGTCGGCGAGGCCGCGCGCCATCTGCTGACAGGTGTGGATGTGGGTGTCGACCAGGCCGGGCATCATCGCCTGGCCGGTGCAGTCAAGCACCCGCCGTGCCTGGACCCGTGCCGCAACCGTCTCCGCGGCCCCTATGTCGACGATGACGCCGTCCCTGATCGCGACGGCCCCGTCCCTGATGGGTGCACTCGTGGCATCCGGTAGCAGAATTCCGCCGGACAGCAGTAGATCGGCGTCCACCGCTCATGACTCCTTGTCTGTAGTGGGTGAGCCAGCGCGGACATGCTCTGCGCGACTCAGGTTGCGTTCCAACACTTCGAGCACCTGGACGCCGGTCCCGACGGCCTGAGCAACGATGCGCTCGCCGTCTTTGGCGGTGGCCAGCGAGGGGTCGCCCATATTCCCGGAGGTGCCGACCCAGCGCTCGTCGAACCGGTGCGTGTAGGGGATCTTCTTGAGGTAGATCTCCTTCTCGCGGGCATCGACGCCGTCGAGCGTCTGGGAGTTGGCGACCGCCTTCGTCAGGTCGACCAGGCCAGCGCTGGACGTCGTCAAGACGAGGGAGGTCTCGATCCGGTCGGCATGGTTGCCGTAGTTGAAGCCCTTGATCTCGGTGATGATGTCGCCGGCTGTGGTCCACCAGTCGATGACCGCGCTCTGGGCCTGCGTCTCACGGTGCACGTTGAACGCGGCCAGCGTCAGCGGAGCGGTGTTCGGGCCGTGTCCGTTGACGAAGACCACCCGACGGAAGCCGCCACGCGCTAGCTGGCAGCCCACGTCGGTGGCGACGGCCGCCAGGGTTTCGGCCCGAACGCCCACCGAGCCGGGCAGGTAGTCGAAGACGTACCCAACGTCCAGGACGCCGAGCGGCAGCCGGGGGAAGACGAGAGCGTTGACCCGCTCCGCGATGCGCAGCGCGATCTCCTGGGAGATGAAATGGTCCGTGCCGAGTGGGGCGTGCTCACCGTGTGCCTCGACTGCACCCACCGGGACGAGGGCGACCGAAAGGTCGCCTGCTTCAGCCAGGTACCTCTCGACGGCCTTCCAGGACAGCTTGTCCAGCTCGCGGGTCACCGTCACGGCTACGCCGGCCCGGCGTGGCCGAGAGCCGGCAGCACCTCGTCGAGGAGGAGATTGGTGACGGTATCGAAGTCCTCGCCGACCGGGATCAGCGCTGCGTGCGTGTAGCCGGCCTGCTGGATCTTCGTCAACAGCTCGACCGCGTCGTCCGGGGTCCCGGCGACGACCTTACGGGTGATCAGCTCGCGCGGCACGAGGGCAGCGGCGGCGTTGCGACTGCTGAAGTGCTTGTAGTAGTCGTAGGAGGCCAGCAGGTTCTTGCGCTTCTCCTCGTCCCAGCCCTCGATGCGAGTGCTCGCGTCGTAGATGTACGCGCGCGCGGCATAGCCGCTGGCCCACTCCAGGGCTACTTGGCGGTCCGGGTGGATAGCAACGGCCGTGTTGAAGATGCGGGCGTACGGGGCGCCCTCCCGGCCGGACTCGGCGATGCCCTTCGCGACGTGGGCGAGGTCCTCCTCCATCAGCTCAGGCACGAGCCAGGCACTGTGGATGACACCATCGGCGTGCGCGCCGGCGTAGCGGAGGGAGCGGGGACCAGACGCGGCCCAGTAGATCGGCGGCGGCGTCGGTCGCGCGGTGGCGAGTGTCCAGCTGTGCCCGTCGTTGTCGACGTCCTCGCCACCCATCAGGCGCCGGATCAGGTCGACCGTCGCCGCGAGCTCCTCAAGGGTGGTTCGCGGCTTGTTGATGGTGCGCACGGAGTCGTCGCCGTTACCGATGCCGAGGAACATCCGCCCGCCGCTCATCTCGTCCAGCGTGGCGATCACGTTGGCCGTAACAGTCGGGTGGCGGGTGGCTGTGTTGGTGACCCAAGGCCCAAGCTGGACTCGGGAGGTGCCGT
>JAQGKD010000063.1 GCA_028290285.1 Hyphomicrobiales bacterium
GCGGGAGTTCGCGCAGCAGATCCGCGTGGGCATGGTCGGGATCAACGTGCCGATCCCGGTTCCCATGGCGTTCCACTCCTTCGGTGGCTGGAAATCGTCGCTGTTCGGGGATCATCACATGCATGGGCCCGAAGGCATCCGCTTCTACACGCGCCTGAAGACGATCACCTCGCGCTGGCCGACTGGCATCCGCGCGGGCGCGGACTTCATCATGCCGACGATGCGCTGAAGGCTTGCGCGGAGCGGGGGCTAAAAGCTCCCGCGCCTCCTCAATCCGCCGTCCAGCCGCCGTCCACGACAATCGACGATCCCGTCATCAGCGACGACGCATCGGAGGCGAGGAAGAGCACCGCGCCCATGATGTCCTCGACCTGGCCAATGCGTCCCAGCTTGATCTTAGAGAGAACGGAGGCCTTGAATGCCGCGTTTTCGAAAAACGGCTTCGTCAAAGGCGTTTCTATGAAGGTTGGCGCAATCGTATTCACGCGGATTCCGTGCGCGGCGAGATCGACCGCCATGGCTTTCGACAGGCCTTCGACGCCCCACTTCGAGGCGCAATAGATGCTCCGGTTCGCGCCGCCCACGTGGCCCATCTGGGAAGACATGTGAATGATGCTGCCGGGCTTGCCGGCTGCGATCATCCGCTTGGCCGCTATCTGCGCCACGAAAAAGGCCGAGCGGAGGTTGAGGTCCATCACCGCGTCGAAGTCCTCCACCGTGACCTCGGTGAAGGGCTTGGGCCTGTTCGTTCCGGCGTTGTTGACGAGGATGTCGTCGGCCTCGCGCGCGCCGAGCGCGTTGCGCACGGCTTCGATGTCCAGAACGTCAAGGCAGAGCGTATCGGCGCTGCCACCCTCGTCGCGGATGGCGCTCGCGACCGCTTCGATCTCGTCGAGCGTGCGCGCGCAGAGCGTGACATGCGCACCGGCCTGCGCCAGGGCGGCTGCCGCCGCAAGACCGAGACCTCGCCCCGCGCCGGTGACGAGCGCGCGCTTGCCCTCGAGGCGAAAGGATGGCGTGCGGGGCAGGGGGCTCATCGCCTATTCCGCCGCTTCGCCATAGGGAATATTGCGTCCGCCATAGCGGCGCACGCGCACATTCGCCTGTTCGGCATGGCCCACGAACCCTTCGAGCATGCAGAGCCGCGAGCAATATTCGCCGACCATGGCCGATGCCGCGTCGGTCAGAACACGCTGGTAGGTGCAAGTCTTCAGAAACTTGCCGACCCAGAGGCCGCCGGTGTAGCGCGCGGCTTTTTTCGTCGGGAGGGTGTGATTGGTGCCGATCACCTTGTCGCCGAAGGCTACGTTGGTACGCGGGCCCAGGAACAGCGCGCCGTAGTTGCGCATGTTCTTCAGGAAGTAATCGGGATCGCGCGTCATGACCTGCACATGTTCCGACGCGATACGATCGGCCTCCGCCACCATCTCCTCGTCGGTGTCGCAGACGATGACTGCGCCGTACGCTTCCCACGCCTTTCGGGCGATCTCTGCGGTCGGGAGAATGCCGAGCAGGCGCTCGACCTCGGCCATGGTCGCGTGCGCCAACGTCTCGGACGTAGTGAGCAGGATGGCGGGTGATTCCGGCCCATGCTCGGCTTGACCGAGGAGGTCCGTGGCGCACATTTCCGCATCGACGGTGTCGTCGGCGATGACGAGCGTTTCCGTCGGCCCAGCGAACAGATCGATGCCGACGCGTCCGAACAACTGGCGCTTGGCTTCCGCCACGAAGGCGTTGCCCGGTCCCACCAGCATGTCGACCGGCTCGATGGTCGCTGTGCCCAATGCCATCGCGCCGACAGCCTGAATGCCGCCGAGACAATAGATGGCATCTGCGCCCGCGAGATGCTGGGCTGCGACGATCGCAGGCGCCAGCTTCCCTTGATAGGGCGGGGCGCATGTCACGACGCGCCGCACGCCTGCGACCTTGGCTGTGATCACCGACATATGCGCCGAGGCGAGCAGCGGATATTTGCCGCCCGGCACGTAGCAGCCGACCGAATCCACCGGGACGTTCTTGTGGCCGAGGACGACGCCGGGCATCGTCTCCACTTCGAGATCGACGAGGCATTCGCGCTGCTTCTGCGCGAAGTTGCGGACTTGCGCCTGGGCAAAGCGGATATCATCGAGATTGCGCCTGGAGAGCTGCGACAGGCAGGCCTCGATTTCCTGGTCGCTGAGCCGGTAGTCCGTCCGGTCCCACTTGTCGAAGCGGATCGACAGCTCGCGAACGGCTGCGTCTCCACCCGCTTCGATCTCGCCGAGAATTGTCTCGACGGTTTCGCGGATCCTGGCATCGGCGGCGCGCACGGTGCCCTGGTCCATGCCGCGCTTGAGAGTACGGATCATGGTTCTAGTCCTCCGTTCCGCGACGCACGTCTCACTTGATGGCCTGCGGGTTGATTGGCGATCCCGCTGCGCCCGGCAGATGCAAGGGGGGCGCGGTGAAGAAGAACTCGTAGACCTTGTCCGCCGCGCAATCCTCGGCAAGCTCCTTCAGGTAGAAAATCTCTCCCATGGAGAGGCCCATGGCGGGGATGACGACCCAGTGCCATGGCTGGTTGGCCTCGTTGGTTTCGTTCGGGCGCACTTCGCAGCCCCACGTATCCAGGCAGATCGCGGCGATGTCCTTCTCGCGGATCCAGTAGCAGGTCTCGAACGCGACGCCCGGTGCGTCGCCGCCCGCATAGCCGGCCCAGTCCTTCTTGGCGAGGCAGCGTTCCTGATGGCCCGTGCGTACGAGCACGAAATCGCCCTTGCGCACTTCGACCCCCTGCGCCTTCGCGCAAGCGTCGAGATCGTCGTTGGTGATCGCATAACCATCGGCCAGTGAGTCGACGTCCTTGAAGCGGGCGATGTCGAGAAGCACGCCACGTCCCACCATCTTGTCGCGCACGTGCTCGATGCCGAGCTTCTTTGCGCCGCGTGCGTCGACGAGGCGTGCGTCATAGCCGTTGTACATCTTGTCGCCGAGGAAGATGTGGCAGAGCGCGTCCCATTGCGTCGAAGCCTGGCACGGCATGTTGATAGCGTCGTCCGCGTAGCGCAGGTAGGGCGCTGGGCTGTCCTGATTACCGGCGGCGGCATCGGTGCCTGTCGCCAGCATCGTGTGGATGGGATTCCAGCGGCCGCCGAAAAGGCCGGACTGGATCGGCTCCTTGAGCGACAGGCCGAGCGAGAAGGTCTTTCCCTTGCGGATCAGCTTTCCGGCCCCGATGACATCCTCCGGAGTGATGTTGTTGAGCGTGCCGATCTGGTCGTCGGCGCCCCAGCGGCCCCAGTTCGACAATTCCTGCGCGGCGGTTTCGATGGCCTTGCGGTCGACCTTCATGGGCATTGGAGCCTCCCCGTTTTTTCTATTTATCGAATGAAAAATAACTGCCGCGAAATGTCAATCGCCGAAGGCTGCCTGGCTTGCCGAACTCAGCGAATTACGATAAATGATCGATTGATAATTTGCGTAGGGGGCCAACGGGCCTGCGAACCAGCGAGACCGGCATGGCTGATGTGTCGAACCAAGTTCAGAGCAAAGCCGAAGTGTTGGCTGCCTACGACGCGATGCTCGGCTGCGCTCGCGACCTCGTACCCACCCTGCGCGAGCGAGCCGGCCGGACGGAAAAGCTGCGCGGCATGCCGGCGGAAACCGTGGACGACCTTCATCGCACTGGCTTGTTTCGCGCGCTGCAACCGCGCCGGATTGGCGGTTCCGAGTTCGACTACGTCGCGCTCGTCGATATCGCGGCCATTCTCGCCGAAGGGGACGCATCCGTCGGCTGGGTCTTCGGCAATCTCGCCAGTCACCACTGGATGCTGGCCATGTTCCCTGAACGTGCGCAAGAGACGGTCTGGAACGAGGACCGCGACGCGCTGATCGCCTCGTCCTTCGTTTTCCCGGCGGGGCGCGCCACGCGTGTCGACGGTGGCTACAGGGTCGGCGGGCGCTGGCCCTTTTCGTCGGGCGTGGGGCCTTCGTCGTGGAACATGGTGGGTGCCATCGTCACGAGCGAGGACGAGGCGGCGGGAGCGGAATATCGTATCTTCCTCGTCAATCGGTCCGATTACACGATTCTCGACACGTGGGACGTCGCGGGACTCGCCGGAACGGGCTCGAACGACATCGAGTTCAAGAATCTGTTCGTGCCCGATCACATGACGCTGGCCGTTGCCGACATCGCGGGCGGCTCAACGCCGGGAAGCGACGCCAATCCCGCCGCGCTTTACGAATTGCCTGTCTTCGCACTCTTCCCCTACGTGCTCTCGGGCGCCGCGCTCGGCAATGCGCAGGGGTGTCTCGACACATTCGTCGAGGGGGCCCGCGTGCGCGCCTCGCGCTATAATCTGGCCAAGCTCGCGGACTTCCAGGCCATACAGATCAAGATCGCGTCGGCCTCCGCCAAAATCGACGCCGCGCGCAAGATCATGCGTTCCGCGTGCATCGACGCCATGGCGCATGCGCGGGAAGGACGCGTTCCCGACCTTGCGGAAAAGACCCGCTACCGGCGCGACGGTGCGTTCTCGGTCGGCCTTTGCACGGAAGCCGTGGCGACGCTGTTCTCGGCCAGCGGAGCAGGGGGGCTTTACATGGACGCGCCGATGCAGCGCCAGTTCCGCGATGCGCATGCGATCAACGCGCATATAGCTTTCAACTTCGATGCTGCCGGCTCCAACTTCGGCCGTGTGGCGCTCGGTCTCGCCTCCGAAAATCCAACTCTCTGAGGGGGCACGGGACATGTCGCCACAGCAACAACCCCCTGTCGCGAGCGAAGAGCACCACATCGATCCGCGCGATTTCCGGCAGGCGCTCGGCTGCTTCGGCACGGGCGTTACGATCATCACAGCCGTAACCGAGGACGGGAGGCGGGCAGGGCTGACAGCCAATTCATTCGCCTCGGTCTCGCTCAACCCGCCGCTCGTCCTCTGGAGCCTCGTCGTGCATTCACCAAGCATGTCGATTTTCCAGGAGGCATCGCATTTCGCGATCAACGTCCTGGGGTCGCATCAGGCCGCGCTGGCGCTCCAGTTCGCGCGGCCGTCCGAGGACAAATTCGCGAACGTCGATTGGATTCCCGGGCTGGGCGGAGCGCCTGTGATCTCCGACACGGTGGCGCATTTCCAGTGCCGCACGGCGGACCGCTATTATGGCGGCGACCATGTTATCTTTCTCGGTGCCGTCGAATCATATGCTTACTCTCAGCGCGAGCCCCTCATGTGCAGTCGCGGAACATTCGGGATATTTGCGACGACGCCCTAGGAGGAGAGTGTTTTGCCAAGACGCGTGCCGGACACATCCGGAAAGGCATCATCGGATGCGGAAGCGGTAGACCGGGCTACCGCACCGCGCAAGAAACGTCTTTCACCTCACGAGCGTCGAGCCGAGTTCATCCGCAAGGCCGCGAGCTTTTTCGCCGAGGAAGGCTTTGGCGGCGGCACGCGCGACCTCGCGCGCAAGCTCGGCGTGACGCAGCCGCTGCTTTACCGCTATTTCCCGAGCAAGGAGGATCTCATCAAGGAGGTCTACCGCTCGATTTATCTCGATCGCTGGCGGCCGGAATGGGACGTCATGCTGAATGACAGATCGCTGCCGATCCGCGAACGCCTCCAGAATTTCTACGAATCCTACACCGACACGATTTTCGCCCGGGAGTGGCTGCGCATCTACCTCTTCGCCGGCTTGAAGGGGATTGAGATCAACCGGCTCTATGTAGGTTTCGTGGAGGACCGCATCCTGTCGCGCATCATCGCGGAATACCGGCACGAAGCGGGCCTGCCCGCCCAGAGCGAGCCGGCGCAGGCGGACCTCGAGCTCGCCTGGGTGCTGCATGGCGGCATCTTTTATTACGGCGTCCGCAAGGTGATCTTCGACGCGCCCGTAATGGAGCAGAAGTCGCGCTTCATTTCCAATGCGCTGGACGTGTTCCTGGAAGGTATCTCGCGGGTCTTCGCAACCGGCGTGAAAACCCGTAGCACGTCCGCCCGCCGTACGACGGGGACTTGATAGCAAAAGCCAACGCGGCCCTGCTTCTCCCGGTGGGAAAAGCTGTCGGCGGAGCCGACTGATGAGGGGTTGCGATCTCTTTTCTGAGAGCCCGAAACCCCTCATCCGGCCGTTTCACGGTCACCTTCTCCCACCGGAGAAGGATCGCGCACCTACACCTTGATGTCGAGCAGCCGGATCGCATTCTCGCTGGCCAGCATGCGCATGGTCGTATCGTCCATGTCCCTGACTCCAGCGATATGGCCGATGGGATCGTATTCTCCCATGTCGAAGGGATAGTCGGTGCCCATTAGAATACGGTCGGCGCCGAATTCGTCGATGAGATAGCCGAGCTGGTGCGAACTGAACACGACCGTGTCGAAATAGACCTGGCGGAGATAATGAGAGGGCGGCAGCGGGAGACCCGCATGTGTGTCCTCGCGCGCGCCCCAAGCGTGGTCGATTCGACCAGAATAGGCCGGTAGATAGCCGCCGCCATGCACGGCCATGATCTTCAGGTTGGGGAAACGCGCGAGCGTGCCGCCGAAGATCAGGTTGTGGAGCGCAATTGACGTGTCGAGCGGGTTGCCGATGACATTGCTGAAATAGAAATTCGTGAAGCGGCGTCCTTCGGTGAAGCCGTTCGGGTGGATGATGATGAACGCGCCGAGCTGTTCGGCCTTTGCGAAGAAGGGCCAGAACTTGGGGTCGGACAATTCCTCACCGTTCACATTGGTGATGATCTGGACGCCCTTGAGCTTGTAGGTCTTCATGGCCCGCTCGAGTTCTTCGGCGGCGCGCTCCGGCTCCTGCAGCGTCACGACGCCGATGCCGGCGAAGCGGTCGGGCTGCTTATCGACGTAAGCCGCGACACCTTCGTTTGCGAGTTCATGCGCCTGCGCGGCGATTTTGGCATCGATGGAATAATAGCATTGCATGGGCGCTGGCGCGACGACCTGAATGTCGATCCCCATGGCATCCATGTCCCGGAGACGGCCGCTGACGTCCTTGTACATGATCTCGGCGCGATCCTTGTCCTGGACGGCGTTGACGAGCTTCGTCGCGTCGTTGGCGAAATGCGCGAGAGGTATTTTCGAGAAGTCGACATGCGGTCCGCCATGGGCGGCGGCCTGCGGCACCACGATGTGGCAATGCACGTCGATGGTCGTGCACGAGGGGCGGCGCGCACGGCCGATTGTGCGATGGGTTCGCGCGGCTGTCAGTCCGTAGCGATTCTTGCGGTCGGTCATGATGGCTCCGGTTTCCTGCGTCTGAGAGGGTGAGGGGATCGAGGCGCCTGCTTCAGGCGGGCGCGCCTTTGCGTTTCGACCAGTAAATCGGAACGCTGACCGCATCGTCGCCTGCGTGGCCAGCTGAGAGGACCTCGTCGTAGCTTCCGAGCGCCGCGCCCGCGACGGGCAGGGAGACTCCGAGGCGCTGCGCGTAGTCGAGCATGACCGTGAGATCCTTGCGGGCTGCAGTCACATCGAAGGCTGCGGGCCCCAGCGTCGTGCCACCCAACGCGCTCGCTATATCGGGTCCGCGCATCTTCATTGCGGCCGGGGTTCCCGCTGTGTTGGAGAGAATGTCGATCAGCCTTTCGGGCCGAAGACCAAGCGGTTTCGCGAGGGCGAGTGCTTCGCCCAGAGCCTGCCAATAGACGAGCAGCGGCAGGTTGACGGCGAGCTTCAACCGCGCGCCGGAACCGGGTGGACCGACGTGTTCGATGCGCGCGCATAGTTGTTCGAGCAGCGGCAGGGCGCGGGCGACGTCGGCATCCGCGCCGCCCACGAAGCCGAACAGCTTGCCGTTCCGCGCGGGACCGACCGTGCCGCCCACGGGACATTCGACGAAGGCGCCGCCAGCGGCGCGCACGCGCTCGGCCAGTTGCTCCTCCGTCTCGGGCAGGACGGTGCTCATGTCGATCACGAGCTTGCCTTGCAGGCTGGTGCTGAGAAGCCC
>JAQGKD010000118.1 GCA_028290285.1 Hyphomicrobiales bacterium
TCGAACGGCTTCTCGACTTTCGTTGTCGATGAATGCTGTTTCGACCGTTCGCAATTCGCCCACAGCGCCAATCTGTTCGACATGAACGCAAAATACGCCTCGGTCGTATCGCTGGAGGAGCTGGCCGCTCTGATGCCGGCAGCCAAGGTGGCAACCTGCGCCGCCTGAGGGCGCGTCAAGACGTCTCGCAATGTGCGATGCAACGCGCAGCCGCCCTCCGGGTTGTTGCGCGTTGCCATCTTTTCAGGAGATCGTCATGTCCGTGCGCCTAGCCCGTTTCACCGTCACGCGCGATGGTGATGCCTACCTCATGCACATCGAGGACGAGTCCGGTGGACGGCTCGACCTCTCCGCGACAGCCGAGCAGATCGACGTCATCGTGGAAGCGCTCGATGATCTGCTCGCCATGGACGATGCAGAAAAAATCGGCGATTGACCGCAGGAAATCGACATTATGACACCATCGAAAATCGGCCCGGGAGGGCAGGCTCCGTTCGTGGAGGCCAACGGCGCCCGCATTCCCCAGCGCGGCTTTGGCACGTTTCAGCTACGGGACGATGTCTGCCGCAAAGCCGTATCGGCGGCGCTCGACATCGGCTACCGCCACATCGACACGGCCGCGATGTACGGCAATGAGGTCGAAGTCGGGGAGTCGATTCGCGATTCCGCAATTGGTCGCGGCGAGATCTTCGTCACGACCAAGGTCTGGACGGACGACATCGAGGAGAACGCGCTGCTCGCCTCCGCGCGTGCAAGCCTGGGGCGGCTCAGGCTCGAGCAGGTCGATCTCCTGCTGATCCACTGGCCCAATCGCAGTATCCCCCTGTCGAGTTCGATCAAAGGCCTCTGCCGTGCGCGCGACGAGGGGCTCGCGGCACATATCGGCGTGTCGAACTTTCCCGTGGCGTTGCTCGAACAGGCCGTGAAACTCGCTGCCGGGCATGGCCACAAGCTCGTCGCAAACCAGTGCGAGAACCATCCGCGCCTCGACCAGTCGAAGGTAATCGCAGCCTGCGAGGCGCACGGCATCGCGTTCACCTCCTATTCGCCGCTCGGGCGCGGCGACATCGTCGGCGACGAGGTGATCGGCCAGATCGCGAAGGCGCACAGCCGCAAGCCCTCGCAGATCATCCTGCGCTGGCACCTTCAACAGAAGATCGTCGCCATTCCGCGGTCGTCGACGCCCGGCCACATCGCGGATAATTTCGCGATCGACGACTTCGAACTCACGGGCTCCGACATAGCGCGGATTTCTGCCCTGCACCGGGCCAACGGTCGCATGGTCACCCCCGCCTTCGCCCCAGACTGGGACGTCTGAAGGCGCTCAGCGCGCGAGCCTAACGGCCGTCCGGTGATGTTCCTGCAGCATCGGAAGGCTTTCGCGTGCGAAGGCAAGAAGGGCAGGGTCGTCGCCCGACTGAATGTAGGTCGCATAGAGCGCCAGCGTCTCCTGCTGCATGCCCGCCTGCATGTCGATGTAGAGCCTGTCGAACGCGCGACCCTCGGCGCTCGCGAGCTGATTCAGCATTTGCGCCCGCCGGTCGTCGACGAAGGGTTTCGTCTGTGCCGTCGCGTCCGACGGCTGGCTGGGAAGGCCGGAGAATGCGGTTGCGCCCGCGGTCAGGCGGGCGAAGGTCGGACGGTATTCGGCCATAAGCTTGCTGGCATAATCCTTCACGCTGCGGCGCTGCGCGCGCTGCAAGGCAAGGCGGCTGGATTCATATTCGAACGTTTCGGCCATCAGCGCCAGGCGCCGGAAGTCCGCTGTGCTGACCGAGGTGCGCGGAGCGGCCCCTTGCACCGGGTTGACCTGCGTCATGGGGGATGTTTGCGCCAGTGCGGGGCCTGCGAAACCGGCCAGCCCGGCGGCCAGGACAATGCCGGCCAAACGACGATTCATCATCGAGGACTCCAATACTCTAGCTACGCAACTGGCGGTCAGGCGCAAGCTGATCCGCACCGACAACGATTTTCGGTACGGACACGTTCCATTTGTGGAATTGCGTGCCGTTGCAACGATCCCCAAAGCAGACGAGCCCCGGCGCCAGGGGGCGGTCGGGGCTCGTCTCACGCATCTCCACTTATTGGATCAACTTGCCGATCTTTTCCACGATTGGCTTGGGCGTTGCGTAGATCGAGCGGACCAGCTTCTCGAGATGCACGCCATCTTCAGGCTCGAGCTCGAGCTTCTGCTTTTTCACTTCCGCCTGGAACTCGGGATCTTTCATGGTTTCGTCGAAAGCCTTGCGCAGCATGGCCAGGCGCTCGGGCGTCAGGTTCGGGGGAGCGACGATCGGACGCCCGATGCCCTGGCCCGCATAAAGGAAGGTCAGCTCGGCCTTCTCCTGTTCGTTGCGTCCGAGATCGACGATGAAAGGCACGTCCTTCAGCTCGGCGTTGGGCTCGATGCCGCCCTGGAAGATGACATTGACCTTGCCGCTCTTGATCCAGTCGGGACGCTTGCCCTTCACGCTGTCGAGGCTTTCGCAGATACCGTCCACCTCTCCGCGCTCCATGGCGAGGAATACGTCGGACGAGGAGGGGAAGCCGGAGATCAGCTTGAACTTCATGCCCAGCAGCGCGGACAAGGCTTTCGGGTAGCTGCGCGTGCCCGTGCCCGCGCCGGTGTCGCCGACGATCAGCGTCTTGTCGTAGAGATCCTTGACCGTCTTCACCGGGGAATTGGCCATGGAAATGCACACGTTGGTCTCGATCGCGGGTGTGCCCAGCCAGGTGATCTTCAGTGGATCGAAGCGTGCGCCCTCCGCCCCGGTCAGGGGACCGAGCGCAGCGTCACGGGCTATGATGCCGATGACCGTGCCGTCCTTGGGTGAGATGTTATAGATCTGCGCGGCTGCATTGTAGCTGCCTGCGCCCGGCATGTTCTGCGGCACGACGGTGGGATTTCCCGGCAGGTGCTTGCCGATGTAGCGCCCGACAGTCCGTCCCCAGAGGTCGTAGCCGCCACCCGGACCAAAGCCGATGACCATGGTCACGGTCTTGCCGGCATAGAAATCATTCGCAGCCGGCGCGGCAGGTGTCTGCGCGAGCGCTGCGGAAGGGGTCTGTGCAAGTGCGGCGGCAAGCGTCAGCGCACCCACTGCGGCCAGAAGCCCCGATCTGAAAGCCATTTTCATCTCCCGATGGCGTTTGAGCACCCGTCGAGATCTGCGATCGCGGCGGGCGGCGTTCCTCTTTGCTCCGGCTTTCTAATGGACGCGGTTCTTTTCGACCGCATTGCCCGAGCGGGCGTCATGCTCCGGGAAAGGCTTTGCCGTGTCAACCGATGGGCCAGGTCCGGCTTTGCTGCAGTTTTTCCGGCAGCCGAGGAACAAGAGATCGCGGTGCGGATTGCCGGACGCACCGACACCACCCGAAAGGCTCACCCCATGAAGGCTCTGCGTTGGCACGGCACCCAGGATATTCGCTGCGAAAGCGTTCCTGATCCACGCATCGAACATCCCCGCGACGCGATCATCAAAATGACCAGCTGCGCGATCTGCGGGTCGGACCTGCACCTCTACGATGGGTTCATGCCTGGCATGGAAGCCGGGGACATCATGGGCCACGAGTTCATGGGTGAGGTCGTCGAAGTGGGGCGTGAAAATCGCAAGCTTAAGGTCGGCGACAGGGTGGTGGTCCCCTTCACCATCATCTGCGGCGAGTGCGAGCAGTGCAAACGCGGCAACTTCTCCGTCTGCGAGCGCACGAACCGCAACAAGGAAATGGCCGACACCGCCTTCGGGCACACGACCGCCGGGCTTTACGGCTACACGCATCTCACCGGCGGCTATCCCGGCGGTCAGGCCGAATATGTGCGCGTGCCCTATGCCGACGTCGGCCCGGTCAAGATCCCCGACGGTCTCACGGACGAGCAGGTCCTGTTCCTGGGCGACATCTTCCCGACGGGATGGCAGGCAGCCGTGCAATGCGACATCGAGCCGACCGACACGGTGGCGATCTGGGGCGCGGGCCCGGTCGGCCAGTTCACCATCCGCAGCGCCATCATGCTCGGCGCCCGGCAAGTCATCTCAATCGACAACGTGCCCGAGCGCCTCAGCATGGCGGCGGCTGCGGGTGCGATCACCATCAATTTCGACGAGGAGAGCGTCCTCGCGCGCCTCAACGAACTGACGGGGGGCAAGGGCCCCGAAAAATGCATCGATGCCGTCGGCATGGAAGCTCATGCCACGGCGACCATCGACTCGATGGTGGACCGAGCCAAGCAGGCGGTGATGCTCGGCACCGACCGTCCCCACGTGTTGCGCGAGATCTTCTATGTCTGCCGCCCGGCGGGCACCGTGTCGATCCCCGGCGTCTACGGCGGCTTCCTCGACAAGCTGCCCTTTGGCGCCGCGATGAACAAAGGTCTCACGATCCGCATGGGACAAACTCATGTGAACCGCTGGACGGACGATCTGCTGAACCGCATCCAGCAGGGCCAGATCGACCCGTCCTTCGTCATCACCCATACGGCGCGCCTGGAAGATGGGCCAGCTCTCTACAAGACCTTCCGCGACAAGGAGGACGGCTGCGTGAAGGTCGTTCTCAAACCGTGAGGGACGCTCCGATGCAGACAAGAATCGACGTTCATACCCGGCGCGCCTACGAGCGCCATGAGCGCCGTGCACGCGGCATGGCGACGAGCCTGGGCTGGTTCAGCATCGGCCTCGGTCTGGCGGAATTGCTGGCGCCGCGCGAAATCGCGCGCTTCCTCGGCCTCGAAGGGCGCGAGACGCTGATCCGCAGCTACGGCTTGCGGGAGCTGGGAAACGGCTGGGGCCTGCTTTCGGCGCAGGATCCCGCACCCTGGATGTGGGCGCGTGTGGGCGGCGACGCGATTGATCTGGCAACCTTGTCGCTGGGCATGGAACGCGACAACCCGCAGCGCGACAACGTTGTTCTCGCAGCGGCAGCGGTCGCCGGCATCACGGCACTCGATCTCTATTGCGCCCAGGAACTCGACGCGTGCCGTCGCATTGAAGAGTCGCCGGATTACTCGAGCCGCAGCGGCTTCCCGCGCGGTCAGGGCACAGCGCGCGGCATCGCTCGTGACAAGGCGAGCGCGATGCGTCCGCGCTTTGTCGATCATCCGCCGAAAATCGCGCAACGCACCATGGAGACGGTGAGATGAAAACGGACGCGATGTTGAAAAATGTGACGCGGTTCGGATTCGCGTCTGCGTTGGTTCTCGCAATGTCGCTCGGCGCAGCCGCGCAATCGGGCGGCGGGTCGGGCGGCGGGTCCGGTGGTGGAGCAGGCGGTGGAGCAGGTGGCGCGGGTGGCGGAGCCGGTGCGGCATCTGGCGGAGCCGGTGCAGCAGCGGGCGGGGCCGGTGCAGGCGGAGCGGCGGGAACGAGTGCCGGGGCCGGAACTGGCGGCGGCATCGGTGCTGGTGCTGGCACAGGCTCTCCGGCGGGCACGCCCGGGATCGGCGCGAACCCGTCCACGGCTCCCGGTAACGCCACGACGAATTCCCCGGCTGCGACCACGAATGGCAGCAATCCCGTTCAGAGCAATCAGAACGCCAACATCCGTAATAACGCTGGCCCCACGACAGGGGACTCGAACCCGCGGCCATCGACCGGCACAGCCAGCGGCCCCGGGATTTCCGGCTCGGCGGGCGAAGTTGGCCGGGGCGTAAATGGCCAGCAGTGCTCCGACGTGCTCTCGCACCGCCAAAACTTCACGGCGAACGTCGTTGCCTCGTGCGAGCGCACGGGCGCGTCGCCTCGCACGACCACCGACACGGCGGCTGAGGCGCAACGCAATCTCGATCCTCAGAACAACCGCGCGATCAATTCGATCTGTCGCGGCTGCTGAGCAGTGAGACGCGCTTCTGGCGCAGGAAAACGCTGCCCGCCTCGGTGAGGACGACGGACACGTTGCGCCCACCCTCGTCCCGCCGCTGCACCAGTCCGAGATCCACGGCATCCTCCCAGACGGTCAGTCGCGGGCAGGATGTGCGCCAGGCGTCGATGACATCGGCATAGGATCGCGGTTCGCGCGCGATCCATTCCATCATGTCGAGAATCAGCGGTTCCAGGGAATCGGGCATGAACTCCTCCAGGTCGCTAGCCGGCCGCATGCACAGCGGCCGCGTTGGCCCTCTTGTTGGCCCGATCCTCGGCGGCGTCAGCAGCGCTCTCGAGTCTGCTGCGCGCTTCGCACCGGTCGCGGATCTTGTCCAGCTCCTCCTCCGTGAGGTGCTCGATGCCGATGTAGGCGTTCTGCGCCGCGCTCGTGCGGATCAGTTCGTCGAGCTTGGCCTGGATGGCTGCCCCGTCTCGATTTTGCGTGTTCTGGATCAGGAAGACCATCAGGAAAGTGATGATGGTCGTGCCCGTATTGATCACCAGTTGCCACGTGTCGGAATAGCGAAACATCGGGCCCGCAACGGCCCAGGCGAGGATGACGAGGCAGCACAACGCAAAGGTGGCCGGCCGCCCCGCCGCGCGTGCCACTGCGTTGCTCACATTTGTAAAGGTTTCTGAGACGGTCATGGCAGATCCTCCATTCCGATCATGACTTCGTGATCGTAACGCACGTATCCGCCGATAGTTCGCGCCTGTCGGGTGCGGCTGGGCGTCGCTTCAGCTCGGGCTCTGCGCGTCCGCGATTTCCGTCAAGGTCGGCCGTTCGCGCGCCGCGATGACGCGCGCATAGCGCTGGGCCAGCGCGGCGCAGACCATGAGCTGCACCTGATGGAAGATCATCAGCGGCAGGATGATGGTGCCCGCCGCAGGGCCCGGGAACAACACGTTGGCCATGGGCACGCCGCTCGCCAGCGTCTTCTTGGACCCGCAGAACACGATGGTGACTTCATCGGGTTTGTCGAAGCCCAGAAACCGCGCCGCCATGGTCGTGATGGTGAGCACCAGGGCCAGCAGGACCATGTCCAGCGCGAGGACGATCAGGAGTTCGGAAATCCCCAGCCGCTGCCAGATGCCGTTCACGACGGCCGCGCTGAAAGCGGAATAGACGACGAGCAGGATCGAGCCGCGATCGCTCATCGACAGGATCTTCTTGTTGCGCAGTACGAACGCGCCGATCTTCGGCCGCAGCAGTTGGCCCAGGATGAAGGGCACCAGGAGTTGCAGAACGATCTTGCCGACTTGCGTCAGGTCCACGCCGCCCCCAGCGCGCGTGCTGAGCAGTAGCCCGACGAGAATCGGGGTGATGAAAATGCCAAGCAGGTTCGAGGCCGTCGCCGAGCAGATCGCCGCCGGAATATTGCCCTTGCCGATGGACGTAAAGGCGATCGACGACTGCACAGTGGAGGGCAGGGCGCAGAGATACAGCATGCCGATCCAAAGCGGCTCGCTCAGCAGGTTCGGCATCAGCGCATGCAGGGCGAGGCCGAGCAGCGGGAACAGCACGAAGGTGCAGGCGAGCACCAGCAGGTGCAGCCGCCAATGCGTGAAGCCGCTGACGACGGTCTCCGGCGCCAGGCGCGCGCCCTGCAGGAAGAACAGCAAAGCTATGGCGAATGTCGCCAGCGTGTCGACCACCTCGGCGCCCCGGCCGTAGCAGGGCAGGACGGCGGCGAGCGCGACGACGCAGACGAGCGCCACCAGGAAGGGGTCCGGGATCAGACGGCGGAACAAGGCACACTCCGTATGAAGGAGGAAGGCAAGGAGGACCTATGCCGCGAAGCCCGCACGGTGGCAAGATCGGATCCAAGGAATGTCTTTTGTGACAGTGGCGCAGCTTGCTGCGGGGCCTGTTTTAACCTCCTATGCGCCCGAGGATTATTAAGTATTCATGAGCCGTCCGGAGGACCGCCTGGCCCATTCCCACGCCTTCTTCCTGCGCCGCCCGCGAGCTGCGGATTGCGGCCGTGGCCAATCCGCCCGGCCTGCCTCCTCGCGTCTGCACGCTGTGGCTCTGGCGCTCGCCGCAAGCCTGCCGCTCGCGACGCCCGCAGCCGCCTTCGACTTTTTCGGCCTCTTCGGCTCCAGCGACACGCCGCCCGCCGTCGTGCCCGATGCGCTCTCCTATTCCCTCGAGATAGAGACCTCGGGCCAGGATCCAGCCGACAAGACTGATCTGAAACAAGCACTCCGCGACGCCTCCAGCCTCTACAAGCTTCGGCAGGATCGCCCGCTCGACGGCGAGGCTTTGTTCCGGCGTGCGCAGATCGATCTCGACCCCATGGTCGATGCGCTCTGGGCGCTGGGCTATTTCGACACGAAGATCATTGTCACCGTGGCAGGCCGAGCAGTCGAACGCGGCGAGGCGAGCTTGCTGCCTGTCTCGGCGGCGGCCGAGGGTTATCGCAATCGGGCAGCCGTTCCGGTCCGCATAGCGGTGCAGGCGGGCCCGTTGTTCCGCCTGCGCAATGTCACGCTCAACTATCCCCATGACGCTGCGCCAGACGGCTTGCCGACCAGGGCTTTCGGCCTGCAGGCAGGCCAGCCCGCGCGCTCCGCGGATGTGCGCGCGCAGCAGTCCCGCCTCGTCGACTGGTTCCGCGCTCAATCGCATCCGCTTGCCAAGGCCGCCGACGTGCGCGCGGTCGTCGATCATCGCACTGCCGCTATGGACGTCTCCGTGACGGTCGAGCCCGGCCCGCTGGCAGGTATCGGCAAGGTCGCCATCGATGGCACGCAGGACGTCGATCCGCGCGTCATCGCCAGCCACATCTATCTCGAAGAGGGCGAAGCCTATTCGCCCGAGAAGATCAAGGACACCCGCAAATCCATCGGACGCATTGCAGCGCTCGGCTCCGTGCGCATGCGCGAGAGCGAGACGCTCGACATCAACGGCAACTTGCCGATCTTCGTCGATGTCACGGAACGCAAGCCCCGCGTCGTCGGCTTTTCCGCGCGCTACTCGACCATCGACGGCCCCGGCCTGCAAACCTACTGGGAGCACCGTAATCTCTTCGGCGGCGCTGAAAGGCTGCGGGTCGA
>JAQGKD010000123.1 GCA_028290285.1 Hyphomicrobiales bacterium
TTTTCTCCCGCTGCCCCGGAGAATACCTCATCCTGACCGCCCATGTGCAGCCGCAGGGTAGAGGCGGGCGCGCTTAATGGCGATGGCGGGGCTCATGGAGAGCACGCAGAGTTGCATGCGCGCGGAAGGATTCCACTGATAGCCATTAGTGAAATCTCGGTCCGCCGGTGCCATGAAGGATTCTGCCGATAGCCATTAAGCGCGCCCGCCTCTACCCTGCGGCTGCACATGGGCGGTCAGGATGAGGTATTCTCCGGGGCAGCGGGAGAAAAACAGCGTCAAAGCAGCGGACTCCATCCAGCTAATGCAGGTAGCCTTCAGAAGCTAATAGCATTAGCTTTAGCTTGGCGCAAGAATCACTTGAATCGGTCCTCATGGGTGGCGTGAGGTTCGGAGTTTCTCCGGGACATTGCCGTGCGCAGCCGCTATCAAGCGGCATGCCTACGTCCTCCAAGCCAATCGTCATCTACGTGGACGCGGATGCCTGCCCCGTGAAGGCGGAGATCTACCGCGTGGCTGAGCGCCATCGCATCATGGTGCACGTCGTGGCAAACAGTTTCATGGCGATCCCGAGGGACCCGCTGATCGCGCGCGTGATCGTGGGCGCGGGGGCCGATGTGGCCGACGACTGGATCGCGGAACGTGTCTCGCGGGGCGACATCGTGGTCACCACCGACGTGCCGCTCGCCAGCCGCTGTGTGAAGGCGGGCGCGGACGTGATCGGGCCCACGGGCCGCGCCTTCAGCGAAGCCTCCATCGGCATGGCGCTCGCAACGCGAAACCTGATGGAAGAACTGCGCTCGGCGGGCGAAACAACCAAGGGCCCCAAGCCCTTTGCCCCGAAGGACCGCTCAGCCTTTCTCTCCGCGCTGGACCTTGCCATCGAGCGGCTGAAGAGAGCCGGATTCAGAGCGGACGAGACCTGAGGCTCTAGTGCCCGCCCGCTCCCGGAGCCAGCGGGCGCGGGGCGCGCATCAGCAGCGTCATGGAAATAAGCGCGACGAACAGGACGGTGAGGATGATGAACACATCCCCCAGCGCCATGACCATCGCCTCGCGTCGCACGAGCATGGAGAGCTTCCGCGTGGCGGCCAGCGCCGCATCCGACCCGAGCGACGCATAGGCCCGCGTGAGACTGGCAAGTGTCTCTTCGGCCGCGCTGCGGCCCCATGCGACGCTCTCGTGCAAGCGCGCCAGATGCAGGTCCATTCGCTCGTTCATCAGCGTGTTGATAAGCGCGAGCCCCACCGCGCCGCCGAAATTGCGCGTGAGATTGAACAGTCCCGATGCGTTCTTGAGCCGCTGCGGTGGCAGCGTGCCCAGCGCCAGCGACGTGATCGGCACGATGCAGAACATCAGCGACATGCCGCGCAGGATCTGCGGCAGCATCAGCTCCCAGAAATCCCAGTCCTTCGTCATGTAGGAAGCGAGCAACGTTCCCATCGCCGAGCCCAGAAATCCGATGGCGATCATGATGCGCAGATCGATCCTCGTGCTGAGGAAGCCGGCGAGCGGGGCGGTGAGGAACATGGCGATGCCCGACACGAACATGGTCTCGCCAATCTGCAGCGCGGAATATCCCCTCACGCGGGACAGGAACACCGGGTAGAGATAGGTGAGCCCGTAAAGTCCGATGCCGAGAACCATCGACAGAATCGACCCCGTCCAGAAATTCCTGTCTCCAAAGGCCGTGAGATCGACGATGGGGCTCTTGGCCGTGAACGCGCGCCAGAAGAACAGCGCGGCCCCGACAACGGAAATCGCCAGCGCGATCACGAGGAGATCGTCCTGGAACCAGTTCTTCGAGGGCCCCTCCTCCAGCATATATTCGAGCGCGCCGAGGAAGGCTGCCATGCCGATGAGGCCGCCCCAGTCGAAGTCTCGCAGGAGCGCGAGATTGGGCTTGTCGAAGTCGATCAGCGTCCATGTCGCGACCGTCACGAGCACGCCGGGAATGATGTTGACCAGAAACAGCCAGTGCCAGGAAAAGGCATCGGTCAGAAGCCCGCCGATCGTCGGGCCGATCGTCGGCGCGAGCGTCGCGACGAGGCCTATGATCGGGGTGACGACCGCCTGCTTGTCTTTGGGAAAGATCGAGAAGGCGGCGGCGAAGACAGCCGGAATCATGCCCCCGCCGAGAAAGCCCTGCAATGCGCGCCAGGCCATCATCTCGGGAAGCGAATTCGATGTCGCGCACATGAAGCTCATGAGCGTGAAGCCGGCCGCAGAGACGGCGAACATGTATCGCGTGGAGAACGCGCGCGAGAGAAAGCCCGACAGCGGAATCATGATGACTTCCGCCACCAGATAGGACGTCTGCACCCACGAGATTTCATCAGCGCTGGCGGACAGGCCGGCCTGAATCTCCGACAACGACGCGGAGACGATCTGAATGTCGAGAATGGCCATGAACATGCCGAAGATCATCGCCACGAATGCGAAGATCCTGCGCTTGGCGAAGCTCGGCAAGCTTCCCGAGGGCAAGGCCTGGCGTGGCATCGGCTGCGCGGGGCTGGCGGCGAGGGACATGTCAGTTCGCAGCGGAGGAGATGACGTCGCGCGTGTCGATATTGACGACCGCGGAGAGGCCGGGCCGCAGCAGGCCCTGCGCGGCGACATCGGCCGGAATCTTCACCCGCACCGGCACGCGCTGGACGATCTTGGTGAAATTGCCCGTCGCATTCTCCGGCGGCAGCAGCGAGAACTCGGAGCCCGACGCCGGCGCGAAGCTTTCGAGCGTTCCGGTAAAGGTGCGCGGCCCCGCCGAATCGACGGAGAAAGTGACGGCCTGCCCAGTCTTCAGCCGCGTCAGCTGCGTCTCCTTGAAGTTCGCCTCCACGTAGACGCTGGCCAGAGGCACGAGGGCCAGAAGGCGGGTGCCGGGCTGCACAAATTGGCCCGGCTGTGCAGCCTTGTTTCCGACGACGCCATCGAAGGGAGCGCGGATGCGGGTGGCATCGAGATCCCTTTGCGCGCGGCTCTGGGCGGTCGCGAGTTCGGCCTGGAGATGTTCGGCCTCGACCTTCTGCGCCTGGACCACGGCGAGGTTGGCGCGCGCGCCCTCCAGAGCGGCCTGCGCATTGCGAACGGCGGCCCTCGTGCGATCCCGATCGGCTAAAGCCTGCTCCGACTTCTGCTGCGTGCCGAAGCCGGTCCTGTTCAGATTGGTGGAGCGCTCGAATTCGTTGGCAGCACGCACGGAATCGGCCTGAGCGGCTTCGAGTCCGGCCTGCCCCTGCGCCACAGCGGCCTCCTGCGCCCCCGCCTGCTGGACGAGACGCGTGATCGTCGCGCCTTGTGTCTCGACCTTGCGTCGCGCGGCCTCGACGGCGAGACGGTAGTCCCCATCATCGACCGTCACGAGCAGATCGCCTGCCCGCACCGGCGAATTGTTGCTGACTGAAACCGTCGCGACATAGCCCGATATTTTGGTGGCGATGGTGGCCATATCGGCCCGCACATAGGCATCGTCGGTCGAAACGATGAAACGGCCCTGCGTCCACCAGCCCCAGCCAAACCAGCCGGCCCCGCCCAGCGCTGCGACAATCAGAAGTGGCAGGATGAACCGGCGCGGGCTTCTGCGCGTCGTCAGCGGCACCGCAGGCTCGCGCACGGGCGCTGCCTTGATGTCGAAACCCCTCCCGGAGTCGGCTTGCTCGAAAGTGGCTTGGGGCACAGCAGTCGGTCTATCGAAACTGGACATTGGCGAAACTCGCAGATGACCGAACGGTTCAGTCAGGATAATTGACATATCGCGGCGCTGGCTACATAGCAAGTGACCGAACCGTTCGGTCATCTTCTTTACCAAAGCGTTGCCAGGGTGGATTTGACGTGACAGGCACGAAAGCCAAAGGCGCTGCGGAGACCACCCCGGTGGCAGACGCGCCCGACAATGCCAAGCTCCGGCAAATCCTCGACGGCGCACGTCGGGTGTTTCTCGCCGATGGTTTCGACGGCGCGAGCATGAATGACATCGCTCGCGAGGCAGGTGTCTCCAAGGGCACTCTTTACGTCTATTTCGACTCCAAGGAAGCCCTGTTCGTCAGCCTGATCCGAACCGACCGCAAGCATCAGGCCGAACAGATCTGCGAATTCGATGAAAACGCCGGCGATCCCGAAACCGTGCTCCGGCGCTTCGGCCGCAGCCTGCTCGCAAGCATGACAAGCCCCGACTCCGTCGCCCATATCCGCACCGTCATCGCGGTCGCTGGCAAGAACCCGCAGATCGGCGAGGCTTTCTACGAGGCTGGACCCGCCCACGGCATCGACAGGCTCGGCCAGTATCTCGCCCGGCAGTCCCAGGCAGGACTGCTCGCGATGGACAATCCGACACAGGCAGCAAGCCACTTCATGCAATTGTGCCAGGGCGATCTGTTCAAGCGGCAGCTCTTCGGCGTCCTGCACGAGGTGAGCGCGCAAGATGTTGCGCAATGCGTTGACGAGGCAGTCGGCGTCTTCCTGCGCGCCTTTGCACCGCGTTGAGTTCGGATCACGGGCAGAGATGTGGAGTGCCACTATGGAACCCTCTGCGCTCCGCCCGGTTCGTCCGACAAGCTGGAGCGCCCGCCATGATCAAAACTGTTGTAATAACCCTGTTTTTCCTGGCGTCGGGTGCTTGCACCGCGCTCGCGCAGAATTCCAACGCGGGCAATGCTCGACGAGACCCGGGCGCGCCGGACCAGGCCAATTCCGCGCCAGTCCCGCCATCGGCAAACGCGAATGCCCCGAAAGCGCCCGCGCTCCCCGAAGAGCCGCACGGCGCGGGTTCCGTTTATGAAGAACTGAAGTCGACCCCTAACAAGAAGGGCGACTGAGCTTCAGGGCGTTTCTCACGTTCCTGAGCGCTCTCGTGCCAGTACGAATGGCCTTACGCGGCGAGTAATGGCCGCTACGCTGTCTCCTGTCCAAGCGGGGCCCAAGGCAACCATTCGAGGGTGACGAGTGTTGTGAGCAGCGTAATCCCGCGGAGAACCAGATGCTGACGGTTGCGACAGGAGAAACACAGCGTGTGCCTTCGTCTCCAGCGCGTGGAGTCATGTCCGCGCTGCCCATCGGCTGCTTTGCTGGAGCCCTTGCCACCGACGTGGTGTACCAGCAGACTTCGGAGATCCAGTGGGCGAATTTTTCAGCATGGTTCCTGGCATTTGGAATGGTGCTGGGTG
>JAQGKD010000006.1 GCA_028290285.1 Hyphomicrobiales bacterium
CGGCCAGCGACTCGGTGCGCGAGATGCGGGCCTTTTATACCCTTGAGGAGGAGACCCTCTGGATCACATTCGCAGAGGGCTACCTTTGCTGAGCGCCGGAAACCTAAACACCACCGCCCTGACCCTCTTCGTCGCGCTGCATCTCTCGGTGCCGGTGACTTTGCCGCTGCTGATTGCCGACGACCCCGTGCAGAGCATGGACGAGGTGCACATCGCCCAGTTCGCCGCCCTCTTGCGAACCCTTAAGGCCGCCAGCCGCCAGGTGGTGATCGCCGTCCCCGAGCGCGCACTGTTCGATCACTTGACCCTGGAACTCAGCCCCGCGTTCAACCGCGACCGGCTCATCACCATCGAGCTGGCACGCGCCTTGGGCGGAGACACCCGGCTGGTGTGGGACTTGAAATCCTTCGAGATCGACAAGGCCATCGCGGCTTAGGACTAAGGGCGCGCGATGCTGGCGCCAATGTTCTGTTTGCGCGGTGATGCCAGGGTGCGCTCGTGGCGCATTAGTTTTGCATCTGGCGCGGCTCGTCGCACGACGGGCGGCATGCGATAATGCGATTACGAATCGCCCACCGTGGCTGTTTCAATCCATGAGACTTGCATGCAACTCACAACGCCACGCATCCTGACCTTCATCGTATCGCTCATCTTGGCTTTGCTCGCTATCGCGAGCCTTTATACGCGCATCCCGACCGTTGGCCTCTGGATCATTGGGCATCGGTTCTGGATGATGGTAGCGGCATATGTGATCCTCGCGCTCGGCGTGGTCATGCGAGGGCTCTAAAGGCTGAACGTGTGATCCGCATCAAAAGTCGAGCACCAGCCTTGGCGAGATTCGAGCGAGACGTTTCCATTTGTATGAGTGGCAAGGAACGGAGGTCTGAGTTGACCGCCACGATGATCCGGGGTCTTGGCTGCGGAGGTTGGGATCGACCGCCGGTAGCATCCACGGTCCTGTCGTTTCGCCGCATATCTCGCCCTAAGTTCTGACGCCCATGGACGATTGACGCTGCGCGATGAGGTCCGCTCTTGGCGCAAAGCGGACAGTTCGCCTGTGAGCGCAAGCGCACGCTAAGAATGACTCACTTCAGCCGATGTATCGCGTGCCCCGTCGTGGCGCGCCCTGTTGCGTAACGGGAGCATGTGGTGGCGCGGATGCGAAGCGCTGCAACCCACGAGTGCAAGGCTGGCGTAGACCCCGCGTGCCGCGTGTGTGGCTCGGCGGACGTTTGCTATGGTTGAGCCGCTACCTGGTGTTGAGTTGAGCTCGTCCATCTTGCCTTCGCGGCCTCGATGAGGCCAGTCTGCTGGCATGCCGCTCCATCGGACCGATTTCGCCGACTTCAGCTATTTTCTCGCACTTGCCAGGCACCGTAATTTTCGACGGGCCGGGCTGGAGCTTGGTGTCAGCGCCTCGGCCCTGAGTCACTCGCTGAAAGGGCTGGAGGCCAGGCTGGGCGTGCGCCTGCTCAACCGCACAAATCGCAGCATCACCCTGACGGCTGCTGGAGAGGCGCTGCAGGCGGCGATCCATGGCCCGTTCGACGCGATCAGCGCCGCGGTCGACGCGCTCAACCGTTTTCGTGATGAGCCGGCCGGCCGCATAAGGCTGAATGTTCTTGAACACGCTGGTTCGCTCTTGCTGTCCCCGGTGCTCCCCACCTTTGTGGACCGATATCCCGGCATCGAGATCGACGTCGTCATCACCAACCACCTCGTGGACGTTGTCGCCGCAGGCGCCGACGCCGGCATACGGTTCGGCGGCACAGTGCCGGAGGACATGATCGCGCAGCGCCTTTCCGCCGAGGTCCGCTGGGTGGTCGTGGGATCTCCGGCCTATCTCTCTCAGTTCCAGCCCCCGGTGCATCCACTGGACTTGATGCGTCACCGCTGTCTTCGGATCCGGCTGGGTGACGACCGCATCTACAGCTGGGAGTTCGAGCGGGAGGATGACACCGTCGCAGTCGACGTTCCCGGGCAGATCACAATCGATGAGACATCCTTCGCCCTCGGCCTCGCAAAAGGCGGCGCGGCGCTTGCCTACCTGCCAGAACCCTGTGTGCGGGCTGACGTCGCGCGCGGGGACTTGCGAACAGTGCTCGATGATTGGTCCTCAACCGGCCCGGGTTTTCACATCTACTACCCAAGCCGCCGCCAGCTTCCGACCGGACTTCGCCTCCTCATCGACCTTATTCGAGAGCTTCGTCCGCTCGGAATGTGAGGCGCGCCTCATGATGAGCTACGCTCAACGCTGCAGTTAGGCGGCAGCGGGTACCGCGCGCTTCAGGCCCGGGTCTATCTTGCGGGCATGCAAACGCCCGTCTCCAGCCAAACTGATCGTAGCCGCGCCACTCGCGGATCGCCCCCCACGACCGAACCGCACGGCAACTGGAGCGCTGCATTCGCGCTGACGCTGTGCGTCGCAACGCTCATCGCCTCCGAGTTCATGCCAGTGAGCCTGCTGACGCCGCTGGCGACGGACCTGCGCATGAGCGAAGGCATGGCGGGCCAAGCGATCTCGGTCTCCGGCGCCTTTGCGGTTCTGACCAGCCTGGGCATCGGCCGCCTGGTTGGCTGGAATCGTCGCACTGTGCTGCTCGGCCGGACCGGCGTCATGGCGATCTCGGGCCTGCTCGTCGCTTTCGCGCCCAATGCGACGGTGTTCATGATCGGCCGCGCGTTCATCGGCGTGGTGATCGGGGGCTTTTGTTCGTTGTCGGCTGCCACTGTCATGCGCCTCATGCCCAACGATCAGGTCCCCCGCGCCCTGGCCGTGCTGAATGGCGGCAACGCCGTCGCCACCATGGTGGCCGCCCCACTGGGAGCTTTCCTCGGCCAGTTTATCGGATGGCGCGGGGCATTCTTCATGGTCGTGCCGCTCGCGGTCATTACCTTTGCGTGGCAGTGGCTAGCCTTGCCGGACATGCAGGCTGCCTCCGGCCAGGCTTCCAGCGCTCTCGGTGTCCTGCGGCGTCCGCGCGCCAAGGTGGGCATGCTGGCGCTCGCCCTGTTGTTCGCCGGCCAGTTCGCATTGTTCACCTACCTGCGGCCCTTCCTGGAGCAGGTGACCAGGCTCGATGCAACGCCGCTCTCTCTTGTGCTGCTGGTAATGGGCGTGGCCGGGCTCGCCGGCACGGCCCTGATCGGCCGCTGCATCGCCAGCAGTCTCAAGGCGGTCTTGTGCATTGGCCCACTCGCGATGGCGGCGATCGCCCTCGCCCTGACGCTGGCAGGCGCCAGCGCAGTATCGACCACCAGCCTGCTGATCGCCTGGGGCTTCGTGGGAACGGCTCTGCCGGTGGCGTGGTGGACCTGGCTGGCGCGTACCCTGCCTGACGACGCCGACGCTGGCGGCGGGTTGATGGTGGCGGTCATTCAGATGGCGATCACTGCGGGCGCCGCGGCGGGTGGGCTTCTGTTCGACACCGGGGGCCACACCGCGACATTCCTCCTCAGCGCGCTCCTGCTTTGCGCCTCGGCGGGGTTCGGCGCCTTCAGCGTTCCGCGCAGCAACCAGGGAAACCCTTCCTGAGACATCCGCGGTTTCTCGCCGTCAGCTTCACGCTGGTCACCCCCGGGGTCACGCCTCTTTCGCTCAGTCCTCAACAAAATCGGAGACCCACATGCAGATCTTTCGCAATGGCACGCGACCCTCGCAACCCGGCCCCTCGGACTGGTTTACGGGCTCAGTGCGGATCGATCCCATCTATACGGCCGAAGGGCCATCGCGGGCCGGCGCTGCGCATGTGACGTTCGAGCCGGGAGCCCGCACCGCCTGGCACACGCACCCTCTGGGTCAAATCCTGGTGGTGACCTCGGGCGTCGGCTGGACCCAGCGCGAGGGCGAGCCAGTCGTCGAGATCCGCGCCGGGGACGTCATCTGGTGCCCACCCGGCCAACGTCACTGGCACGGAGCCACTTCGACGACAGCAATGACCCACATCGCTATCCAGGAATCGCTGAACGGCTCGCCCGTCACGTGGATGGAGAAGGTCACGGACGCGCAATTCCGGGCCGGTACGCCCGCGAACCCCTGATTTCAAATTCCGGAAACACGATCATGATCTTGCAAGAAATCTACACTCTTCCCAACGGCGTGAAAATTCCGAAACTCGGCCTCGGTACATGGCGGATCGACGACGGCCTGGCGGCTAAAGTCGTGCGTGCGGCGGCCCAGATCGGCTATCGCCACTTCGACACGGCGCAAGCCTATGGCAACGATCGTGGCGTGGGCGAGGGCCTGAGAAGCTCGGGCGTGCCGCGCGAACAGCTCTTCGTCACCACCAAGGTGGATGCCGGCCTCAAGACCTACGCCGAGGCGAAGGCGAGCGTCGACACCTCGCTGCGGGCCCTAGGGCTCGATGCCATCGATCTTATAATTATTCACAGCCCGCAGCCGTGGGCCGATTTTCATTCAGGGCAACACTTCTTCGAGGGCAATCTCGAGGTCTGGCGCGCTCTGGAGGAGGCATATGCCTCCGGCAAGGCGCGGGCGATCGGCGTCTCCAACTTTGAGCGCGTCGATCTGGACAACATTCTGACTAACGCGAGCATCAAGCCGGCCGTTAATCAGGTTTTGGCGCATGTGGGCTCCACGCCATTCGACTTGATCACCTACTGCGAGCAGCATGGCATTCTGGTGGGGGCCTATTCGCCCATTGCACATGGTGCGATCCTGAATGACCGTGAAATCCATGCGATTGCGGAACGTCTTAGTGTGACCGTGCCTCAGCTCTGCATCCGCTATTGCCTCCAACTCGGCCTCGCGCCGCTGCCGAAAACGGCGAACAGGGAGCACATGCAGTCGAACGCCGCTTTGGACTTTGAGATCGCGGCAAGTGACATGGACATTCTGAAACGCGTCTCCTTCGGGGACTACGGGGAAGCCAGTGCGTTTCCGGTTTTCGGCGGCGGAAAACGGTAGATCCATCGCGACCGCTGCTGAGGGCAATGACGTGGCCGCTGATCGAAGCAACTCCGCTTCTAGCCACCGTCCTAAGGTTCGCTTCTGGCGCGAAGCCGACGTAGGTCGACTCGTGTAGCTTTTGCATCAAAAGCAAACTCTCGGCCTTTTCAGACGAACTTTTCCGCTCGCTTGTGCTGACCATGCTTGGGAGCGAAATGCTTGCAGATTGGACGGCAGATTAACGCGCCCGCATTTGCATCCTATAAGTCACATTCTGCTTGACTGCCGAGTCCCTCCAAAGCGATGTCCGGACGATGGAAACGTTGACGGAAGGGTACCCGCGATGACCGGTGAACCCGCCCTGCCCCAGTTGAATGCGCATAGTCCCGCGCCTCCCGTCGCGCCCGCGCATGTTCGCTACATCAAGCTCGGGACCGGCGGGAAATGGGCACGACAATGTTTCGAGCGCGGCGAGTTGCACTTTGGCGACGTCGGCGAGCCCCACGATCTTTGCCTGGCAGGAGACTGGGACGGCGTCCGGTGCTACATGATCGAGGGGCTCAAGCGCTCGCCAGGACCGGCGAGCGATGCCTTGCGCGAGATGCCGATTTTCATGGTGAAGTGCAACGCCGGATGATCGCCAGCGCTTCATGCCAGTAGCGCCGCAACGCGTGCCTTCCGCGGACGGTCCCGTCGGACGCGAACCCGATCGTTTGGGGTACGGGCGAGACGAACAGGACGTCGTTATGGAAGTGCGCGAGGACCGCTTCAACGTCGCGCGCATTCCAAGCCGGAAGGGCGTTCAATCGCTTCATTGTCCTTCCTTTCGGGCCCGCGCGCTCGATGGGCGTTTTAGCGGAACGGACTGGCGAACAGTCCCTGGCTGTTCCAAGCCGCGATCGTCGCGTCGGGAGAGAACGGCAAGGTCCTCCCGCGTTGCGTGCGGGTCCGCGAGATCGCTCTCCAGGGTTGCGTGCGTGCGGGTCCAGATCGGCACGGCTTCGAGCAGAACGCAGTGGCCCTTTTCAGTGAGGCTGAGCAGACGTCCGCGGCTGTCGGCGGGATCGACGGCGATTTGGACCAATCCGCGCCGTTCGAGCGGCTTCAGGGCCGCGGTCAGCGTGGTGCGATCCATCGCCAGGAGCGCGGCGACTGGCGCCATCTTCGCCGGCTCAGGGCGATTGAGGGACATCAGTAAAGAGAATTGCCCGTTCGTCAGCCGGCAGGGGCGAAGCGCCTCGTCGAAACGACGCGCCAGGGCGCGCGCCGCACGCTGTGCATGCAAGCACAGGCACGTGTCGCGCACGTGCAATGTCGTTGCAAAGGGAACGGCCGACTTTGACATGGGTCATATATGTTGATATCAACCCGACTCGTCAAGTCCAGTCCTCCTTACCCGAAGGTCGAACATGCAATTGAACCACTATCTGTTTCTCGACGGTCGCTGCGAAGAGGCCTTTGCGCGGTACCAGCAGGTGCTGGGCGGAACGTTGCTCGCCATGATCCGCCACACCGGCACGCCCGCTGAAGAGCACGTCCCGCCGGAGTGGCGCGACAAGATCATGCACGCCTGTCTTGAAACGAATGGACAGCGCCTGATGGGTTCGGACACCCCTCCGGGCCGAGGATCGCCGCTCGGCGGCTTCTCCATTCAGATCGCTGCGGGCTCTGTCGAGGAAGCCGAACGGGTTTTCGCGGCGTTGGGGCAGGGCGGAACGATCGCCATGCCAATCGGGCAGACATTCTGGGCCGAGCGCTTCGGCATGCTCACCGATGCGTTTGGCGTGCCGTGGATGATCATCTTCGAAGGCGCGGTGAAGTTCGAGCACGGAGGCGCCGAATGAGCGCCGTCGCGAACCGGGCCAAGGGCGGCATGCCTTCGTGGGCCACGTGGACTGGCCGGATCATGAGCGGGATCGTCGTCGCCTTCCTGCTGATCGACGGCGTCATCAAGGTCCTCGATCTCGCCATCGTCGGCGAGACGCTGAACCAGCTTGGTTATCCCGCCAGTCTCGCCCGCGGCCTCGGCTTTCTCACGCTGCAGATCGCCGTGCTCTACGCGTTTCCCAGGACAGCCTTTCTCGGCGCCGTGCTGCTGACCGGCTTGCTGGGTGGCGCGATGGCGACGCACCTGCGGGTGGGGAGCCCTCTCTTCACGCATCTTCTGTTCGGCTTGTACATCGGCGTGCTTGCCTGGGCTGGCCTGCTGCTGCGCGATGCGAGGCTGCGTGCGGTCACTTGGGGCGCTGGGTAGCGCGTGACAAATCGAAGATGCCCCGTTGAACTGCGCCGGCGTCGCCGTCTTCATCGCCTCAGCCCCTTGTTCTTGGGGGACCATACCGGCCCCCCGCGTCCTCATAGGCCCGGTCCAGCAAGCGAGAAATTTTGCATGATCACGATTCACAACTTCCAAAATGGCGCCCGCGGGGTACGGATCGCATGGCTTTGCGAGGAGATGGGGCTCGCCTACGAACCCGTTGTGCATACCTTTCCGACATCGACCGAGTATCGCTCCAAGTATCCTTTGGGGTCTGTTCCGTTCGTCGAAGTTCCTGCCCATGGCGTGAGCATGGGTGAGTCCGTCGCGATCATGCTTCACCTCGCCATGGCTTACGGTCCGACGAGCCTTGCGCCTCAGGAACCCGCGGCTCGTTCCCTGATGCTGGAGGTAGCGGTGATGAGCGAGGCCAGCCTTGGTGGCTGGCTGAACCTGCTGCTCACGGACCGCTACGCCGCGCCCCCCGATCAGAAGGGTGGTTGGCTGACCGGCATGGCCCAAGCCCAGGTCAGGCGCCTGCTGGATCATCTCGCGACCCGGAAGGGAGACTCGCCGTACTTGTCGGGTCGAGAGTTCACGCTGGCCGACATAGCCGTCGCGACGTCGCTCGCCATGTGGGAGCATGCACTCTCGGGCGCCATTCCCGAGTCCCTGGTCCCGTGGCTCGGCACAGTTCGCAGCCGGCCTGGTTACGCAAAAGCACGAAATGCATTTGCGTGAAGCCGCAAGGACGCTGCTACGCCTGAGGGCGCTATTGCGGCGGGACAACAAGGGAGCGTGGGAGTTGATGGAGGGCAAAAAACAACTCTCTCGATCTCGGATCGGCCAAGGTTCCGCCAATTTCGAACGCCGAACTGGTCCAGTTGCAGGTTCGCTTCATCGCGCTCGAGAACCTGACAATTCCGTTGCTCGCGGAAGGCTCTGAGCAACAGCTTGAACTCGCGCGTGAAATGGCGACCTACATCTCTCCAAGACCTGGCTTCACGCATCATCCTCTTACGGTGAAGGCGGCGGCACACACAATCGATCGCGTCGATCGGGCCATCCACTACCGAAGCGTTGACCCTGTCATGACCGCGGCTGCGCCACCCCAACGAAGCCCTATAGATCTACGCCGGTATTTGACGAGGTGACCCTTCCGGCCGGTCTGCGACGCGAACACCGCACTAAAGCGGACGTATGGGGCGTGATCTGGGTACTCGAAGGACGCCTGCGCTATCGTGCTGAACCCGGTTTCCGAGACGATCCTCAAGCCTCGTCGCCCGGGGCTGATCCTTCCCGAGCAACCTCATCGCGTCGAACCGCTCGGGGCAGTCCGGATGCAGGTCGAGTTCTACGACCGCTTGCCCGATCTATAATGCCGGCGCTTCTGGCGCGGGATACACGAGCGAGACGCCGTCCGGCCGCGCCGCTGGGTTCAGCTGGGCGGCCTGCACCCGCGCGACGCCCATCAAGTGGAAGACGCTGCTCCCGTGATGTAGAAGGTAATCGGCAACGAAACGCCGATGGCAACGCCACCAGAGCGCTTCCGAACACATGATCGCGCACCGCCGCTCACAGCTCAATCCGATCAAACGCGAAAATCCCGCGCGAAACTCGTCAGACAGCGCATGGTCGGCGTAATTGTGAAAGCTCTGGTTGCTCCAGAAGCCATTGACTTCGGGCGGAAACGTCTTCGACCTAGGCCGCCGGCCGCCCAACTCCGCGATCCGCGTATGGCCGATCTGCCACGCCGCCAGCGCCTCCGGCAAAGCATCAAGGTTAAACTGAGGATTGGTGCGGGATTGCGGCGTGCTGCGAATGTCGACGACGAATTCCACCCGTCCCTGCTTCAGGAGATCGACGAACTCAGCGATGGATCGCGGGAATGCCCCACAGTGTACACGGGAGGACGTTCCACCCGGGTCATGCAAGTGCCCATGGAACCACGTCGCGCGGCGCGGAAAGCACCCCCGCGTCGAACCATGGATGTTTTGCCAAGTGCCGCGTGTGCTTAGGATGCGACAGCGGAAAGATGGCACGCAGGTGATCTCGACATGCCATCACCTGGTCGGCCACTTGACCGTTCGCAACGCATGGGACTCGGCGTTTGCGCAGACCAGAAAGGTCCTGACTTTCGCCAGCAGAAAATTTCGTGTGCTCATGGGCTACAAATGGGGATTTATGATCGACTTGCAAATGACCGCAGCCGCTGTTCAATGGGAGGACGCAAGTTTGAGATGCGCTTCATCCAGGTCGGGCGAGAAAAGCAGGCTGTCAGTAAGCGCCAACGCCATGGTGTCGTCGGTCCCTTGTCCGGCTTCAGGCAGGACTAAGATCCTTTGCGGATCCTACGGCGAGCAGTTCGCAAAGGATTTTGCTCTGCGCACGCGCGAACTCCTGAGGTCAGCAGATTATCAAGCAATCTTCCCGGATACGTCACTCGAGATGGGTGGAACAGCCTTGGACCATCTTCGGACAACCGTCACCGGTTACCGCCACGACACCTCGGTCCGGCGCGTCGTGACCAGCAGCGGCGCCAATTACATCTTCTTGACTTGCGCCATCGTTGTGTTTGGAAATGCTATGCTCAAGCGACCAGCGTGTGTACGTTTGGTTCCGGAGTCGCGGGTGCCGAGCCGCTTGGGAAAGTGGGCCCCTGGTTAAGAAACAAAGGTAGCAAAGCAATGTTCTGCTAAAACGCCGCTCTCAAGCAGCGGGCTGCAGCTCCTGCACCACCAGCGCAACTGAACGAAACGCCGCTAAATCTGTTCACGAGGGGAACGTTGGTGCCGATGTGGCGGGTTTAAGGGAAACGCAAATGAGAAGATACGCGGTTTCAACTGTGGCGAGTTTAGCCTTGTTATTAGCGGTCCCGGTGCAAGCTCAGAGCATCTCACCACCAGTCAAACCGACTCAACCGCAAGCTTGCCGTCCCTGGTCTGGCGCCGCGCTGCGGTGCGCGGCTGACGCGCTGAAGCGTCGACTCTATCCCATCTGCGACGAAGTGGAATGTCGTGCCTCCTTCCATCTCGATCGGATCATGGGGTGGATGTTCAGGACGAAGGTCGGCGCGTGATACGGTGGGTTGGGGGCCCACCATCCTTTCCACTCGTTGTCGGTCCAGGGTCCACGGATCGGGCCGAACATATCCCGCCCGAGAATGAAGGCGCCGAAGCCGTCCATTGCACGTCTTGCGAAGTCGTCATCGACGCCCTCTGAGCCGCCGCACTTTCCAAACATCGTTTGGAAAGTGCGGTTGCCGAATGCCCATTCGTGGAGGTCGCGCCCCCTCTCGCCGAGTGGATTTTCGAGGCTCTGACGCGGCCCCGCGCCGAAGCCGTCAATCGGAATCGAGAGGCCTGCTACCCTGACCTTCGGCATCTCATTCTCTATCCGCTTGATCATAAAACGTTGGTTGCGCAATGGCCACTTTGGCCCGCTAGTCACAGCCCCGGACGACGGCGCGCAACTTGGGATCACGTAGCCAAAGCCCACCCCACGCGATCACGCCGACGTTGAGCCCGAAGAGAAGACGCGTAAACAGCGGACTACCTACCCGCAGGTGGGTCGCCAGGGCGCCGCCCAGCAGTCCAGTCAGCAGCACAGCGCCTAGAAAAGCGGTTCGCGGGGTCGCGTAGAGCCCAGCGATCAGCAGGGTTAGGACGCCGAGGCCCCGCGCCAAAGTCGCAGGGTACCCGAGCTGGTCCAGAGTCTCTGAAACCACCGCCAGGTCGAGGACCTTGATCACGCCGTCCATCAGCAGAAAGGCGACGACGACCCCACTCATCGTCCGCCCGGCCCACGGTCCAGGATGGCATTCCGGCTCGCTCGGGCCGCTCCCCGACGACATTCATGCAACACCGTGCGCGAATTTCACGGCGCCTTCGAAGATCACCATCCTTGACACATCTTGCTGGGCTTGCCGCGACCGTGTCGGGCCGCACGATGGAGCCGATCGCTACCGTCATGTCTGCCGATCTTTCGGTCAGCATCGCAGCCGCGGCGCTCCTTACCTCGGCTTATGCACTCCCCTTCGCACTCGGCCAGCCTCTGCTGGGGCCTTTCGGCGACATCTATGGCAAGTCGATCGTGCTGAAGATCAGCGTCTGCGTGCTCGCCTGCGCGCCGCGGCTTTCGCACCGAGCTTCGAGCTTGTCGCCGCTGCGCGGTTCTGCGCTGGTTTGGCGGCGGGTGGCGTGGTGCCGGCCTGGTTCTCCTCCGCTGCGTTTCCTGCCGCTGCGTTTCCTGCGGCGATCAACGCGGAGAAAAACAAGAAGATTACAGAAGGTTGTGAATATCCCAACGCCGATGTTGCCCGGACCGAAGCGGCGAAGGCTGCTAGAAGCCGAGCGGCCGAGCGAGTCCGCACTGCTGAGCAACCTGCGGATAATCCTCCAGCCGCTCTACTGGCGATTGATCATCTGCTCGGCTTGGCTTTCGAGCCCGTGCGCGTTGCGCAGTCCGGTGAGGAAAATATCCTGGGCGTCTGGCGACATCGTGGTCATGCTGGGCTCAGGGAGCGAAGTTGCTAAATCCGGATGAAAAGATGGAGTTCCTGCTGCTAAGTCTGCCAGTCGGCGCGTCCCTCACCGGAGCACCTCGATAGCCTCAGAAAAAGGAACCACGGCGCGCTGCCCATCAGACCCCTCGATTGCAAAGACTATTCTTAGATCGATGACGCCCGTATGTGCCATTTCCTGGACTAGCTCGCGTGCCGCCTGAATAGCCTCTTGGCGGGCCGCTTCAAGGTTCACAAACTCGGCCCCCTCGAGGTCCGGAAT
>JAQGKD010000025.1 GCA_028290285.1 Hyphomicrobiales bacterium
TTGCCGCCGTGCGGGACGGGCGCACGAGCTTCATCCCAAAGAATTGGGAGAAGACCTATTTCGACTGGCTCGACAACATCCAGCCTTGGTGCATCTCCCGCCAGCTGTGGTGGGGGCATCAGATTCCGGCGTGGTACACGCCCTGGGGCACAGTGCATGTTGCCGAGTCGGAAGACGAAGCCTTCGCCGCCGCCCTGGCCGAGGGCGTAGAGCGGGCGGTTCTTACCAGCGCCGAAGCCGCTGTCCTGGCCCACGAGCCCGAGCAGTTGCGGGACATGTTCCGCCGCGACGAGGACGTGCTCGACACCTGGTTCTCCTCCGCGCTCTGGCCCTTCTCGACGCTCGGCTGGCCCGACGCTGCGCCTGAGGTGAAGCGCTATTATCCGACCAGCGTGCTGGTCACCGGCTTCGATATCATCTTCTTCTGGGTCGCCCGGATGATGATGATGGGGCTGCATTTCATGGGAGAAATCCCCTTCCACGACATCTACATCCACGCGCTCGTCCGGGACGAGAAGGGCGCGAAGATGTCGAAGTCGAAGGGCAACGTCATCGACCCGCTGGCGCTGATCGACACCTATGGCGCGGACGCGCTGCGCTTCACGCTCGCCGCCATGGCCGCGCAGGGTCGCGACATCAAGCTCGCGACGTCGCGCGTGGAGGGCTATCGCAACTTCGCGACGAAGCTCTGGAACGCCTCGCGTTTCGCCGAGATGAACGGCTGCGCCCGCCGCACAGATTTCAACCCCGCCAACGTCGAGCAACAGATCAATCGCTGGATCCTCAGCGAAGCCGCGCGCAGCGTGGCTGAAGTCACGGCTGCGATCGAGGCCTATCGCTTCAACGACGCCGCCAATGCGGCCTATCGCTTCGTCTGGAATATCTTCTGCGACTGGTATGTCGAGTTGTCGAAGCCGATCCTGCAGGCGCCCGAGGACAGCGCCGCCAAGGACGAGGCGCGGGCGACAACCGCCTTTGTGCTCGACGAGATCATGAAGCTGCTGCACCCCTTCATGCCCTTCCTCACCGAAGAACTCTGGGCGATCAAGGGAGAGGATGGCCCTGCGCGGCAGTCGCTTCTGACGCTCGCCCCGTGGCCGTCGCTGGACGGGCTCGATAATCCCGGGGCCGAGGCAGAGATCGGCTGGATCGTCGATCTGGTGTCGGAAATCCGCTCGGTCCGCGCGGAAATGCAGGTGCCCGCGAGTGCGCAGATGCCGCTGGTCCTGGTGGGCGTGGACGACGAGGTGCGCGCGCGTGTCGGTCGCTCGCTCGACACGCTGAAGCGTCTCGCGCGCATGTCCGACATCAGCTTCGCCGAAGCGCCGCCTTCCGGTTCCGCGCAGATGTTCGTGCGCGGCAGCCTCGTTGCCTTGCCGCTTGAGGGCATCATCGACCTCGATGGCGAGCGCGCGCGCCTGACCAAGGAGATCGGCAAGTCCGAGGGTGAGGTCAAGAAGATCGACGCCAAACTGGGCAACGCCGATTTCGTGCGCCGCGCGCCTGAAGAGATCGTCGAGGAGAACCGAGAACGCCGGGCAGACGAGGTCTCGCGCATCGAGAAAATGACGGCCGCGTTGCAGCGTCTTGCGTGAGAAACGCATGGCGAAGCCGGGCGGTCCGGCTTCGCCATGCGGAGAGACGGGGTGAGCACAACGTGCGCCCATTTTATATTAGACGTGCCTATATTAGGCCTGCCGTAGCGCATCCCAAAAAATACTTACAATTCTTACATTGCGTCTGAGCCGAGCGTGCTCGATATTTGACGCAAGGGAGGTTTTTCTTTGCGCCGGGACTGTGTCCTGCCGCGAGGTTTTTTTTGGAGATGTCACTTGATCATCAGTTCATTCGCGCCGACGACAGTGGCCGCTCCTGCCGCCAGCACAGCCGGCCCCTGGACAGACACTGTGCAGACTATGTCGAAGCCCAGCTCAGCTTTTTCGGACGCCACCGCCGCATTCAACTACGCGAAAAGTCGCGCGGAAGGGTATATACAGAGGCAGGAGAAAAAGGCTCTCGCTTACTATTATCAGGGGGATTTAGATCACTTTGCACTTAGTTATAGGCTGTATGTCGAGGTGGAATGTAAACTTATGGGTGGAGATTGCAAACTCGATTATATAAAGGCTTATGTAAATCTAGGCGGTCTTGCCGCTGGAAAGGAGTATATAATCGAGCTAGCCGCTATATTTCGAAAGTATTTTACTGCGCAGCGGCGAGCTAAAATCATTAATGGGGTGCTCAGATACAAGAGCTACGATTTCAATTCAGACGCTTACCTGAAGGGAGGCAAGGATCCAGGTAAGGCAAACCTATACTACAGAATGCAGTGCCACATTAAATATGAGATCAGCCCCAAGTATGCGGGAAACGATGGGGTGTCTGCGGTGCGCGACGAGGTCCGCGCAGCCTCTCAAGCACTCGCCGCGCTGACCCCGGACGAGGCCAAGAAAGCAATGAGGTATATCAAAGACCTTCTGCCGAAATGGTATCGGATCGTCTACTTGATGACTGCCGACGCCGACGTCTCCTACATCAATGCGTTCCGGGCCAAGCTGGGTATCCAGTCCTGCAGGTCTTAGATCGTACGAGAACGCAGACCGGGTGCGGCAGCGAATTGCACGCTGCCGCACCTGTCCCCGGACGGCCCCGTAAGGCGGGGAACCGAGGCTGCCGGGTCTGTAGAACGCATGAGTTTGCCACTGTCTGCATCGATTCGTGGCTTCGCCGCCACAGCATGAAATGAACGCCAGACGGCCGGTTTCCGACGCGGACCACGCCGCGATTCAGCCATAAACCCCGCGCTAATTCGATCTCGCGAGAATAAAGCTCGTCAAGCGGCAGAGCGGATCAGGGTTTCATGGGCGGGCGGGCAGCCGACATCTCAAAACTTCCGAGTTTAAGCGGGGCGGGCTACGCGATCGCGCACGCTCGCTCATTCGCGGTGCATGAACATTTTCGGGCCGCATTCAAAGCTTGCAGCGCCGGATACGTTTGGCACGGGCTCGCTTCCATCGCCCTGTTGCGCGCGGGTGACAGGATCGTATTCGATTCGAATTCGACCCTTTGCAAGCCCTCAATCGACGCTCGCGAACTGGTCGCGCACGGGCAGAACTGGCACACACAAAGGACCGGAAGCGCAGTCACGCATCCAGGCGCAGCGGAAGAGAAGCACGTCTATGCGGAGAGCTAAGAACAGCGCATTCCTGGCCGCCTGCATGGTCTCGATCCTGTCGGGAAGCGCCGCTTTTGCGCTCGATGGAAGTGAGAGCCCGGCCGGCATCAAGCCGCCGATGCCACTCTTCAGGAACTCGCTGCACGCGCTGAACCAGGCGATAGAGGGCCTCCGCGCCGGGGATTCCGCATCCTCGGTCGAGGCGCTGAAATATGCGGCCGCCGGTGGCCAGTCACTGGCGCAGTGGAAGCTCGGACGCATGTACGCGGCGGGCGAAGGCGTGCCGCATGACGACGCCGTGGCCTATCAATATTTCTCCGAAATCGTGAACAATTACGACGAGGATTCGACGAGCCGCCGCGAGCGCGGCATCGTCGCCAGCGCCTATGTCGCGGTCGGCGTCTACTCACTGACGGGCCTGCCGCAGATCCGGCTGAAGCCGGACGTGCTGCGCGCGCAGGAATTGTTCCAGTATGCGGCCTCGACCTTCGGCGATCCCAACGCGCAATATAATCTCGCGCGCATCTATCTCGATGGCGCGGGCGTCACCAAGGACCCGCGTCAGGCGGTCGGCTGGCTGTTTCTCGCCGCTGAAAAGAACCACATGGAATCGCAGGCGCTTCTTGGAAACCTGCTGTTCACGGGACAGGGCGTGCCCCGCCAGCGTGCGCGTGGCCTCATGTACCTGACCATGGCGGTTGAAGGCGCGGGCGACGACGCCAAGAATGCCTGGGTTGTCGAGTTGCGCGAGAAGGCCCTGAAAGCCGCGAGCGATGCCGACCGTCAGGCGGCTGCCGCGATGCTGGGCGACTACCTCAACAAGCGCTGATCCTCTTCGGTGAGCCTCGCGCCGGCGGGCTTCAGAGCGCCTCGACCGCCTGAGTTGCGTTGGCATCCGCGAGTTTCGGATGCACGGCAGCAGTCTCGATTTCCAGCTCCGGAAACGCGATGATCCTGCACCCTTGAAAATCGGTGCGGCAGACGATGGTGCCGATCTGTTCCATATGGTTGAGCAGGCGGCGCGCGCGTCCCGGAGAGTGGCTGCCGAAGAAGCGCGCGATCTCATCGTCCGACGGGCAGACCTTTTCCGCCACGGCCGCGCGGGCAAGCAGCAGGAACACGCCCTGCATGTCCTCGGGCACGCGCTCGGAAATGCCGATGGCGCGGGTCCACAGCTCTTCCTGCTCGCTCTCGGGGTGGGTCATGCGCGCACGCGCGACCGTGATGCGGCGGCGAAAGGCGGTCGCGTCGGGAATTGACGGGCCGAGGCGACGGATGCGGCAGCGCACCTGAAAGTCGCGATGCAGGGTGCCTGCCGGCTGGAAGATGGCGGCGGGGTCGGCGATCATCTGGAGCACGATGTCGTCGATGGCAGCCTCGCGCTCTTCGTCCGAGAGTTCGGGCGCGGGGGCGGCCACATAGGCTGGCGGCGCTGCGCGCTCGATGCGCTCGAACACGTCGTCCGTGTTCTCGGCGCGCACGCGGCGCGGCCGTTCGGCGGGCATCGGCAACTCGCCGGGTGCGAAGATGAGATCGTGCGCGGCGCCATCCTCGGACGAATCGGGCAGCGGCAGAAGTTTTGGTGCGCCGCCACGGTCGGCGGTCAGGACCGGGCCGATGCGAACGGGCAGGGGGCGCCGCGAAATGGCGGGGCCGAGCCCCACGAAGGAGCCGCGCTGGAGATCGCGGAACATCTCGGCCTGACGGCGCTCCATGCCCAGCAGATCGGCCGCGCGTGCCATGTCGATGTCGAGAAAGGTGCGTCCCATCAGGAAGTTGGAGGCTTCGGCGGCGACATTCTTGGCGAGCTTGGCGAGGCGCTGTGTCGCGATGACGCCGGCGAGTCCGCGCTTGCGGCCACGGCACATCAGGTTGGTCATGGCGGCGAGGCTGAGGCGGCGCGCGTCGTCCGACGCATCGGCGGCGGCGGCCGGGGCGAAGAGTTGCGCTTCGTCGACGACGACGAGCACCGGATACCAAAAATCCCGGTCCGCCTCGAAGAGCGCGTTGAGGAAGGTTGCCGCGCCGCGCAACTGGCCGTCGACTTCGAGGCCTTCGAGATCGAGCACGACGGAGACGCGGTGCTGGCGCACGCGGGTTGCGATGCTGGCCAGTTCGCTTTCCGACTGCGCGGCATCGACGACCACATGGCCGTAACGATCCGCCAGCGTGACGAAGTCGCCTTCCGGGTCGATCACGACTTGCTGGACGAGCCCGGCGCTCTGTTCGAGCAGGCGACGCAGAAGATGCGACTTCCCGGAGCCGGAATTGCCCTGCACGAGAAGCCGCGTCGCCAGCAATTCCTCCAGATCGACCAAGGCGGACGCATTGGCGCCCGTCAGCCCGATGTCGATGTCAGATCTCATCCATGCCCTCGGCTCGCGACCCACTGATTCATCAGCATGTCAGCCGTGGGAGGTAGCACGAAGTGGCCGTGGAATCAGGCTCGGCGGTAGGGTCGCCCACAGGTTTCGGTGGGGTGTGGTTTAGGCGCTGCGTTTGAGATCGTGCTCGACGGCGCGGCATGCCAGCGCGACGATTCTGGGTATGGGCGTGCCCGACAGGTAATTCTCGATCTGGCGTTTGCTGCGGCCCAGCACCGCTGCGGCACCTTGGTGCGTCAGCTTCATGCGTTGGAGGAAACCCGCGAAATCCTCGTTGGTCATGGCCTCTTCGGCCAGCCGTTCGAGTGACGTCGCTGCCATGTCGATCTCCTCGTCTCCCCACGCGATCGCATGGCCGCGTTCGACGACGTGAACCGTGGCGAGGAGATCTGGGCGCGCCTTGAGCGGCCCGTAGACGCGAAAGGCGTTCACGATGGGTGCCATGTCAACAGTCTCGGTCTTGCCCGCACGCGTTCCTTTCGCCCAGTGGACACGCACCTGCGTGGCTCCCACGCATTCGACCGATTGGATCAGGGGCATGGGGCGCGGATCGAACATCTCAGGCTCGTTCATTGAGTTTCACCCATTGCTCGTTCAAGAGGCTCAGATTGCTGGAGGCCCATTCGCGCGCTTCGTGAAGGGCTGAGGCGGGAGCCTGACCCCGAAGAACCTGAAGACTGCCTATGATGACCTGACATTCCCAATCTGCTCCGATCAGATGGAAGTGCGGCGGATTATGATCGTCTGCATAGAGATACACCCGGCTTCCGCTCAAGGTGGCGATTTTTGGCATCGCTAGGAAGCTCGCAATTAAAAATAGTGCAATGGCTGCACTATGGCAAGATGTGAGGCCTTTGGCTAGGCCGGGCGCGCATTTCCGCAGATTGACATCCCAGCGGCGCATCGTCTTTCGTTTGGATTTTGCGATCGACTACCTTTAATCCCCGATTACCCAAGCTGCGCCTGAATCTGGTCGAGAGATGATTGAACAAATCAATCGGCTGATAAAAAGGTTTTTAATTATGGCAACCGGCCTTTTTGCGGTGGTGTCGACATGAAACAAATGAAATGCGCGATCGTGACGCTCGGTCTACTTGCTTGTGTCACCACCGCGCCGTTGAAGAGCGATTCGCTGCTGAGCCAACAGCCGCCAGCGGCAGGCATGGATGAACCCATGACCAGCTCCCCGTCAGCGGGCTCGGTCGAGGTGGTCACGCCTGAGGATTGCGCCTTTTATCGGCAGGGCGGCCCGCTTCGCTCGGAGCGTATCGTCGTTTATCAACAGCCTGCCTACTTGACGGATAAAGATTATTACTGGACCACGATAAATTACAGGGATGAGTATCTCGATAAGCGCACGCTCGCGTTCCAGCCGCTTGACCGACGATCAGACGGAACAATGCCACCAAAGAACAACGATGCGTTTACGCTCGATATCGCCACGGGAGAGCCGCAGAAGGATGGGCTGTTCGACCCCGATAGGGCGCGGGGGAAGCGCCCGCAGGACTACACCCATTCGACGCTGCTTGTTAGCGCGCATGCCTACGAGCGGACGCCGGAGCGGGTGATCGGTATTTATTCCAGGAGTCGTTCTTACCGTGTCGACGAGGATTTCGTGGGGCACATGGAGGGCGGTTTTTTTGTCCACGCCAATAAACCGACCTACATCCGAACCGGATCCGTGCTGGTCGGTTTCGAGCGAATTCTCGTGCCAGATGGCGCCCCGGAAACGGGCGAGTTTTTCATTCGAACAGGTGCGGGCGGAGAGGTCTCCAGCGTTCTGCAATGCGATACATTGCAATATTATCCGAACCCATTGTGTACGTTATTTGAAAATGTTGGAATATTCAAAACAGAGGTTTATTTTAGCCGAAGATTTTTGTCTCTCATCGATGCAATTCGTAGCCATTCACGCCGTTTCACGGCCTGTTTGACGGTGCAAAACGCCCCCAAAAATTGACATCCCATCCCGCCTGCCACTATCCCTCGCCCTCATTGGGCGCAGCCGCTTCGCCGGGCCCCTGAAATGGAGTTCCGATGCAAAGGCTCGCGCCTCTTGCCTGGCCACTGCTCGCCTTTTTCGGCCTCGTCGGGCTCGGCCTCGCCGTGCCTTCGCTGGCTCAGGTGCTCGATCTGGCCTTGCCGTTTTTCGGCCTGATCCTGCTCGGCTTTTGCTGCGGGCGGCTGTTCGATGTGCCCGAGAGCGGGCTCGCCTGGATGCATTTGTTCGTCGTCTATGTCGCGCTGCCCGCCTTGTTCTTCAACCTGATTGCCGTGACGCCACTCGATGAGCTCGCGAACTGGAGCTTTATCGGCATCACGACGCTCTCCACCAGCATCGCCTTCGCGATAGCCTTTGGGACGGGCATCGTGGCGAGCCGGGGGGATGTGGCGCAGGCGACCATTCAGGGGGTCGGCGGGGCCTATTCGAATGTCGGATACATGGGGCCGGGCCTGACGCTGGCGGCGCTCGGGCCGGGTTCGGCTGTTCCGACCGCGCTGGTTTTCGTCTGCGACAGCATGCTCCTGTTCACACTGGTGCCCTTCCTGATGGGGGTCGCAGGCGCGCAGAGGGCGAGTTTTGGGCAAACCGCGGCGCTCGTCGTGAAGCGCATCGTCACGCATCCGTTCAATGTCGCCACGGCTCTGGGGATCGTCGCGGCCTACATGCACTGGCATCCGCCCGTGCCCATCGCGAAAATGCTGACCTTTCTGCAGAATGCCGCCGCGCCCTGCGCCCTGTTCGCGATGGGGGTCACGGTCGCGCTGCGGCCCTTGAAGCGGATCGCGCCGGAAATGCCGGTGCTTCTCGCCATCAAGCTGTTGCTGCATCCCATGCTGGTCTGGACGCTACTGTCGCTCACCGGCGATTACGGGCGCATCTGGACGTTTACGGCGGTGCTGATGGCGGCTCTTCCGCCGGCGCTCAACGTCTTCGTCATGGCGAGCCAGTACAAGGTCTATGTCGAGGGCGCGTCCGGGCTGATCCTGCTCGGAACCATCGCATCCGTGGTGACTGTGACCGGACTGCTCTTCATGATCGGGCTGGGCGGTGTGCCCTACAGGCTTTTCGTGCCGTGAAGGCGCATGAGGCTCGGAACGGAGCCGCGCGGCATCACGCCTTCGCGCATCACGGCGCGACGGAGCGGGGCGATATTGGCCAGCGCCAGAAGCCCGACGCCGCGTAGCGCATCGACGGGGAGGAGCCCGTTCAGCAGCGAGCGGTTCAGCATGTCGACGCCGAGCGTCCGCACGCGGATGTCGGTCTGGCGCGCCGCCTCGTAGCGGGCGAGGCCTTCGGGGCTGCCGGGGTCGGACCCGTGCGTCAGGCAATCGCCGAGATGGGCGACATCGCGCATGCCGAGGTTGAGGCCCTGCGCGCCGATGGGCGGAAAGCCGTGCGCGGCATCGCCGATCAGCACCACACGATGGGCGCTGAGCTGCGAGGCCGAGAGGCCGCTCATGGGGAAGGCGCCGCGCGGACCCTCCAGCGTCATGCCACCCAGAAGGAAATGGGCCTGCCGCTGGATGTCGCGGGCAAACAGCGTGTCGTCGAGTGCCTGCCTGCGGCGGGCTTCGCCCGGCGACATCATCCAGACGAGGCTCGAGCGATGCGGCGCGCCAGGGCGTCCGGGCAGGGGCACCAGCGTAAAGGGGCCTTGCCGGGTGTGGAACTCGGTCGAGGTGTCGCGATGGGGCCTTTCGTGACGCAGGATCGCAGTGAGGGCGACCTGCGGATAGGCCCATTCGCGCGTCCCGATCCGGGCCCCCGCGCGCAGGCGTGACTTGCGCCCGTCGGCGGCCACGAGCAGGCGGGCGGTGAAGGTGCGGCCATCGTCCATCGTGACGCTGCCGTGATCGTCGCGAAGTTCGACCTTGCCGACCCGGCCTTCGATCAGCGTGACGCCGGGTGTCGCGTGGGCGGCTTCGGCCAGTTGCTCCACGAGGATCGCGTTTTCGATATTTTCGCCGAAAACGTCGAGGCCGATTTCGCTGGCGCGGAATTCGACCGGGGGAATGCGGAAGAGAGATCCCGTATCGTCCACGATCCGCATGGTTTCGAGTGCCGCGAAGTGCGGGCGCAATCTTTCGACAAGGCCGAGATTGGCGAGAAGGCGCAGCGATCCGTCGAACAGGGCGACCGTGCGCGCGGAGGGCGCCGTGTCGATACTGCCCACAATGGTGACGGCCCATCCGGCGCGGGCCAAGGCTATGGACGCCGTGAGGCCGGCGGCGCCCGTGCCGACGATCAGGATCTCGCTCGTGTCATGTGCGTCGTTCATGTGCCGTTTGTAGGCAGGGGCGAGGCGTTTGGCGAGGGGCGCGTCTGCGCGATGGGGTCGCAACCGCTGGCGGGATTTGCGACGCATTGGCCATTCGTGCTTGTTTGCGCCCTATGGCGCCTCGCAAATCATCCAAGCTTCCCGAACAATCCGCACCCCCCGAGAAGTCGCCGGGGGCGCGGGACTCCGTCTCACGCCGTGCGCGCGTCATCGGCCTCGCGATCCATGTCTTCACCGCCGCCGGTGCCGCGGCTGGGCTGATGGCGCTGGCGGCGGCCTTCCAGGCGCAATTTCCCGCCATGTTCTTCTGGCTCGCCGTCGCGCTGGTCATCGACGGGATAGATGGCACTTTTGCGCGGCTGGCGCGGGTGAGCGAGACAGCGCCCGAATATGACGGGGCCGTTCTCGACCTCGTGGTCGACTATCTCAACTATGTGCTGGTGCCGGTCGTCGGCCTCTGGCGGTCCGGGTTGATGCCCGAGGATCTGGCGCTGGGCCTCGGCATTCTCGTGGTGGTGACGTCGTCGCTCTATTTCGCGGATCGCCGGATGAAGATGCCGGATAATTTCTTCCGGGGATTTCCCGCGCTCTGGAACGTCGTGGCGCTCTACCTGTTCGTATTCCGGCCGCCGGCGGCTCTGAATGCCTGTGTGATCGTCCTGCTGTGCGGGCTCATGTTCGTGCCCGTGCCGTTCCTGCATCCAATGCGGGTCAAGCGCATGCAGGCGATGAGCGTCGCATTCACGTGTCTCTGGTTCGGCAGCGCGGCGCTGGCCGTGACGCAGGGGCTTAATACGAACATGTTCGCCAAGGGCGGCCTGATTGCCAGCGCGCTTTATTTCCTGTTCGCGTCGGTCCTGCGTGGACGCGTCAAGTGACGAGCGCGGCCGCGCCCGCCGGCTCATTGACCAGATTTCGCGCATCCTGGATTGAGGGCGCGTAGGTCACGACGTCGGTGGTCAGCCCGTTTTCCCAGAGAACGTGGCGGACCGCAGGTGACGCCGCCGAGACGAAAACGCGTGTGCCGGACTTTTTCGCCTTGGCGATGAAAGCCGTGAGCGTCTGGGCCGCCGTCGCGTCCGCCAGCGGCACAGCCGCCAGATCGAGGATGAAGGCGCGCGGCGCAGTGCCGATCCGATCGAGCACCGCTGCAATGGTCCCGGCCGCGCCGAAGAAGAAGGCTCCGGCGATTCGATAGACGACGATATCGGCGCCGCCGTTGGGCAGGTAGGGCGTGCGCTGGTCGGTCGGCGCATCCGCCTGGTCTTCGTCGAGCAGGTTCTCGTGGGTCGAGACCTGCACCATTTCAGCCATGCGGTGCATGAACAAAATCGCGCCCAGCGTCACGCCGACCGCGATGCCCTCGGTCAGGTCGCGGAACACGGTGAGCAGGAAGGTCGCCAGCAGAACGGCGGCTTCGCCCCTGTCATGGCGCAGGATCTGCGCGAATTGTTCGCGCTCGATCATGTTCCACGCCACCAGCGCCAGCACGGCGGCCAGGGCGGCCAGCGGGACATAGGAGGCGAGAGGCGCCGCGAGCATCATGAAGGCAAGCAGGAAGACCGCGTGCAGCATGCCCGCGACCGGACCATGTGCATGCGCGCGCACGTTGGTCGCCGTGCGGGCGATGGTGCCCGTCGCGCAGAGGCCGCCGAACAATGCGCAGGCGATGTTTGCATAACCTTGCGCCACAAGCTCGCAATTCGAGCGATGGCGGCGGCCCGTCATGCCATCCGCCACGACAGCGGAGAGAAGCGATTCGATGCCGCCCAGCAGGGCGAAGGCGATTGCTGCCGGAATGAGTTCGAGAATGCGCGCGAAATCGGCGTGCGGGAGGGACGGCGAGGGGAGCGAGCCCGGGATTCCGCCGAAGCGCGTGCCGATGGTCTCGACAGGCAGCTGGAAGAAATAGATCAGCACCGCGCTTCCGACGACCGCCGCCAGCATGCCGGGAAAGCGCGGCGCATATTTCTTCAGGCCCAGCATCAGCGCGAGGCAGGCCGCCGTAATGCCCGTTGCATAGGGATTGATCGTGCCGCGCACATCCCACAAGGCGACGACGCGGGACACGACGGCGGAGGGTTCGTGCTCGATCTGAAGACCGAACAAATCACGGATTTCACCGCAGAAAATGATGACCGCAATACCCGCCGTGAAGCCGACGAGGACTGGATGGGGAATGTATTTGATGTAGGTGCCCAGCCGCAGATAGCCGATCGCGAGAAGCATAAAGCCCGCCATGAGCGTCGCGACCATGAAACCATCAAAGCCGAATTTCAGGATCGTGGCCGCAACCAGCGCGATGAAGGCGCCTGCGGGCCCGCCGATCTGAAAACGGCTGCCGCCCAGCAGCGAAATGATAAAACCACCGACGACGGCGGCGTAAAGGCCTTGTTCCGGTTTGGCGCCCGAGCCGATGGCAATGGCCATGGAAAGCGGCAAGGCGACGATTGCCACGGTCAATCCTGCGATGGCGTCGGCCTTGAAATGCGCGGCTGTGTATCCCTCGCGCAGCACCGTTACGAGCTTCGGCGTGAACAGCTCCGCGAAAGTCGGACGTTGGTTCATTTCTTGCTCCGGTCGCGCTGAGACGTGTCACGTCGGCACTTGGTCGCGCGTGCGACTCAAGGTTCGTTGGGGGTGTATGGCGGGATCATACAGCGGATGGATGGAGAATAGCTTTGACCTGCCGCATCCCTGAGGGGCGCAGTTGCCTCTGCTGGAACGCCGCCGCATGATGCGGGGGATTGAAAACACGTTGGAGACGTTCATGACCCGGGCCATTCGCATTCATCAGACCGGCGGCCCGGAGGCCATGGTGCTCGAGGATCTCGAACTGCCGCAGCCCGGACGGGGCGAGGTTCGCCTCCGCCATCATGCGATCGGCCTGAACTTCATCGACATCTACTTCCGCTCGGGCCTTTATCCGGCAGCGCTGCCGTTCACGCCGGGGAATGAAGGCGCGGGCGAAATCATCGCGCTCGGCAAGGGCGTGACGGACTTCAAGGTGGGTGACCGCGTTGCCTATGTCTCGACGCTCGGAGCCTATGCGGATGAACGCAACATCGAGACAAAGAGCCTGATCAAGCTGCCGAAATCGATCTCCTACGAGACCGGTGCGGCGATGATGCTGAAGGGCCTGACCGCGCAGTATCTGCTGCGCCGCACCTTCAAGGTGAAGGAAGGCCACACGATTCTCGTCCACGCGGCAGCTGGTGGCGTCGGCCTCATGCTATGCCAATGGGCCAAGGCGCTGGGTGCGACGGTCATCGGCACGGTGGGGTCCGAGGCAAAAGCGAAACTCGCCAAGAAGGCCGGTGCGAAGCATGTGATCCTCTACAATACGGAGGATTTTGTTGCTCGCGTGAAGGCCATCACCAAGGGCGCTCTCTGCGACGTCGTCTATGACGGCGTGGGGAAGGCGACTTTCCCCGGCTCGCTCGATTGCCTTCGTCCGCTGGGCACGTTCGTGTCCTACGGTTCGGCCTCGGGGCAGGTGGAGGCTTTCAACATCGGGCTTTTGCAGCAGAAGGGCTCGCTGTTCGCGACCCGACCGACATTGTTTCACTACATTGCCAAGCGTGAAGATTACGAGGCCTCTGCGCGCGACCTGATGAAGGCCATCTCGCGCGGCGACCTCACCATTCCCATTCACGCGCGCTACAAGCTCGCCGACGTCGCGCAAGCGCATGAGGCATTGGCTGGGCGCGCGACCACAGGTGCTTCCGTTCTCATTCCATGAGTTCTTCCATGCCGGATCCATCCAGTTCGCGCGATGACAGCGGCTTGCCGCTCGTCGCGATGAGAAATATCGTCAAGAGGTTCGGCACATTCACAGCCAACGCCGGCATCAACCTCGATATTTTCAAGGGCGAGGCGCATGCGCTGCTCGGCGAGAACGGGGCGGGCAAATCGACCCTGGTGAAAATCCTCTATGGCCTGCTGGAGCCGACGGAGGGCGAGATCCTCTTCGAGGGCAAGGCGGTTTCGTTCGCTAATCCGGAAGCTGCGCGCGCCATGGGGATCGGCATGGTGTTCCAGCACTTTTCGCTGTTCGATAATCTGAGCGTGGCCGAAAACATCGCGCTGGTACTGCCCAAGGGCGACAGCCTCAAGAACCTTAATACCCGGATCGATGCGGTCGCCATGCGCTACGGGTTGAAGCTCGAACCAGAGCGCCCCGTCTGGTCGCTTTCGGCGGGCGAGCGCCAGCGCATCGAAATCGCGCGATGCCTGTTGCAGGACCCCAAGCTCATCGTCCTCGACGAGCCGACGTCGGTTCTGACTCCGCAAGAAGCCGAGACGCTGTTTGCGACGCTCGATGTCCTGAAGAGCGAGGGCCGGGCGATCCTCTATATCTCCCACCGCCTCGAGGAGGTGCGACGCCTGTGCGACCGGGCCACCGTGCTGCGGGCAGGGCGGGTCGTGGGCACCTGCGATCCGAAGGCCGAAACGGCGCGCTCGCTCGCCGCCATGATGGTCGGCACGCATCTCGTCGATGTCAGGGCCATGCCGGCTGACGACCTCGGACCGGAAAGGCTGGCGGTTCAGAACCTTTCGATGCCGGCGGCGGACCTGCACGGCGTCTCGCTGTCCGACATCAGCCTCAGTGTTCACGCTGGCGAAGTGTTGGGCATCGCCGGTATCGCGGGCAATGGACAGGACGAATTGTTCGCGGCCATCTCGGGCGAACACCCCGCGCAGCAACAGGGCAGCGTGCGGATCGACGGGCTCGGGGTGGGCTGCGAGGGGATTACGGCCCGGCGTCAGTTCGGCGCCGCTTTCGTGCCCGAGGAGCGCAACGGCCACGCGGCGGCGCCCGATTTCAGCCTCTCGCAGAACGTCGTGCTTTCGCGTCACGCAACGGGTGGCGTGAGCCGCAACGGCTTTCTCGATCTTCCGGCCTCGCGTGCGCTGGCAAGAGAGATCATCGGGAAATTCGATGTGCGCGCTTCCGGCGTCGATCCGGCGGCGCGTACGCTGTCGGGCGGCAATCTGCAGAAATTCCTGGTGGGGCGCGAGATCTCGCGCACACCATCCGTTCTCGTGCTCAACCAGCCGACCTGGGGTGTCGATGCCTCGGCCTCGGCGGCGATCCGGCAGATGCTGATCGATCTGTCCCGCGCGGGCTCGGCGGTACTCGTCATCAGCCAGGATCTCGACGAATTGTTCGAGATCTCCGACCGGCTGGCGGTCATCCACGATGGGCATCTCTCGCCGCCTCTCCAGACGCGTGCGACCACGCGCGAAGAGATCGGCCTTCTGATGGGCGGCGCGACGATGGCGGACCTGGCACATGCGCATTGATCTCGAAGCGCGCACGGCGCGCTCCACGGCGCTCGAGATCATCGCGCCCTTCGCGGCCTTCGTGGTCGCGGTCCTGATCGGCGGCCTGGTGGTGGCCCTGCTCGGAAAATCGCCTTTGCAGGCCTTCTCCGTCTATTTCATCGAGCCGCTGTCCGAAAGCTGGTCGTTGCAGGAAGTGGCTGTGAAAGCAGCGCCTCTTGTCCTCATCGCGGTTGGCCTGTCGTTCTGCTTCCGCGCCAATCTGTGGAATATCGGGGCGGAGGGACAGTTCGTCATGGGGGGGCTCGCTGGCGGCATCGTCGCCATCCTCACGCATGATGGCGCCGGGCAAAGCCTGCTCGGATCGAGCTGGATCGTGCCCGCCATGCTCGTCGCAGGAACGTTCGCGGGCATGGCCTATGCGATGATTCCGGCCTACCTGCGCGTCAAACTCGGCGTTTCGGAAATCCTGACCAGTCTCATGCTCGTCTATGTCGCCGAACTGACGCTCGACTATCTGGTGCGCGGCATGTTGCGCGATCCGAAGGGGTACAACTTTCCGCAAAGCGTGCCCTTCGACGAGGTCGCGCGGCTGCCATTCCTGATGGAGGGCGAGCGGTTGCATGGCGGAGTCGTGCTTGCGCTGATCTCGGTCGCTATCGCGGCCGTGGTGCTGGGCCGGACATTGTTCGGCTTCGATGTGCGTCTCGTCGGCTCAGCGCCGAAGGCCGCCCGCTTTGCCGGTTTCAGCGATGCGCGGCTGACTTATGCCGTGTTTGCGATCAGCGGCGGGGCCGCGGGGCTCGCCGGCATCTGTGAAGTCGCGGGGCAGATCGGACAATTGCAGCCGACGATTTCGCCGGGGTACGGATTCTCCGCTATCATCGTCGCCTTTCTCGGGCGCTTGCAGCCGGTGGGCATCCTGCTGGCTGGGCTTGTGCTGTCGCTCTCGACCATTGGCGGCGAGGGCGCGCAGATCTCGATGAAGCTGCCGCTCGACATGACGCGTGCCTTTCAGGGCATCCTGCTGATGTGCGTGCTGGCGGCTGACGTGCTCACGCGCTACCGCGTCAAATTTGTCCTCGGGAGGCGTGCATGAGCCTGCAAATTCTCGAGCTGGTTCTCATCACGATTCTCACCGCGTCGATTCCTCTCGTCACTGCCGCTGTAGGCGAACTGGTGAGCGAACGTGCGGGCGTGCTGAACCTCGGCGTGGAGGGTATGATGATCATGGGGGCAGCGACCGGGTTCGCCGCCGCCATCCAGACGGGCTCGACGCTAATCGGCGCGCTGGTCGGCGTCCTCGCCGGTATGGGGCTCGCCGCCGTGTTCGGCCTGCTGGTGATCTTTCTGGCGGCCAATCAGGTGGCGACTGGGCTGGCGTTGACGATTCTCGGCTCAGGCCTCTCGGGCCTCATCGGCAGCGGGTTCGTCGGCATGAAGCGCGAGAGCGCCGTGCATCTTCATATTCCGGTCCTGTCGGATTTGCCCGTCGTCGGCGGGCTTCTCTTTGGGCAAGACCCGTTCGTCTATGCCGCCGTCGCACTCGTCTGCGGCGTCGCCTACTTCCTGTCGAAGACGCGGGCAGGGCTCACGCTGCGGGCAGTGGGGGAGAATCACACGTCGGCCCATTCGCTCGGAGTGCCCGTGCGGCGCATCCGCTTCCTGGCTGTGCTGTTCGGTGGCGGCTGCGCGGGGCTGGCGGGGGCCTATCTCTCGCTGGCCTACACACCCTTCTGGTCGCCCGGCATGACAGCAGGGCGTGGGTGGATCGCGCTGGCGCTGGTCGTCTTCGCGTCCTGGCGGCCGTTTCGTGCCTTTGCCGGCGCGCTGCTGTTCGGTGGGGCGACCGTCCTGCAATTGCATGCGCAGGCGGCCTCGGTCGGGCTGCCCGGTCAATTGCTGACGGCTGTGCCATATCTCGCCACCATCGCGGCGCTCGTGGTGCTGTCGCTGCGCAAGGGGCGAGGAAGCGTGGCGCCCGCCGCTCTGGGGATGCCGTTTATCCCGGAGCGTTGAGAGCTTTCTCCGTGGCTTTGTTGCAACGGTCGGCGGGCAACAGTGCGCGGGGGCGTCCAAAACCGGCTGGGGAAGCCGAAAGTATTATCCTTCGGCAATCGCCGGGACGGTCGCGGTCGCCTATGATTCAAGCGTCTTGGAGCGAGGTGCCTCCCTCCTCGCGTCAGCCCGAGACTAACTGCCAACCCGGCGGACGATATCGTCCTTGCCGGGTTTTCTTTGGCATGAGGGCATCAGACAGCGATTCCGTGCAGGTCGTAGGCATCCGCCCGCTCGATTTTCACGGTGACGATGTCGCCGATTCGGAGCGGACGGCGTGACGCGACATAGACCGAGCCGTCGATCTCAGGCGCATCGGCCTTGCTGCGTCCCTTCGAGACGGTGGGGCCGGGTTCATCGATGATGACCTGCAGGCGCTTGCCCACCTTGTTGGCGAGGATGCGTGCGCTGATCGCCTGTTGCTTCTCCATGAAGCGGCGATAGCGAATCTCCTTCACCTCGTCGGGCACCTGCGGCAGGCCGAGATCGTTGGCGGTCGCGCCAGTCACAGGCTCGTATTTGAATGCGCCGACGCGATCGAGTTTCGCTTCGCCCAGCCAGTCCAGCAGGATCTCGAAATCTTCCTCCGTCTCGCCGGGAAAGCCGACGATGAACGTCGAGCGCAGGGCGAGATCCGGGCAGATCTCGCGCCACTTGCGGATCCGATCGAGCGTCTTGTCCTGATTCCCCGGCCTCTTCATGGCACGCAGCACGTTGGTGGAGGCGTGCTGGAAGGGGATGTCGAGGTAGGGAAGCACAAGACCATCCGCCATCAGCTCGACCACGTCATCGACGTGCGGATAGGGATAGACGTAGTGCAGGCGGACCCACGCGCCGAGCGATCCGAGTTCGCGGGAGAGATCCAGGAACTTTGCGCGCACGCTGCGATCGCCGAACATGCTCTCCGCATATTTCAGGTCGAGGCCGTAGGCCGACGTGTCCTGGGAGATGACGAGCAATTCCTTGACGCCCGCCTTCACAAGCTTCTCGGCTTCGCGCAGCACCTCGCCCGCGGGCCGCGAGACGAGATCGCCGCGCAGCTTCGGGATGATGCAGAAGGCGCAGCGGTTGTTGCAGCCCTCGGAAATCTTCAGATAGGCATAATGGCGCGGCGTCAGCTTAACGCCCTGTGGCGGAACGAGATCCATGAACGGATCGTGGGCGGGCGGCACCGCCTCGTGGACCGCGCCCATCACGCTCTCGTAGGCCTGGGGGCCCGTGATCGCGAGCACGTTGGGGAAGCGATCGCGGATCTGTTCCGGCTCTGCGCCCATGCAGCCGGTCACGATAACCTTGCCGTTTTCCTTGAGCGCGTTGCCAATGGCCTCGAGCGACTCTGCCTTGGCGCTGTCGAGGAAGCCGCAGGTGTTGACGATCACGGCGTCCGCGCCCGCATGGCTCTTGGTCAGCTCGTAGCCTTCGGCGCGAAGCTGGGTGATGATTCTCTCGCTGTCGACGAGTGCCTTGGGGCAGCCGAGCGAGACGAAGGAGATTTTGGGAATTGCGAGTGCGGTTTGATCGGTCATGCCGTTCGATTGCCACGGGCGGGCTGCCCATGCAACCGCGCGCGTGCATCCCGCGTCGATTCGGCACCCGGTGGAAAGCTGGAACTCCGCTCTGGAATCGAAAAGGCCCGGCTTGAACAGCCGGGCCTCAGCTCCCTTGGAAAGGTCAGAAGCGGTAGTTCACACCCACGCGGATGAGGTCGAAACTGTTCTTCTGGCGAACTGCGAGCTGGAAGTTTGCATCCGTGGCCTGGGTCAGCAGGTAGGACGTGTCCTTGAACTGAACGTGAAGGTATTCGCCCTTCAGCGACCAGGCTTCAGTCAGGGCGTATTCCACGCCGGCGCCTATTGCGAAGCCGAAGCGTTCCGCCTTGGTGCTGCCGGGGGCATAGGTCTCGGCGACGCCCGTGGTCGCGAGCGTTCCGCCGCCGCCTACCTGTCCGTAGGCGAGGCCGGCCGTGGCGTAGAACAGCGCACGGCCCGTGGCGACGCCGACGCGACCACGCAGGGTGCCGAACCATTCGGCCTTTCGGCGGCCCGTCACGTCATAGCCGGTGTAGGCGTAGGGGGCGGAACCGTAATAGCCGAGGGAATCGAATGTCGCGGAAGCGTTGCCGCTCTTGCGGTTCACATAATTGAAGTCGGCTTCGACGCCTGTGACGAGCGCGCCATATTGCATGTTGTAGCCGAGCTGCGCGCCGCCGGTGAGAGCGCTTTGGCTCTTGCCAGGATCGGAGAAGGTCGTTGCCAGAACGTCGAAGCCGGTACCGCCGGTAACGGGCGCATAGGATGCGCCATGGCCAAGGTTCAGTGCGCCGCCCAAATTCGCGCCGGCGTAAAAGCCCGTCCAGAACGGAACGGACACCATAGCAGGCGGCTCCCAGGCAGGAGGAGCTGTGCGGGAAGGCAGATCGGCGGAAATGGCCGTGGCGGTTGAGAAAAGAAGCGCCGAGGCGCAGATCGCTGCAAATTTCATTTTGGTCTCCGGCGCCCAATGTGGCGCTGTCTGAGCAGTTGACGGAGTGATTAAGAATTCATGAAGGTTAATGAGAAGTTAACAGCTTGAGCGAGGCTGACCTCTTACGTTACGTCGAAGGCAAGCCTCATAACTGGCTGCGCGCGAGGGGTCTTCGAGAACCGCAATCTCACGCAGCGGCATCTCTGGCTCGATCTGACACTTACGGGAGAGGTCAAGCGGCCGTGGAAAAATCAACCATTTGGGCGGCTGGGCGCGAGGTCGCCCAGACGCAAAAAAGCCCGGCCGTGAGGCCGGGCTTTCTCGTCTGGACCGAAGTCGAGATCAGAAGCGGTAGTTCAGGCCGGCGCGAACGACGTCGAACTTGTTCTCGTTGCGGAGAACGACAGCCGTGGTGGCGCCGCCGCCGACGGGCGTCAGGAAGGTGCGGCTGTTGCTGCCGAGATCGACGTGCAGGTATTCAGCCTTGACCGACCAAGCGTTCGAGAAGGCGTATTCGAGACCGCCACCGAGCGTCCAGCCGATGCTGGAGCTATTACCACCGGTGTAGGAGACTGCCGTGGGCACCACAGCAAACGGAGCCACCGTGACAACGTTCGAGTACACAGTGCCGCTGCCGCCATTTCCGCCATAGGCGAGACCGCCGGTGACGTAGATCAAAGCGCGATCGAAGGCGTAACCGAGACGACCGCGGACGGTGCCGAAGTAGTTGCTGCTGTTGCCGTGGTTGACGGTGTAGTAGGTGCCGGCAGCGACCGTGTTCGGAATGATGCCGTTGCCGCCCTTGTTGCGGTCGATGTAGTTGATGTCGGTTTCGACACCAGCCACGAACGAGCCGAACTGCATGTTATAGCCAGCCTGCGCGCCACCGGTGAAGGACGTATCGCTGTTGCTGCCGTTGATGCCATAGAACGAACCAGGGGCGCCCGGCAAAGGAACGACGCCATAGTTAAGGTAGTTGACGCCGTTGCCCTTGTTATTGAAGCCAGCGCCTGCATTGAGACCGACGTAGAAACCGGTCCATGTGAACATCGGCGCGGCGATGTACGGAGCCGGCGCAGCGACACGAGCCGGGAGGTCGGCCGCGAACGCGGAACCGGCCGTGAGGATCGCTGCCGACGCGAGAAGTGCGCTACGGAAGGACATGCTTTTCTCCTGCTTTATCAGTTTCATATTCTCAGACCCCCAAAACCCCGCCCCGGGTATTGAGACCGTAACAAAAACCGTGGGTAGCGCAACCGAACACTCACGTTTGTAAGCGCTTATGAAACACCTGTTTCTCAAAAGCCACAACAAACCCAGAGCTTTGCCGTAAACTTACAATGCAAGTAGCTATCATCTGGCCGCCAAGACTTACCCCGGCCACAATTGTTACTTGGAGGTGAATCCGCCGATCATCACGACGCTGAGCTCAAGGAGCGAGCGAGACAGGCAAGCTCACTTGACGCGCGGAATGCGGCGAGGGTTCGTCGCGATCCGAAAACGCGGCGGCCGCGCGGGTTTTCTGTCATAAGCTGACAGCGATGCGAGCAGGGCCCAGCAAGGGACGCCGCCGGCCGAGGGAGGATGAAGCGTGACGACATTCCAGCTTGCAACGATCGAGACTGCGGACGGGCCGCGTGCCGCCTTGATCATGGGTGACAAGGCCGTCGAAATCGCCAAGGCGACCGGCCTGCGCGCCGACGAGACCGTGCTGGGTATTTTTGAAGACTTCGATTCGGCTCTTCCGCGACTGGATGCGCTCGCCTCATCGTCGCCGGGGGGCGTGCCGTTATCGAGTGTGCGCCTGCTGTCACCGATTCCCGTACCGCCCGCCATTTACTGCGCCGGCTCCAATTATGCCGATCATGCGGCCGAGATGGCGAAGGCGCAGGGGCGGGACGCCCCGAAGGACCCGCACGAACTGGGTCAACGCTCCTGGCATTTCATCAAGTCGTCGCGCTCGGCAGTTGGACCGGACGCGACGGTCGCCATGCCCGCGCATACCAAGAAGCTCGACTGGGAGGCCGAACTCGGCGTCGTGATCGGACGGACCGCGCGCAATGTATCGGAGGCCGATGCCCTGGATTATGTCGGCGGCTACCTGATCGGAAACGATCTCTCGGCGCGGGATCTGAGCCGCCGCGCCAATATGCCCGACACATCATCCTTCAAGAACGACTGGATGGCGCACAAGAGCTTCGACGGCGCCTGTCCGCTCGGTCCCTGGATCACGCTGGCGCGCGACGTGACGGATCCGCACAACCTCAAGATGGTGCTCGACGTGAATGGCGTCGCGAAACAGGATTCGAATTCAGGCCAGATGATCTTCGACATTCGCGAGCAGATCGCAGATCTGTCAGCGCGCATGACGCTTCATCCCGGCGATATCATCCTGACGGGCACGCCGGCGGGTGTCGGTAACGGACGCGGTGAGTTCCTGAAGAGCGGCGATAAGGTCTCCATCCGAATCGAGGGACTCGGGGAACTCGTCACACACTTCGTCTGAGGGCAGCCGCCTCAACGTCCCGTCGCTCGTGCCTCCAGAAGGCCGAGCGCGACATCCAGGGCCGCGCGACGCACCGCCGCGCGGCCGAGATCGCCGAAGCGCCGCTCCTCGAGTTGCGTCTGACCGTTTCGCTCCGCGCGCGCGAAATGAACAAGCCCGACAGGCTTTTCAGCCCTGCCGCCGCCCGGACCTGCGATTCCCGTGATGGAGACCGAGAGTTCGGCGCGTGAGTGCGCGATGGCGCCTTCTGCCATGGCGCGCGCGACCGGCGCGCTGACGGCTCCATAAAGAGAGAGCAAATCGGGATCGACGCCGAGCATGTCCTGCTTGGCCTCGTTGGAATAGGTCACGAATCCACGATCCACGACGCTGGACGACCCGGGCACCTCCGTCAGAAGCCCGGCAAGCAATCCGCCCGTACAGGATTCGGCTGTGGCGATTCGCAGGCCAAGTCCCGCACAGGTGGCAATCAGCGCATGCGCGCGGCGGACCAGATTATCGTCGTTGAACAGAGTGTCTGAAATCGGCATCGCAATCGTCCTCCGCTCGAATGTCAGTGGTCCGACTGCTGCCTTAGAGGCAGACGGACGGTAGCGATGGCCATGGCTGCGATGCCTTCGCGTCGCCCGGTGAAGCCGAGTTTCTCGGACGTCGTGGCCTTGACTGCGATCCGGTCCAGGGAAAGCCCGCAGATTTCGGCAAGGCGGGCACGAATGGCGTCGCGGTGGGGGCCGACTTTCGGCATCTCGCAGATGACCGTCCCGTCGATATGGGCAATCAACCCGCCGCGCGCGGCGACCAGATCGACTGCATGGCGCAGGAAAATGTCGGACGAGGCGCCTTTCCACTGCGGGTTGGACGGAGGGAAGTGCGAGCCGATGTCGCCATCGGCGAGCGCACCGAGCAGGGCATCCGTGACGGCGTGCATCAGGACGTCCGCATCGGAATGGCCGACGAGCGCGTGATCATGTGCGATCTTCACGCCGCCGAGCCAGATGTGGTCACCGGGGCCGAAGGCGTGGACATCATAGCCCTGTCCGGTGCGAATATCCGGGCAGTCGGCGAGCAGTCCTTTTTCGAGGCTCAGAAAGTCCTCGGGACGCGTGACCTTCATATTCTGCGCCTCTCCATCGAAGCAGATAACGGGATGGCCCGCCCATTCGGCCACGGCTGCATCGTCGGGAAAATCGGCAAGGGCTGCCAGCGCGGCAGACGCGTGGGCAGCGCGGATGAGATCGAACCGGAACGCCTGCGGCGTCTGGATGGCGCGCAAAGTGTTTCTATCGAGGGTGGCCAGAGTTCGTCCCTGGGCATCTACCCGTTTGATCGTGTCGGTTGGTGTGAGCGCCGGGACGGCCGCTCCATGCTCGCGCGCTGCTCGAATCGCTCTTCGCAGGAGGGGAGCGCCCGGCGTGGCTCGGGCGCCGTCATGGATGAGCACGATGGCGGGCGGGGCGGTCGCCAGAGCTTCGAGCCCCGCCATGACGGACGCCTGACGGGTGTCGCCGCCGAGCACCGGCTTGCGAAGCAGGTTCCTGCTAACGGACGAGAGGCTCGCCACCGCGCTCGCGAACAGATCCTCGTCCCCCGCCGCGATGACGGCCTGGATGGGTGCGCCGAGACTTGCGAGTGCTTCAATCGTGTGGGCCAGCAGCGGCTTTCCCGCGATTTGCGCATATTGCTTCGGGATCAAGCCACCGGCCCGCAGGCCGCGTCCGGCTGCGACCAGGACAACAGCGACCTCGGCGGGAAGATCTGGGGCGATGGACATGATTTTCTCCTTCGCGCGAAACCGGTCTCCGGTCAAATCTTGCGGATGCCCCGCTGCGTTTCACTTTCGCGGCGATCATTAACCGCTCATTCACCGGCATCGGCGAGTTTTGACGCATGGTCATCCGTCGTCGACTCCGCGCCGTCCTGATTCCGCTCGTGCTTTATGCACTGTCTGGGTCTGCCGCGAGCTATTTCGTCTGGCATGCCTACAACGGTTCGCGTGGTTTGAAGGCGAAGGAAGAATATCGCGTTCAAATCGCGTCTCTCACCAGTCAATTGCACGGCTTGCAGGACGAACGCGCCGCCTGGGAGCGCCGGATCCGCATGATGACAGCTGATTCTATCGAGCGCGATCTGCTCGAGGAAGAGGCTCGCGTGGAGCTCGGACGGGTGCAGAAAGACGAACTCGTTGTTTTCTTTCAGAACAAGAAGTAATCCGCGGATCGAGTTCGCAGCCAGCAAGGCGGCGATTGTTGTAGGCGGTCAGCATCTAATTTCGGGGTCGTAACCGCATTCTAGTTCATTTTTGTGCATAACGGAAATCCGGTTAATTCGTGTAGCCCATTGTTTATTAATGACTTAGTGATTTTAAAATTGATGTGTGGGTGGTCTCGCATTCCTCCCGGTACTCCATTAGTTTGGACACCCAAGCTCAAACCCCTCCGCGTCGGAGCGGGCTGACGTTTTCAGGAGTTGTCATGGCAGCAGCTGCCTCCCCGCGGTCGAAACAGGCTTCCACAAAGCCCGATGCGCCGACCGAATTCACCCGCGATCAGGAACTCCTGGCTTATCGTGAGATGCTGCTCATTCGTCGTTTCGAGGAGAAGGCCGGCCAGATGTACGGCATGGGCCTCATCGGCGGCTTCTGCCATCTCTACATCGGCCAGGAAGCTGTCGTCGTCGGCATGCAGATGGCATCGCGCGAGGGTGATCAGGTCATCACCGGTTATCGCGACCATGGGCACATGCTGGCCTGCGGCATGGACGCAAAGGGCGTCATGGCCGAACTGACCGGGCGTCGTGGCGGCCTGTCGAAGGGCAAGGGCGGCTCGATGCACATGTTCTCCAAGGAGAAACATTTTTACGGCGGCCACGGCATCGTCGCCGCGCAGGTATCGCTGGGCACAGGCCTCGCCTTCGCAAATCATTATCGCGGCAACGGAAATGCCTCGATGATCTATTTCGGCGACGGCGCTGCGAACCAGGGTCAGGTCTACGAGAGCTTCAACATGGCCGAGCTCTGGAAGCTGCCGGCCGTGTACGTGATCGAGAACAATCGCTACGCGATGGGCACTTCGGTGAATCGCGCCTCCGCGCAGCAGGATTTCTCGAAGCGCGGCCTGTCTTTCAATATTCCGGGCGAACAGGTCGATGGCATGGACGTGCGCGCCGTGAAGGCTGCTGCCGAAAAGGCGCTGACCTGGGCCCGCGAGGGGAACGGCCCCTACATCCTCGAGATGCAGACCTACCGCTATCGCGGGCATTCCATGTCCGATCCGGCCAAATACCGTTCGAAGGAAGAAGTGCAGAAAATGCGCGAGGAGCACGACCCCATCGAGCAGGTAAGGGGCCGGTTGTTGCGCGAGAAATATGCGACTGAAGACGAGTTGAAACAGATCGACGCCCGCGTGCGGGCCGTCGTCGCCGAGGCTGCCGAATTCGCGACCAACGATCCTGAGCCGGATCCGTCCGAATTGTGGACGGATATTGTGCTCTGAGGGAGGGTCGAACATGGCTGCCAATGTACTGATGCCGGCTCTGTCTCCCACGATGGAACAGGGCAAACTGGCCAAATGGATCAAGAAGGTCGGAGACACGGTCAAATCGGGCGACGTGCTCGCGGAGATCGAGACCGACAAGGCCACGATGGAAGTCGAGGCCGTCGATGAGGGCGTTCTCGCACAGATTCTGATTCCCGACGGCACCGATAACGTCGCCGTGAACACGCCTATCGCCATCATCACGGCGGAAGGCGAGAGCACCGACACTGCGCCGGCTGCCGGGCCTGCCATCAAGGCGCAGGCGCCTGCCGATGCAGGGGGCGAAAAGCCCGCCGCGACCGCCAAGACGGCGTCCGACGCACCGATCCCCGCAGCAGCGGCTTCAGGCGAGCCCTCAACTCCTGCCGCCCCGGAAATTCCGCCGGGCACACCGATGGTCTTGATGACGGTGCGCGAAGCGCTTCGCGACGCCATGGCCGAAGAAATGCGCCGTGATGAGAACGTCTTCGTCATGGGCGAAGAAGTTGCCGAATATCAGGGCGCCTACAAGGTCACACAGGGCCTCTTGCAGGAGTTTGGTGCGCGTCGCGTCGTCGACACGCCGATCACGGAACATGGATTCGCGGGCCTGGGTGTCGGCGCCGCCATGGCGGGCCTTCGTCCGATCGTCGAGTTCATGACGTTCAACTTCGCCATGCAGGCAATCGACCAGATCATCAACTCGGCTGCCAAGACGCTTTATATGTCCGGTGGCCAGATGGGTTGCCCGATCGTGTTCCGTGGTCCAAACGGCGCAGCTGCGCGTGTGGCCGCGCAGCACAGCCAGGATTATGCAGCCTGGTACTCGCAGATTCCCGGCCTGAAGGTCGTCTCGCCATATACGGCGGCCGATTACAAGGGGCTGCTCAAGGCAGCGATCCGCGATCCCAACCCGGTGATCTTCCTGGAGAACGAGATTCTGTACGGGCAGACGTTCGAAGTGCCGCAGCTCGACGATTTCATCGTGCCGATCGGCAAGGCGCGCATTGCGCGCTCGGGCTCGCATATCACGATGGTGTCGTGGTCCATCGGCATGACCTACGCCCTCAAGGCGGCGGACGAGCTGGCCAAGGAAGGTATCGAGGCTGAGGTCATCGACCTGCGCACGATCCGTCCGATGGATACCGAGACGGTCATCGCGTCGGTTCAGAAGACCGGCCGCTGCATCACGGTCGAGGAGGGCTGGCCGCAGTCGGGCGTCGGCGCTGAAATCGCCGCGCGCGTGATGGAAAAGGCCTTCGATTGGCTGGATGCGCCGGTTCTGCGCGTCACAGGCAAGGACGTGCCGATGCCGTACGCCGCCAATCTCGAAAAGCTGGCGCTGCCGAATGTCGGCGATGTCATCCAGGCGGCGAAAGCCGTGCTCTATCGCTGAGGAGCGCAGCTCATGCCCATCAACATCCTGATGCCCGCGCTTTCTCCGACGATGGAAAAGGGAAACCTGGCCCGTTGGCTGAAGAAGGAAGGGGACGCCGTCAAATCCGGTGACGTGCTCGCCGAGATCGAGACCGACAAGGCCACCATGGAAGTGGAGGCCATCGACGAAGGCGTGCTTGCGAAAATCGTCGTTCCAGACGGCACGCAGGACGTGGCCGTCAACGCGCTGATCGGCATTATCGCCAGCGAAGGCGAAGACGTGAAGGCGGTCGGGGCAGGGGGCGGCGCCGCCGTCCCTGCCAAGGCGGCCGACAAGCCCGCCGCTGCACCGGCCGCCGCAGGCGCCGCCCCGGCGCCTGCTGCTGCTGCTGCACCCGCGGCTGCGGCACCCGCGGCTTCAAGCGGGGCGCGTCTGTTCGCGTCGCCGCTTGCGCGTCGCCTTGCCAAGGAGGCCCGTATTGATCTGGCCCGCGTGACTGGCACGGGTCCGCATGGGCGAATCGTCGAGCGTGACGTGAAGGCTGCTATCGCGGGGGGCACGGCTGCGCCGGTCGCAGCAGCGCCTGCCGCAAGGTCTGCCGCGCCTGCCGGCATGTCGGACGAGACCATCAAGAAGTTCTTCGAGGCCGGATCCTTCGAGGAAATCCCGCACGATTCGATGCGCAAGACGATTGCGCGCCGGCTTGTGGAGGCCAAGACCACCATTCCGCATTTCTACCTGACGGTGGATTGCGAACTCGACACGTTGCTGGCCGCCCGGGAGGCGATCAACAATGCCGCCCCGAAGGGCAAGGACGGGAAACCGGAGTACAAGGTCTCGGTCAACGACTTCGTCATCAAGGCGCTGGCTGTCGCATTGCAGCGCGTGCCGGATGCCAACGTGACCTGGACCGAAGCGACGATGCTGAAGCACAAGCATTCGGACATCGGCGTCGCGGTCTCGATCCCCGGCGGTCTTATCACCCCGGTCATCCGCAAGGCCGAGACGAAGGGCCTTGCCGCCATCTCCAACGAGATGAAGGACTATGCGGCCCGGGCACGTGCCCGCAAGTTGAAGCCCGAGGAATATCAGGGCGGCTCGTCCGCCGTGTCGAATCTCGGCATGTTCGGCATCAAGAACTTCTCCGCTGTCATCAACCCGCCGCACGCCACCATTCTGGCCGTCGGCGCGGGCGAGCAGCGGGTGGTCGTGAAGAAGGGTGCGCCCGTTGTCGCGACGGTCATGAGCGTAACGCTCTCGACCGATCACCGCGCGGTCGACGGAGCACTCGGCGCGGAGCTGATCTCGGCTTTCAAGTCGCTGATCGAGAACCCGATGGGCATGCTTGTGTGAAGTTGCGCGGATAAACCTCTCCCGGTGGGAGGGGGTGGCTGCGAAGCAGCCGGGTGAGGAGTTACGATCTTTGTTTTGATACGTGCAAACCCCTCATCCGCCCGTTCGACGGGCACCTTCTTCCTCCAGCGGAGAAGGAAGCGCATTGTTTATTCGTCGAGAAAGACCCGACCCCATGACCACAACCTACGACGTTCTCATCATCGGCTCCGGTCCCGGCGGCTATGTCACGGCGATCCGCGCGGCGCAGCTCGGCCTGAAGACGGCCATTGTCGAGCGCGAGCATCTGGGCGGCATCTGCCTGAACTGGGGCTGCATCCCGACCAAGGCCCTCCTGCGCTCGGCGGAGATCTATCATTACGCCACGCATGCGGAGGCCTATGGCCTGAAGATCGAGGGCAAGGTGACCTTCGATCCGGCTTCGGTGGTGAAACGCTCGCGCGGTGTCTCGGCGCAGCTGAATGGGGGCGTCGGCTTCCTGCTCAAGAAGAACAAGGTCGACGTGATCTGGGGCGAGGCGACGATCGACAAGCCGGGCCAGGTCACGGTCTCGGCCACGAAGAAGGCCATCGTCCAGCCGCAGAATCCGGTGCCCAAGGGCACGCTGGGCGAGGGGACATACCAGGCCAAGAATATCATCATCGCGACAGGGGCGCGGCCCCGCGTGCTGCCGGGCATCGAACCGGACGGCAAGCTGATCTGGACCTATTTCGAGGCGATGGTGCCCAAGGAGTTCCCGAAGTCGCTCATCGTCATGGGGTCGGGCGCAATCGGTATCGAATTCGCCAGCTTCTACCGCACTATGGGGTGTGAAGTCACCGTGGTCGAAGTGCTGCCGCAGATCCTGCCGGTCGAAGACGCCGAAATCGCGGCTCTCGCTCGCAAGCGGTTCGAGAAGCAGGGCATCAAAATGCTCACCTCGACCAAGGTGACGAAGGTCGCCAAGGGCGCCGACAACGTCACCTGCACGATCGAGGACGACAAGGGCGCGACATCGCAGATCGTCGCCGACCGCCTGATTTCGGCCGTCGGCGTCGTCGGTAACGTCGAGAACATCGGTCTTGAAAAGC
>JAQGKD010000130.1 GCA_028290285.1 Hyphomicrobiales bacterium
CAGCACCTGCTGGCGTTGGCGGCGGGAATCTGGGCCGCCAAGGCGCTCTGGCCCGGGATGCCCGCCTGGTTCGCGGCGGTGCTGCTGCTCGGCAACGGCGCGGCACTCGCCTACTCGATCACCGGTCGCGCGGACCATCACACGCTGATCCTGCTATCCGCACTGGTGACGCTCGGCGCCGGCATGCGCGCGGCGGTCAACCCGGATCGCGCCGCGCAGGCCTGGCTGGCCGGCCTCGCCGGCGCTTTTGGGGTGTGGATCAGCCCGGAGGCGCTCCTTGCCGTGGCGCCGCTGCTGGCCGGGCTCGGCCTCGCCTGGCTGATCGCCTGGGATGGCAGCCGCCACGCGCTGCAGGGTGCGCGCGCCAGTGCGGGGCTGGCACTCATGTTGGCCATCGCAATCGCGACGGAGCGCCCGGTTTCGGATTGGCTGCTGGCTGAGCAGGACCGCGTCTCCGTCCAGCACCTGGCGATCGCCGGGGCCGCCATGGTCACGTTCCTGCTTGCGGCGCCGCTGGGGCGGTTTCCGGCCTGGGTGCGGCTTCCGGCGGGTGCGCTCCTCGCGGCTGCGGCGGGCGCTGCCTTGTTCTGGCAATGGCCGGACATGCTGCGCGCGTCGCTGAGCGCCGCCGATGCCGGTGCCGCCGCGCTGCTGCTTCCCGCGGTCAACGAGATGCAACCGCTGCGCTTCGGCACTCTGGCCGGCTTGTCGGACAGCGTGGTCTGGGCCGGCACCGCGCCGCTGGCGCTGCTCGCGCTGTTGATCGGATTCGAGTTCGAAGGGTGGCGGCGGAACGGCCGTTGGGCAGCCGCGCTGATGCTGCTGCTCTCCCTGATCGCGGCGTTGGTCGCCGCCCTGCTCGCACGTCGCTTCGCGCTGGACCTCGCGGCCCCCGCTTCCATCGCCGCCGCAGGGCTCCTGCCACTGCTGGGGCGCCTGCTGATGGGTGCCTCCCGCGTTGTAGCGCTGGCCATCTTCGCAGGGTTGCTGCTCGGCCTGCCCGTCCTCGCCGGCTTCGTCACCGGGCCGGCCGAAGCCGAGATCAGCGCCGAGCGGTCATGCCCGGTGGCCCCCCTCGCGGCGTTCCTCACCGTCAATCCACCGGCGCCGAGCGGCTCGGTGATGCTGGCGGACGACATCAATCTCGGGCCAGAACTCGCCTGGAGCACGCCCTACCGGCAGACCGGCGCGCCCTATCATCGCGGCGGTGCCGCGCTCGTCGACACCCGCGCCGTGCTGGCGGCGGCCGGGGATTCCGAAGCTCTTGCGATCCTCGCACGGCGTTCGGTGCGGCTGCTGCTGCTCTGTCGCGGATCGCCGCAACTCGGCGGCAAGCTGCCGACCCGATCGTTCCGTGAACGTCTTCTTGCCGGCGAGCGGCCTGAAGGCTGGTCGGAGGTTCCGGTCCCATCCGAGGTAAGCGCCAATTTCCTGTTGCTATCACTTGATTAGTGCAGTGCAGCATGGACAAGTATTCATGTGATGCCCGTTCCACGAGCATGGCGTTTCGGGCACTATGCGTTGCACGGTCGATCGGTTTTCGTATCACCGTCACAGGGGGATTTTTTGCATGCGTATGCTTCTTTCCGCGACGGTGGGGCTGCTCAGCCTCGTCGCCATTTCCGGCGCCACGCCCGCTTCCGCCGCCTCGCTTGACCAGCAGGCCGTCCTCGCCGGCTTCGCCGCGCCGAGCCCGGCCGTGCAGTTCGGCGCCGTCGCGACCGAGCAGCTGACGATCGCCAATGACGAGTCGGATGCGCGCCGTCGCCGCCGCCGTCATCACCGCCGCATCCACCGCTGATCCGCGTTTCGGGGGCTTGAGCAAAATCGCCTCCGACCGGACCGCGCAGCGGTTCCCAAGGTGCTGAAATTGCCTGCTGAAAACCAAGACTAGGGCGTCATCGCGAAGCGAAGACGCTCTAGATCCCCCGGACGAACCGGACGGCGAAAAATCCGTCCATGCCACCGAACCCGGCCAGCATATCCGGCCGGGTCCGGAGCATCCCAGCGGGCGTAATCGCGCCCATTTCCCACACCGCGCCCTGCCGGTCGAACGGCGACAGCTCCAGCCCCTTGACCTTGGCGGCCTGGGCCTCGCCCTCCTCCATTTGCAGCGAACACGTTGCGAAGATAAGCCGCCCACCCGGGCGCAGCAGCGCCGTGGCCGCGACGATCAGCTTCGCCTGCAGCTCCGCGGCACTCTGCACATCCTTGATCCGCTTGAGATGCGCGACATCCGGATGGCGGCGGATCGTGCCGGTCGCCGAGCATGGCGCATCGAGCAACACCGCGTCGAACTGGCCATCAGGGCGCCAGGTGGTGGCATCCGCCTCCACGATCGTCGCCTTGAGCTTGAGGCGCACCAGGTTCTCCCGCAGCCGCAGCGCGCGTCGGGAATCACGCTCCACCGCCACGACTTCGGCCCCCGACGCGGCGAGCTGCGCGGTCTTCCCACCTGGTGCCGCGCAGAGATCGGCAATCCGCTCGCCCGGCTTGGGATCAAGCAGCAGCGCCGGCAGCGCGGCGGCGGCGTCCTGCGCCCAGAGCAGGCCCTCGTCAAAACCCGGCAGCTCCGTGATGCGGGTGCCGGCCGGCATGCGCCAGGTGCCGGTCGGCAGCACGAAGGCGCCTTCGGGTGGCGTGGCGCCGTCGCGGTGCGAGAGATCGAGCGGCGCGGGATCCTCATGCGCCTCCGCGATCGCGCGGGCACCATCCGCGCCATAGGCGGCATGCCAGGCGCTCCAGAGCCAAGGCGGCGTGTCCAGCCGCGCGCCGTCGAGCAGTTCGAGGGCGGCAGGGCCCTCCGAGGCGACCTTGCGCAGCACCGCATTCACCAGGCCGGCGAAGGGACGCGGCACCAGGCCCACCGTGCTCGCGACAGCAGCGTGCGGCGGCGTGCCGAGCAGGAGAAGCTCCGCAGCCCCCATGCGCAGCGCGGCGCGCACGACACCCGGCGGATTGCGGCTGAGGAAAGGCTCCAGCACCGCGTCGAGCGAACCGGTCCGGCGCAGGACCGCGGCGGCAATGCGGTGGGCCGCGGCTCGGTCGCGCACCTCCAGCGCAGGGGGAAGGCT
>JAQGKD010000074.1 GCA_028290285.1 Hyphomicrobiales bacterium
GCCGCCGCGAAAATGGGGAAGGTGCGTTCAGCGTTCATTGACCGAACAGCCCCCGGATATTGTTGAGTACGTGGCCGACGAGAAAGCCGAACCACACGACGAAACACAGGATGGCGGTGGTGGCGCGACGCGCGCCCGCCAGCGCCTCGTCGAGCGGCTGGCGCCAGACGAGCCAGTAGAACGGCAGCATGCCGAGCCCGAGCACGGCGAACTGCTCCTTCAGCTCGAATGAGCCGTTGGCGTTCCACAGCCGAGCGGTTTCGAAATAGGTGCGAACAGTGAGCCGGTAGGCCGGATAGACGACCGCGCCGAGAATGAAGGTGATGACGAACAGCGCGATGATCCCGTTGCGGAATTTCGCAGCCTGCACCGCGCGGAAGCTGGAGACGAGCCCTGCGCCCTTTCGCGCGGGCCACCAGATCGCGAATGCCTGGTGCGTTACAGCGCCCAGCAGGGCGACTGCGCACAGGCCATGCACGATCAGCAGAACTGTGAACATCCCCGTCTCCTCCTACGCGGCGCTTCTTGGCCGATGCCGCAGACCCGTTCGGGGCCGCGACACAGCAGACGCCTGCGCCACCGATTTTGGGCCAGAACGGACGGCGCGTCTACCTTGGTGGATGCGCGCGGCCCGGTTCGTCCAGACCCGCATAGGGCCCGTCCGCATAGACGATCCTGCCGCCGACCATCGTCAACAGCGACGTGAGCGTTCCGATCCGCTCGACAGGCATGGTCAGGATGTCATCGGAGAGCACGGCTAGATCGGCGAGCATGCCCGGGGCCAGCTGTCCGCGCTGGTCCTCGTCATGCGTGAACCAGGCGCTGCCCTGCGTGTAGATGCGCAATGCGTCCTCGCGGCTGGGCATCTCGGCCGCGATCCGTGTCGGCGTCCCCGAAATCGTGCGCCCGTCGAGCATCCATTGCAGGGCGACGAACGGGTTGTATGACATGACGCGATCGGCGTCGGTGCCGCCGCCGACATGCAGGCCCGTCCGAAGCGCGCTGACGATGGGCGGCATCGCCTCTATCCGGCTGCGCTGGTAGGCGCCGAAAAAGGCAGGCACGGCGAAATAGAGCCGGTTCTGCATCAGCCAGCCCACGCCCAGAGTCTTCATGCGCGCCAGGGTCTGCGGCGTGGCATCGTGCACATGGGCGATCGACCAGCGCAGGGAAGCGATGGGCACCTGCTGCGCCACATGTTCGAGCGCATCGAGCAGATAATGCACGGACGACTCGTTGTTCCAATGCACCGTGATCGTCAGGCCCGTCCGTGCCGCCCACAACGCGACAGCCTCGAATTCCGCGCGTTGCGCGGCGTCGGGATGGTCGTTGTTGTACATGCCCCAGGTCACGCATTCCCCAAGCCCGTTGAAGCGCAGCCAGTCGTCGCCCGAACCCATCGGGCGGTGACGGGTCAATGCCTGGAAGTCGGCCAGCTCCGACCCGGCCCGCGGTGCGCACAGGCTGTAGCGCACGCGAAGCGTCAACCCGTGTTCGCGTCGCATCGCAAGGACCGCAGCATATTGGTCGAGCGCGAGGTTGTGGCCACCGGGGTCGGAGATGCCTGTGAGACCGAAGCGATTCAACTCGCGGAAGAAACGCGCCGTGCCGGTCATCGCCTGTTCGAGTGTGGCCTTGGGCAGCCGCCCGGAAAGCGCGACGATGGTTCCCAGGTCGCCGGTTACCCACCCGGTCAGTCGTCCTTCGGGGTCGCGTTCGAGACGTCCGTTGGCCGGGAGGTCGGCATCCGCCGCGATTTCCAGTTTCTGGAAACCGAGCGGCGAGAGGAGCGCGCTGACGTACGACATCTGGATGTAGACGGGATGGCCGGGCGCGGCTTGCGCGATCTCGTCTTGCGTCGGGCGGCGCGCCTCAGAGAATTGCTGGATGCTCCAGCCGCCGGGAACGACGATCCAGCCGCCCGCCGGCATGGTTGTCGTGGCTGTCCTGATGCGCTCGAGCGCTTCGCTCAGCGAGGCGGCCCCAATCCAGTTCACCTGTGTCGAATAGGTCAGGCCCGCGCGGATGGCGTGGATATGGGAATCGATGAGGCCGGGGATGACTGTGCGACCGCCGAGATCGATCTCCCACGCTCCGGGCCGGACCTGTTTGCGAAGCGACGCGCTCGAGCCTATTGCGGCTATGCGGCCGTCCCGGACCATGACCGCCTCGGCGACGGTCGAGTACGCATCCAGGGTGACGACATGGCCGCCGGACAGCAGCAGGTCCCGGTCCTGCCCGAGCGCGGACCCAAGCAGAACGATGGAAATCCAGGCGGCCAGACACGCTGTGGCGACGCCGCTTGCTCGCATCTCCCGTTCGCCCTTCATGAAACAACCCGACAAATCGAGCTCTGGAAGGCAGGTTAGTGGAGGCGCGGCAAATCGGCCAGTAGTGCAGATCGACCGCACCGCCGTGACGGCGCGGTCGCGGGAGCGTTGAAGGCACCAAGCAGCCGTCAATCGGTCGGCAATGCGTCCATGGCCTGCGCGAACCCACGCAGCGAGATCGGCAGCGCCACGTCCTGCCCGTTGGCGTTGCGAAGTTCGATCCGCCCGCGTTCGCCCGCGGTCCGCCACCTCTTCAGAATGTCCGCGCTCACCTTCGTGTCGGCAAAGCAGCCGCCGGGCGTGCACTTGCGCCAGGACAGGTCCGCTGCGACACCATCGGAGGCCTCCGAGAAGACCTTGACGCCCTTGTCGAGCGCAATGTTGACGGGCAGCAGGACCGTCATGTTGAGCGGGTCGGCCTTTTGCGGACGACCGAACGCGATCTGGGCAATCGGCTCCTTCACGCCCTGGGCCTGGAGGGTCTGCGAGATCTCGCAGATGCGCCGCGTCTCTGTGCCGGTCAGCACGACCTGCTGACAGACGAGAGCCCAATCCCCGTAGGTGGCCGAGGTGCTCTGCGGCTGCGTACTGACAGGCGCCGCCTTGGGCGCCGCTGCGGGGTCGGGCGCGGCTTGTGCGGCAGCGGCCGTGGCGGCGAGTACGAGGGTCATGACGAAAGTCGTGGTGGAAGGAAGGCGCATCTGGAATCTCTCTAAAGGCACCGCGCCAAAGAACGCGATGTTTTGAAATAAACAAGCATGAAACGAATCGCTGCCGCCCAGATCAGAACCGGGACATGGCCACAAAACTCAAACGGGTAGAACGACCTACGCCGGGCGCATTGCTGTTCAGCCGGGCAAGCTCGAGACCTACGTTAAAGCTACTGCGGCCGTTGTCCAGATCGAACTCGCCGCGCAGTCCACCGCCAAATGAAACGCCCGTGATATGCGCTCGCTCGACGCTCGTGGGCCGCTCCACAAACCCCGAACCCACACCCGCGAAAGCGTAGGGTGAAATCACGCTACCGACACCCGCGATTGGAAAGGCGAATGCCTTGACGAGTTCGCCGCGCATGGACACCCCGCGATCGACGCTCAGGGATCCTGGTGGCGGCCCCGAAACGAGGTTTGTGCCATCGAGCGCGAACTGTTCCGACCTGAAAACGGCGGTGTTGAACGTCGTCTGGCCGGACAGCGTCATGTCGGCGCGCAATCCGTCAACAGGCAGAGGCTGGCTGTATTGCATCAAGAAGCCGACCTTGCTGAAATGCGGGCCAGCCCCCTGACGCGACGGCTTGACGCCAGTGCCTGCGCGCCCCCCAGCGCCTTGCGCGCCCAGCAGGCTGAGAGACACAGGCGAGCCCCACGATGTGGTGCCAGACCAGTCCAGGCTTCCGCGCAAGGCTGTATAATCATCGTTGTTGATGACCGAATTGAAGAGCGCCGCCAAATTCGTCTGGCTCAGGTGCTCGACCGCGCCGCTGACGGAGAGGGTTTCAGTGCGTGTGCGGATGAGAGGGTAGGCGAACCGCATGGACCATCGCTGCAACTCGCCCCGCGTGTTGGCGCACCCACAGCCGGTTCCGTGAGTGCGCGAGTTCGTATATTCGGGCGTCACGGTCATGCCGTCGACGCCGACGGGGAGGACCACGCCCGCGCCGAACATGCGCATCCGTGGGTCGGGCGAGAATGTGTACCGAAGGTCCTGGTTGCTCGTCAGAGACCCATAGACCTGCTCCCCGTAGCCGAGAGCGCTGTTGATGGCGGCGGAACTCCCGAATTGCCAATGCCCCAAGCTGCTGCTCAGCCGGTTGTCGATGCTGAGAGATCCCGACACCAGCCGATGCGTGCCATCGAGGATGAGCTGCACGGCCCCGGCGGCCTGTCCACGGGTCAAGGTGCTGCGCAATCGGATGCCGGCGACGTCTCCGGCAATCAGCAAGCGCCGTTCGAGTTGCGAGAGGACCATGTGCCGGACACCGACCAGCGCCTCGGTTCGCCGACGGACGACGTCACGCACCGCTGCCGGTACGGCATCTGAGTTGATCGATTCGATATAGCCGTCGACGACGAACAGATGCACCGGCCCGCCGTCGGCAATCTTCTGGGGCGGCACGGAAACCCGAACCAGGGCATAACCGGTGCGGACATAAGCCTGCTCGAGCTGCGCGGCGAGCTCGAAAATGCCTGCGACTGAGATCCGCTTGCCTGCGAACCCTGCGCCAAGCGCTTGGCGCGCTTCGACCAGCTCCTCGAATTCACCTTCGACGACGAGGTCGCCCGGGACGACGAAGAACTTATCTGACCCTGCGGGCGCGTCCGCCCCAGCGCTTTCCGGAATCACAACACCGCCTCTCCCGCCTTGCGCTTGCGGGCGCAGGGTGGGTGGCGTGATCTGGCTCGGGACGATCGTAGACGGCGCAACTTGAGCAAGCGCCGGAGGGCTAAGCCCCTGAAATACAATCACGCCGAGCCCTATGCAGGCCGCGGTGAAAAGCCGTGTCATCAAAATTCCAGATAGCAACACATAAAAAACGCAACAAAATCATTTCGAGCTTGGAAAGCAAAAACGTATCTATGACACATATCTGCCGATTCGCGAGATGGAAACAGCCCGGCCTCTTTACCTTACGGAATAGGTGTTTTCCCACCGTTTTTTTTAGTCTCGTGATCAAAGCCCTTTCAACTCAGGATTGCGCCACAGCGATTTACGCCGCGGACGACCTCCAGTATGCATCTGAAATTCTCAAGCCTACCTTAAGCATGCTACGACATAGACTTGCCGCAATGGGACAGTGCACCATAACAAAAAACCGGCCCCGAATTTTCGGGCGCCGGTTCAGTTGTTGTCGAAGGCAGGCTAAGTCACTTGAACAGCGAAAGTATCTGCTGGCTGCTCTGGTTGGCGATGCTCAGCGATTGAACGCCGAGCTGCTGCTGCACCTGAAGCGCCTGAAGACGGGTTGATTCCTGGTTCATGTCCGCATCAACGAGCGTGCCGACGCCCTTCGTGACGGCATCCATGAGGTTGGATACGAAGTCCGTCTGCAGTCCGATACGAGTCTTGACTGCGCCCAGGTTACTGGCAGCAGATGTTATTTCGGTCAGAGCTGCGTCGACCATGTTGACGTAGTCGTCAAGCGTCGCCTGATCCGCTGTCGAATCGGTCAGGCTGGCGATGCTCAGCGTGCTGACTTTCGCGGTCGTGGTATTGATCGTCCGATCCTTGTCGAGAATGCCCGACTGATCCGCCGAATCGTAGGTCTTCGTCGCGCCGGTATCGACATCGATCGTCCCGATCGTGACGCCCGTGGCTGATCTGGTGAACGAAGAGACGACACTTTTCGAGGAATTATAACCTGCGGCGGAGGAATCGGTCGACAGCCAGTTCTGCCCCGAGAACACCGAGGAGTCCGATACGCTCTGCAGCT
>JAQGKD010000104.1 GCA_028290285.1 Hyphomicrobiales bacterium
CCCGGCTGCACCTATTGCCACCCGCAGATTGCCAGCGTCGGCCTGACCGAAGCAAAGGCCAAGGAGCAGGGCGTCGCCATAAAGATCGGGCGCTTCTCCTTCATCGGCAACGGCAAGGCCATTGCCCTGGGTGAACCCGAAGGTATGGTCAAGACGATCTTCGACGCAAAAACCGGCAAGCTGCTCGGCGCGCACATGATCGGCGCCGAGGTGACCGAACTCATCCAGGGCTATGTCGTCGCCATGAATTGCGAGACGACGGAAGAAGAGCTGATGCACGCCGTCTTCCCGCATCCGACACTCTCGGAAATGATGCATGAGAGCGTACTGGACGCCTACGGGCGCGCCATTCACAGCTGAGACTCAGCAATGACGGGGCTGGAACAAGCAGCCGGATGCTGCAGGCAAGCATCCGGCAGAAATGTCAGTTTTTGACGCTTCAGCGTTTGGACTTAAGTCTCAAGCATATGCTTGGCAAATGGGTTTGTTTTCAGATATTGCTTAGCTCGTGGCGGCGGATCGCACGTTTGTGGCGTGATCTGCTCGCACCGGAGCGAGGCCTGAAGACGGATGGCTATAGGAATTGCCGAACGGAATTCGATTTCATCCCCGTTGCCCGCAGGCGTTGAGCCGCTGCTCATCGCCCTGGACTCGTATCGCGCCGCACTGCTGACCGCTCCGGTTCCATTCATGGTCGTCACTGTTGAAGGCGAGATCGTCCTCGTCAATCAGGCGTTCACCGCGGCAACGGGTTTCTCGGTCGCTGATCTTCCCCACATTCGCGACGCACTCAGAAAGATGCGGCGGATTTCGCCTGAGCAGATCGATGTTGTTCTCGATGGGTGGCGGCACGCAAAAGGCGCGTCGCAGATCGGATCGACGGAAATCTCGGTCTGGACGCAGTGGAACGAGATGCGGACCTGGGTCATCCATACCAGCTGCCCCGTCATCTGGATGGACGGGCGCAGTGTCCTGCTCCAGACCGCCTTCGACATAACGGAGCAGCGCAGGCTGGAAGATGCTCTGCGGCGAAGCCAGGACGAGATGCGCGTCCGTCTCAGCGAGCTTGAGGCGCTTTATTCCAGCGCGCCACTTGGGCTGGGAATGCTCGACAGCAATCTCAAATATGTCCGCATCAACGCGGCCCTCGCCGACATCCATGGTTTCGGGGGCGCCGACCATATCGGACGTGGTGTTTTTGATGTCCTTCCCGACTTGCGCGACACGTACGAAGCCAGCCTGCGTCACGTTCTGAAAACCGGAGAGCCTGTGCGCGATAAGAAGTCGCGCCTGGAGAGACCTGCGTCTCCTGGCGTCGTGCGCGATCTCGTCGAGAGTTTTTATCCCGTGCGGGATGCAGCAGGCGGGACCATCGGGCTTGGCGTGATCTGCCAGGACGTCACCGAACGCAATCGGGCCGAGGACGCGGCTGTCCGGGCCGATGCCGCCCTGCGCCGCACTCTCGACCTGCTGTTTCTCGCTTTGCGGACAGCCGGCGTATCGGTGTTCGCGCAGGACACAAGCCTGCGTTACGCGTGGCTCGGCGGAGATCTGTTCGGTCGCCATGCCTCGGAGGCCTTGGGCGGAGCGGATGCTGATGTCCTGCCGCCCGACCTCGTCAAGCCAGTCACGGAACTGAAGAAGCAGGTGCTGGCCACAGGTGAGTCGGCGCAGGCCGATCTGCCCTATGTTGCCGACGGACGAACGAACTGGTGCAATTTCCGGGTCGAGGCATGGCGCGACGAAAATGGCGCGGTCATGGGGCTGCTGGGCGCGGTCGCAGATATTTCCAAGCGGAAGATGAGCGAACAGCACGTTCGTACGCTGATGAACGAGCTCGCGCACCGCTCGAAGAACCTACTGACTGTCATTCAGGTCATGGCGCGCCGCTCGGCGGCGCCGGAACTCTCGAGCATCGATTTCGTCGAATCCTTCGTGGAACGTCTGGCGGGCCTCGCGCAATCGCACGATCTCCTGGCGCGGGACGACTGGCGCGGCATCGACATGCTGGAGCTGATGAACTCACAGGTCGGGCATCTCGACGACAAGATCAGTGGACGCATCACGGCTCGCGGGCCGGACGTGATTCTCAATGCCGTTGCGGCACAGAACTTCGGCATGGCCTTGCATGAACTCGCGACCAACGCGGTCAAATACGGCGCATTGTCGTGTCAGCATGGACAGGTCGCCGTCGAGTGGGCGCTGTCGCTGGAAGATCCAGAACGGCCCCGGCTCCTGCTCTCATGGACGGAGAGTGGCGGCCCGATGGTCAGAGAGCCGGTTCGACGGGGGTTCGGACGTCTCGTCATCGAGACGATCGCAGCGCGGGCGCTCAGCGGTGAGGTAGAGTTGATCTTCGATCCCGCAGGTGTCGTTTGCCGGATCGACGCGGCGGCCGACGATGCGGTTCTGGTGGCTAACCTCCCTCGGGAAGCCGCAGAGGCTTGAAACCAGCTTGAGCATCAGCCACCCTAGGTTTTTTATTGGTTTCGGGAGCGGTGAAATGGATCAGCCTTTGTCTGTCATGGGGACGCCGGGTGTCGGCTTTTTCTCGCTGCTTCTGATCGGCGCGCTTGCCGGCTGGATTGCTGAGCGCGTGACGCAATCCGATCACGGCCTCTTCACGAACATTCTCGTCGGCATCGCCGGCTCATTCGTCGGCTCCAAGCTGGCGGAGGCATTCGATGTGCGCCTCAATGGCTTCTTCGGGCACCTGATCGCGGCCGCGCTGGGCGCGGTCCTGGTGCTCTGGGCGTGGCGGGCGCTTCGTGGACGCCGGGACGTTCGGGGCCCGCTCGACGGTGGACCTCCGGTTCGCTGAGCACCTTCAAAACACACCTTGCGCTGAGCTCATGCCCGGAGGGCTTGGCTGGCACGCGCTGGCATGGGTTGGCGCGAGGCGTGAATGGTCGTAAACCAGCACGATCAACAAGCGAGACGTCAATGGCTCTGGTTCTGGACCTGCTGAACAACGATCCCCGCAAAACCGGCGGGACGGCTGACACTCCGCGGCATCCGGAAAAGGCACATCGCCCGGACCAGCCCATTCTGCGCAAGCCGGACTGGATTCGGGTCAAGGCGCCCGGATCCCCCAAATGGGCCGAGACGCATCGGATCGTGAAGGAAAACGGCCTCGTCACCGTGTGTGAAGAGGCCGGCTGCCCCAACATCGGCGAGTGCTGGGAAAAGAAGCACGCCACCTTCATGATCATGGGCGACACCTGCACGCGCGCCTGCGCCTTCTGCAACGTCAAGACAGGCATGCCCGGCGCGCTCGACCCGCACGAGCCGGAGCATATCGCGCAGGCTGTTGCCAAGCTCGGGCTCTCCCATGTCGTCATCACCTCGGTCGATCGCGACGATCTGGCGGACGGTGGCGCGGCGCATTTCGCGCGCGTGATCCACGCCATCCGCGCGCTTTCGCCCAAGACCACGATCGAGATCCTGACCCCCGATTTCCTGCGCAAGGAAGGCGCTCTGGAGGTCGTCGTGGCCGCGCGTCCGGATGTGTTCAACCACAACCTCGAGACGGTGCCATCGAAATATCTGACGGTGCGCCCCGGTGCCCGCTACTTCCACTCCATCCGCCTCTTGCAGCGTGTGAAGGAGATTGATCCGTCCATCTTCACCAAGTCGGGCATCATGGTGGGGCTGGGCGAGGAGCGCCACGAGGTCCTGCAGTTGATGGACGACCTGCGCTCCGCCGACGTCGATTTCCTGACGATCGGCCAATATCTGCAGCCGACGCGCAAGCATCACCCCGTGATCCGTTTCGTGACGCCGGACGAATTCGTCTCTTTCGACAGCGTCGCGCGTGCCAAAGGCTTTCTGCTCGCGTCCGCGTCGCCGCTCACGCGCTCGTCCCATCACGCAGGCGAGGATTTTGCCCGCCTCAAGGCGGCGCGCGAGGCCAAGACCGGGCACTAAGTACGCTTCAGGGTCCGTGCGTGTTCCGGCGCCCGGACCCTGTATTCGCCGCTATTTGTCCGCGCCGAATTCGCGCAGGAATTCATCGTCCATGGCCGCGGGCACCTGTGCCGAGACGTCGGTCTTCGCGTATTTCTGCTCGGCGGCGATACGCGCCAGGGCCTGCGTCTCCGGAACGGCGAGACGAACATCCCATCTGTTCAGGGTGAGCGACGCGAGCAGCACATCGGGCTTCAGCGGGAACAGCTTTTGCGATTCGACCTGCGTGCGCGCGGCGTCTTCATTGAGCCATCGGGTGGCCTCGATCAGGGTCGCGATAAGGGCGCGGGCCTTGCCCTTGTTCTTCTCAAGCCAGTCGCGTTTGACGGCGTAAATCGTGTGGAGCGATCCGGCATCGGTGATGTCGGATTTCGAGAACATCGTGCCTATGCCTTCGGCGACCATTTGCGTGCCGTTGGGCTCCGTGGAGAAGACGATGTCGAATTCGCCCGACCTGAGCGCCTGTGCGTGCTGCGCGAAGGCTGCGATGTTGGTGAGTTCGAAATCGGTACTTGCGTCGAGGCCGTTCTTCGAGAAGGAGGCGAGAGACAGAAGCTCGTTGATCGAGCCCCGCGAGGAGACGATTCGCAGCTTCTTCTTGTCGTTCGCCGCCTTCAGCCCCTTCCAGTCGCCCGGTGCGAGGCCGAGCTTCGTCGAAGTGATGATCGTGACATTGCCGCGTGAATTGCCGGCGATCTGAACGAAATCCAGATTGGTTTCGACGGCGCGCACGAGATGGGCCGAGGTCAGAAGGCCGACGTCGAGTTGTCCGTTGACCATGGCGGTCGTGACATCGACGGCATTGTTGAAGTTCACGGATTCGATCTTCAGGCCGTATTTCGACGCCAGACGCTCGGCGAGAACGACCGACATTCCGGCCGTCGTCTTCGTCCAGCCGATCGTGACCGTCCCCACATCCGGAAACTTGGGCGACTGGGCATTGGCCTGCGTCGCTCCTGCCGCGCCCAGCGCGAGGCAGGCCGCCGTGAGCAGGGTACGTAACCCTCGTGTGGACGTGCCGAACTGCATTTGAACTTCCTCTGGCTTGTCGGGAAAGGCGGGGACTTATTCAGCAAAGATGTCGGCATCCGCGGGCATGTGCGCCGTAAGCATGTCATAGAGTTCGCGTTTCAGGCTCGCGAATTCCGGCGAGAGAGGATCGCGCGGGCGGGCCATGTCGATGCGCAGTTCCCCCGTAAAACCGACCGCCTTGGGTGTCATGGCAACCACGCGTTCGCCGAGGAAGATTGCTTCCTCCAGGCTGTGCGTCACGAAGATGATCGTCGCCTGCGTCGCGCGCCAGATTCGGATGAGTTCCTTGTGCATGATCGCGCGCTGGAACGCGTCGAGCGCGCCGAAGGGTTCGTCCATCAGCAGCACCTTCGGCTTCAGTGCAAGTGCCCGCGCGATGGACACACGCTGCTGCATGCCGCCGGACAGTTTGTACACTGGGCGCTCGCTGGCCTCCGCAAGGCCAACAAGGTTGAGGAAATATTTTGCCGTTTCCGTGCGTTGTTTGGCCGGGATGTTCTGCATACGCAGGCCGATTTCGATGTTCTCCCGCGCATTCAGCCAGGGCAGAAGCGCGTAATCCTGAAAGACCATCGCCTTGTCGGGCCCGGGGCCCACGATGGGCGCTCCGTCGATGAGGGCGCGTCCGGCGCTCGGCTTGTCGAAGCCTGCGATGATGTTCAGGAGGGTCGACTTGCCGCAGCCCGAGGGGCCGATCAGGACGACGAATTCGCCCTTTCGCATTTCGAAATTGATGTCCTGCAGGACTTTGTTCTGCCCCGCATCCTTCGAGTAAAAGGTGCGGTCGAGAGCTTCGCAGGCGAGCACGACATCAGGATTCGGCATGGATGCTGACCTCACGATGCCAACGCAGGACAATGGACTCGATCGAGAGAATGATGCGGTCCGACAGGAAGCCCATGATGCCCAGAGTGATCATGGCGGCGATGACGACATCGAAACGGCCGAAGGAATAGGCGTCGAGCAGCGTGTAGCCGATGCCGGACTTTACGCTCATCATCTCAGCGACAATGATGAGGACCCAGGAAATACCCATGCCCAGGCGAAGGCCCACGAAGACAGAGGGCAGGGAGGCCGGCAGGATGAAAAACCAAAGCAGCCTCCACCCGCGCGCCCCGAGCATGCGACCCACCTTCAGCAGGCTGCGGTTGGCCCCGCGCACACCCTCGATCGTGTTGACCACGATCGGGAAGAAGGAGCCCAGTGCTACGAGGAACACCGCGCCCTTGAAGCCGAAGCCGAAGAAGACCAGCGACAAGGGCACCCAGGCGGTGACCGGAATCGGGCGCAGCAGATTGATGAACGGGTCCATCAGATGGCCCATCAGCCTGCTCGCCCCCGTTGGCACTCCGATCAAAACGCCGAGTACGACGGCAATGGAATAGCCCATCAGGACGCGCTGCCCGCTCGACCAGATCGCTGAAAGCAGGGTACCCGAATAGCCGCCGTTCGAGGGGCTGCCAAAGGCCCAATCGATCATGGCGGCGGCGACCGTCACGGGGCGAGGGGAGTACGGAGGGCGGAAACACGCCTGCGGCGACCACACCCCACCAGAGGAAAACAAATGCGGCGGGAACGACGAGACCCAGCAGCGTGGGAGCAAGCGCGGTCAGTACGGAGCTGGCGTGAGGGTAGCCGTTTGCGCCAGCGACGATCTCGACCTCAGGCCGCAGGGGCTGATCGGCAACACCGGATTTCGTGCTCATCGGCTTGGATCGTCCCTCCGCTCTTTCACAGGGTGGCAGGATAGCGCGACGCTTAGCCTCAATGAAAGCACCAATAGGAAGCTTCGTGTGATGCAGATTCAAGCATTCGGCGGGGGAACACGTCTTCGTCCGAGCGACGGCCCGCGCTGCGACCATAGGCCGGCATCATGCTGAAGGCATTGAAACAAACACGATGCCTGCGCAATTATCAGATGACACTTCGGCCTATCTACGGTGTAATTTGCGGACCGGATATCTCATCGAAAGAGCATCGTCAGGCTGAAGTTGTTCAGTGGTAACGGTCAGCTCTCGCCTCGATCGGGAGCCTCGCCTTCTCCAAGCAAGGGAAATCGGATGTATCACCCGCGCCGGATCGAGATGGAACCGCCTCGACGCGTGATGGTCATCGGCAGCCCGGGGTCGGACAAGGCAAGCCTTTGCCGGGAGCTGTCGACTCGGCTCAATCTGCCCCTGATCGCGCTCGACCGCGAATATTGGCAGCCCGGCTGGAAACGCCCGGATCCAGCGGCGTGGCGGGCGCGCGTGGCCGAACTCGCGGGTCAGGACGAATGGGTCATCCAGGGCACCTATCCCTCGACGCTCGACATCAGGGCATTGCGGGCGGACTGGATCGTGTGGATAGACCTGCCCATGCCCGTCTGTTTCACGCGCAAGCTGCGGCAGATGCTTTCGGCGCGCAAGCAGAAGACGTCGGAGATCGCGACCGGCTGTCCGCGACGCTTCGATGCGAGCCTGCTGCGCTTCATCTGGAGCTTCCCCACGGTTGTTGCTCCGCGCATTGCCGCCCTCATTGCCCGCGAGCGGCGCAACCGCACCATCTTCATCCTCCGCACCAAGCATGAGCGTGAGGAATTCCTGGCTCGCGTGCCGACGCTCGGCGGCATGGGCCGGGACGTCGCCGACGGGAAGCCGGAGTCCTAGCTGGCCTGCAGTCCCGCAGCCGGGGCTATCGTCGCTGTCCTGCTATGCTATGAGAACGCCGGACCTGACCGGGATGATCGATGCCTTCCTTCAATACGACACGCCGCGTCCGCCATGCGGCCTCCAAGATGTTCGACCTTGTCGCGGACGTGGAATCCTATCCGGAGTTCCTGCCCCTCTGTCAGGCCTTGCGCGTGCGCAGGCGGGTCGAGAGCGGGGAGGGCGTGCAGATCGTCGTCGCGGAGATGCAGGTCGGCTACAAGGCGATCCGCGAGACGTTTACCAGCCGGGTGACGCTCGATCGTCCCCGCATGAAGATCCTGGTCGAATATGTCGACGGCCCGTTCAGCCACCTCGAAAACCGCTGGACCTTTCGGGACGTTGGCGAGGGATCGTCCGAAGTTGACTTTGCGATCACCTATGAATTCCGTAGCCGGACGCTGGGCCTCCTGATGGGAGCGATGTTCGACACCGCGTTCCGCAAGTTCGCCGAAGCCTTCGAGGCGCGCGCGGACATCGTCTATGGCGCGCCCGCCTCCTGATTAGCTTCAGCGCGGGCGGAAGATCTCGTTGAAGATCTTGCCCCATTTGCGCTCGCCGTCTGCATCGAGCAGCTTCGTGATGACCTTGGCGCGCAGCACAGGTTCGAGCACGCCCGCAGGATTGGTGTCGACATCCGGGCGCGTCGGCAGGCGTCCGAATCTGGTGAGGAACTGCTGCGCCTCGCGGCTGATCATGAAATTCTGCGCGAGCTTGGCTGCGTTGGGGTGAGGCGCCTTGGCGGCGATGGCGGACTGGCCGAAGAACAGCGTGACGGGGTCGACCACCCAATAGTCGGTCGGCGACTGAGCGAGCTTCACGTTCAGGGTGAGGTTCAGGTAATTGTTCAGCGCGATCAAATATTCGCCACTGCCAACGGCGCGTGCGATCGCGAGATGACCGTCCAGAACGACGGGCTTCAGCTTGGTGACGATTTCGCCGAGGATTTCACGGGCGCGCGCTTCGCCGTAATACTCGAAAACGGCCGCGAGCCAGGGCGTATCGGTGTTGTCGATGGCGATCCGGCCTGCGAATTCCGGATGCTTCACGAAATCCTCGAGCTTCGCGGGCAGGTCCTCCCGCTTGACCGCGGTCGTGTTGTAGGCGGGCGTGTTGTAGTTGGCGTAGGCGCCATACCACTTGCGGTTGGGGTCGCGTGCGCCGGGCATCAGGTTGCGTGCTTCCGGCGGCTCCCAGTCGAGCAGAAAATCCTGAGGAAACTTTTGAATGTTGGCGGTCTGCGACAGATCCCAGGAACGCTGGTTGGCGCGGGCTTCGATGATCACGCGGCTGAGAATCTGCGCATCGGACGCGCGGACGTAGAGAACCTTGATGCCCGTCGCGTCCTCGAAGATTTTCCACAGCGGCAGGCCTTCCTGCTCGTTTGTTGTGGAATAGACAACGACCGTGCCCTCCGACTTCGCGGCAGCGAGCAGATCGGCGTCCAACCAAGGGTGCGCCTTTTCCTGCGCTTGCGACAGCGAGGGCAAGGTCAGCAACAAGGCGGCGGCGAACGCCGCGATGGTTGCGCGGACGCGAGTGCGGATCTGTGGCACGTAGACCTCCCTTTGCATGTCGGGAGCCGTTGCCGGCTCCCTCACCTCTCACGGGTGACATTGCTTATCTTGCCGAGTCGTAACGGCGCGCCTGCGGCTTGTCCATATCGCGCCTAGCGCGAGAGTAACGTCCTCAGGCTGAGGGCTGCGAGAAGGCCGCATGCTGCCGCCGGGATGAGCAGGAAGGGGGCGGCGCCCCATCCGAAATGCTGGACGAAGAATCCGGCTGCGACCGGCCCCGCGAACTGGCCAATGTTGCTGGTCTGCTGGATGAGGCCGATGGTCGGCGTCACGAGTTCGGGGCGTACGACGCGCGGTACGGCGGCGAAGACGGAACCGGGCGCGAGGCCCGCCAACCCGAGTGCGAGGCCTGCCATGACGGCTACCCAGCCCGCCGGAAAGTCGGCCGAGTAGATGAACGGAGAGGTCAGCGCATAGGCGCCGAAGGCAGCAGCCATGTTCAGCCAGAGCGGGGCGCCGGCGCGCGATAGAATGCCGGCGCAGATATTTCCAACTGCATTGGCCGCGACGGTCGCGGCCGTGAAGAGGCTCGCGGTCGCAATAGGCAGGCCGAGCTGGCCCACGAGGATCACCGGCAGGAAGCCTGCGAGAATGAAATATTGAAAGGCATACATGCCGAAGACCAGCGCAAGGAGAACGCTGGCTCGGTCGCCGAGCACGATGCGGGCAGTCGCGAAGACGCCCGTTGCGTGATCGCTTTTGCCGCGCGCGTCTTTCGGCAGAAGTGCGAGCGCCGCGCCGCCATAGGCAAGGGCGAGAACGGCCTGCGTAACCCACAACGCGCGCCAGCCGAACATTGGGAGTACAGGGCCGAGCAGCAGCATCAGCGCCGTGCCGGTTGGCATGAAGGAGCCCCACATGCCGAAGAACAGCTGGCGGTCTTTGCCTGTGAGAACCGAATTCAGCAGGTCTGGAATTACGACGACCACACCGAGAAAGCCGACGCCCTCGATGACGCGGGACGCCATGAGCAGCGTCGGACCCTCCGCGAGCGCGCCGATCAGGCAGCCCGCCGCCATCACGACCATGCCGCCCACCAGCGAGCGCCGCGCACCGATTCGCCGGGCCGCAAGTCCGGTGCCCATGCCGAGCGTCGCGCCAAGCGTGGCGAAGGTCGCGATAATGAGGGAAACGACGGTGATGCCGAGCGACATCTCCGCCTGAAGGAGGGGCATGGCGACGATAGCCTTGCCCAGCTGGGCGGAGGCGATAATGCCGCCCAGAAGAAGGAAAAGCGCCCGCGTCAGCCGCGCTTTCCGTGTTGCGTGCTCCCCGGCCTTGGCTGGCGGGGTCAATCCTGTATCGCCCGCCTTGCGCCAGTTCGTCATCCGCAGCCCCGTCGGCGCAACCAGAATGTTGCGCGCGACCTAACTAACGGGCCACGGGCGCGGGCGCCAGTGCGGCGCCGTCAGCGCAGCCCGAAGAAGCTCAGGACCGCTAGCACGACGACGACGAGGCCTACGAGATAGATGATGCCATTCATGATGTTGCTCCAGTGTGAAATTGTGTCTCTGACGAACGCCTAGACCGTGGCCGGGTTCCGGCCCTAGATGGGCAGGCGTGACCAGCGATGCAGCCAGGTCTCACTGGCCGGGCGACCCTTGCGCATCAGAGTTGCGCCAATCTCCGTTGTCTGGCCGGGCTCCACGAAGGCAATGATGCGCGCGCGAATTCCGGGCACGTGTGGATTCCATTCGAGCGGATCGACTGTGACCTTCCCGAGGCTCGCCGTGACGGTGAGTTCCATCTGATCGAGCGCTGACCTGTAGAAGGCGAGATCGTCGCCGGAGAAATCGATGACGAACACGCGCGAACCCGGCTGCACGAGTTCTCGCGGCTCCGGGTCGTCGCCGATCATCGTCCTTTCCGCCTTCGCGAGCGGGTGGAGATTGTCGCCGTCGGTCATGGCCGTGATTCGATACTGCCACGTCGCTGCTTGCAGGGGCTGAAGCGGCCTCGCGGGCTTGAAGGACGCGACGATGTTGTCGTTGGTCTCGCTGCGCGTGGTGAGTTCGGCTAGGTCGATCGCCCCTGCGCCCCAATCGCCCTGCGGCTGCACAAAATAGCTCGGCCGCAGTTCGTAGGCTGCTTCCAGATCCTGATAGGAGTCGAACTCGCGATTGCGCTGTAGAAGGCCGAAACCTTGCGGCGTTCCTGCTGGAAGGGACGTCATCTCGTTACGAAGCGGATTTTGCAGCGGGCGCCAGGACCAGGTGCCGTCGCGCTGCGTCAGCAGGCCATCTGAATCGTGCACCTCCGCCCTGTACAGATCAATCTCGCGCGCCCCGCTCGCGCCAGTGTAATACATGGAAGTCAGCGGCGCGACGCCTGCACCATTTACGACCGTGCGCGGGATGACCGTCGCGGTAACATCCACAGAAGTCTGTTCGCCCGGGTGGACGACGAAGCGAAAGCCCCCTGCGAGAGAGGGGCTGTCGAGAAGACCGAAGATCGTGATGTGCTGCTGGCCGGGCGGGGCTTCCTCGATCCAGAACTCACGAAAGAACGGGAATTCCTCGCGCTCGTTCTCCACTCCCGCGTTGATGGCGAAGGCGCGGGCGGAAAGTCCGTAGCGCTGCTCGCGGCCCAGGAAGCGGAAATAGCTCGCACCAAGAAAGACGATCAGTTCGTCGAAGACATCGGGGCGATTCAACGGCGTGCGCATGCGGAAACCTGCGAAGCCCAACGTTTCCGGGAAATCGCCGAGATCGAGCCCGCCGAAATCGAACTCCGAATGCAGATAGGGCACCGGCATGGGTTTGCCGTTGCGCAGCACGCTCACGCCGACGCGCCGCTTGAACAGGTTGCCACGATGAAACAGGTCCAGCCTGAACGCGCCACCGCCCAGCGGCAGCCGCGCGTCCTCGCGGAAGCGAATTTTTCGATAGTCATCGTAGTCGAGCGCTGCGAGTTCGGGCGGTTGCACGTCCGGGCGGTCGTCATATGGCGCTTCCGCCAGGCCGCGCGCCCTGTCGATGACATCCTGATAGTCGAAGGAGCGCTCGCGGATCGGTGGCGTGTCGGATTGCGCCAACGCGTGCCGGGTTGCGAGTATTCCGGCTCCTGCCACGAAGAAGCGCCGGGTCAATCCGTGAATTTCACCTGCGTATCGGCCGTATCCACTCAAGTCCTGTCCTCGCGTTTCCGTGATGGGCAACAGATGCGGGGCGTCGCGGTTCCGGTCGAGCTTGCCTATTTTTGGGCCTGTGCAGCGTCGAGCGCGAGTCCCTGCTGCGCGCGCAGGCGATTGTGAATGTCCACGGCGGCGATCTCGCCCTGCGCCATGGCCACGCCGATCTGGTTGAGGCCAGTCACCACGTCGCCAGCAGCGTAACATGTGTCGAGAGATGTCCGCTGGTGAGCGTCCGTGAGGATGCGCTTGTCTTCGGACACGCCTATGCCCAGCGCCTCTGCTATGTCAGCACGCGGTACGATGCCCAACGCGGAATAGAGAATGTCGCAGGTGTGTGCGCTCCCATCTGAAAAGAAGAGACGCGCTCCATCGCCTTCGCGCTCGAAAGAGACGAGGGCAGGGTGGATAAGATTGATGCCCGACTGCATTACCCGTTCGCGCATCTTTTCGTCCATGTCGAGCGGCAGGCCTGCCGAAACAATAGTTACGTCCTCCGAGTAGCCACGTAGGAAGAGTGCCTCTCCCGCGCCAGCCCGCCCGCCACCGATGACCGCGATGGATTTACCACGAGCCTCATACCCGTCGCAGATTGGGCACTGGCGCAGCAGGCCGCCGCGCATTGCATCCCGGACGCCTGCGAGTGGCGGTTCGACGTCGGTCACACCTGTGGCCAGCAGGAGAAAGCGAGCGCGATGCTCCGTTCCGTCCATAGTTGCGCGAAACTCGCCGTTGCTGGAACGTTCCAGCGTTTCGACTTCCCCCGTCTGAATGTCGACATCGTAACGCAGCGCCTGTTCCCGCAGACGTGCCAGCAGGTCGCGTCCTCCAATTCCCTCCGGGAATCCAGGGTGATTGTGCGACTTTGGAATCCAGGCCGCACGGCTGTCGCCGCCATCGATGACGCGAATCCTGCGCAAGAAGCGTGCGAGATAGATGGCGGCGGTCAGGCCGGCAGGACCTCCGCCAATAATCAGGCAGTCGAGCGTGGCCTGTTCAGGCATGAGGGATGTATGCGTCACGGCTGCGTGCTCCCAGGCTAGATGCCTGGGAACGAAGAGAGTGCAACAAGGGTTTCCCGCCGAACCAATGTGTTACTCAAGAATATGTCGAGCCGACGCGGTCTGGGGCGGCCCGACATACGTTGCGCTTCAGCGAATGGTTTCGGGAGCGTGGTGAAGCGACCAAACCTCCCAGCCTGCCATCAGCACTACCAGAATTCCGCCGATGAACATCGTCTGGGTGGCCATGGCCTCGCCGGTGAATCCGAAGATGAAGGGCGAGATCGCGATGGCAATTCCAAGAAGCATGTTCAGCCACTCTTCCCATTCCGCGAAACGGACGAGAGCGGCCACTGCCACCAGCGCAACGAGAATGCCTGACCCCACCGCAACCTGCGTCGCTGTGGTTTGTTCGGTGAAGCCGAAGACCCAAGGCGAAATCGCAAGAACCGCGCCGATTGCCAGGTTGATCCAATCCTGGAACCGGGTGTCGTCTCTGTCGATCATTGCCATAACAACCTCCATCCTCCGAGCGTGACTGCACGGAGCGACGGGCTCCGGCCCTGCTCGAAAACAAAACGCCGCGCTGTCATCCGAAGTTCCCCCCAGACGCTTCGCTGCGGCGCTGTGTCCGCGACGACGCCGCAACCAAAGCGCAGGTCGGGGCATTCAACCGATGACCATGGAAACGATGCGGGAAAGTTCCGGATGAAGCTGCCCCGCCGGGAGATCCTATATGCGATCAGCGCATTCGCGTTCATGCTTGCCTGCGTCGCAGTCGCAGGGATCTATTGGTATTTCTCGGCACCCACCGAGCTGAAAATCGCCGTCGCGCCGCGCGGCAGCGTCGAGTCCAAGCTCATGGGCGCGTTGTCGGACGTGCTGCGCGAGACCAAGAGCAGCATCCGGCTCAGCAGCGGATTTTACGATGACCTTCGCCAGAGCGCAGAGGCCTTGCAGAATGGCAAAGTCCAGGTCGCTGTGGTGCGCCCCGATGTCGAACTTCCCAGCAACGGCCTGACGATCGCAATTCTGCGGGAGGAGGCGCTCGTCATCGCTGCGCCGAAGTCGCGAAAAATCCCAGACATGGAGCATCTTTCCGGCCACAAGCTCGGCCTCGTCGACACCAGCCAGGACGACAGGGCCTTTATCGAACGCGTTCTCGCACGCTACGAGCTGAGCCCCGACGTCGTGCTTGTGCCGATCACGCAGGATGCCATCCCAGCCGCTCTTGCCAAAAAGCAGATCGACGCCGTGGCTTTCGTCCGCGCGACGGTGAGTTCGGAAGCCGGTGTCTTGATGCGTGCATTCACCAAGGCCGCAGCAGAAGAGATCGTGGTGATCCCGATCGACGAGGCGGAGGCGCTGAGCCTGCGCTATCCTGCTTTCACCCAGATGAGCATTCCGGCCGGTGCTTTCGGCGGCCGGCCGAAGCAGCCGGCGGAGGCCGTTGCGACCATCGGTATTTCCTATCGCCTGATGGCCGACTCCAAGCTGGATCGCCGTCCGGTGTCCGAACTTACGGCCAACCTCTTCCGCATGCGGTCGCAGATCAGCCGCGCCACCGCGACAGTCAATCTGATGAAGGCACCGGAGACCGACACCGCGATGAGCGCGATCCTTCCCAATCATCCGGGCGCTCTGGATTATTTCAACCGTGAACAGCAGACGTTCATGGATCGCTATGGGGACTGGTTGTGGCTGGCGCTGTTTGCTGGCGGCGGCGTCACCTCGGCTTTCGCCTGGATAGGCCAGTTTTTCGCACGCAAGAAGCGGGAGGCCGTGGATGACGTGCTTGAAAGCCTCGGGGCGCTGCTCACAAGTGCACGCGCAGCCAAGAGCCATGAGGAACTGGAGCGGCTCGCGGTCGAAGTGGACGATCTCGTCCGTCTGTGCATCCGGTTCACGACGCGCGGACTGACCAATACGCACACGATGAGCGCGCTGATGCTCGCCATCGACTCAACGCGGTGGGCCGTGGCGGATCAGAGACGGTTCATCGATCTTCAGCCTCCCACGCAACCGGATACGGCCCCGCGCCATTTCGCTCACGAGCCTGGAGACACGGCATCATGATGACGGCAGGACAGCGGAAGGCGGATAGCAGCATGGTCGAGAGACGGTACTCCGTGGGTCCCGAATGGGTGCAGGACGGGGTGGCTTTCCGCGTTTTCGCTGACCAGTGCAACGACGTGCATCTGTGCATCGAGGGAGAACCCGAACGCGAGATGATCGCCGAGGGCAACGGTTATTTCGCATTTCACGTGCCGGGCCTGCCTGCCGGGGCGCTCTATCGCTACCGGTTGGACGGGGAGGGGCCTTATCCCGACCCAGCGTCGCGCGCGCAGCCGCGCGGGACCCATGGTCCCTCGCAGATCGTAGCCCCCGCACGTTTCGCCTGGGCCGACGCCGACTGGAAGGGCTGCGAGATCGAGGGACAGGTCGTCTATGAAATGCACGTCGGCACATTCACGCCCGAAGGCACGTGGCGCGCAGCCATCGGAAAACTCGACCATCTCAGGAAGATTGGAATCACGCTTATCGAGATGATGCCCGTCGCGGCTTTTCCGGGGCGCTTCGGCTGGGGCTATGACGGGGTTGCTTTGTTTGCACCCGTGGATCTCTACGGGACGCCCGACGATCTGCGCGCCTTCGTCGATGCAGCCCATGGCCATGGCATCGGCGTCATTCTCGATGTCGTCTACAATCACTTTGGCCCCGACGGAAATTACCTGGCGAAATATTCCGAGCGCTATTTCACCGACCGCTATGAAAACGAATGGGGGGCTTCGCTGAACTTCGACGACCCGAAGGGCGCACCTGTGCGCGATCTCGTCGTCGAGAATGCGCGCTATTGGATCGAGGAGTTTCACTTCGACGGGCTGCGACTGGACGCGACCCAGAGCATTTTCGATTCGTCGGACGAGCATGTGATTGCCGAGCTGACACGGGTGTGCCGGGCTGCGGCGGCTCCACGCAAAATCCTCATCCTGGGCGAGAACGAGCCGGAGGATTCGCGGCTCATGCGACCGCCGAGCGAAGGCGGCTACGGAGTGGACGCTTTGTGGAACGACGACTTCCACCACAGTGCTGTCGTTGCCCTGACGGGACGGAACGGGGCCTATTACGAGGACCACCTCGGCAGCCCACAGGAATTTATTTCGGCCGCCAAGCATGGCTTCCTGTTTCAGGGACAGGTCTATTTTCATCAGTCGGCACGGCGCGGGCACCCGGCACTGGATCGGCCGCCGCATGCGTTCGTCGTGTTCACGGAAAATCACGATCAGGTCGCCAATTCAGCGACCGGGCGGCGGCTGCACCAGCTGACGTCACCCGGCAGGGCACGGGCCATGACGGCGCTTCTGCTGATGATGCCGGGTACGCCGATGCTGTTTCAGGGGCAGGAGTTCAACTCGTCCGCGCCCTTCTATTATTTCGCCGATCACTCAGGCGACTTGGCCAAGATGGTCGCGTCCGGACGCGAACTGTTTCTAGACCAGTTCGAAAGCCTAGCGACCGCGGAAATGCACGGCCGCGTGCCGCCGCCGCACGGCATCGAAACGTTCGAAGCTTGCAAACTCGACTGGGCCGAGGTGAAGCGCCATGCAGGAACGGTTGCCCTGCATCGCGATCTGCTGCGACTGCGGCGCGAGGACGAGGTGCTGAGCGGGCGCAGCCGTGAGGGGCTCGACGGCTCGGTCATCGGGGACGAGGCATTTCTGTTGCGGTTCTTCGGACCGAACGGCGACGATCGGCTGCTGCTGGCAAATTTTGGCCGCGACCTCATCCGACGCAGCATTCCCGATCCGCTGGTGGCGCCGCCCGCGCGTCGCCGCTGGAAGCTGTTGTGGTCGAGTGAGCATCCCGAGTACGGCGGCGCCGGCACGGCACCCGTGGAGCGCAAGGACGGCTGGTTCCTGCCGGGACAAACGGTCCTCGTGCTGAAGGCCTCCGACGAGGACCCGCCTCAGTAATATTGCTCGGTGATCACGTATTTGATTTCCTTGATACGCTCGGCGCCGAGCGATCCGTCGAGAACGCGCTTCACAAGGGCCCCGACTTCCTCGGGCTCTCCGTAGAGGACGGGCTGAAAGCGCGCTGCGAATTCCGCGACGGCTTCGGGATCGTTGAGGACCTTGCGCGAGACGCTGCGCAGAAAGGCAATACGCTCGGGGTCCGTGCCCGGAGGCACGATGAGGAGGCGTCCGATCTTGCGGACGTCTTCGCGGAAATCGAGCCACCACGCGGCTTCAGTGTCGATCTTCAAAACTTCGAACACGGTGGGGACATCGGGCATGAGGCTCGAATGCTCGCGCGAGGTTACGCCGATGGGCCGCAATTGCTCGCCTTCCGAATAGCGCGATGCGGAATCGTCGACGAGCACCGTGCCGTCCACTTCGCCGCGCATCGCCGCCATTGCGAACTCCTTCGACGAGGGATAGCCGATCATGATCTTGCAGTTGAGTTTCAGCGCATGACAGAGCACGGCGGACGTGTCCGAAGCCCCGTCCGTCTTGCCGTTGGCGCCGATGAAGATCTGCTTCTTCGAGGCGGCGAAGTCCGCCATCGTCCTGTAGGGCCCTTTAGGATTGACGATGAGGACCCGCGGCGCGGTGTTCACCCGCGCCAGGATGGGGAATTTCGTCAGGTCGAACCGCACGCCGGGCTCATCGGTGAGCTTGGCAAGCACCGCACCTTCGCCGGGCGCAAGCATGAGCGTCAGGCCATCGGGTGGGGCGGTCCAGACATGGTTCATAGCCGTCAGCATGCCCGCGCCGGGCCGCGATTCCACGATGACATTTGCGCCCATCTCCTTCGCAAGCCAGGGGGCGAGCATGCGCGAGTAGAGGTCGTAGCCGCTGCCCGCCGCACCGCCGTTCACAAGGCGCACCGTCTTGCCCCTGTAGAATTCGGCCGGGGTCTCGGCGCGCGCGCTCGGCGCTGCCGCGACGGCGAGGCAAAGAGCAGTGAAGGCACGAATGGCCCAGCGGTGGCGCAGTGCAGGCGGCATTGTTTCTCTCCCCAGAAGGCAGTCAGGGCCTTGAGGCCTCTTGATGCAGCTGAGGCTAGCCGCTTGGCCAAATGCCCGCAAGGTAGGCATTGGGCCTGCTTGTCGGGTTCAGGATGCGATCACCGGCTGAAACCCGCGCGCCGTCAGCATGGCGAGCACCTCGTCCGCATGGGCGGCATCGCGCGCCTCGAAAACGATGTCGACGGTGGCTTCGTTGGCGGCCAGCGCCAGCCATGTTCGCTGGTGCTGCACCTCGATGATGTTGGCGCCGGCATCTGCAATGGCGCCAGTCACCTTTGCCAGAAGTCCGGGGCGGTCGGCGAGGGGGATGCGAGCCGTCACGATCCGCTTCTCGCGCACGAGTTCGCGCATCAGGACGGAGGCCAGAAGCCGCGCGTCGATATTGCCGCCCGACAGGATGAGGCCGACGCGTCGGTTTTCGAAGCGCTCGGGATGGGCGAGCAGGCAAGCCAGAGCAGCGGCACCCGCGCCTTCAGCCACGGTCTTCTCGACATTCAGGAAGAGCGCCACGGCTTTTTCGATGGCCCATTCGGGCACCAGAAGGATCTCGTCGACATTTTCGGCGATGATCGCGCGCGTGAGTTCGCCCGGGTACTTGACGGCGATGCCGTCCGCGATGGTCGGTCCGCTGCCGCTCAGATGCTCGCCGGTCAGCGCCTCGCGCATGGCTGGATGCGAGGCGACCTGCACGCCAATGATCTCGATGCCGGGCGCCAGTGCACGCAGCGCGGTCGCCACGCCAGCCATCAAGCCACCGCCTCCGATAGGTACAATGACGGTCTGGAGATCGGGCTGGGCCGCGAGCATTTCCAGCGCGACGGTGCCCTGACCCGCGATCACGAGGAAATCGTCGTAGGGATGGATGAAGGTCATCCCGCGTGCATTCGCCAGCGCCATCGCCTCGGCCTGCGCCTCCGCAAGCGTGTCGCCGACGAGCAGCACCTCCGCGCCATGCGCGCGCGTGTTCTCGATCTTGGTGAGGGCTGTGGCTCGTGGCATGACGATGAGCGCGGGAATGCCGAGCCGACGCGAATGAAATGCTACGCCCTGCGCATGGTTGCCGGCGGACATGGCGGCGACGCCGCGCTTGCGCTCGGCCTCGCCGAGGGTGGCGAGCTTGTTCAGCGCGCCGCGTTCCTTGAACGAGGCTGTGAATTGCAGGTTCTCGAATTTCACGAACACCTGCGCGCCAGTGATCTGCGAAAGCACGCGCGCCTCCAGGCACGGCGTCACGAGGATCTGGTCTCCGATCCGGGCGCGGGCCGCCTCGATGTCCGCCAGGCCGATCATCCATTATCCTCGCGAAATCCGCAGGACCAAGATGATCCCGCACGTGGCAGACGGCAAGGGTTACCCATGGGTCCGCTCAGCGTCCGGAGCTTTCCGGGGACACTTGCGTTGTCGAGCAAAACGCTCACACGGAAAATCGACATGGCTGAGAAAAGCGACAATGTGCTGACCCGCGTTCTGGCAAGCTGGGGGCTCGCCGGCGACAAGCCGGGGCCGATCCAGCCCAGCGAGGAAGATGGAATCCTGCGTTGTCTCGGCGCTGCCGTGATCGCACGTTGGGCCGACCTGCCGCGCGACGTGCAGAGATCGCTTTTCGAGGCGGCAGCGACGACGGGGAAGATCGAGCGCGAGGAGATCGCGGTCTTTCTCCATACGCATCATCGCGACGCATTCGGGCACCACGGCGCCGGTGCTGGACCGGCGCCCTGATGTCGATCAGTTGTTCTTGAAGATAACCTGGCGCAGACGCGTCTTTTGTTCGGGCGAGATGATGCTCAGCACTTTCTTCGTAGTCTCAAGCGCTTTCTCGGGCGCCTGATAATCAACGAAGCGTTGGGTCTTTTCGCCTTCGGCGATCAGATCGGGGTTGGTGAGCGCGCGCTTCACCGCGCCGCGCAGGAAGGCCAGCCGGTCGGCCGGCACGCCGGGCGTGGTGATGAGGATGCGGCCGAGGTCGTTCAGGTTTGCGCGGAAGTCCAGCCACCATTCCTGATCCGGCGTCAGCTTCACCTGCTCGAAGACGGTGGGCACGTCGGGCAGAAGGGCGGAGCGCGTGCGGCCCATGGATGCGACGCCGCGCGCCTGTCCGTTCTTCACGTAATTGGCGGCGGAGCTGTCCGAAAGATAGAGCGAGTCCATCTCGCCGCGCTCCATGGCAATGGCGATGTCGCCGCTGCTTTTGTAGCCGAGCACGATCTGGCAATCGAGTTTGAGCACTTCGCATGTGACCGCCGCGCCGTCGGCCGGACCGTCGCTCGGCCCTGTGCCGCCCCAGCGAATCTTCTCGCCGGGCTTCATTGCATCGCCGACGGTCTTGACGCTGGTCTTCAGTCCCGCGAGCCAGATCCAAGGATAGGCGCTGATAACGCCCAGATGATCGACCTTGGTCAGGTCGTAGCGAAGGTTGTCCTGTTCCAGCAATTGCCCGAGCGCGGCGGGGGTGCCGTTGACGATGAGGACGCGCAAGCCGTCGGGCTGCGCCGCATAGACCTGATTGAGCGCGAGAAGGCCGCCGGCGCCGGGAAGATTTTCCACGATGACGGTCGCGTCGAGTTCCTTGGAGAGATACGGCGCGATCATTCGCGCATAGGCATCGAATCCGCCGCCAACGCCCAAGCCGACGATGAACCGGACCGTCTTGCCCTTGTAAAAAGCAGCGCCGTCCTCGGCTTGCGCGGTCGCGCCAGCCGCCAGACTCATGATGAGCGCAGCCGAAAATGCGCGCAGCAAACTCCTCAAACCCGCCATGTCGTAACCTCCAGATGCACTCTTTTCGTCGCAAGTTGAGCCGCGACGATCCCGCCGCTTCGATGTCGCCGGGATGGGCGCAATCTACGGCTTCGGGGCGAGCGCGGCAACCTTGGGCGCTCCGACGCTCTTTTCGCCCCATTTACTTCCCATCCTTCCGAAATGGCGCGCGCTTCCTCGCTTTGGAGACACATTCTTAAGGCTGTGCCGCTACGTCTATGTCTGTCGAATGATGGAGCGCGTGTCGTGCTGATTTGGTGGGTTCAGGGAACGGGTGTGCGTCACCCTTGCAACGATCTCGAGGGCGCCCTCTGGATGGTCGGCGCTGTTCGAGCGTGGGATCCCGAGGCGTCCGTCTGCTGCGCCTATGCAGCGTTGGCGTCGAACGACGACGAAGACTTCAATAACGAATGAGACCTGAGGCATAACCAGCCCAGATACAGGCGCTTCCAGCATAGCCGGAGCTCGTCAAAAATAAATGTGCCCGGCTCTTGTGCCTCCAGCGCCATTTCCCTAAGTTCTGGCCATCGATTTTGGCCGGGAATTGGCCTCGCATCTTCACGGGTGCATGCTGACCACTCTACCAATACAACATCGATATCGAGCGGTTCGCGCTGCGGACCGATGACTGCGCTTATCTAGAAGGACGTCTCCCATGGCTACGGGAACTGTGAAATGGTTCGACGCAACGAAGGGCTACGGATTCATCCAGCCTGATGATGGTGGCAAGGATATTTTCGTCCATGTCAGCGCCGTAGAACAAGCTGGCCTGCGTGGCCTGAACGAAGGCCAGAAGGTCAACTTCGAGGTCGTTTCCGACCGTCGGACCGGCAAGTCTTCCGCGGGCAATCTCAGCGTCGCGGGCTGATCTGATACAATCGGGACGATCGCGACTTCACCGCCGCACCCGTCGCCTGGTTCACGAGGGTCCCTTCCGAGGGGCCCTTTTTATTTGACCCGATTTCCGAAGTGCCGGTCTCCGAATGGGGGAACGAAGCGCTGAGACGCATCCAATCGCCTGGTGATTCGTTGGCGGACGCTGCGGCTTCATAGCCACACCAAACGCAGATAGGAACCAAAGCGTACGCCCAGGAGTTGTGTGGGCAGACGAGATGCGAGTTCGTCTTGTGATGTGAGGCCTCATGACATCGTCGATCGCCAAGTGCGAGCGCTGTGCGCGCGCATCAGCGGACGTGTGTCTGCGCTAATCGTCACCTGATCAATCGGGGTTGGGGCCGGAGGCAAATTATGAAGAAGAAGATCCTGGATCGCACTGAGCTCGAACGTGTCTGCCTGGAGACGCTCAGGAGCGCACCTGGCTATGAGACGCTGGAGCGAATTGAAGTGCGGCCCATTCCGCGCGACCGCCACGACCGCACCTGGCAACTGGCGCGCGTGCATCCCGACCACAGCGTGGGCCGCAAGTGGGCGCCGCTGAAGATGAAGCTCACCGAGCTTCAGGAAACATTCGATCTGGCCGACGCCTGATTTGCCAGAGCGTCTGCCTTCACGCAAGGCAGCGCTCAACTCCACCGGCGATCGCGAGCAGATCGCGATCGCGGCCTGCGGGCGCCGAAAGCATGAGGCCCGTCGGCGCGTCCGGCGCGCGCGACATGGGGACCGAGATCGAACACCCGTCGAGCATGTTGATGACAGCCGGGTTGCGCAGGATCAGCATGTTCAGTCGCGCAAAATCCGCATCCGCATCGAAGGCTGAAATCAACGGCGGGATAATCGGCACCGTCGGATATGCGAGCACGTCATACGCGCTCATGTGCGCTGTGAATTGCGCGATCAACGACAGCCGCTTGCGCATCAAATCCACATAATCCGAAGCACTCTGCTCGTGTCCGCGCTCGATGCGCACGAGTACGCGCGAGTCGTAGAGGTCGGCATGCGCGCTGATCAGTTTGCGATGCGTGCTCAGGCTTTCGGGCGCAGCGAAACCGCCGCGGGCGTTGGCCTTCGGGATCGCGTCGATCTCCGGGAAGGGCACCTCGTCAATCAGCGCACCGGCAGCCGACAGACGCGAAAGCGCAGCCTGAAAATTCCGCGCGACATCCGCGTCGAGATCTTCGAGCACATAGGCCTTGGGCACGGCGATGCGCAGGCCGCGCGGATCGCGTGCAGTGAGATTTGTTTCACCCATTCCGGCGAGGAGGGCATCGACGGCGGCGCAGCACGCTACGGAGCGCCCGATAGGCCCGATGGAATCGAGCGTCGTCGAGAGCGAGAACGCACCCTGCAGCGGAACGCGCCGAGCTGTCGGCTTGTATCCGACGAGGCCGTTGAAGGCTGCCGGGATGCGGCAGGATCCGCCAGTGTCCGTACCCAGCGAGACATGCGCCATGCCGTCGGTCAGCGCGATGGCGGCGCCCGAAGACGAGCCGCCGGGAACGCGGCCACGTTCGCGCTGCCATGCGTTTTTCGGCGTTCCGTAATGAGGATTAATTCCGACGCCCGAGAAGGCGAACTCGGTCATGTTCGTTCGGCCCATGACGACGAATCCCGCCTGCTTCAATCGCGTGACCGCTGCTGCGTCGTGTTGGGCGGGTTCGGCCGCTTCGAGTACGCGGGAGCCCGCGCGCGTGACATCGCCCTCGATGTCGAAGAGGTCCTTGATGGAAACGGGAATGCCGGCATAGCGCGACGGAGCGGCGCCCGCCTTGCGCAACGCGTCCATGGCGCGTGCAGCTTCGGTGGCGTTGTCACGAGCGACAACGAGGAAGGTGGTGGCACCTTCCCCCGTCGCGTCATCGATCCGGGCGAGACATTCCTCGACGAGCTCGCTGCTCGTGGTCGCGCCGCTTGCAAGCGCACCTGCAAGATCTTCGAGTGTCTGGCCCATGATCAACTCCCGTGTTTGCGTCTGCGATCAGGCCGGATCGAAATAGTGGATTTCGAGCAGGAGGCAACCTTCGTCCGAGCGGAACGGACCGTGGAACGCGCCGGGCGGGCGGCAGGCATAGGTAAAGGGCTGGAAGGATTCTCCGCCCTTGCCCTGCTCGTCGTTGCCGACCGTCAGGTCGCCTGCAACGAGGAAAACCTCTTCCCAATATTCATGCACGAAGGGCTTCGTCGTGTAGACGCCGGGCTGGAAGCGCAGAAGGCGTGTGCGGCTGCCCTTGCGGCCTTCTTCGTCGAGCCCGCCCGACAGGATCTTCTGCTGGATGCCTGACGGATAGCCCGCCGGCACTTCCCAGCCGGTGGACATGTCGACGGCCTTGAATTCGTCGTGAAGCTTGTTGATGGCCATGGTGCTGTCTCGTTCTCTCAGGGTTTCCAGAACTGGCTGCTCTGCGTGGCGACGATATCCGCGTAGGCAACGTCGCCCTTCAGGATGCCGACATCGCGGGCGAATTGATTCATGCCAGACACGAATTCGGGCGTGATGCTCGCGTCGTAATAGGGCAGGTCGCGCTCGATGAGCCTGGCGATAAGGCCCGCTTCGGTCTCGGGAAACAGGCGACGTCCGACTTCGGTCGCGAGTTTCACATCCTGCTTCAATGCCTGCTGCGTCGCAACGATCGCGCGCACGGCCGCCGCTGCTGCTTCCGGCTCACGCTCGATCAGCGCGTCCGAAGTTGCAATGCTGGCCATGGTGTAATTGAAGCAAGCGGCAGGTCCATCGCCGCGCCGGATGTCGAGAACGACCTTGCCGACGCCGCGTGTGACGGCAACTTCCGTACCCATGCCGTTGGCCCAGAATCCGTCGATCTTGCCTTCTTCCAGCGCTTTCGCAGCCATCAGGCCGAAGTTGACAGTCGTGCCGACGATGGCGCCGGGAACGGGCGCGACCTTGATGGCGTCGCGTTCGAGGTCGTAGCCCGCTTCGATCAGGAGCCGGCGAAGGCCCATCTCGACCCAGGGCGCAGCGCCGATGCTGCGTCCCTTCACGATGTCGAGCTGACCGCGCTCGGGATTGAGATCGGCGCGCATGACGAGAAACCAGTACATGCCCTGGGCCTGGGCGCAGAGAAGCTTCACGCCTTTCCATTCAGGGAAAGCGGCCAGCGCCGAGTGAGCGGATCCGCCGACGAAGTCGATTGTTCCGTCGCGAAGCGCCGCATAGCATTTGTCGACCGGGAAGATGAGCTCGAGTTCGACGTCGAGACCTTCCTTCTTGAAGAAGCCCAGTTCCACCGCCGCCGCAGCGGGAAAGTAGGAATTGGAAATCAGGTCGGGAACCGCCAGTTTCATTTTTCTTGCCATAGGATCAGCCCTCATCCCTTCCGGATATTTCGCCCTGCCACGGCGCGACCTTACGTTCGATAAAGCCGACGAGCGAATTGAGGCCCGTCGCAAGTACCATAAGCACGATGACAGGCACGAACATGCGCGCCGTATCGAAACTGTTCGCCGCGTTGATGATGATCGCGCCGAGCCCCGAGATGGCGGTGAAGAATTCCGCGATCACCATGGCGACGACGCCACGGCCGACCGCGAGCTTGATGCCGGCCATGATGTAGGGAATCGTCGCGGGCAGGACGATGCGGCGCAGGATTGTAAAATCCGATGCGACGAAGGACTTGCCGACTTCAATGAGTGTCTTGGGCACTGCGCGAACGCCGAGCCATGTGTTGATGACGATGGGAAACACCGCCATCAGGAACACGACGCAGGCCTTCACTGCGAAGCCGAGGCCAAGCCAAAGCACCAGCAATGGCACGAGCGCGACGAGCGGCATCGCATAGGCGCCGGTGATGAAAATGCCGATGGCAGCTTCGAGCGTGCGCGAGCGGCCGATGACGAGGCCGAGCGGGACGCCGACGACGACGGCGAGAACATAACCGACGATGAAGGCCTGCATGCTCTGCCAGAGCGCGCTGAACAGGAGCCCTGATTTCACGAGGTCCCAGAAAGCGACGGCGATGGCGGAGGGGTAGGACCCGAACACCGGATTGACGTCGCGTCCAAAGATCTCCCACAGGAGAACGACCGTCGAGATGGAGAGGACGGTGATGGCCCAGCGCGGCATTTCACGCTTGGGGCGCGGCACAATTTCTTCGAGTGCCGAGGGGGGAGCCGTGAGGCCCGTCTGCTGGATCATGGTGTGTTCCTTCGGGTCCGTCGTATCAATGCCGGGCGTCGTCCGGCGCAGCGTGCAGCGCCTTCCACACGAGATAGCGGGTCTCCGCGAACAAGGTCGTTCCGCGCAGCGCACCGAGATCGCCGCGCGGACGCGGCAAGGGCACCTTGATGATTTCCTGGATCGAGCCCGCCCGCATGACGATGATGCGGTCGGCCAGCAGCACTGCTTCGTCGAGATCGTGTGTGACGAAGATGATCGTCTTCTTCGTGCGCGCCTGGATGTCGAGTAGCTCGCCCTGCAGGCTCTCACGCGTCTGCGCGTCGAGGGCGCCGAAAGGCTCGTCCATCAGCAGAACCTGCGGATCGATGGCCAGCGCGCGGGCAATGCCCACGCGCTGCTTCATGCCGCCCGACAATTGATAGGGCCGCCGATTGGCCGCATCTTTCAGGCCGACGAGATCGAGATAGCGCATCGCCGTGTCTTTCAGCTCAGCCCCGCGCATGCCCTTCATCTCGAGCCCGAACATGATGTTCTGGAGTGCGGTGAGCCAGGGCAGCAGTTCGGCGTGCTGGAAGACGAGGCCGCGGTCGTAACCGCAGCCGTTCACTGTCGCGCCGCCGACGGTCACGCGACCGCGCGTTGCTGTCTCAAGACCCATGAGAATGCGCAGTGCGGTCGTCTTGCCGCAGCCGCTGGGCCCAATCAGTGTGACGATTTCGGATTCCTTCACATCGAAGCTGATCGACTTCAGAGCTTGGACGACCTGATATTTGTTGTCGATCTTCAACGAGAAGGATTTCGAGACATCGGTGAGGCTCACTTGCCCCGAAACGGCCTGGCTCATGTTCAACTCCACTGGAAATCGATCAGCTCTTCGGGGGACCGGCGATGGCGAGTGCCTTCTGACGCACGCTGTCATCGATGAACTTGTCGAGGTCGATCGGCTTGGTCAGCGTTCCCGTCTTGACGAAGAGATTTTCCATCCAGTCGAGCTTGCTGCGGGTAATCTGCATTTCGGGATCGATTGCATTGAGCCGAACAACTTCGTCGAAGACGAACTCGGCGCGCGGATCGTCTTCCTTCGCATTGGTCATCTCGCGTGTGAGCTTGACGACCTCGGCCTTGTTCTTGAGCGCATGACGGAGCGACAAGATGGAAGCAGCCAGGAACTTGGCCGCATCGTCGGGGCGCGAAGCGATCGTCTTGCTGCTCATGTAGGTGCAGAAGCGGACGTAATCGGGCGTGACGTCATGGGCATGCACGAGAGCCTTAAGCCCCAGTTTCTCCGCGATGGGCGTAAACTCGCTTGACGAAGCGGCTGCGCCGATGATGCCCGCCGAGACGGCGCGGAAGCGATCGGCGTCGCTGCCCATGGCTGCGAACTGAACGTCCTTCGCGTCGATCTGGTATTTTTCGAGAACAGCGCGGGCAAAAAGATCGGGGAGGGCGCCCGGTGATGAAATGCCGAAGCTCTTGCCTTTCAGCTCAGTCGGGGACTTCACTTCCGGCTTGGTGAAGATCGCATAGGTCAGTCCAGGCCAGTAGCAACCGACGGCGCGGATGTCGACGCCGCGCGAGATTGCGACCATGGGCGCGCCGGGGCTTCCTTCGTAGCTGTCGAGTTCGCCCGCGATCAGCGCCTTCAGCGCGAGTGCATCGCCCTTGAACTGCATGCTTTCGATCTTGATGCCCTGCTTTTCAGCAAAGCCGTTTTTTTCAGCCATGAAGACGAAGCCGGCGTCGCTCTTGGCTTCCACCATGCCATGCTTCCAGACCTTTTGTGCAAAGGCCGAACCGGGGAGAAGTACGACGCTCGCTGCTGCGAGGGCTAACAGAGTCTTGCGGGTCATGAGCGTTCCCTTTGCGATGAGTTCTGTCCGGGCGGCGGCACAGGCTGAAAATTCAATAGGCTGAAACGAGGTGCAATGACGGTGCCACTCAGCCTTCACTTTGGCGTGGGACGGGATCGTTCATGGCGACATCAGACCGGCGGCCCGCGATGAGCTCGTCGGAGAAGTCGAAATATTCGCTGCGCGTGGCCATTTCCGCCTGACGCGCAAGATTGTCCGGCCAGACGCCGAGATCGTAGCCGTGCCACGGCGTTTCCGGCTTGAGCGTCGGCAGCCCGAGGCGCTCCCAGATCACCTTCGCATTTTCCATGAATTCCCGCTTGGGCAAAGCCACCGGCGCGAACTCACCTTTCAGAAGCGCATTGATGCACACCGATGCGCTCTCGCCGTTGTCACGCGGTCCACGTGGACCGTGCCCGGCATCCTTGCGATCAAGGATCTTCAGATCGTGCTGTGGCTGGCAACGATAGGACATGGCCCACAGCAGGGCGTCCGCGTTCTCCGGGTCGATGTCTTCATCGATCGCGATCACCCATTTCCCGGCGAAGCGGTGGAGAGTGGAGGCGGCGTAGAGTGCACGCCACACTTCCGTTTCCAGCACGCCGCGCTCGAATACGATCGCGATGACAGCATAGAGGCTTGTCAGCGGTTCGTGCATGGACACGCGCTTGACGCCGCGAATCCCGAGCGCGTTGCGCAGATGGTTGAGATAGACGGGCTCCATCGCAGCCTTGCGGATAACGCTCGACTCGCTCGGCGTGACCTGGCTGATGAAGGAGGGGATGATCGGGTTCTTGCGGCGTGTGATCGCGGTCACGTCCATGAACGCGTTGTATTCCTGCAAATTCACATAGCCGTGCGACTCGCCGAAAGGCGCTTCGGGCTCCAGGAACTGCGTGTCGATAAAGCCTTCAATCACGATCTCGGCCTGAGCGGGCACCATGAGATCGACTGTCTTCGCGCGGACTACATCAATGGGCGCACCGGCAAGTCCACCTGCGACTGCCATTTCATCGACGCCTTCGGCCAGCTTCTGCACCGAGGTGTAGGAAACGGCTGGTGGGCAGCCGAGAACAACGGCGCAGGGCATGGGTTCGCCACGCTTCTTGTACTTGAGCCAATGCGCGTAGATGCCCGCGCGCAATTCGACAGAGGGGTTCATGCCCAGACGGCGCGGCGATTTCAGCTGGCCGCGGTAATTACCGATGTTCTGGACGCCTGTGTCCGGGTCCTTGGTGATGAAATGCCCTGCGGAAAGGTAGGGCGCGTTGTCCCAGCCCGGCGTCGAGATCGGCACGGGAATGCCGTCGAGCGCCGCGCCATCGACATTCAGCGCATCGCCTTCCGTCACGATTTCCTGGCAGATCGCTTCCGTCACGACGCGCGGCGGGATCGGGTTGGCGATGGCGTTGATCCAGGTCTCGCCGATCTTGTCGAGCGGCTTGCCGAAGCCTACGCGATAGACGTCGGGCGTCGCCGCCAGGCCTGCTACCAGCACGGATATGTCGTAACGACGCCCCTTGCTGTCCGTCGGGTGCGTGAAGAGAAAGGCCTTGCGATCCTTCTCCGGGATGCCGCCGCGATATTGCCAGCGGACGAGCGGATGCATCTCCGTGTCCTTGTTGATCGGTTCGTCAATGACGATCAACAGGCCCTTGCGAGCGAGTTCGAGCACGTGCTCATGCAGATCCGGATAGGCGCGCTGCGCTTCGTCCGCATCCATGTAGCGTCCGAGCGATGCCGGCAACGGGTTGGCGTGATCCTGCATAAATTTACCCTTACGCGACGTTTGCATTGGCGGGCGCGATGATTTCGACGATTGCCGCCGATATCGCGAAGAGGTTCGCATCTTCGGAGAAGAAGCCCAGCGTCTGCACGCCGAGCGGCAGATGACCGAGCCTGAGGAGGGGAAGCGACAGGGCAGGGACGCCGAGCAACGAAGCAGGCACTGCGAAGACGGGATTCCCCGTGGATTCGATTCCGACAGGCGCCACATCGGGGGCCGAGAGCGTAATACAGGCTTCCGCTCGATCAGCTATCGCCTGGTAGATCGTGCGGATCTGCGTGCGCCGCGCGACTGCATGGCGATAGTCGTCGATGGTCATCGCCTCGGCTTCGTGCAGGCGATCGATCATGCCCTGGCTGAGCTTGGATGCGTCACGATCGACATAGGTGTTGAGCGGCCAGCGCGACTCCCAGGCGTTGATCTTGCGCGTAAGGGGCAGTACTTCCGGCAGGACGTCTTCAAGCCTCGCGACCTCCGGCGTGTCCTTGCGGGACACGATCTCGATGCCGGTCGCGCGGAGATCTTCGAGCACGCGCAGCATTGCATCGCGGGCGCCCGGGGCCGCAGCTTCCCAGCCCGGTGTTTCGAGAAAGGCCAGGGTGGCGGGTGCTTTTGCGTCGGGTGCGATGGCTGGGCCGACGAGTCCGGTGCAGCCGGGGTCGCCGCCCGCGCGCACTACGATCTCACGCGCAATCTGCCATGTGTCTTCCAGCGTAGCAGCGAGAACGCCCTGGCAGCTCTGGCTCATGTAATCGTGGCTGCCGCCGCGATTGAGGCTGCCGAGAGAGGGCTTGTATCCAAAACAGCCGCAATAGCTCGCGGGGCGAATGATCGAGCCGACGACCTGCGTGCCCAATCCACCAGCGAGCATGCCGCAGCCGACACCTGCCGCCGAGCCGCTGCTCGATCCGCCGGGCGTGCGGGTCAGATCATGCGGGTTGCGGGTGGGGCCGGGACGCGTTGCTGCGAACTCGGTCGTGACGGTCTTGCCAAGGATGATGGCGCCTGCCTCACGCAATGCATGGACCGAAGCGGAATCGAAGCCCGGAGACCAGCCATCGAAGAGGCCGGAGCCCATGCCCGTGGGCATATCCGCTGTCTCGATCACATCCTTGATGCCGATCGGCATGCCGTCGATGGGTGAGAGCGGTTCGCCCTCATGCCATCTTTGCGTCGAGGCATCCGCTGCGGCCTGCGACGTTTCAATCTGCAAGGCGGTGAATGCCTTCACCTCCGGCTCGCGCGCTTCGATCTCTGCCAGGCAGCGGTCGAGGAATGCGCGGGGTGTGTCGGCGCCCGAGGCGAAGTCGCCGAGGGCTCGTGCGAAGGACCGGAGGTGAGGCTTTGTCATCAGGCGGCCTCGTCGAGTGTGATCGCGTCTGCGCGCGTCTGCATGCTGAGCATGGAGCTGCGCAGCAGATATTCACGCGCCTTCACGGGGTCGGCTGCCGTGCGTGCGAGATCGTCGAGCGTCTGCTTGCGGGCGACAGGCTCGCGAGTTTCCAGCTGCTTCTTGTTGGCGATGGACTGCGCCTGCACGAATTCAATGGAGACGGTGCGACGTTGCAGGGAATAGAGATCGAGCAGATTGTCCGGCCCGCCACCAAGAACCTGTACCAGTTTGTCGGCGAGGTTCGCCCCGTCCTGCAGGCCGCCGTTGAGGCCCATTCCACCGATCGAATTGTTAAGATGCGCGGAGTCGCCTGCGAGGAGAACGCGGCCCTTGCGGAACGTGCTCGCGACCCTCTGATGGATCGTATAGAGATTCCGGTGCACGATATCGTAGGTTTCGCCGGGGAAGAATTTCTGCAGGCGAGCATGAACGGCTTCGTCGCTCATCAGCTCTGCCTCGCTGGCATTCGCATCAGCGGGGAACACTGTGCGCCACAGGCCCGGAGGTCCGTCGGCGGCGACCTTGAAGCAATTGCACCACTCGTCCGGGTCGGCGAAGTAGTTGCGGTAACTGTAGCCCAGACGCGCATTGAAATCGAAAGGCGTCGTCAGGACGAGGAAGCGCTCGGCCCATGTGAAACCTTCGAAGGCGATCTCGGCCTGTTTGCGAACCGTGCTGCGGCCACCGTCTGCGCCGATAAGGTAGGAGCCGTCGTGCTTTTCCTCACCTGATTTGGTGCGAACCGTCACGGTGATGCGGTCGCTCTTCTGCTCGAGGCCGGTCAGTTCGTGGCCGAACATGATCTCTACGTTCGGCAGATCGACGAGGCGCGACATCAGGATCTTGGATGTCTTGAACTGCTCGCACTGGATCACATAGGGATATGCGGTGTCCTTGGCGAGGAGGGCGAGATCGAACTGTGCGACGAGCTCGCGTGACGGTCGGTCCCAGAACTGGAAGAGCGGCGCTGTCAGACCGACACGCGCCATGTCCTCGACGAGGCCTGCCTTGCCGAGCACTTCGAGCGTGGCCGGATGCGTGGTCGCAGCGCGGGGATCGGCCTGCAATTCATTGTTCACATCGAAGAGGCGAACCGGGATTCCCTGTCGACCGAGCAACAGCGCGCAGAACAGTCCGACAGGTCCGCCACCCGAAATGAGAACTCTCTGATCCGCCTTCATGGCAATTCCTTTTGATCCAGCGAGGCCGCATGGGCGTCGCTTGTTACATGTTGCGAGTGAGGTTCTCGCGGAAAGCTTCGATGTGGGCGCGCATGGCCTGTTCGGCGCCGTTGGGATCGCGATCTTTGATGGCGGCCAGGATAGCT
>JAQGKD010000105.1 GCA_028290285.1 Hyphomicrobiales bacterium
GACAACGTGACGATGGAAGTCGCGCTGATCGTTCCGATCGCGATGGAAGAGAAGCTGCGCTTCGCCATCCGTGAAGGTGGCCGCACCGTCGGCGCCGGCGTCGTCGCATCGATCATCGAGTAATCGAGGCAGTCCGAGCGGCGCGCGTGTTGTGCGCGCGCCGGTCGAACAGGGGATGAATCAATGAACGGCCAGAACATCCGCATTCGCCTCAAGGCGTTCGATCACCGCATCCTCGATGCGTCGACGAAGGAAATCGTCTCGACGGCCAAGCGGACGGGCGCGCAAGTGCGCGGTCCGATTCCCTTGCCGACGCAGATCGAGAAGTTCACGGTGAACCGCTCGCCTCACGTCGACAAGAAGTCGCGCGAACAGTTCGAGATCCGCACCCATAAGCGGGTTCTCGATATTGTAGATCCCACACCCCAGACAGTCGACGCTTTGATGAAGCTCGACCTGGCTGCCGGCGTGGACGTCGAAATCAAGCTTTAAGTTTAAACCGGGCACCTCTTCGTAGGAAAGTGCCCTTAAGGAAACGAAACATGCGGTCAGGTGTCATCGCACAGAAGGTCGGCATGACCCGCGTCTTTACAGACGCTGGGGAACATGTGCCGGTCACGGTCCTGAAGCTCGACGGTTGCCAGGTGGTTGCCCACCGGACCCAGGAGCAGAACGGATATACGGCCATGCAGCTCGGCATCGGCCGGGCCAAGGTCAAGAACGTGTCGAAGGCGGAGCGCGGTCGCTTCGCAGTCGCGCAGGTCGAGCCGAAAATGAAGCTCGCCGAATTCCGCGTCCCGGATGACAAGCTCATCCCGGTCGGCGCCGAAATCACGGCAGACCATTTCGTTGTCGGCCAGTTCGTCGACGTGACCGGAACCACAATGGGTAAGGGCTTTGCGGGCCCGATGAAGCGCTGGAACTTTCGTGGTCTCCGCGCTACCCACGGTGTGTCGCTTTCGCATCGTTCGCATGGTTCGACCGGCGGTCGTCAGGATCCCGGAAAGACCTTCAAGAACAAGAAAATGGCCGGACACATGGGTGTCGACCGTGTGACGACGCTGAACCTGCGCGTCGTGCAGCTCGATATCGATCGCGGCCTCGTCCTGGTTGAAGGCGCAGTTCCCGGCGTGGCCGGCGGCTGGATCTTCCTCCGTGACGCGATCAAGAAGCCGCTTCCGAAGGATGCTCCGATGCCTGGCAAGTTCCGGCTCGCCGGTGCGACGTCCGAGGCACCTGTCAACGACGACGAACAGAAGGAGGGCTGAGCCGTGAAGTTCGACATCACTTCTCTCGACGGCAAGTCCACCGGATCAATCGAGCTCAGCGATGAGATCTTTGGTCTCGAGCCGCGCGAAGATCTCATTGCGCGCATGATCCGCTACCAGCTCGCCAAGCGCCGCGCCGGCACTCATGCGGTGAAGAACCGCGCCGACATCTGGCGTACCGGCAAGAAGATGTACAAGCAGAAGGGCACTGGCGGCGCTCGTCACGGCTCGGCTCGCGTGCCGCAGTTCCGCGGCGGTGGACGCGCTTTCGGACCCGTCGTGCGCTCGCATGCTCATGACCTGCCCAAGAAGGTTCGCGCGCTGGCTCTGCGTCATGCGCTTTCCGCCAAGTTCCGCGACGGTGGCATCATCGTCTGGGATAACGCCCAGATCGACGCCCCGAAGACCAAGGGTCTCAAGGAGCAGTTCGCCAGCATCGGTCTCGGCTCCGCGCTGATCATCGATGGTGCTGCTCCCCAGGAGAACTTTGCTCTTGCGGCTCGCAACATTCCCCAGATCGACGTGCTCTCCGTTCAGGGCATCAACGTCTACGACATTCTGCGCCGCGAAAAGCTCGTGCTGACCAAGGCGGCCCTCGATGCGCTGGAGGCACGATTCAAATGAGCCAACCTTCGCGAATTCAGGATGCGCGTCATTACGACGTGATTGTCTCGCCGGTGATCACCGAGAAGGCGACCCTTGCTTCCGAGCAAAACAAGGTCGTGTTCCGGGTTGCCAAGACCGCGACGAAGCCGCAGATCAAAGCGGCTGTGGAACGCCTTTTCGACGTCAAGGTCGAAAGCGTCAACACGCTCGTTCGCAAGGGGAAGAACAAGGTGTTTCGCGGTATTCGCGGCACCCAGTCGGATGTCAAAAAAGCGGTCGTGACCCTCGCCGAGGGCCACAAGATCGACGTGACGACCGGGCTGTAAGGCGGGTTCGAGGAAAAGACCATGGCACTGAAGACATTCAAGCCGGTCACGCCGGGCCTTCGCCAGCTCGTGATCGTCGACCGGAGCGAGCTCTACAAGGGCAAGCCCGTAAAGATGCTGACCGAGGGCAAGAGCTCGTCGGGCGGACGCAATAATAACGGCCGCATTACGGTGCGGTTTCGTGGCGGCGGTCATAAGCAGACCTACCGCATTATCGACTTCAAGCGTCGCAAGGTTGATATGCCGGCGAAGGTGGAACGGATCGAATACGATCCGAACCGCACGTCGTTTATCGCGCTGCTCCGTTATGCGGACGGCACCTTGTCCTACATCATCGCTCCGCAGCGCCTCGGCGTTGGTGACGAGGTGGTGTCTGGCAACCAGGTCGACGTGAAGCCTGGCAATGCGATGCCACTGTCGAACATCCCGGTTGGCACGATCGTGCACAACGTCGAGATGAAGATCGGCAAGGGTGGCGCAATGGCCCGCTCGGCCGGCACCTACGCGCAGATCGTAGGTCGCGACCAGGGTTATGTGATCATGCGCCTCAACTCGGGCGAGCAGCGTCTCATCCACGGGCAGTGCTTCGGCACGGTCGGTGCGGTGTCAAACCCTGACCACATGAACACGTCGCTCGGCAAGGCTGGCCGCGCCCGCTGGCTCGGACGCATGCCGCACAACCGCGGCGTGACCATGAACCCGGTCGACCATCCCCATGGTGGTGGTGAAGGCCGTACCTCTGGTGGTCGCCATCCGGTGACGCCGTGGGGCAAGCCCACCAAGGGCAAGAAGACGCGTTCCAACAAGTCGACGACGAAATTCATTGTGACCTCGCGTCACAAGAGCAAGAAGAAGGGCTAATCCATGGCACGTTCGATCTGGAAGGGCCCGTTCGTCGACGGTTATCTGCTTAAGAAAGCAGATACATCGCGCGCTTCGGGCCGGTCGGAAATCATAAAGATCTGGAGCCGCCGCTCCACGATCCTGCCGCAGTTCGTCGGTCTGACGTTCGGTGTCTACAATGGCCACAAGCATGTTCCGGTCGCCGTGACTGAAGACATGATTGGCCATAAGTTCGGCGAGTTCTCTCCGACGCGGACCTTCCACGGTCACGCTGCGGACAAGAAGGCGAAGAGGGGCTGATATGTCGAAAGTCAAACAACCCCGCGCGCTCAAGGACAATGAGGCCAAGGCGGTCATTCGCATGCTGCGTGTGAGCCCCCAGAAGCTGAATCTTCTCGCGCAGTTGATCCGCGGCAAGAAGGTCGAGACGGCGCTCGCCGATCTCGAGTTCTCGCGCAAGCGGATTTCGGTCGAGGTGAGGAAGGCTCTGGAGAGCGCCATCGCCAATGCCGAAAACAATCACAGCCTGGACGTCGACGATCTCGTCGTGGCCGAGGCGCATGTCGGCAAGGCGCTTGTCATGAAGCGTTTCAGCCCGCGTGCTCGCGGCCGGGCAGGGCGTATCGAGAAGCCATTCTCGAACCTGACGATCGTCGTGCGCGAAGTCCAAGAAGCCAAGGCCTGAGGAGAGAACGATGGGTCAGAAGGTCAATCCGATCGGACTGCGCCTCGGCATCAACCGCACTTGGGATTCGCGCTGGTACGCCGGCAAGAACGAGTACGGCAAGCTGTTGCACGAGGACATGGCTATCCGCGCGGCGCTGATGAAGGCGCTCAAGCAGGCCGCAGTGTCGAGAATCATTATCGAACGTCCGCACAAGAAGTGCCGCGTCACGATCCACTCGGCTCGCCCGGGTGTCGTTATCGGCAAGAAGGGCGCGGATATCGACAAGATCCGCAAGCTCGTCGCCAAGCTGACGGAGTCTGAAGTCGTCATCAACATCGTCGAAGTCCGCAAGCCGGAAGTCGATGCCACGTTGGTCGCCGATTCCATCGCTCAGCAGCTCGAGCGTCGCGTCGCCTTCCGCCGGGCCATGAAGCGTGCCGTTCAGTCGGCCATGCGCCTGGGCGCCGAAGGGATCCGAATCAATTGTTCGGGTCGCCTCGGTGGTGCCGAAATCGCGCGCCAGGAATGGTATCGCGAGGGCCGGGTGCCTCTGCACACCCTGCGCGCGGATGTTGATTACGGCGTTGCCACTGCGCATACCGCGTATGGCACGTGCGGCATCAAGGTCTGGATCTTCAAGGGCGAAATCCTTGAGCACGATCCGATGGCGCAGGACAAGAAGATGGCGGAAGCCGATCATTCCGGTGGTGGTGAACGTCGTCCGCGGCGCGATCGCGACGCTGCGTGACGTGACCAGCCCCAAGGGATAAGAGCCAGATCATGTTGCAACCTAAGCGCACCAAGTTCAGAAAGGCCTTCAAGGGCCGCATCCATGGCGCCGCCAAAGGCGGATTCGAGTTGAACTTTGGACAGTTCGGCCTTAAGGCCATGGAGCCGGAGCGAATCACCGCTCGGCAAATCGAAGCGGCTCGCCGCGCGATGACACGCCATATGAAGCGTGCAGGTCGCGTGTGGATCCGGATCTTCCCGGATGTGCCCGTGTCGAAAAAGCCTACCGAAGTCCGCATGGGTAAAGGCAAGGGCGCGCCGGAATTATGGGCGGCGCGCGTAGCACCTGGTCGCATCATGTTCGAGATCGACGGCGTGCCGATCGATGTCGCGCGTGAAGCGATGGTCCTTGCTGCTGCCAAGCTGCCGATCAAGACGCGCTTCATTCAGCGCATCGCCGAGTAAGGGGACGAAGATGAAGTCGAACCAGCGTCTCTCCGACCTCCGGGTGATGACCGAAGACCAGCTTGGGGACGAAGTCCTCAAGCTGAAGAAGGAGCAATTCAACCTGCGCTTCCAGCGCGCAACCGGCCAGCTCGAGAACACCTCGCGCGTCCGTGTCGTTCGCCGCGAGATCGCTCGTGCCAAGACGGTAGCCGCGCAGAAGCGCGACGCCGGCAAGAAGTAAGGTCACAAAAGATGCCGAAGCGAATTCTCCAGGGTGTCGTTGTAAGCGACAAGCAGGAAAAGACCCTCGTCGTGAAGGTCGAGCGCCGGTTTACGCATCCGCTTCTGAAGAAGACGGTGCGGCGTTCGAAGAACTATCACGCTCATGACGAGACCAAGAATTTCAAGGTTGGCGATCATGTCTCGATTGAAGAGACGAAGCCGATTTCGAAACTGAAGCGTTGGATTGTTGTAAATTCCGAGGCGAAGGCCTAAAGGAAACGCAGCGTTCTAAAAGCTGAAAAAACGAGGGGGCGTAAAACCCCCTTCAGGCGAAGTCCGGACCGGGTCAGAAGATCGCAGCCGGAAACCGATCTGAGAAGAAAGGCGCGTTGCCATGATTCAGATGCAGACGAACCTCGACGTGGCGGATAATTCCGGCGCGCGCCGCGTAATGTGCATTAAGGTGCTCGGCGGTTCCAAGAGGCGATATGCCGGTGTGGGCGACATCATTGTCGTCTCCATCAAAGAAGCCATTCCGCGCGGTCGCGTGAAGAAGGGCGATGTCATGAAGGCTGTGGTCGTTCGCACCGCCAAGGACATCCGCCGCTCCGACGGTTCTGTCATTCGTTTCGATTCGAATGCGGCCGTTCTGATCAACAATCAGAAAGAGCCCGTCGGTACCCGTATCTTCGGACCGGTTCCGCGCGAACTCCGCGCCAAGAACCACATGAAGATCATTTCGCTCGCGCCGGAGGTCCTATAATGGCTGCGAAGATCAAGAAGGGCGACAAAGTCGTCGTTCTCGCGGGCCGCGACAAGGGCCGCGCTGGCGAGGTTCTCAAGGTCATCCCGACCGAAGACCGCGCTCTCGTGCGTGGCGTCAACCTCGTCAAGCGCCACACGCGCCAGACCGCGAATCAGGAAGGTGGCATCATCTCGAAAGAGGCGACGATCCATCTCTCCAACCTCGCGATTGCCGATCCCAAGGATGGTAAGGCCACGCGCGTCGCTTTCAAGATTCTCGACGATGGCCGCAAGGTCCGCGTCGCCAAGCGTTCCGGAGATCAGATCGATGGCTGAGGTTCAAACCGGCAAGGCAGCGGGCAAGGGCAAGGGCCGCTCGTCCGCTGGCGCCACCGCGGAACTCGCTTCGGCCGAGTCCCTGGTTGTGCCGCGCGACTATATCCCGCGTCTCAAGCAGCTCTATGACGAAGTCGTCGCACCGGCTCTGATCAAGGAGTTCGGCTACAAGAACGCTCTCCAGGTTCCGCGCATCGAGAAGATTGTGCTGAACATGGGCGTTGGCGAGGCAGTCAACGACACCAAGAAGGTGACGACGGCTGCTGGCGATCTTGCCCTGATCGCCGGACAGCGTCCGGTCATCACGAAGGCTCGTCTCGCCATCTCGACCTTCAAGGTCCGCGAGAACATGCCGATCGGCGCGAAGGTTACCCTTCGCAAGATCCGCATGTACGAATTCATGGATCGCCTGGTCACGATCGCGCTCCCGCGCATTCGCGACTTCCGCGGTCTCAATCCGAAGTCTTTCGACGGCTATGGCAACTTTGCCATGGGAATCAAGGAGCACCTCGTGTTCCCTGAGATCGACTATGACAAGGTTGAATCGGTTCTGGGTATGGACATCATCGTCTGCACCAGTGCCAAGTCCGATGACGAGGCGCGCGCGCTCCTGCGTGCGTTCAACTTCCCGTTCCGGCAGTGAAACTTCCCCGTTTCAGACGCGGACACCAGAGGTAAGAGGCTCATGGCTAAGAAGAGCTCGATCGAGAAGAACAAGCGTCGCATGAAGCTGGTGAAGCAATTCGCCGGTCGTCGTGAACGCCTGAAAGCGATCGCAAACGACGAAACACTGGGCATGGATGAGCGCTTCCAGGCGCGCCTCAAGCTCTCCGAACTCCCCCGCAACTCGGCCGCTGGCCGCGTTCGGAACCGCTGCGAAGTCACAGGTCGTCCGCGCGCCGTTTATCGCAAGATGAAAATGTCGCGCATCGCGGTCCGTGAACTTGGCTCCAAGGGTCTCGTGCCCGGCCTCGTCAAGTCGAGCTGGTAAGGGGAGGGATTTTCCATGAACGATCCTTTGGGCGATATGCTCACACGTATCCGCAATGCGCAGATGCGTCGTAAGGGCAAGGTCTCTACTCCGGGCTCGCGCCTGCGCGCTCACGTGCTGGAGGTCCTCCAGTCGGAGGGCTACATCCGCGGCTATTCGTCGACGGATTACGGCAACGGCCGCACCGAGTTCGAGATTGAACTGAAGTACTACGAGGGCGAACCCGTCATCCGTCAGATCGAGCGCGTCTCGAAGCCTGGCCGCCGGGTCTACACCGCCGTCGATAACATGCCGCGTGTCGCCAATGGCCTCGGTATCACCATCGTGTCGACTCCGAAGGGCGTTATGGCCGACCACTCTGCTCGCGAGCAGAACGTGGGCGGTGAAGTGCTCTGCAGGGTCTTCTGACCGGAAAAGCGAGGAAAGAACATGTCTCGTATCGGAAAGAAGCCCGTCGCCGTTCCGGCCGGTGTCACCGCGAAAGTGGATGGACAGGCCGTTGCCGTGAAGGGCTCCAAGGGCGAACTCAGCTTCGTCTGCCCTGACGATGTTATCGTCAAGTTCGAAGACAATGCCATCAAGGTCGATCCGCGCACGGAAACGAAGCGCGCTCGGGCCATGTGGGGCATGTCGCGCTCGATGATTGCCAATCTCGTGACGGGCGTCACGGATGGGTTCTCCAAGAAGCTCGACATCACCGGCGTCGGCTACAAGGCCGCTGTCGTGGGTAAGAACGTTCAGCTGTCGTTGGGCTACAGCCACGACGTGGTCTATGCCATTCCGGCTGGAATCACGATCGTGACGCCGAAGCCTACGGAAATCCTGATCTCGGGATCCGACAAGCGCCAGGTTGGCCAGGTCGCCGCCGAAATCCGCGCCTATCGCGGACCTGAGCCCTATAAGGGCAAGGGCGTTCGGTATTCCGATGAATTCATCTTCCGCAAGGAAGGCAAGAAGAAGTAAGGAGAGCCCGCGATGGGTAAGGACAATGATGCAGTCGCCCGCCGTAAGGCGCGCGTCCGCCGTTCGCTCCGCGCGCGCGCCTATGGCAAGCCGCGGCTGACGATCTTTCGCTCGTCGAAGCAGATCTACGCTCAGATCATCGACGACGAGAAGGGCGCTACCCTGGTTGCAGCTTCTTCGCTGGAAAAGGCACAGCGTGAAGCGCTGAAGACCGGCGCTGACGTCGATGCTGCCAAGACGGTCGGCAAGCTGATTGCCGAGCGGGCTACGGCGGCCGGCATCACCAAGGTGGTGTTCGATCGTGGAAGCTACATGTATCACGGGCGTGTCAAGGCGCTCGCCGAGGGTGCCCGCGAGGGTGGTCTCGACTTCTGATCTGCCGGGACAGTCGGTCCCACAGGTCTATTCGAAGCGAGCAGGGGTCTTGGGCTTTACAGCATCCAGCCCCTGCGAAAGTGACGGACGTTAAAATATGGCACGTGATGGTGACGGCGGTCGCGGACGCGATCGTGATGACCGTGACAGCGAGTTCGTGGACCGTTTGGTTCACATCAACCGCGTCGCGAAGGTGGTGAAGGGTGGGCGTCGCTTCGGCTTCGCAGCGCTCGTCGTCGTTGGCGACCAGAAGGGTCGTGTCGGCTTCGGACATGGTAAGGCCCGTGAAGTTCCGGAAGCCATTCGCAAGGCGACGGAAGCCGCAAAGCGTGCGCTGATTCGCGTGCCGCTGCGCGAAGGCCGTACATTGCATCATGACGTACAGGGCCGTCACGGCGCTGGCCGCGTCATCCTGCGCGCGGCTCCGGCCGGTACGGGCATCATCGCCGGCGGTCCTATGCGCGCTGTGTTCGAAACGCTCGGCATGCATGACGTGGTCGCGAAGTCTCAGGGCTCCTCGAACCCGTACAACATGATCCGCGCGACCTTCGATGCGCTTACGCACGAAGATTCGCCTCGCTCGGTAGCGGCTCGCCGCAACCTCAAAGTCTCCACGTTGCAGTCGCGCCGCCAGGGCGTGGATGCTGACGCTGTCGACGCTTGAGCCGGGAGGACCGCGATATGACAGACAGCAAGAAGACCATCACCGTCGAGCAGGTCGGTAGTTCGATCGGTCGTCCGGGCGAACAGCGTGGTACGCTGATCGGCCTGGGACTGAACAAGATCGGTCGCCGCAAGTCTCTCGAAGACACCCCGGCCGTGCGTGGGATGATCGCGAAAGTCGCGCATCTCATTCGCGTCGTCGAAGGCCAGTGAGGAGCACTCAGATGAAACTCAATGGCATTTCCGACAATCCGGGTTCGTCGAAGAATCGCATGCGCATCGGCCGTGGTATCGGCTCGGGCATGGGCAAGCAGGGTGGTCGCGGCGGCAAGGGCCAGACGGCTCGTTCCGGCGTGCGCATCAAGGGCTTCGAAGGCGGTCAGATGCCTCTGCATCGGCGTCTGCCGAAGCGTGGCTTCACGAACATCTTCGCAACCGACTACAACGAGGTGAACCTCGGCCGCATCCAGCAGGCTATTGAAGCCGGCAAGCTCGACGCGAGCAAGACCGTCACGGTCGAAGCTCTCGTGGAAGCCGGTGTCTGCGCTCGCGCTCGGGACGGCGTGAAGATCCTCGGCAACGGCGAACTGACCTCCAAGGTCACGCTCGAAGTGGCGCGGGCTTCCAAGTCTGCCGTTGCAGCGATCGAGAAGGCCGGCGGTTCGGTCAAGATGCTCGTCGCCGACGCTGCAGAAGCCACCGCCTGAGATAGCGCGCCCGTTGTACCCCGGTATTTTGGGGCTGACATTACGGGCGTCTCTCTCCCATATTGATCCGAGCGGGGCGAGGGTGAAAATCCTTCCGCCCCGTTCTTCGTATCGAGGGCAGGCTTGGCAAATTCGGGCGTCGGCTCGAATCCGGAAGCCTGCAGAGAAATGAGAATGTGGGGTATGCTTCGGTCCCATCAGGATCGGAAACTATCCCAAACCCCCGACAACGGCGCGCCACGAGCGTGCCTTCCGGAGTGCTTCAATGGCATCGGCAGCCGAACAGCTCGCAGCGAACATCAATTTCTCGGCCATCGGCAAGTCGGAGGAACTGAAGAAGCGGATTTGGTTCACGCTCGGCGCGCTGATCATCTACCGCCTTGGCACCTACATTCCCTTGCCCGGCATTGACCCTGCCGCCTTCGAGGCTTCATTCACGGGCAAGCAGCAAGGCGTGCTCGAACTCTTCAACATGTTCGCCGGTGGCGCCGTGCAGCGCATGGCCATCTTCGCGCTCAACATCATGCCCTACATCTCCGCCTCGATCATTATCCAGCTGCTCAGCTCCGTCATTCCGAGCCTGGAGTCGATCAAGAAGGAAGGTGAGTCGGGCCGCAAGATCCTGAACCAGTACACACGCTATCTGACGGTCGTTCTGGCGCTGTTCCAGGCCTATGGCATCGCCATCGGCCTCGAGAGCCAGACGGGTGTCGTCGCGGAGCCAGGCCTTTTCTTCCGAATCTCGACGGTGCTGACGCTACTCGGCGGCACGATGTTCCTGATGTGGCTCGGTGAGCAGATCACTGCGCGCGGTATCGGCAACGGGTCCTCGCTGATCATCTTCGCGGGCATCGTGGCGGCCTTCCCGGCGGCCATTATCAGTACGCTGGAACTGGGCCGGCAGGGCGCCATTTCGACGGGGCTGATCCTCGGCGTCATCGTCATGGCGATCGGAGTCGTTGCGTTCATCGTGTTCATGGAGCGCGCGCAGCGGCGTTTGCTGATCACCTATCCCAAGCGCCAAGTCGGCAACCGGGTTTACGAGGGGCAGACGTCGTTCCTGCCGCTCAAGCTGAACACGGCCGGCGTTATTCCGCCGATCTTCGCGTCCTCGCTGCTCCTGCTGCCCACTACCGTGGCGAGCTTTTCTCAGGCGCAGGGCGGCACGGGGATCCTCGCGACCATCGCGACATACCTCGGACATGGGCGTCCGCTTTACATGCTCGTTTATGTGGCGCTGATCGTGTTCTTCGCGTTCTTCTACACCGCCATCGTCTTCAACCCGACTGAGACCGCTGATAATCTGAAGAAGCATGGCGGCTTCCTCCCGGGCATCCGGCCAGGCGAGCGCACCGCGCAGTTCATCGACAGCGTGCTGATGAAAATCACCGTGCTGGGTGCGGGCTACCTGGCCATCATCTGTCTCTTACCCGAAATACTGATATCTTACGCTGCGCTGCCGTTCTATTTCGGCGGGACGTCGCTCCTCATCGTTGTTAGCGTGACAATGGACACTGTGGCTCAGGTTCACGGCCATCTTCAGGCGCAGCAGTATGAGGGCCTCGTGAAAAAAGCGAAGCTTCGGGGGAGAAAGAGATGAGATTGATTCTTCTGGGGCCGCCGGGCGCTGGAAAAGGGACGCAGGCGGCTCGCCTCGTCGAAAAGTTCGGCATCCCCCAGCTCTCCACCGGAGACATGCTGCGGGCGGCGGTTAAGGCTGGCACGCCAGTCGGGCTGCAGGCCAAGGCAGTGATGGAAGCGGGAGGTCTCGTCTCCGACGAGATCGTCGTTGGCATCATCGCGGGACGCATCCAGGAGGCTGATGCCTCGAAGGGCTTCATACTCGACGGCTTTCCGCGCACGGTTGCGCAGGCCGAGGCACTCGATCGCATGCTCAACGAGAAGGCCATGCAGCTCGACGCCGTTGTTGAGTTGAAGGTTGACGAGAACGCGCTTCTCTCGCGCATCGAGAAGCGTGCAGCCGAAACCATCGCTGCGGGCGGAACTGTTCGCGCCGACGATAATCCTGAGGCGTTCAAGACACGGCTCGAGGCCTATCGGGCCCAGACCGCTCCCGTCTCGGCTTATTATGCGAGCAAGGGTGAGTTGACGGTCGTGGACGGAATGCAGCCTATCGAGGTTGTTTCCGCTGCGCTCGACCAGGCGCTTCCGGGCTAAAGCAAGGGCCGCGGTCCCGTCTTCCTAGCGGAGACGGGACGTAGCCGGAAAGTACTTTTCCGCCATGACGCGGAGCAGCAACATCGGAAGGCCGACCAGATAACGCCGCCAGAGGCGGCGCGGCTCTGTCACCAGGCGTGATGCCCATTCCAGTCCATTGTCGGTCACCCAGCGCGGTGCGCGGTAGGCCTCACCGGACAGGAAGTCAAACATGGCGCCGACGGTGATCGCCGACGGGCATGTCAACTTGTCCCAATTTTCCCATAGCCACATCTCCTGGATCGGCATTCCGAACCCCACGATCAGAATGTCGGTGCGAGATGCGTTGATTGCGTCTACGACCTGCTTGCTCTCGCGTGAGCCCACGGCCTTGTCGAAGTAGCCGTGCATCGCCCCAGCCAGGATCAGGCCGGGGTGGCGTCGAATCAATTCGGCGGCGGCTTTCCTGATGGCGGTGTCGCTCCCTCCAACAAGGAAGACGCGTCGTTCGTCTGCGGCCGCTCGGGCTGCAAGCCCATCGATCCAGTCAGGGGGACTCTGGCGCGACAATTTGCGCCCGCAGAGGAGGCGCGCCGCAAGCGCCGCTCCGTAACCATCGCAAACGACGAGTTCCGCCTCCCGAAAGATGCTTGTCAGCTTCGGGTTGTCGCGCGTGAGCGTGAGAAGATGCGCGTTCGCGTAGAGGACCCGCCGACGCAGGCCCTGCCGCAAGCCAGTCGCTATGTATTCGACGATGTCTGTCGCGTCCGGCCCGTGGATGGGAATGCCGAACACAGTCGCGGGGACGCGTGTTCGGTCGTCATCCGCGCGCTTGGCGGTGACGGGGGCGGCGGGGTCGGGGATAGCCGGAGCTTGATATGCGCGCATTTCGCCATGGTGCCGAAGGCCAGGCGCGCTGACAATTGCTCAGTCGTTCTTTGGTTATCGGACCCTTTTCAGATGCTCGATTGGATGTGGTTGCGGACCACGGGATAGATCTGGCTCTCCCAGCGACGCCCGTTGAACACGCCGTAGTGTCCGACCCCCGGCTGCATGTGATGCGACTTCATATACGGTCGCAAGCCGTTGCAGAGATCCTGCGCGGCCAACGTCTGGCCCACCGCGCAGATGTCATCCTTTTCACCCTCGACAGTGAGCAGAAAGGTCTTCTTGATGGCGGATGGCGTGATCGCCTGCCCTTTAAAGAGCAGTCTGCCCTCGGGGAGGGCATGTTTCTGGAAGACAGTGTCGATCGTCTCCAGGTAGAAGGCTGCGTCCAGATCCATAATCGCGAAGTATTCTTCGTAGAACGCCTTGATCTGGTCGGCTTTCTCGAAGTCGCCCTCGACGCGGTGCTTGAACATGTCGACGAAGGATTTCGCGTGCCGTTCCGTATTCATGCTCATGAAGGCGGCAAGTTGCAGGAACCCGGGATAGACTTTTCTACCTGCGCCAGGCATCGAGCGGGGAACCACGCCGATGAGCTTTTCCTTGAACCAGGCCAAAGGCTTTGAGGTCGCGAGTTCGTTGACCTTGGTGGGTGCAATCCGCGTGTCGATCGGGCCGGCCATCAGGGTCAGGCTGGCAGGTTGATCGGGATCTTTCGCCTGCGCCATGACCGAGACGGCGGCGAGCGCGGCCACCGTCGGCTGGCAGACCGCGACCATATGCGATTGCGGCCCGATGTGTTTCGTGAAGTCGATCAGGTGTTGGACAAAGGCGTCCATATCGAAGATGCCATGATCGAGGGGGATGTCACGGGCATTGTGCCAGTCGGTGACATAGACCTCGTAGTCGCGGAGCAAGGTTTTGATCGTGCCGCGGAGCAGGGTGGCGAAATGGCCCGACATGGGTGCGACGAGCAGTACACGAGGCGCTGGCGCAGCATCCTGCCGCGTGAACTTCACCAGTGAGCAGAATGGTGTGGCCATCACGATTTCCTCGGTGATGGCTGTTACCGCGCCTTCGCTCGTCGTCACCTCGGTGATCGCGAAGGGCGGCCGCGCATGCGTGAAGCCGGCCAGCGCAACCAGTTCGTAATAGGCGGCCATGCGACGCAGGGGCGAGGCGAACCGGCTTGTGCTCCACAGGCGTAGGATCGTGTCGCTGTTCGTTGCCAGCTGTCGCACCGGGTGGCTCAGATCAGCATATCCCTGATAGGCGTCGTACATCATCCCGAACTGATATCCTTCGATTTATCCGCATCCTTGCTCAGCAAGGCTTGTGCCACGCCTGAGCTTTTCATGGCATATCACTTGCTTGGAGGCTGGCGTCTGTTGGGGGCAATTCATGGCAGCGACAACGCTTACTATCAGCAGCAAGAATTATTCGTCGTGGTCGCTGCGTGGCTGGCTGATGACGAAACTTTCGGGCATTGCTTTCGAGGAAATCGTCACCGGGCCGGACGACGCTTCGGCCCGGGCTGAAATCATGCTGCTTTCGCCCTCCGTCCTCGTGCCGTGCCTGACCTACAAGGGCGCGCGGGTCTGGGATTCTCTGGCTATCGGCGAGTTTCTCAACGAGATCGCACCGAAGGCGGGGCTTCTGCCAGCCGACCGCATGACCAGAGCGCATTGCCGCTCGATCTGCGGGGAGATGCATTCGGGCTTTACGTCATTGCGCGCCGCTCTGCCGATGAACCTCAAGGGGCATTTCCCGAATTTCAAGGTCTGGTCCAAGGCCGAGGCTGACATCGCCCGAATCACCGAGATCTGGCGCGAGTGCGTTGGCACCTATGGTGGCCCATATCTCTTCGGGAAGATCTCTATCGCCGACGCCATGTATGCGCCCGTCGTGACGCGGTTGCTGACCTACGATGTTCCTCTCGACACGGTATGCAAGGCTTATTGCGAGACGATCATGGCGTGGCCGGCCATGCAGGAATGGATCGCCGACGCCAAGGACGGAGTCGAGGAGATCGAGGAGATGGAAGTCGAGTTCTGACGGGCTCCCAACGAGAGGGCGTAACCGGCCCTGTTCCCCGGCCCCAGGTTGACGCGCCTCGCCTCATGTCCTACAAGCCGCTTCTCACCGAGATCGCTCGCGCTCCCGGAGCCATTCCTTCGGACTGGCCTTCAGGACTGTTCGTGTCTCACCTCCGCAGAGGCCGGCCTCCACCGGCGCGGGGTTATCTGAAGCGCGGCCTTCGGGCGGCACCACATGGAGACGGCCAGATGGCTCGTATTGCAGGCGTAAACATTCCGACAAACAAGCGCGTCATCATTGCGCTTCAGTATATTCACGGCATCGGCGCCCAGAAGGCGAAGGAGATCTGTGAGAAGGTTTCCATCCCCGCAGAGCGCCGCGTCGCTCAGCTGACGGACGCCGAAGTGCTCCAGATTCGCGAGACCATCGACCGCGATTATATGGTGGAAGGCGATCTTCGCCGCGACACCGCGATGAACATCAAGCGCCTCATGGACCTCGGCTGCTATCGCGGCCTGCGTCATCGTCGCCAGTTGCCCGTTCGCGGCCAGCGCACGCACACCAACGCCCGCACCCGCAAGGGCAAGGCGAAGCCGATCGCCGGTAAGAAGAAGTAATTCACGGCTCAGGCCGCGAGAACGCCCCGGACCTGTCCGGGGCGTGAACTGGATCGGGCGCGCAGGTCCATGCCCGCCGATCACCTCCATCCCGAGCGCCCGGAACTACGGGCGCGCCTGAAGGACGATAAGAATGGCAAAAGAAGCAACCCGCGTTCGCCGCCGCGAACGCAAGAACATCGTGTCCGGCGTGGCTCATGTGAGCTCCACCTTCAACAACACGATGATCACGATCACCGACGCGCAGGGCAACACGATCTCCTGGTCGTCCGCCGGCACGATGGGCTTCAAGGGCTCGCGTAAGTCGACCCCGTATGCGGCCCAGATGGCTGCCGAAGACGCGGCCCGCAAGGCTGCCGAGCACGGCATGCGCACACTTGAAGTGGAAGTCTCGGGTCCGGGTTCCGGACGTGAGTCGGCTCTGCGCGCACTGCAGGCGGCGGGTTTCACCGTGACGTCGATCCGCGACGTAACGCCGATCCCGCACAACGGCTGCCGCCCGCGCAAGCGTCGGCGCGTCTGACCTTCTAAGGTCTTTTACGAAATCGCTCTCCCCACCGACGGGCGGGGAGGGTGCTTTTTTGTTTTCATCGACGGTTCAGGGCCAGGGTCGACGGACCGATATGCCTTGTGCTGCATCATGAAGGATAACAGCCGTGATCCAGAAGAACTGGCAAGAACTCATCAAGCCGAGCAAGCTCGAGGTGTCTCCGGGTGAAGACCCGAAGAAGATCGCCATCGTCGTCGCCGAGCCTCTCGAGCGCGGCTTCGGCCTGACGCTCGGCAATGCGCTGCGTCGCGTGCTGCTGTCCTCGCTTCAGGGCGCCGCGATCACGGCCGTCCAGATCGATGGCGTGCTGCATGAGTTCTCCTCGATCCCGGGCGTTCGCGAGGACGTCACCGACCTCGTGCTGAACATCAAGGACATCTCGCTGCGCATGCAGGGCGATGGCCCGAAGCGCATGGTGCTGAAGAAGCAGGGCCCGGGCGCCGTGCTTGCCGGCGACATCGCCGTGACCGGCGACGTCGTGGTGCTCAACCCCAATCTCGTGATCTGCACGCTCGACGAGGGCGCGGAGATCCGCATGGAATTCACCGTCAATACCGGCAAGGGCTATGTCCCGGCCGAGCGCAACCGGGCTGAAGATGCGCCCATCGGCCTGATCCCGGTCGACAGCCTCTACTCGCCTGTGAAGAAGGTCAGCTACCGCGTTGAGAACACGCGTGAAGGCCAGATCCTCGACTATGACAAGCTGACGCTGACCGTCGAGACCAACGGCTCGGTGAGCCCTGAGGACGCGGTGGCCTATTCCGCCCGTATCCTGCAGGACCAGCTCAACGTCTTCGTGAACTTCGAAGAGCCCCGCCGCGAAGAGGCTCAGCCGTCCATTCCGGAGCTCGCCTTCAACCCGGCGCTGCTCAAGAAGGTCGACGAACTCGAGCTTTCGGTGCGTTCTGCGAACTGCCTGAAGAACGACAACATCGTGTACATCGGCGACCTGATCCAGAAGACGGAAGCCGAGATGCTGCGGACGCCGAACTTCGGCCGCAAGTCGCTCAACGAGATCAAGGAAGTGCTGGCGCAGATGGGTCTCCATCTGGGCATGGAAGTCACCGGCTGGCCGCCGGAGAACATCGAAGAGCTGGCCAAGCGCTTCGAGGAGCACTACTGAGTTTCACGTCTTCCGCGCGCGGGAGACTGATCCGCGGACGAGGGGCCGGAACAAGCCGATGCTCCTCGCCGCAAACTCTCATCCATCAAAGGGTGGGGGACTACAAAGACCAGCCGTTCCTTGGCCCGGCGGCTGGAGACCCCTCAATGGAGAAAAGCCATGTATCACGGACGTAAAAAGCGCCGCTTCAACCGCACTTCCGAGCACCGCAAGGCGATGTTCGCCAATATGTGCCAGGCGCTGATCAAGCACGAGCAGATCGTCACCACGCTCCCGAAGGCGAAGGACCTGCGTCCCGTCGTCGAGAAGCTTGTGACGCTCGGCAAGCGCGGCGACCTGCATGCGCGCCGTCAGGCGATCGCGCAGATGAAGGACATCGTCCTCGTCCGCAAGTTGTTCGATATTCTCGGACCGCGCTACAAGGATCGCAATGGCGGCTACACCCGCGTGCTCAAGGCCGGCTTCCGCTTCGGCGACAACGCTCCGATGGCCGTCATCGAGTTCGTCGACCGCGACGTATCCGCCAAGGGCAAGGATTCCGGCCCGGTGCAGGTTCAGGACGAAGCTGCCGAGTAATCGGATTGCTTGAACCCATGCTTTCAAGGCGGCTCTTCGGAGCCGCCTTTTTTAATGCGCGACTTTCCGCAGCGGTGAAGCTTTCCCAGCTCCGGGGGCGGGCCTATATGATGCTTATCTCGCGGAGTATGCCCCATGAAACGCCTGTTCGCCCCTTTGCTTCTCCTCGCGCTTGGCATTCTTCCTGCCGCAGCCCAGCAGCCCTTGCGCGTGACGCCAGAGACCCACGGGCAGGTCACGCTGTCCTATTCGCCCATCGTCAAGAAAGCGCAGCCCTCGGTCGTCAATGTCTATGCGTCGCGGACCGAAAAGCGGCAGCGCAATGCGTTGTTCGACGATCCGATTTTCCGTCAGTTCTTCGGCGATCAGCAGCGGCCCGGCGGGCCGACCGCGCAATCGCTCGGCTCCGGCGTCATCGTCGATGCTAGCGGTCTCGTGATTACCAATCACCACGTCATCGAGGGCATGACTGATGTGAAGGTGGCGCTACCGGACAAGCGTGAATACGAGGCTGAAATCGTGCTGCGCGATCCGCGCACCGATCTCGCGGTGCTCAAGATCAAGAATGGCGGCGCGGCTTTCCCCGTTATGGAGCTTGGCGATTCCGACGCGCTCGAAGTCGGGGATCTCGTTCTTGCGCTCGGGAATCCGTTTGGCGTCGGGCAGACGGTGACGCAGGGCATCGTTTCCGCGCTGGCCCGCACGCAGGTGGGCATCAGCGATTATGGCTTCTTCATCCAGACCGATGCCGCGATCAATCCTGGCAATTCGGGCGGCGCGCTGATCGACATGAACGCGCGCCTCGTCGGAATCAATTCGGCGATTTTCTCCAAGTCGGGCGGCTCCATCGGCATCGGCTTCGCGATCCCCGTGAATATGGTCAAGATCGTTGTCGCGGCGGCAAAGGGCGGTGTGCGGCAGGTGCGCCGTCCGTGGCTCGGCGCCACCTTGCAGGCTGTTTCCAAGGAGATCGCGGAGTCGCTCGGCATGGATCGTCCGGCTGGCGCGCTCGTCGCCGATCTCTATCCGCGCAGTCCTGCTGTTGACGCCGGTTTGCAACGTGGCGACGTGATCACCGCCGTGGATGGACTCGCCGTCGACGACCCCGAGAGCTTCGGTTACCGCGTGGGTGTACGCGCGCTCGGGGGCACCGTGCCGCTCTCTGTGCTGCGCAAGGGCAAGACCGTCACCTTGCAGGTGAAGCTCGCACCCGCGCCCGAAGTGCCGCCGCGCGAAACGGTTACGATCACGGGGCGCTCGCCCTTCGGCGGCGCGACCGTCGTCAATATTTCGCCGGCGACCGCGGAAGAATTCTCGGTCGAGGGCGTCAAGGAAGGCGTCATCGTGACCGAAGTCGAGGAGGGTTCGTCGGCCGCTGCTGTTGGTATCCAGAAGGGCGATGTCGTCGTTGCAGTGAATGACACCAAGATAGCGCGGACCGCCGACCTGCGGACAGCGGCGGCAACTTCGAGCCGGCAATATTACTGGAAGCTGACCATCGGGCGCGGTGGACAGGTCTTCACGACTGTCGTCGGCGGCTGAGTCGTGCAGCGTCGTCATTGAATGTGGAGCCAAGCAATCCAGGGCAGCCTCGCGCTTCCTGGATTGCTTCCTTACATCGCTGCTCGCATCTGCGTTTTGTGGATCAGGCGGCCTTCTTGGTCGCCTGTTTTACTTTGCCGATGCGGCGCTTGAGCGACGACCAGAGCTTGCGCACTTCGTCGGCGGCGTCGCCGTAGGGCGCCAGTTCGGTGACACCGAGTCCGTGGCGGGCGGCTTCCTGGAAGTCGACGCGGGCGGAGATCAGCGGCGTCAGAAGGCCGCCCATGGCTTCGAGGGCTTTGGAGCCTTGTTCCACGCGGGCGCTCTGGTTTGATGGCGGGCACTGGTTGAGCACGAAAACGAATTCGCGGTGTGCTTCCTTGGCAGCGGCGCGGGTGACTTCACTGGCCCAGAGATCGAACACGTTCGGGCGCGCGGGGATGATGCAGAGATCGGAAGACTTCATCGCTGCCGTCGTCGCCGGGCTCGACGTGCCAGGCGTGTCGATGACGACCAGTGTGATGCCTTTCTTCTCAAGCGCGGTAAGCACCTGCGGGAGCTTCTGATAGGGCACTGCTTCGACGGCAACGTCGGACTCGCCGCGCAGCTTCGACCAGTTGACCAGTGACTTGAGAGGATCCATATCGATAACGAAAACGCGCTCGCCGGCTTCCTGGGCGGCGACAGCGAGGCATGCTGCGAGAGTGCTCTTTCCGGAGCCTCCCTTTTGTGTGACGAGTGCAATCGTACGCATGATACGGCCTTTCCCTTCGAGTGCCGCGAATCAGTGCCGGTCGAAATCTGTGACGCTTCCGGTAGAACGCGAGCCTATGTACGACACAGATGAGTCGCAAGACGTTTCCATAGTTGGTGACTATAGATAACGAACGGTTAAGAAGATCTCGATGTGTGAAACAGTCAGGCTTGGATGAGCGATTTGTTTGAAAGCGCAGGACTGCATGAGTCGGCCCCGCGGCCGCTCGCAGACCGCATGCGTCCATCGCGGCTCGAAGACGTCGCTGGGCAGGATCATCTCGTAGGGGAAGAAGGCGCGCTGACGCGCCTCGTGCGCTCCGGTTCCATCGGCTCACTTGTGTTCTGGGGACCGCCGGGCACCGGCAAGACGACTGTGGCCCGTTTGCTGGCGCGTGAGACCGATCTCGAATTTGCGCAGATCTCAGCCATTTTCACGGGGGTCGCCGATCTCAAGAAGGTGTTCGAGGAAGCGCGCGCGCGCCGCAAGATCGGGCGCGGCACTTTGTTGTTCGTCGATGAGATTCATCGCTTCAACCGTGCACAGCAGGACTCTTTCCTTCCTGTGATGGAAGATGGAACGGTGACGCTGATCGGCGCGACGACCGAGAATCCGTCGTTCGAATTGAACGCGGCGCTGTTGTCACGTGCGCGCGTGCTGACATTCAAGTCGCTTGACCCTGCCGCGCTGGAGCGGCTTCTCGCGCGTGCCGAACTGATCGAGAAGCGCGGCCTTCCGCTCGATGCATCAGCGCGCGAGGCGCTGATCCGCATGGCCGATGGCGATGGGCGGGCGGTGCTTACCCTTGCGGAAGAACTCTGGCGCGCAGCGGGCGAGGACGAGATCTTCGACACGGCGAAGCTCTCCGAGATCGTGCAGCGTCGCGCGCCGATCTACGACAAGGCGCAGGAGGGGCATTACAATCTCATCTCCGCGCTGCACAAGAGCGTGCGCGGGTCGGATCCCGATGCGGCTCTCTATTATCTCGCGCGCATGTTCGATGCCGGCGAAGATCCGCTGTTTCTCGCGCGACGCATCGTGCGCATGGCGGTGGAGGATGTCGGGCTCGCCGATCCGCAGGCGCTCGTCGTCGCCAATGCCGCCAAGGAAGCCTATGATTTTCTGGGCAGCCCGGAAGGCGAACTCGCTATCGCGCAGGCCGTGATCTATCTGGCGACCGCGCCAAAATCCAACGCCGCCTATACCGCGACCAAAGCCGCGATGCGGCTCGCCAAGGCGCACGGCTCGCTGATGCCGCCGAAGGTCATCCTCAACGCGCCGACCAAGCTCATGAAGTCCGAAGGGTATGGCGAGGGCTATGCCTACGACCATGACGAGCCGGAGGCTTTTTCGGGCCAGAACTACTGGCCGGACGCGCTCGGGCGGCAGAAGCTCTATGAGCCGGTCGAACGCGGGTTCGAGCGTGAATTGCGCAAACGGCTGGATTATTGGGCCAAGCTGCGGCGCGAACGGGGCGGGGAGTAGGCTCAGCCACTTCCAACGTGACGAGGCTGGGCAGTTCCGCTATAGGAAGCCCATGCAGTCCATTTTTCTCGTCTTCCTCGGCGCCGGGTTCGGCGGCACGCTGCGCCATGGTGTGAACCTGGCGGCGATGCGTTACAGCGCCGCGGGCTTCCCCTGGGGCACTTTGTGCATCAACGTTGCGGGGTCCTTCGTCATGGGACTTCTCGCGGCGTGGTTCACGCTGCGCAGCGGGAGCTCTGCTCCCCAGCCGCTGCGGCTGTTCCTGATGACGGGCGTGCTGGGTGGCTTCACCACATTTTCCGCTTTCTCGCTTGAGACAATCGTCTTGTGGGAACGCGGGCAGGCCGCCGACGCGGCCATTTATGTCGTAGGCTCTGTTGGCCTTTCGCTCGCGGGTCTTGTCGCCGGGCTGTTTCTGGTGAGGTCGCTGACGTGAACAAGAGTTTTGTAAAAAAGCCGGCGCGCAAGGGCGGGTTCAAGAGTGCGCCCCGCTCGGGCAAGCCCGCGCCCAAGCCCGCTTTCAGGAGCGCGCCCAAGCCTGAGTTCAGGGCTGAGCCCAAATCTGACGCCAAGTATGATCCGGTGAATGAACCCGCGCCGGAGCCCGTCGCCACCCCCATGTCCGCCGTCCAGATGCTCGTCGTCACCGCCGATGAAGACGGAATGCGCCTCGACCGCTGGTTCAAGCGGCGCGTGCCCGATCTCTCGCTCGGCCATCTCAACAAGATCGTTCGGACGGGGCAGGTGCGTGTCGATGGCGGGCGTGTCCAGACTTCGACGCGCCTGACCGAGGGCGTCACCGTCCGCGTGCCGCCGTTGCAGACGGCTTCGTCCGACGGCATCGCCTCACCGGCCGTCAAGCGCCCCGTCGCCAACGAGGCGGATGCGCGCACCATCAAGCAGATGATCCTCTTCGAGGACAAGCACGTGATGGTGCTGAACAAGCCCTACGGCCTCGCGGTGCAGGGCGGTTCGGGCACGACGCGCCACATCGACGGCATGCTGATGGGCATGGTGGACGAGAAGGGCGATCGTCCCTTGCTGGTGCATCGTCTCGACCGCGACACGTCGGGCGTGCTGCTCGTCGCCAAGACGCGCAAGATGGCGTCGGATCTCGGCGAGCTTTTCCGCTCCCGTCAGGCGCGCAAGATCTACTGGGCCATCGTCGAGGGCGTGCCGAAGCCCAGCCAGGGGCGCATCTCGCTGTTCCTAGCCAAGGGCGCCGGCATGGGCGATGTGCGCGGTCCACGCCGCTTCGGCGAAGAGCCAGAGGGTGCGCGCAAGGACCCCGAGAAGATGCGCGTGGCGCGTCACGGCGAAGAGGATGCGCAGCATTCGATCACCTATTACGCGACGGTCGACAAGGTTGCGCCGCGTCTCGCCTGGCTGTCGATGAAGCCGGTGACGGGCCGCACGCATCAGTTGCGCGCCCATGCTGAGGCCATCGGCCATCCGATCATCGGCGATCCGAAATACGGGCATCGCAGCGCCAACGATCCGCGTCGCACCGATCCGCTGCGCGCCATTCCCGACGCTGTGGAAGACAAGCTGCATCTGCTGGCGCGCCGTCTCATCCTGCCACATCCCAAGGGCGGTACCATCGATGTCACGGCCCCGTTGCCGCCGCATATGAAAACGACCTTCGATATGTTCGGCTTCGATGTGAAGTCCTACGATCCGATCGAGGATGCTCCGGAGGAATGATGACCCAGCAGGCTGCGTCCCGCATGGAGCCCTTGTCTCCCGGCGACTACACCGAGGAACAGGCAGAGGCCGCCATACAGTTCGAGGCGACGCGCGGCGCGCCTGTTCGGGGGCCTTTCGACCTGCTCATCCGCAGCCCGGAAGTGCTGAAACATGCCCAGGCGCTGGGGGCTTTCCTGCGTTATCGCTGCTCGATCTCGGGGCCGCTGTCCGAGTTCGCCATTCTCGTCATCGCGCGTGAATGGTCGCAGAACTACGAGTGGCACATCCATAGCGCCATCGCCTTGCGTTCGGGCGTGGATGCAGCCGTGGTCGAAGATTTGCGGGTCGGGCGCAGGCCGTCCGCGCTTTCGCCGGAGCAGGCAGCGATCTACGATCTCTCGACCGAGCTGATGCGCAACCGCCAGGTCAGCGACGACACTTATGCACGGGCGCTCGCACTGTTCAGCGAGAAGGGGATTATCGATCTCGTCGCGATCAACGGCTATTACGGGCTTCTCGCCATGGCGATGAATACCGCGCGCATGGCCGATCCCGCTGGCGCAGTGGCTTTGCCTCCGCTGCCTCCCGCATAAGGCCCATTCATTGAAGCTCATCGTCTTCGACGTCGACGGCACGCTCGTCGACAGCCAGCATTTCATCGTCGAGGCGCAGAAGCGCGCCTTTGCCGCCCATGACCTCGTTGCGCCGGAACGGGAGAGGATGCTGTCCATCGTCGGTCTCTCGCTGGTACAGGCCTTTGTCGAACTCGTCGGCCCGGACGGGCCCGTAGAATCGCTGGCGCAGTCGTACCGCGATGCCTGGCAGGTGATGCGGCTCGACCCTGAATTCGCCGACCCTCTCTACCCCGGCGCGGCCGAGGCCATCGCGGCGCTCGGGCTGCGTGAAGATGCGATACTCGGTGTGGCCACGGGCAAGTCGAAGCGCGGCGTCGATCATCTCTTCCACGAGCAGGGCTGGCAAAATCGCTTTGCGACCGTGCAGACGGCGGACGGTCATCCCTCGAAGCCGCACCCCTCCATGATCCTTGCCGCGCTGGCAGAGACCGGGACGGAGCCGGCCGATGCCGTGATGATCGGCGACACCTCCTTCGACATGGCCATGGGGAAGTCCGCCGGGGTGCGCACCATCGGCGTCGGCTGGGGCTACCATCCGCGCGAACGCCTGCTGGCCAGCGGAGCCGAGCGGATCGTCGAGAGTTTCGATGAGCTGACGGCTGTGCTCGCATCAGGCGCGTGTTGGTGCTAGATCAACGCCATGCGCGATGATCTTTTCAAGGCCCTTCTGCCCACCCACGGCGAGCCGATCGATCCGGTTGAGATGGCGCGGCGCGATCAGCGCAAGGCGCTTCCCAAGCGGTTCTATAGCCGAGCCACGATCGAGGCACGCGATGGCGCTTTCGTGCTGCTGCTTGACGATCGTCCCGCCCGCACGCCGGGCCGCAACCTGATCGCGCTGCCGACGGAGGCAGCCGGGCTTGCTCTGGCGGCCGAATGGGATGCGCAGATCGACATCATCGATCCCGCGATCATGCCCATCACCCGCATCGTCAATTCGGCGCTCGACGGCGTGTCGCGCGAGGTCGAGGCCGTGCGCGCGGAAGTCGTGCGTTTCGCGAGCTCCGATCTCGTATGCTACCGCGCAGCCGATCCCGAGGGGCTGGCGCAGTCACAGGCGGCGCTTTGGGATCCCGTGCTGGACTTTGCGCGCAACGATCTCGGCGCGCGATTGGTGCTCGGGGAAGGCATTATCCATGTCGAACAGCCCGACCATGCCATGGCCGCCGTTAGCCGCGCGGTCGAAGCCGTGCCGGCGCCGATCCCGCTCGCCTGCGTGCATGTCATCACGACCCTGACAGGATCGGCGCTTCTGGCCCTGGCTGTAGCGCGCGGCAACATGAGCGCGGAGGCCGCGTGGGCTGCGACTCATGCCGATGAAGACTTCCAGATGCGTATCTGGGGCGCGGATGCCGATGCCCTGGCCCGGCGCGAACGCCGGTGGGCGGAAATGCAGGCTGCATCGCGCCTATTTTGGGCCGTGCAGGGAGGCTGACGCAAGCTCTGCATCTCACCGTGCACGTATTCACGATCCCTCAATTTATATGGCGCTAGATACAACTATTGCGGGAATTTGTTTCCAATAGGTTGTCATGCGCCCATTTTCCATTGCCAGAAAAACCATGCTCGCGGCCCTTGCGGTTCTCGTGCTTTGCGCGGGAAGCTCCGGCGCTGGCATGTGGCTCGCCTTTACGCTGAGCGGCGGGCTCGATCGAGCCATGTCCTCGGGCACCGTGCTGCGAACTCATATGGGCGCGGACATGATGCACGATGCGCTGCGCGCCGATGTGCTCGCCTCGCTATTGGCGGGCGATGCGAGCGCAGGTCTCTCCCGCAAGGAGATCGATAACGACTTCATGGAGCACACCACGGCGTTCGAGCGTGGAATCAGTGCCAATGAAGCAGCCCTTGTCGATGCCGACACGCGCAGGGCGCTACAGACCGTGCGAGCGCCCCTGCAGGAATACATCGCCAGCGCACGCAACATCATCGCTCTCTCCAACACGGATGCGAAGGGCGCGAAGGCCGCCGTCCCCAAATTCAGCGAGCAGTTCAAGCAGCTCGAGGTAACGATGGAGACCGTGACCGATCATGTGACCAAGGCCGCCGAGGCCGATGCCGAGTTGGCGAAGGGCGCAGCTTCTTTCGCCAAGATGGTGATGTCCGTTCTCCTCGGCCTCAGTTTCGTGTTCGCGCTCGCGTTGATGGCGCTGGCAAACAAAATCATCGTTGCGCCGATCGCGGCCATCACATCTGCTCTCGACCGGCTCTCGGCGGGCGATCTTTCCGTTCGCCTGCCGGTGGTGCGCTCGCAGGACGAGATTGGCCGTATGGCGGCGGCGCTGGTCGCCTTCAGGGAGGCTGTGGCCGGGCGCCAGTCGGCTGTCGAGGCGGCGCAGGGGGCGCGGCTCGCCGAGGAAGAGAGGCGGCGTAACGAGGCGATCCAGAAATCTGCGGAAGAAGACGAACGGCGGGGCGTTGTCGCGGCGGTTGCGGGCGGGCTCGAGAAGCTCGCAGCGGGTCAATTGACCTGCCGTCTCTCCGGCACCTTCCCGGCGGAGTATCGCAAGGTGCAGCAGGATTTCAATTCCGCCATGCAGCAGCTCGAAGGCGTGGTGCAGACCATTGCGCGCGCCGCCGAGAGCACGCGCAACGGCACCAACGACGTCTCGGCCAGCGTCGACGATCTTTCACGGCGCACCGGCGCGCAGGCGGCGAGCCTCGAGGAAATGGTGGCCACCCTGGATTCGATCACGACGATCTTCAGACGCACCGCGAATGGCGCCAACGAGGCCCGGACGGCGGTCTCGAGCGTGCGCGCCGACGCGGAACTCAGCGGTGGGATCGTCGCTCGCGCCGTCGAGGCAATGAGCGCCATTCAGCAATCATCGGTCGAGGTCGGCCAGATCCTTGGGGTGATCGACGAAATCGCGTTCCAGACCAACCTTCTCGCACTCAACGCGGGCGTCGAGGCGGCCCGTGCCGGAGACGCGGGGCGCGGCTTCGCCGTGGTGGCGACGGAAGTGCGCGCTCTGGCGCAGAGATCGGCTGAATCGGCCAAGGAGATCAAGGCGCTGATCGCAGCCTCCAGTGCGCAGGTCGGCCTCGGCGTCGATCTCGTGGGCGAGACGGGGCGTGCCCTTGAGCGGATGGCCAATAAGGTTGGGCAGATCGACGAGTTGGTCTCGCAGATCGCCGCCGCCGCCAAGGATCAGGCGGGCAGCCTCGCCGAACTCAACACGGCCGCCAGCCAGATGGACCAGGCGACGCAGCGCAACGCCGCGATGGTGGAGGAGATGACCACGGTGGGCCGCGAACTCGCCGGTGACGCGGGGGAGCTGGCGCAACTCGTCGGGCGGTTCGAAGTGGCTGGCGAAAGGGGCCGGGCGCAGGAGTGGCGGAAAGCCGGTTGAGCCTGCGCCCGGCGTCGCGCTTTACTTGACGGCGAAGCAATAGAGCAGGCCGGCGCCGCCGGTGCTCTTCAGGTCGTCCTGCGTGCAACCGCCGCCGGGGCCGCGCGAAGGATGCGCGGTGTTCCATGACTTCGCAGCGGCGCTTTCGTCCAGGCCGGTGCGGTCGATGTGACCGAGCATCGCCGCGCCCGTTGTGCTGCTCGTCCAGTTCTTGCAGGTCATGTCCGCATCGCCCGCGATGGTCCGGCCTTCCTCGTTCGAGCCGGTGAGAACGTCATGCATATTGGGCGTGTCGCCGCGCCCCTTCACGATCTCGCCCTTCTCGGTGAGGGCCGTCTGCTTTGTGAGCTTGTTGGCCGCGCTGTGCAGATCGTCGACGCTTTTGGCGATGACCTCGCCCTTGGCGTTCATCCAGGGACCCGTGCCGATGCGGTCGCGCGCGTTCACGGCGCCAGCGCCCTGCGTGCTCAGATAGGCATGCCAGGTCTTGCTTCCCGCGCCTGCGGCGGCCGCCAGCGTCTGGCAATGGGCATCGGCGCCCGCGAGCCCGCCGAGATCAGCACCCTTGCCGATGCCGACGCTGGTGACGAAGAACGTCATATCGGCATTCTGCGCCTGCGCGGGCAGGCTGGCGCAAAGGCCCAGTGCCGCAACGGAGGCCAGACCCCAGACGCGTGTGGTGATGCTCATGCTCGTTTCCCTCCCGGTAGCCGGCTCAAAGGCCGTGGCTTTGCCGCAGGCCGAGCGGAGCAGGTTTGCGGGGAGGGGGCAATTGACGTTTTTGGGAGGTAGAGACTAGCCTATCGGGTGCGCCGTGCTCATCCTCCCTCCGTCGAATTCCCCCGCCGCATCGCAGCATGCTAGACCTCAAGCCTGTTCATCCCACGCACCCGGGGCCGGCTCCATGAAACATGTCCTTGAAACTCTCGCGGATCGTCGTGCCGAGGCGCGGTTGGGTGGGGGGCAGGGGCGTATCGATGCGCAGCACAAGCGGGGCAAGCTGACCGCGCGCGAGCGGATCGACCTGCTGCTCGATCATGGGTCGTTCGAGGAATTCGACATGTTCGTGCAGCATCGCTGCACCGACTTCGGCATGGAGAAGGGCGCAAAGATTCCGGGCGATGGGGTGGTCACCGGCTGGGGCACGGTGAACGGCCGCACGGTCTATGTCTTCGCCAAGGATTTCACCGTCTTCGGCGGGTCGCTCTCCGAAACGCATGCGCAGAAGATCACCAAGATCCAGGATATGGCGCTGCGCAACCGCGCGCCGATCATCGGCCTGTTCGACGCGGGCGGCGCGCGCATCCAGGAGGGTGTCGCTGCGCTCGGCGGTTATGGCGAGGTGTTTCAGCGAAATGTGCTGTCGTCGGGCGTCGTGCCGCAGATCTCCATGATCATGGGGCCTTGCGCGGGCGGAGACGTCTATTCGCCTGCGATGACCGACTTCATCTTCATGGTGAAGGACACGAGTTACATGTTCGTGACCGGCCCCGACGTCGTGAAGACCGTGACCAACGAGACCGTGACGGCGGAAGAACTTGGCGGCGCTTCCGTGCATGCCACCAAGAGCTCGATTGCAGACCGCGCCTATGAGAACGACGTCGAGGCGCTGTTGCAGATGCGCCGCTTCATCGATTTCCTGCCCGCGTCCAACCGCGACGAGGTGCCGGAATGGCCGACGTTCGATGCGAGCGACCGCATCGACATGTCGCTCGATACCATCGTGCCCGACAATCCCAACAAGCCCTACGACATCAAGGAGCTGATCCTGAAAGTCGTGGACGAGCGGGACTTTTTCGAAATTCAGGAAGCGCACGCCAGGAACATCGTGACGGGCTTCGGCCGCATGGATGGGCGCACGGTGGGCTTCGTCGCCAACCAGCCGATGGTGCTGGCGGGCGTGCTCGATTCCGATGCGTCGCGCAAGGCCGCGCGTTTTGTGCGCTTCTGCGATGCGTTCAACATTCCGATCGTCACCTTCGTGGATGTGCCGGGCTTCCTTCCCGGCACCGCGCAGGAATATGGCGGCCTCATCAAGCATGGTGCGAAGCTGCTCTTCGCCTATGCGGAGGCGACGGTGCCGAAGGTAACCGTGATTACACGCAAGGCTTTTGGTGGCGCTTACGACGTGATGGCCTCGAAGCATCTGCGCGGTGACGTGAACTACGCGTGGCCGACGGCGCAGATCGCGGTGATGGGCGCCAAGGGCGCGGTCGAGATCATCTTTCGGGCCGACATCGGCGATGCGGAGAAGATCGCCGAGCGCACGAAGGAATATGAAGAGCGGTTCCTCTCGCCCTTCGTGGCGGCGGAGCGGGGCTATATCGACGAGGTGATCATGCCGCATTCGACACGCCGCCGCATCGCCCGTGCTTTGGCGGCGCTGCGCCACAAGGAACTGGAAAATCCCTGGAAGAAGCACGACAATATTCCGCTGTGAATGGCAGACCAGGCCCAGACGGCGGTATCGTACAAGAGGCTGCTGTCCAGCTGTTTTCAGTCATTTCAGTGCTGCATCCGCACTGGTTTTGAGGTAGCTTCTCGCTGCAGTGCCGCATGTCGGCGCTAAAGCGACAGCTATTCCATGACCGATGAAGGAGACACTCATGTCATCCTCTCTTCAGGGCTCAGTGACCACGCCTTCGCGCATTGAAAGCGACCGGGTCGAAGGACTTCCGGTGTTCGATGACAGCGGCAACCGGCTTGGCAAGATCAAGCGTCTCATGATCGAGAAGCGAAGCGGGCTCGTCGATTGCGTGGTGATCGATCACCATCGCCGCTTTGGAATCGGATTGGAAGAGATCGAAATTCCATGGAAGACGCTCTGGTACGATACGACGGTCGGCGGGTACAGAACCCACCCTGCGAAGCCGGCGCCGCCGCCGGGGATGACTCCGGCGAAGGACCGCGACGACATTCACTGAGTTCTTACAGAGCGAGCAGGCGATCTGGAATTCGCGGGACCGTACGGGATTGCTTCGCGCGGCATCACAGGGGTCGTGAGGATCGCTCTCGAACGCCGCTCGCGATTACATGCCCAGCAGCGCGGCGATGATGGCTGCGCGCTGCGGTTCAAGTTGCGCCGGCAGCTTCAGGTCTTCGCCCAGGCTCTCGACTGGTTCGTCGACCGTGAAACCCGGACCATCTGTCGCGATCTCGAAGAGCACGCCCGAGGGTTCGCGGAAATAGACTGAGCGGAAATAAGTGCGGTCGAGCTGCGGCGTCGTCTCGATGCCGAGCTTGATGAGCGCTGCGACGAGTTCCGCCTGCGCCGCATCGTCCTTTGCGCGAAAGGCGACGTGGTGGATCGAGCCCGCGCCTTGCGCACCGGGCGCCAGATCCTCGCCCTTCAGCAGTTCGATCCGCGCGCCGGGTGCCTTGTTGCCGGGCATGGCGTAGCGGCGGCGCATGAAGCCCGGCAGTTCGGCACGGCCCGTCTCGCGCCAGCCGAAAATGTCGGTGAGCACGCGGCCGGTGGCGTCGAGATCGTCTACGAGCAGGGTGGTGCCGGAAAGTCCGCGGATGGCCCATTCGCCGGGAACATCGGCGGAGGTATGGGGCGCCGTTGCGCCGCCGGTGCGTTCCTCCACCAGTTCCAGCCCGATGCCGTCGGGATCGTGCAGCACGATGACCGTGCCACCGCCGGACTGGTCGAGCGCGAAGGAGATGCCCTCGTCCGCCATCCGCTCACTCCAGAACAGCGCGCTGTGCGGGGGAATGGCGAAGGAGACGGTCACGGCTTCGCCGACGCCCGGGCCGCCCTGCTGGGCGCCTTCCCACGAAAAGAAGGTCAGCACTGTGCCCGGAGAGCCGATCTCGTCGCCGAAATAGAGGTGCCACGCGCTGGGATCATCGAAATTCACGGTTCGCTTGACGAGGCGAAGGCCGAGAACCCGCGTGTAGAAATCATGCGTGCGACGGATGTCGCCCGAGATGGCTGTGATGTGATGGAGGCCGGGCGAGAGCGTCATGGTTTCCCTGGAGAGTGCGGATTTCTTTTCCGCACATGGGGCCTCGGTCCGCCGCTGGCAAGCGTTTTCAGGGCCTTGGGTCTGCGCTGCTCCTTCACACCTGCGAAACCATGCGCTTTTCCAGCAGCTTAACCCTGAATCCAAGGGGTGTCGGCGGATTCACCGGACGGCAAGGTGCGTGACCTAGGAGTTAATGCAGGCATGAAGATGCGTTCCAATTCCAAGCCCAAAGAGGTCACCATGAGCCAGGTCCAGACCGCCACCGCCGCCATTGCCGCGCTCACGCAGCGCGCCTTTCTCAGCGAACAGGACGTCACGAGCCTGCGCCGCGACGTGCTGCGCGGCGGGTTCGTGACGCGTGAGCAGGCCGATGCTCTCTTCGCGCTCGATGCCGCCCCGATCCGCAAGTGCGAGGGTTGGACGGCCCTGTTCGTCGAGGCCATCACCGATCATGTGGTGTGGCAGGTCCGACCCACCGGCGTCGTCGCGCCCGAACAGGCCGAATGGGTGCTGGCGCGTGCCGACGAGGTGTCCACGCCGACGCGCCTGGCCGTGCTGGTGAACATTCTCGCGGAGGCCCATCAGGCACCAAAATCCTTCCTGGCGGCGGTGCGGGGCAGGGCGGCCAAGTGGCCCGGCGTCGAAAAGCTGGCCGCGGCCTGAAGCTCGGGCTTGTTCAAGAGACGTATGGACGAGCATGGTGCACGGCAATAAGACTTGGGCAGAGTTCTTTCCTGCCCGACGCCCCGCCTGGCGACGGGTCTTTCCGGGGCGCGCATGTTCACCAAGATCCTCATCGCCAATCGTGGCGAGATTGCCTGCCGTGTGATCAAGACGGCGCGTCGCATGGGTATTGCGACTGTCGCGGTTTATTCGGATGCCGACAAGGACGCGCTCCACGTCGAAATGGCCGACGAGGCCGTGAACATCGGCCCGCCCGCAGCGTCCGAATCCTATCTGGTGATCGAGAAGATCATCGAGGCCTGCAAGAAGACCGGCGCTCAGGCCGTGCATCCGGGTTACGGATTCCTGTCGGAGCGCGAGGCTTTCGCTCATGCGCTGAAGGAAAACGGCATCGTCTTCATCGGCCCCAATCCGCGCGCCATCGCCGCGATGGGCGACAAAATCGAATCCAAGAAATTCGCCAATGCCGCCAAGGTGACGACCGTGCCTGGTTATCTCGGCGTGATCGAGACTCCGGAACATGCGGTGACCATCGCCGACGAGATCGGCTATCCCGTCATGATCAAGGCTTCGGCGGGCGGCGGCGGCAAGGGCATGCGCATCGCTAATTCCCGCGCCGAAGTGGCGGAAGGCTTTGCACGCGCACGCTCCGAGGCGCGCTCGTCCTTCGGCGACGACCGCGTGTTCGTGGAAAAGTTCATCGTCGAGCCCCGCCACATCGAAATCCAGATCCTCGGCGACAAGCATGGCAACGTGATCTATCTGGGCGAGCGCGAATGCTCGATCCAGCGCCGCAACCAGAAGGTCGTCGAGGAAGCACCGTCGCCGCTGCTCGACGAGGAGACGCGCCGCAAGATGGGCGAGCAGGCCGTGGCGCTTGCCAAGGCGGTGGACTACGATTCCGCTGGAACCGTCGAGTTCGTCGCGGGACAGGACAAGAGCTTCTATTTTCTGGAGATGAACACGCGCCTGCAGGTGGAGCATCCTGTGACGGAGCTCATCACCGGCATCGATCTCGTCGAGCAGATGATCCGCGTCGCGGCCGGCGAAGAGCTTTCGGTCAAGCAGAAGGACGTGAAGCTCGTCGGCTGGGCGGTTGAAAGCCGTATCTATGCCGAGGATCCGACGCGCAACTTCCTGCCCTCCACGGGTCGCCTCGTCGCCTATCAGCCGCCCGCCGAGGGACATGCCGATGGTGTGACTTTGCGCAACGACACGGGCGTGACGGAGGGCGGCGAGATCTCGATCTATTACGATCCGATGATCGCCAAGCTCGTGACGCATGCGAGCGATCGCGCGGCTGCCATCGAGGCGCAATCGCGTGCGCTCGATGAATTCGTGATCGAGGGCATTCGCCACAACATTCCGTTCCTGTCGTCGCTGATGCAGCATCCCCGCTGGAAAGAGGCCCGGCTTTCCACGGGCTTTATCGCGGAGGAATATCCCGACGGCTTCTCGCCGCTGGAACCCACCGGCGAGATCGCGCATGTGATGGCGGCGGTTGCGGCGGCTGTCGATCATGTGCTGAACGAGCGCAAGCGGCTCATCTCCGGCCAATTGCCAACTCAGAACGTCGTGCGGTTCGAGCGCGAGCGCAGTGTGCTTCTCGGCAAGACGCGCTTCGACCTCTGCATAGAGGAGGGCGACGATTCCCTGCTGATGCGGTTCGAGGACGCGAGCGCCCACGCGCACAGGCTCGAATCCGACTGGCGTCCGGGGCAGGCGGTCTGGCGCGGTCGCGTCGATGGCGATCTCGTCGCGGTGCAGGTGCGCGCGATCCTCAACGGCTTCCTGATTTCGCATCGCGGCGTATCTGTCGAGGCGCGCGTCTTCACGCGGCGCGAGGCCGAATTGTTCGCGCTGATGCCGGAGAAGAAAGCGCCTGACACGTCGAAGTCGCTGCTGTGTCCGATGCCGGGACTGGTGAAGGCCATTCTCGTCAAGGAGGGGCAGGAGATGAAGGCGGGCGAGCCGCTCTGCATGGTCGAGGCCATGAAGATGGAAAACGTGCTCTGCGCCGAGCGCGACGTCACCGTTCGCAAGATCAACGCGAAGGAAGGCGACAGCCTCGCGGTCGATGCCATCATCATGGAATTCGGCTGAGACTCGCGGTAGAAGGGGCGCATGCCTCTTCATTTCGCCTATGGCACCAATATGGACGCTGCCGCCATGCAGCTGCGCTGCCCCGGCGGCAAGGCGCTGGGCGCAGCGCGCCTGATGCGTCACCGCTTCATCGTCATGCAGGAGGGGTTTCCCTCCATCGTGCGCGACCCGCAGGGCGTGGTCCACGGCGTGCTGTGGGACCTGACGCTCGCTGATCTGCGCCGCCTCGACGCCTATGAGGAGACCGCGCGGGGCCTTTACGCCAAAGCCGAGCAGCCGGTACTGAAGGCGGCTGGCGGTTCCTCGCGGGCGCTGGTCTATATCGGCCGGGGCGCTCCGGGCGGGAACCCCAAGCCCGGCATGATGGGCAACGTCCTGGCGGCCGCGCGCGAATGGGCGTTTCCCGAAGCCTATTTGCGCGAACTCACGCGCCTGACGCCACCGCCCGAGCATAACGGACCCGGCGAGGCGGCCGCGCCGACCCCGAAAGTGCGACCGCGCTTCGCCACGCCCTTCGACCGGGGTTGAGCGGAATGGTGGAAATGCTCGTCGTTCACGTGCGGATCGAAGGCCGCGTGCAGGGCGTGGGTTTTCGTGAATGGACCGCGCGGCAGGCCCGCCAGCGGTCGCTCAGGGGATATGTTCGCAACCGGCGGGACGGCAGCGTCGAGGCGGTGTTTTCCGGCGATGCGGACGATGTGTCGGCGCTGGTCGAGGCCTGCGGGCGCGGGCCTTTGTCGGCGCGTGTGGACCGGGTGGATGCGCGGCCTGCGACGGAGGCCGATTGCGAGCAGTTCGATGCAGGGGATTTCGTGGTGCTGCCGACCGCGTGAGGGTCAGGCCGTCTCCCCAAACACCTCCTCGAACGCCGCCCGCAGCGCCGAATCGACCTCCGGCATGGTCACAGGCAATCCGAGATCGACGAGGCTCGTCACCCCGTAGCGGTTCTCCGAGATGCCACACGGCACGATGCCGCCGAAATGATCGAGCTCGGGCTCCACGTTAATCGAGATGCCGTGGAAGGTCACCCAGCGGCGCACCCTGATCCCGATGGCGGCGATCTTGTCCTCGGCGCACGCCGCTTTTTCCGGCCGGGCGACCCAGACTCCGACGCGGTCCTCACGCCGCTCGCCGCGCACGTTGAAGGCGTCGAGCGTCGCGATGATCCAGTCTTCCAGCGAGGCGACGAACGCGCGCAGATCGGGATTGCGGCGCTTCAGGTCGAGCATCACATAGGCCACGCGCTGTCCGGGCCCGTGATAGGTGAACTGGCCGCCACGCCCTGTCCTGTGGACCGGGAAGCGGGCGTCCACGAGGTCGGAATCGTCGGCCGAGGTGCCGGCGGTGTAGAGGGCAGGGTGCTCCACCAGCCACACCAGCTCGGACGCCTCGCCCGCCGCGATGGCCTCGACGCGCGCTTCCATGAAGGCAACGGCCTCTACATAGGGGGTGAGGCCCTCCGCAATCGCCCATTCGACGGGTGCGCTTCCCGCCTGCGCGCGCATCGTGTGACGAAGATTGCCTCGGGAGGGGATTTCGTTGGGCGTGGACACATTGGGGCTCCGGATCATCAGGCTTTCTCATCGCATGAACAGGGTATCGACCGAAAGCTTCCGAAAAGCGTCACAGATGGCTTGTCATGCCCGAAGGCATTTGTTAGATGACGCGCCTACCAGATGTGGCAGCGCCTTCGGGCACAGCGACATGACAGTGCGGCCGTGGCGGAACTGGTAGACGCGCTAGCTTGAGGTGCTAGTTTCCGAAAGGACGTGGAGGTTCGAGTCCTCTCGGCCGCACCAATTTGCCCCAATGGGCATTGATCTCTTCTTCTCGATTGCAATTCGCTTCGCACCTGAATGGGATGCGCCTCGTCCGCTTGCCCACTCGCGGAAGACGATCTCGCGTGCGCATGTCGGATTTGAGGAGGAGGGGGCAAAAAACCGGGCGCCTACGCAGCTACGCGTGGACCATTGAATCTCCGTGACAAGGCAATGGACCAAGTCTCGACTGTTACGTACATGACCGCCGATCCCGCCAGGGAGAGGATCAACGTCAATCCACTCAGGTAGATCGATGGAGCCCGATCCCAGAAGGCGTGGAACAAGGCGTACAGGATCGGCACGTGAATGAGATAGAGCGGATACGACAGGCGTCCCAGCCAAAAAGCAGGATAGGTCTGCAACAGGCGGGTCACAGGCCCGCCACGCAGGACGATGACGATAAAACTCCCGCAGGCAAGACTGGTTGTCAGATCCGATCTGAGCCAGGTTCCCAACACCAGAAGAACGCATGAAGCGAGCCAAAGATAAGGTGTTCTTATCCAGGTGTCCCGCTTTGAGAGCGTAGCTTTGGCGAGTGCACATCCGACAAAGAACGAGCAAAAATAATGGATCGTTGCTCCCAGGCTCCCAAGGAGCGTTCCACCACCCGTGTAGGGTGGGTTCGGGAGATCGACTGTACTGCTGATAAGCTGACCGATGCCGTACAACAGGGCAGTGGCGGCAAGCACGTGGCTGAGGCGGATCACTGATAGCAGGTAGCAGAAGATCGGGATGAAAAAGCCGACTCTCACCTCGTAGATCAGGCTCCAGGCCGGTCCATTCAATGTGTTGTCCGACTCGTTGATGCCCACCAGGAAAATGTGCCGCAGGAAGATTGGAAGGCTCAGGTCCGCGCTCCAGAGGGTGAGTTGTATGCCCGTTTTTGCAAAAGTTTCGCTTCGCATTGTTACGAATAAAATCAGCGTCAGAAGCATCGCGCATGCGAATGGTGGCAGCAACCTGGCGAGCCTTCCGAGCTGGAACGATAGGTAGGAGGCCGGCGGGTGTTTGAAGATCTTGAGTGCCAGGACGAAGCCACTCAGCACGAAGAAGAAAAGCACGGACGTGTGGCCGAGCGTTATGAAGGCGACCCCCAGCCGTTCCAGTCCATAGTTGGGGAGCGGCATCTCAAGCGGCACACAGTGAGTTAACAGTACTGTGAGGGCCGCTACGCCTCTCGCGCCATCAAGGCTGTGGTATCTCTCTGATAGAGATGCTGAATTCATAGTAGATACCAATCTTCATAAAGTACGATGGTCGCCGTGCAGGCGTCCGCGGTGCTTCGTACGCTTGGTCGGACCCCAAGTTATCTTTCCAATGATAAGCTCAAGCTGGTTAAGCTCTCGTGGAAACTGGGGCGAAGGGTTTGCACGGCGCTTCGCGTGTCGCGCCGCTGGCGGTTCCGAAGACAATCGCCAGCGGCGAAGCTTGCCCGTCGGACCGATATGACGCGGAGCGTTGCTGGTTGACTTGAACTCGCTGGCCTATAAAGACCGGCCTACGACCAGCACGCATCGATCGGAACGTACGCATGGCCGACGTCGACGAAAACGAGACGAAGTCGGCCACCTTGCGCTTGCGCGACGAGGACGGCGAAGTCAGGCGCGCATTCGTCGCGGAGGTCGCGCGTGCGATCGAAGCCGGTGATCGCAGCGCCCTGCACGATCTCGCGGCCGACCTGCATCAGTCCGACGTCGGCGCGCTGCTGGAGGCGCTCGAGCATGACGAGCGGCCGCGTCTCATCGAATTGATGGGCTCGGACTTCGACTTCGCCGCGCTGACCGAGGTCGACGACAAGGTCCGCGAGGACATTCTCGAGGAATTGCCGACCGAGACCGTCGTCGAAGGCGTGCGCGAACTCGAAAACGACGACGCCGTCACGATTCTCGAATATCTCAACCGCGAGGATCAGGTCGAGATTCTCGATGCTCTGCCCGCTGTCGAACGCGTGGCCTTGCAGCGCTCGCTCGACTATCCGGAAAATTCCGCCGGACGTCTGATGCAGACGACGCTGGTGCGCGCGCCGGCCTTCTGGACTGCGGGGCAGACGCTCGATCACATCCATGATGTGGACGACGACGACCTGCCGGATTCCTTCTTCGAAATCTTCGTCGTGGATCCTGCCCACCGCCTTCTCGGCAATGTGTTCCTCGATCGTCTCGTGCGCGCCAAGCGCTCGGCGCGGCTCGACGAGTTGATGGATCCCGACCGTCGCCGCGTGCATGTCAACGACGACCAGGAAGAGGTGGCGCGGTTCTTCGAGCGCTACAACCTGATCTCGGCGCCCGTGGTCGACGATGCCGACCGCCTGATGGGCGTCATTACCATCGATGACATCGTGGACGTCATCCGTGAGGAGGCGTCGGAAGACATGGGTGCGCTCGGCGGTGTGAGTGCCGAGGAAGAATTGTCGGACACCGTCTGGTGGACCGCCAAGAACCGTTTCCTCTGGCTCTTCGTCAATCTGGTGACGGCCTTCATGGCGTCCTCCGTGATCGGAATGTTCGAGGGGCAGGTGCAGAAGATGGTCGCGCTGGCGGTGCTCGTGCCCATCGTGGCGAGCCAGGGCGGCAATGCGGCGACGCAAACGATGACGGTCGCAGTGCGCGCGCTGGCAACGCGTGAATTGTCGCGCGCCAACGCCATGCGCGTCGTCCGCCGCGAATTGATGGTGGGCTGCATCAACGGGCTCGGATTCGGGCTTCTCACGGGGTTGATGGCCGGGGCCTGGTTCGGCTTGCCGAGTCTGGGCATCGTCATCGGCCTTGCCATGCTGACCAATATGATCGCGGGCGCGCTCGGCGGCATTCTCATTCCAATGATTCTGGATCGTTACGAGGCCGATCCGGCCGTGTCTTCGGGCGCTTTCGTGACCACGGTGACAGACGTGGTTGGAAACTTTTCGTTTCTCGGCATTGCGACACTTTGGTTCGGACTCGGCTGAACCCGTATTAACGAATCTTTACCGGCTTCAGCCTATTTTGAGCGGCATGAGACATGTGTTCCGAGTTCCCGCGCTGCGTAACATTGCGCTGATCGCTCTCGCCGCCCTGGCCCTTTCCGCCTGCGGTCGCAGCGCAGGACTCCAGGAGCGCCCGGCTCCGGCCAAGGCGCAGTTCACGGGGCCGTTTCCAAGCGACTTCGCCATTCACGGCATCGACGTTTCCAAATATCAGGGCGACATCGACTGGAACGCAGTCAGGTCGTCCGGCGTCGAATTCGCGTGGATCAAGGCGACCGAGGGCGGTGACCATGCCGACGAGCGGTTCATGAACAATTGGATGGGCGCGAAAGCGGCGGGCGTGCCGCGCGGAGCCTACCATTTCGTTTATTGGTGCCGCACGCCGCAAGAGGAAATCGGCTGGTTCAAGAAGACCGTTCCCGTCGACGCAGATGCTCTGCCGCCCGTGCTCGACGTGGAGGCGACACCGACCTCGCGAACCTGCCGCCGCACATTGCGCCGAGAGGAAGTGATCGCCGAAATGCGGCAGATGCTGATCGACATGGAGCGCCATTACGGCAAGCGGCCGATCATCTATGTGACGGTCGATTTCTATCAGTCGATCATGCATCCCGACGAATTCTCGGACTATCCGATCTGGGTGCGCAGCACGAAGCATTCGCCCCACGTGCCCTATCCGGGCCGGCGCTGGGCCTTCTGGCAATATCAGTCGGATGGAAACGTGCCGGGCATTCGCGGCAAGGTGGACCGCAACGCGTTCTACGGATCGCGCGCCCAGTGGCAGGCCTTTCTGGACGGGCCGAAATAGGGGCGTATCGCGTTCTGCCCATGCCTTGCAGAAAAATCCCGGCCGGGTGAAGCTCTTCGCAGGAGGAGCGCGCCATGGCCAGGACCAGCCCGTCTCTCGATTTCGGACTCGGTGAAACCGCCGATCTCATTCGCGCCACCGCACGCCAGTTCGCGGAGGATGAGATCGCGCCCCGTGCTGCGGGGATCGACGCATCCAATACATTTCCACGCGATCTCTGGCCGCGCATGGGTGCGCTTGGCCTGCATGGCGTGACGGTCGAAGAGGAATGGGGCGGGGCGGGGCTCGGCTATCTCGAACATTGCCTCGTGATGGAAGAGATCTCGCGCGCGTCGGCATCCGTGGGACTGTCCTATGGCGCGCACAGCAATCTCTGCATCAATCAATTGCGCAGGAATGGCAGCGACGCGCAGAAGCGCCGGTTCCTGCCCAGGCTGATCGCCGGCGAACATGTCGGCGCACTCGCCATGTCAGAGGCGGGCGCGGGCTCGGATGTCGTGTCGATGACGACGCGGGCCGAGAAGCGGGGCGATCGTTTTTATCTGCATGGCGCGAAGATGTGGATCACCAATGGTCCGGTGGCGGATGTGCTGATCATCTATGCCAAGAGCGATCCCGCAGCGGGCGCCCGCGGCATCACGGCCTTCATCGTCGAGCGAGGCACGCCGGGTTTCACGGCCTCGCCGAAGCTCGACAAGCTGGGGATGCGCGGCTCCGATACGTGCGAACTGGTGTTCGATGGCTGCGAGGTGCCTGAAGAGAATGTGCTGGGCGAGGTGGGGGCAGGGGTCGGCGTGCTCATGTCAGGACTGGATTACGAGCGCGTCGTCCTCGCAGCGGGGCCGCTTGGAATCATGCAGGCGGCGCTCGACCTGGTGCTTCCGTACGTGCACGAGCGCACCCAATTCGGCGCGCCCATCGGCACGTTCCAACTCGTGCAGGCCAAGGTCGCGGATATCTATGCCGGCATGAACGCCTGCAAGGCGTATGTCTACGCGGTCGCGCGCGCCTGCGATCGTGGGCAGGTGACGCGCGAGGACGCCGCAGGCGCGATCCTCATCGCAGCCGAGAAGGCGACAGCCATTGCGCTCGATGCTATCCAGCTTCTGGGCGGCAGCGGCTATGTCAGCGATGTGCCGGCGGGACGCCTTCTGCGCGATGCCAAGCTTTACGAGATCGGCGCTGGTACCAGCGAGATCCGGCGCACGTTGATCGGCCGCGAGTTGTTTGCCAAATCCGGCTGACGCTAAAGCGCGACGCCGCTCGTTATCTGCGCGTAGAGGCGATCGACGTCGGCGCGTGTGCAGAGATAGGGGTCGTGGTGCAGCACGGCGGCCGTGCCTGCCGCGACACCATAGGCGAAGGCCTCGCGCGGCTTGCGCCCAATCGAAAGGGCGTAGGCCATCGCGCCCACGAACGAATCTCCCGCACCGACGGCGCTCTTGGCTTCGACCTCGGGCGAGCGAAGACGCAGCAAGCCGTCCCTGTCGGCGAAGACAGCGCCGTCGCGCCCCAAGGTGACACAGAGATAGTCGACTACGCCTTGACGGGCGAAGGTGGAGATCGCTTCGTCCTGTTCTGCCACGGTGGGCAGGGATCGGCCGATCAGTGCCTCGAACTCGCCGATGCTTGGCTTGACGAAATGAATGCCGCCCTTGTGCAGGCTCGCCGCCAGTTCCTCGCCCGATGTGTCGAGCACGAATTTGGCGCCTTTGCGCGCAGCGATATCCTGCACATGAGTATAGAAATTCGCCGGCATGCCCGGTGAGAGAGAGCCGCTGGCGACCAAGTAATCGCAGTCCGTGCTTTCGAGCGTTTCGAGACAGGCGCGCCATTCGCTTTCGCGGACGAGCGGACCTTGCGGCACAAAGCGGAATTCGAGGCCGCTGGATCGCTCGTAGACCACCTGTGCAATGCGCGTGTTTCCGGCGATGGGAATAGTGCGATGGTGCAGCTCCAGCTCGTCGACCAGAGAATCGAGGACCGGGCCGGTCGCGCCGCCCGCCAGATAGATCGCGAGCGCTTCCCCGCCGAGTTCGTGAATGACGCGCGCCACATTGATGCCGCCGCCGCCCGGGGTGAATGTCTCGTTCGTCGTGCGAATCTTGTGGATGGGCCGCACGGCCTCGGCCTCGCAGGCCCCGTCGATGGCGGGGTTGACCGTGAGTGTTACTATGCGCCCGTTCGGGCGCTGGTTGCCTGCCTGCAAGATCGTTTCCTCCTCTTCGTCCAGTACACATCAACGCTCGCCCGGCCTCAAGCGTTGCGGCTTGCATCGGGTGACTCCAGAATAGGGTCATGGGATGGCATCATCGGTGCGCTGTTTGCTAGACATTGCCCGCCGGCGCAGGCCATGGTCTTTCATTTCAAGAACAGATGTACACAACGGGAGAGATGGATGCTGAAGCTCTGGGGACGACTGAATTCGATCAATGTAGGGAAGGTCGTGCTGGCGCTCGAAGAGATCGGGCTGCCCTATGAGCGAATCGACGCCGGCCTCCAGTTCGGCATCAACGACACGCCCGAATATCGCGCCATGAACCCGAACGGCCTCGTCCCGACCATCGATGACGATGGATTTGTCCTATGGGAATCGAACGCCATCGTGCGCTATCTCTGCGCCGTTCATGCGGCAGGCCTTTTCTGGCCGGAAGATCCGCGTGTGCGCGCCGATGCCGATCGCTGGATGGACTGGCAGGCGACGACGCTCAATCCCACGATGGTGCCTGCTTTCGCGGGGCTCGTGCGGACGCCGCCCGAGAAGCGCGATATGAACGTCATCGAGCAATCCCGCGCCAAGACCGATGCGGCCATCGGCCTGTTGGATGCGCGCCTCGAGGGGCGCGACTATATCGCCGGGGGAACCTACAGCATGGCCGACATCGCGCTTGCGCCCATCATGCACCGCTGGCTGAACATGCCGTGCGAGCGCAGCCCGCGCCCGCAGGTCGAGCGCTGGTATGCCAGCCTCATGACCCGGCCCGCCTGCGTGAAGGTGCTGACGCTGCCGGTTACCTGATCGCTCGCAATCTGGAGTTTGTACCTTGATCGACCCCGCAAAGGCCGCTGCGCTCCGGCAGATTTCCACAGCCACGATTACCCTCATCCTGCTGAAAAAGGGGATCCGTCAGATCTGGATGAACGGACCGAAGCCGCTTGCGACGGCTGCCGGGAAGCGCCTCGTCGGGCCGGCCTTCACGCTGCGTTTCGTGCCGGCGCGCGAGGATCTCGCGACGCCGGAATCATGGTCCTCGCCCACCTCGACACGCGCGGCCATCGAGGCCATGCCGGAGGGCGCCATCGCGGTCATCGATGCGATGGGCGTGCAGGACGCAGGCGTGTTCGGCGACATTCTCTGCGGCCGCATGGCTAAACGCGGTGTCACCGCCATGGTGACCGACGGTGTCGTGAGGGATGTGTCCGGCGTGCTCGCCACCGGCCTGCCGGTCTGGTGTTCGGGCGTCGCAGCGCCCGCGTCCGTCGCGAGCCTGACCTTCGTGAACTGGCAGGAGCCCATCGGCTGCGGCGGCGTCGCGGTATTTCCCGACGATGTCATTGTGGCCGATGACGACGGCGCCGTGCTGATTCCAGCCGCGATGGTGGATGAGGTCGCGAAACTCGGTCTCGAGCAGGAGAGGCTCGAAGCCTGGATCATGCGCGAGGTGGAGAAGGGCGTGCCATTGCCGGGCCTTTATCCGCCCAATGCCGAGGCCCGGGCGCGCTACGAAGCGACGCGGGACAAGACCTGACCCCGGAGCACCGACAGTATGTTTTTTATCGTTTCAAAGATTTTTACCTATGTCTCATTGCTCTCGAACATCATTTTCTTCTTCGCGGCGTCGGGGGCGCTTCTGTTGTTCACGCGCTGGTGGCGCGCGGGCCGTATGTTTTGCGCCGGTGCCGCGCTTCTTCTGCTGATATTCGGCCTGCTGCCGGGAAGCGCGCTGCTGATGGGGCCGCTGGAAGAGCGCTTTCCGCCCGCGGTGGCCGAAATGGCGGCTCCGGACGTGATTCTAGTGCTCGGCGGTGCCGTGGATACCGGCATGTCCGAGAAGCGCCACATGGTCATTCTCAACGAGGCAGCGGGGCGCATGACCCAGGCGCTCGCGCTTTCGCGGCGTTACCCGTCGGCGCGCCTGATCTTCACAGGTGGCAATGCCAACGTGATCGCGGAAGGGATCTCCGAGGCGGAGGTGGCGCGGCGATTTTTCGATGAAGCCGGTGTTCCGCCAGAGCGTGTGTCTTATGAAGGACGTTCGCGCAACACCTATGAAAACGCGACGTTCACCCGCGAGCTTTTTCCGCCGCGAGCCGGGGAGCACTGGCTCCTCGTAACCTCGGCCTCACATATGCCGCGCGCCATGGGCGTATTCCGACACGCCGGATTTCCAGTTGTCGCGTACCCGGCGCATTACACGATGGAGCCGGGTACCGCCCCATTCCTGTATGTGAGCGGGGGGCTTCGCCTTACGGAAGGCGCCATGCGCGAATGGATTGGCCTGGTGGCCTACAGGCTCAGGGGGTACACGGATGTGCTTTTCCCCGCGCCCTGATCAGTCTTCCGTCTCGGACTCGCTCTGCGGCGTCTCGCCGGCGCGGGGCAGGCCCAGGCGGTAGACGCCCCTGAAATCATCGGGATCGGCGGGCTTGCCCTTGCGATAGATGGTGATCTGGCCCGTGCGCGCGAGGCCGACGGCGGCTCGGCGCACGTGGCCGATCCATTGATGCCAGTCGGCAGCTTCCCCGGGCCTGCGCTCGGCAAAGGCCTTGGCGGCGTCTGTCGGGCAGATGGTCTTGCCCTCGCCGCGCTCGGTGCACAGGGCGACGATCACGTCCTCGAGGCCCGGCTTCTTCTCGGTCTTTTTGGTCTTCTCTGGCAATTCGCTCATGCGCGTTCAGATGCGCGAGTGCGGGGACCAGGTCAAGTGTCCTGCTTCTCGGGCGGCTCGTACATCACGGCCTCGTGGGCATCAGAGATGAACTGGCGGGCCGACATGACAGCGAGAACCGCGGCTGTGGTGGCCATAAAGACCCAGGGTCCGACGAACCAGCCGAAATAAGCGAGTGCGAAGAAAAACGCCCGCTGGCCGCGCGTGAAATGGCGGCCGGCGGCGATGTTCATCTGCGCGGCGCGCATGGCGACGCGGCGGCGCTCACGCTGGTCGGGGGAGACGCGCGCCGGCGTCGCGCCCACGAGGATCGCCGCATAGTTGAACAGGCGATAGGACCAGGAAAATTTGAAGAAGGCATAGCCGAAGATGATCAGAAGGCCGATGACCTTGATTTCCCAGGCGCCGCGCGTGGCGTCGGGCCCGAAGGGGAGGTCGGAAAAGACCTTCAGCACATCGTCGGTGGCGCGCAGAAGCGCGGCGGTGCCGCCGATGGCGAGCAAGGAGGTGGAGGTGAAGAAGGCGCTGCCGTTTTGCAGCGAGCCCATCAGCGAGGCATCGACAATGCGAGCGTCGCGCTCGGACATTTCGAGCATCCAGCGCACGCGATAGCGGTTCATCTGCTGGTTGAGGCCGTGGTTGGCGCCCGGGCCGTGGGCCAGCAGAATGTGGTAGGCGGTCCATGCGCCGATGAAGAAGGCGAGCGCTAATAGATCCGGGGTCGTCAGGAAGAAGTCTTTCACGGCAAAGCTCGCCTCGGGCGCGATTCGGAGTCGAATGGGATTTACCGGGGCAAACTAGCCTCAAGCTCCCGCGCGGGCGAGAGGATTGTGCAGCGCGGTGGCGCTTGACGGCGCGCGTCGCAGATCTTCTCCTGCTGATAGACGCGGGAGACGCCGATCGCATGAGTCTGTTGCAGAGCGCATTCAATCCTGAAAAGGCTCACGTCGGGCGCGCGGCATGGTCGGCGCTGGCGGACGATCTTCGCGCGCGTCGAGCGGCGGCCGCGCTCGGCGGACCCGCCGACATCCGCGCTCGGCACGTGGGGCGCGGCAAGCTGCTGCCGCGCGACCGCGTGATGCGGCTGCTCGATCCGGGCTCCCCCTTTCTCGAAATCGCACCTCTCGCCGCCTTCGATCTGTACGGCGGTGGGGTCCACGGCGCCGGGCTCATCGCCGGCATCGGCCGTGTCTGCGGCCGCGAGGTGATGGTGATCGCCAACGATTCCACGATCAAGGGCGGCACCTATTTTCCGCTGAGCGTGAAGAAGCACCTCCGGGCGCAGGAAATTGCGCAGGAAAACCGGCTGCCCTGCGTGACGCTTGTGGATTCCGGCGGCGCAAACCTTCCGCATCAGACGGAGGTTTTTCCAGACCGCGACCACTTCGGGCGCATCTTCTACAATCAGGCCCGCATGTCGGCTCTTGGCATCGCGCAGATCGCGGTGGTGATGGGCAGTTGCACGGCGGGCGGGGCCTATGTGCCCGCCATGTCCGAGGAGACGATCATCGTGCGCGGGCAAGGCACGATCTTTCTCGCGGGGCCGCCACTTGTGAAGGCAGCGACGGGCGAGATCGTCACGGCGGAAGAACTCGGCGGCGCCGACCTGCATACGCGCGTGTCCGGGGTCGCCGATCATCTCGCGGAGGACGACGAGCACGCGCTGGTGCTCGCGCGCAGCATCGTGGCGCGGCTTCCGTTGCGCCGGTGCGCCGGGATCGAGCGCATAGCTCCGCGCGGGCCGCTCTACGATGCAGCGGATCTGGAAGCGCTGGTGCCTCTCGATCTGCGCCAAGCCTACGACACGCGCGAGGTGATCGCGCGTCTGGTCGACGGGTCGGAGTTCGACGAGTTCAGGGCGCGTTATGCGACGACGCTGGTGACGGGCTTCGCCCATCTGCATGGCATGCTCATTGGCATCGTCGCGAACAACGGCATCCTGTTTTCCGAAAGCGCATTGAAGGGCGCGCATTTCGTGCAGCTCTGCACGCAGCGGCGCATTCCGTTGCTGTTCCTGCAGAACGTCTCGGGCTTCATGGTCGGGCGCGACGCGGAGGCTGGCGGCATTGCGCGCGACGGTGCGAAGCTCGTGACGGCGGTGGCCTGCGCCGATGTTCCCAAGATCACGCTCATCACCGGCGGCTCCTATGGCGCTGGCAATTACGCGATGTGCGGACGCGCCTACCAGCCTCGGTTTCTCTTCACGTGGCCCAATGCGCGCATCAGCGTGATGGGCGGCGAGCAGGCTGCGGCGGTTCTTTCGACCGTGCGTGGCGATGCGCTCGGGGCCAAGGGCGAGAGCTGGAGCGAGGTCGAGGCGGAGGCGTTCAAGGCTCCGATCCGCGAAGCCTACGAGCGCGAGGGATCACCCTATTTTGCAACGGCGCGGCTTTGGGACGATGGCATCATCCTGCCGACGGAAACGCGCCGCGTGCTGGCTCTCGCCTTCGCAACCTGCCTCGGTGCACCCGTGGAGGAGACGCGCTACGGCGTGTTTCGCATGTGACCGGAGCCATGATGAATTTCTTCCTGCCGCATAACATCCACGGCGACCCGGAGGGTCGCGCCTATCTGCGCACCATCTGGGGCATAGCGCTGGGCATTCTGGTGTTTGCGGGCGGCGTCGTTGTGTTCGCGCATCTCAACGGCTTGCGGCAACTGCTGAAGGACGGTCTCGATTGGGGCTATGATGTCGTGCTCTACGGACTGGCCGCGGTGGTCTATGGGCGCAGTGCACGCGCGGAACGGATCTGCGCCATTGCGATCGGCGCGGTCATGGCGGTGGCGGGCGTGCACACGCTGTACGATTTGTGGGACAAGATCGGCAACCCACGCCCCATCGAACCGGCCACGCTCGAATTTTCCGCGATTACAGCTGCGGCGAGCGGGTTTCTCGTCGTCGGGCTGCTGCTGCGATTCCGCCATTCGGAGAACCCGCTGATCCAGGCCACATGGCTGTCGTCGCGCAATTCCATGCTGTCCACGGCGGTCTATTCCTTCGTCAGCCTGTTCGCCCGGCTCGCTACGTCGCGTCTCGTCGAATATGGGCTCGATGTCTTCGCGGCTGTCCTCTGCTTTCAGGCAGCGTGGGTCATCCTGCGCGATGTGATGCGCGACAGCGACAAGCAGCGCGCGCGCATGGCGGAGGTGTGATGTTCGGCTCCGTCCTCATTGCCAATCGCGGCGAGATCGCCTGCCGCATCATGCGCAGCGCCCGGGCGCTGGGGCTTCGTACGATCGCGGTTTATTCCGACGCCGATGCTTCTGCGCTGCACGTGCGGATGGCGGAGGAGGCGCATCGCATCGGCCCCGCGCCTGCTGCCGAGAGCTATCTGAACATTCCCGCACTCATCGCGGCGGCGCGTGAGAGCGGCGCGGAATGCGTGCACCCGGGCTACGGGTTTCTGGCCGAAAATGCCGGCTTCGCGGAAGCCTGCGAGGAGGCGGGCCTCGTTTTCATAGGGCCGCCTGTTCACGCGATGCGTGTGATGGGCCTGAAGGATGCAGCCAAGGCTGCGATGCAGAAGGCCGGTGTGCCGATCGTGCCGGGCTGTCACGGCGCGCGGCAGGAGCCGCGCTTCCTGCGCGATAAAGCCTATGAGATCGGCTATCCCGTTCTCATCAAGGCAGTGGCGGGCGGTGGTGGCAAGGGTCTGCGCCGTGTCGATGCCCATGTGGAATTTGAAAACAGTCTGGCGGAGGCGCAGCGCGAGGCTTTGGCGGCGTTCGGCAATGGCCATGTCCTCGTCGAGAAGCTGATCGCCTCGCCACGTCACATTGAAATGCAGGTGTTCGCCGACGCATCGGGGCACGTCGTGCATCTGCATGAGCGCGATTGCTCGCTGCAACGCAGGCATCAGAAAATTCTCGAAGAGGCTCCCGCGCCGGGCCTGAGTGAAGCCTTGCGCGCAAAAATGGGCGAGGCGGCAGTGGCCGCTGCGCATGCGGTCTCTTATGTGGGCGCGGGTACGGTGGAGTTTATCGTCGATGCATCCAAGGGGCTGGACGACGCGCCGTTCTTCTTCATGGAAATGAACACGCGGCTGCAGGTCGAACATGCGGTGACCGAGGCGATTACGGGGCTCGATCTCGTCGCGCTGCAATTCAAGGTCGCGGCGGGTGAGGCTTTGGGCTTCACGCAGGCGGATGTCGCGCGAAAGGGCCACGCCGTCGAGGTGCGGCTTTATGCGGAAGATCCGGAGCGTGAATTTCTGCCCTCGTCAGGCGAGATCGTTGCGCTCGAATGGCCTGAGGGCGATGGGCTGCGGGTCGATGCAGGGTTCGAGGCGGGTGACGTCATCCCGCCGTTTTACGACGCGCTGATTGCGAAGATCATCGCGCACGGAGCGACACGCGAGCAGGCGCTGGAGCGCCTTACGAAAGCGCTGCGCGCGACGCTGGTCGCGGGGCCGAAAACCAATCTCGCATTCCTGCGTGCGCTCGGCGTCTCGCCGTTCCTGCGCTCAGGCTCTTACGATACCGGCAGCATCGAGCGCGATCCGCGCGCGCTCGGCATTGGTCCGCGCGATCTCGACCGGCAGGCGGCGGCCACGGGGCTTACCTATCTGATCGCGCGGGAGCAGGCCCAACTCGCGCGCGCTGGCGACGATCCGTGGAATGTGAGCGATGGTTTTTCGCTGGGGCCCGTTCGCCCGGTGCCGCGCCCGTTCATGGCGGAGGGCCGGCGCGTCGTTGCGCAGGTGAGTGCGTCCAGCGCGGGCCTGCATGTCGAGATCGACGGCGTGGCGGCGGCGCAGCCCGGCGGCGATCTGCGTGTCGTGCCTGTCGGCAGCGGCGTTCTCGTTCTTCGTGCGGGGCGGCAGATCGCGGTTCGTTTTCAGGATGCGCGTGACTTTGAGGCGGGCGCGGAGAGTGGTGACGACACTACCGTGGTCGCGCCTTTGCCTGGCCGTCTCGTCGAACTTTTTGTCGCGATGGGCGAGCATGTCGAAAAGGGTGCGCGGGTCGGCACCGTGGAGGCGATGAAGCTCGCTCATGCGCTGGTTGCGCCCCGGTCGGGTATCGTGCGGGAAATACTGGCCGAGCAGGGTGCACAGGTGACGCAGGGGGCGCGGCTGATCGTGATCGGCGAATAGTTTTGGGGAACGGAACATGGAACGCATCGCGCTGGTGACGGGGGCCGGTTCGGGGATCGGGCAGGCAAGTGCGCTGGCTTTGGCGCGCGCCGGTTGGACGCTGGTGCTGGCGGGACGCCGCGTCGACAAGATCGAGGCCGTTGCGCGGGTGATCGCGGACGCGGGCGGCAAGGCCAGCGCACTAGCGACCGATGTGACGGACGAGGCGAGCGTCGAGCGACTTTTTGCCGGGATCGCGCAAAGGCACGGCCGGCTCGACCTGCTGTTCAACAACGCCGGACAATTCTCGCCGCCGGTCCTCTTCGAGGATCTGACACTGGCGCAGTGGAAAAACGTGGTCGACGTCAATCTGACCGGCGTGTTCCTGTGTTCGCGCGCGGCGGTGCGGCTCATGAAGGCGCAATCTCCGCACGGCGGCCGCATCATTAACAATGGATCGATCTCGGCCCATGTGCCTCGCCCGAATTCCGCGCCATACACTGCGACCAAGCATGCGATCACGGGGCTGACGCGGTCGCTGGCGCTCGACGGGCGTCCCTATGACATCGTTTGCGGCCAGATCGACATCGGCAATGCCGACACGGAGCTCGTCCAGCGCATGAAGGCCGGGGTTCGTCAGCCTGACGGAAGCGTGCAGCCCGAAGCCGTGATGGATGTTCGCCATGCCGCCGACGCCGTGGTGATGATGGCGGGCCTGCCGCTCGAGGCCAATGTGCTGTTCATGACCGTAATGGCGACCAAAATGCCCTACGTGGGCCGAGGCTAAGCTGTGGGCTGCGACGCCGAGGCTCTCGCATCGGTGGCACGACGCGGCTAGAGAGGGGTATGGCTCTTCATCTCCTGAAACTCTGCGTCGGCGCGGAATCGATCCGCGATCTCGAAGACTGGATCGCGATGCGCCGCGAGGACGCACGCCATCGCGGGCGTCCGGACGAGCAGTTCCACACGACGCGCATGGTCCCGAAGCGGGCCGAAGAGCTTCTCGATGGCGGCTCGCTGTTCTGGGTGATCAAGGGGCAGATCTCCGCGCGGCAGGATCTGCGCGCGATCCGCCCCTTTACGGACGGCGAAGGCATTTCGCGCTGCCATCTGGTTCTCGAGCCGACGGTGGTGCACGTCATGCCCCGGCCATGCCGCCCGTTTCAGGGCTGGCGTTATCTGAAGCCGGAGGAGGCGCCGAAGGATCTGGGCGCGGGAGCGGGCGAACTGGCGGAAATGCCGGAAGAGCTGCGGCGCGAATTGCGCGATCTCGGATTGCTCTGACGATCCCGATCCTGCGCCACTTGCCTAGCGAGCCTTCGCACACGATCTTCTGACCATGGATTTGGCGCTGCGCGAGGATTATCAATGAGCCAGCCGGGGGACAAGGCGCCCGTCCAGCGCTTTGCGCGGTCGGGTTCCGCCGTCGATTCCTTTCTGGAAAAGGCAGGACAGGTCGCGCCGCCTTCCAGCAAGAAGGGACGGCTGATTTTCGCCCTGGACGCCACCATGAGCCGGCAGCCGACCTGGGATCTGGCGGTGTCGCTGCAGTCCCGTATGTTCGACACGGCGGCCTCACTTGGCGGGCTCGACGTGCAACTCGTTTATTTCCGCGGCTTTTCCGAATGCCGGGCGTCGAGTTGGGTGGCAGGTGGCGAGGGTTTGGCCCGGCTCATGACGAAGATCAACGTACAGGGCGGACACACCCAGATCGCCAAGGTGTTGCGCCATGCGCGCGATGAGGCTGGGCGTGCGCCGGTGGCGGTGCTCGTCTATGTCGGCGACGCGATGGAAGAGGATCCGGATGCGCTGGCGGGTATCGCGGGCGAACTCGGGCTCCTCGGCACCAAGGCATTCATGTTCCACGAGGGCCGCGACGCACGGGCTGAACTGGTGTTCCGCGATCTCGCGCGCTTGACGGGAGGCGTCTATGCGGCCTTCGATGCGAATGCGCCGGCGCGTCTCGCATCGCTGCTGGCGGCTGCCGCCGCCTATGCTGCCGGAGGGCGTACGGCGCTGGAACGTCATGGCACCGAGGCCGCTCGTCTTCTACTCACCCAGATGCGCTGATCAGGATCAGGCCTCACCGGAGCTTTTCACGCGCCCATGCCCCAGTTTCTAACTGCCATCCTTTTGCTTTGGCTCGGCCTGTATGCCTTGCGCTTCTTCGCCAACGCCAACCCCAAGACGCTGATCCGAGTAGGGAAGCAGGGTGGCGGCATTGTTGCGCTGGGCGTGGCTGCCCTTCTGCTGGTGCGAGGGCGCATCGACATGGCAATGGGTGTAGGCGGAGCGGGTCTCTGGCTGCTCGGCTGGAGCGCGGGACCGTTTAACTTCAAAGGGTTCAAAAAAGTGGGCGGCGCGCCGAAAGTGTCGCGCGTGCGTTCTGCCATGATCGAAATGGAGCTCGATCATTCCAGCGGGACCATGCAGGGCACCATTCTCGCCGGAGCTCTCGAAGGCATGCGGCTCGCCGATCTCACGAGGCCGCAGTGCGAGGCGCTTTACCAGACGTGCCGGAGCGACGATCCGGAAGGCGCCCGGCTGCTAGAGGCTTATCTTGACCGCCGTTTTTCCGGCTGGCGTGGTGCAGGCCAGAGTGATGCCGACGCGGGCCGGGGGAACGGCGGGACGCGTCACTCGGGCACGATGTCGGAAGATGAAGCTTATGAGGTCCTGGGACTTCAGAAGGGCGCCGCGCGGGACGATGTTGCGAGGGCGCACCGGACGCTCATGAAGAAACTGCATCCCGATCACGGGGGGACGACGAGTCTCGCCGCCCGTGTGAACGAAGCCAAAGATGTCCTGATGCGTCGCCATCAGTGAAACTCCAAACACGCTACGCGATAACCCGATGGGAATCCTCGACTGCCTTCTTGGCAGCCAGGGCAGATCAGTTCTTGGTCGTGAAGCATCCGAAACCGGAGCGCTTCAGGGTCTTGCAGGCCGTCTCGGCCTGGTTCTCGTCCAGACCGGCGAACCGAGCGCGATAAAGGGTTTCCGCGCCTTTCTTCACCTGTTCCGTAAAGGCAGTTGCCGAACTGAGCGTGCCCTTGCCGCTTGCCTTGGCGCGGGTGAGCAACTCATTGGCCTTGTCGGCCGCATCCGTCGCGCCGATCTGGATCACGATGCCGCGGCGAGCGACTGCGGGACGCTGGGCCGGCGTTTCCACCTTCGCCACGGCCTTGGGGGCGGGCTTCTCGACGACGCGGGCGGGCTGTTCGATGCGGGGAGCCGGCTCGACGCGGGCGACACGGGTCTCCGCACGCAGCTCGATCTTCGGCTTCGCCTCAACGGTGGCGGCGGGTCCCGTGACCCAGCGCATGTTCGAGGGAGTCGAGGTCGGCACGACTGCTGCCGCCTGAAGGCGTGGGCCGGTCGAACCATCCAGCGAAACGCCGCGATACTCGATGGAGCCGGTGGAGGCCGGGTCGGACGCGGCGCGCTGCAAGCCCGACACATAGGCCGGACGCGGCTTTTCCACCTCGATGGGGGCGAGCGAGGCAACCTGCACGGGGCGAGGCGCCTCGATACGCGCGGGCTCCGGCTTCACAGCCTCGACCTGCGCGACCGTGACGGGCGTGACCTGACGGGATGCGAAGGTGGGGGCTGTCTTCGAGCGCGAGGCGACCTGGATCCTGTCCTCGATCAGGTCGGCCATGATCTTGTCCCGAATCCCGGCGCTCTTGCCGCCGAGAACGACGGCGACCAGATGCTGGCCGTCACGACGCACGGAGGTCAGCAGATTGAATCCGGAGGCGCGCGTGTAGCCTGTTTTGATGCCGTCCATGCCTTCGACGCGACCGAGCAGGTGATTGTGGTTGCGCATCGTCGATCCCGCGTAGCGGAACACGTGCGTGGAGAAATAGCCGTAATACTTGGGGAAACGCTCCTGCAGCGAGCGACCGAGGATCACGAGGTCGTGCGCCGTGGTGATCTGCTCCTGGTCGGGCAGGCCGGAGGCATTGACGTAGCGGGTGCGTGACATGCCGAGCGATTGGGCCTTGGCCGTCATCATTTCGGCGAAGCGGTCTTCGGAGCCGCCGATCGTTTCAGCAATTGCGACCGCGACGTCGTTGCAGGATTTGGTGACTACGGACTTGATGGCGTTCTCGACCGTCAACGACTGACCGGGCTTCAGGCCAAGCTTGGAGGGCTCCATGGATGCTGCATGGGCAGACATCACGATGGGGCTGTCGAGTTGCAGCTTGCCGCGCTCCAGCGCCTCGAACAGCATATAGAGCGTCATCACCTTGGTGATGGAGGCGGGGTGGCGCAGCTCGTTTTCGTTCTTGGAATAGAGTGCCTTGCCCGAGTTGGCATCGACCACCAGGGCAGCAAAAGGGGGTGCATAGGTACTGGCTACGCCGTGGTGCCGCGCATGGTGACGGCGGCCGCGCGCCTCGGCCGTTCCGGGGTGCATCGTTGCAGACAGCACGAGACCGAGCCCTGCCAGAGCCAGTAAGCCGCGCCCACGTCGACCAGCTACGCCACTCATAACCATTACGCACACCCTCGTTTTCGGAGGCGGGACGCGGCCGGGCGGCGGCGCGTCACCTGAACATCACATAGGCGGACCCTACGGGATTGCGGTTACGCGCCGGTTAATAGGGCATTGTTTTGAGGACTCTTTTCCCGTGGCTCCGATCTGGCTCATAGGGAGAAGCTTTCGCTCGAGTAGGATTTATGTTGCAGTGCAAAAAAATCTTGACAGGAATGGTGCAGTGCACTTACAACCACACTCGGTAGCGGGTCAGGATTTGCTCTGGTTCGCTCAGGATGCCGCCGGGCGGCCTACACGAGGGCAAATATTATGTTCAAGAATCTCGAAGACATGCAGAAATTCGGCAAGGACCAGATGGAAACCGCCACGGCCGCCGCGACCACTCTCTCCAAGAGCGTTCAGGAAATCGCCGCCGAGGCGACCGATTATTCCAAGAAGTCCCTCGAGACGTCCAGCCAGTTCATCGAGAAGCTGCTCGGCGTGAAGTCGCTCGACTCCGCCATCCAGCTGCAGTCCGATTACGCCAAGTCGGCCTACGAAGGTTTCGTCGCCCAGGCGACCAAGTTCGGCGAGCTCTACACGAACCTCGCCAAGGAAGCTTTCAAGCCGGTCGAGGCGGCTGTCGCCAAGGTTCAGGCTGCCGCCAAGTAAGACCTTTCGCTCGCGTCTGGCCTTTTCGGCCTCGCACGGGAACGGTTCAGGCGTTTGTCCCGCAATATCAAGGCCCGGCATCAGCCGGGCCTTTTTTGTTGTGCACTCACCCATATCGGGGGCTGGTGCCCGCCATTCGCAGTCATAGGTTTTCGTCACGCGCGAGGAGCCGGGAAGGGTGGCATGTGGCCCGCAACGCACATAGACTAGGACAGACGCGATGATTTGGAGGGGACAGCCATGGTCCGAAAGGCGGCAGGGCAAGAGCGGCCAAATCGCGCAGGCTGGGTGGCGAGAGGCCCCCTTATCATGTGCAAACGCCGGACTACATACAGTCCGGGACAGGGATAAGGCACTGTGACGGTCGGTTTTCTCAGGTACGATGGATCAGAACGCAAAGTCGCGAGGGGTGGCCGGCCAAAGGCGGCTGACGACGCTCGCGTCGCGACCGCCGCTGCTCATTGGGCGACCTCCCCCCGGGCGGCAAAAGAGCCGCGCAAGGGCGGAGACGGCGGGAACAACGGTTCCGGTACAGCCGTTATCACTCGTACGAAGACGCAGACCAAGAAGCCGGGGATGTACCGCGTTCTCATCCTGAACGACGACTACACCCCCATGGAATTCGTGGTCACGGTGCTTCGAAAGTTTTTCAACAAAGGCCCGGAAGAGGCCACACGCATCATGCTTCATGTGCACCATCACGGTGTCGGCGAGTGCGGTGTGTTCACCTATGAAGTCGCCGAAACCAAGGTCACGCAGGTCATGGATTTCGCACGCAAGCACCAGCACCCCCTGCAGTGCATCATGGAAAAGAAGTGAGAGCCGCTATGCCATCCTTCTCCAGAAATCTCGAACAGTCGCTTCACCGGGCTCTCGCGGTGGCCAATGAGCGCCACCATGAATATGCGACGCTCGAGCATCTGCTCCTCAGCCTCCTCGACGACCAGGATGCCGCCGCCGTCATGCGCGCCTGTTCTGTCGATACGGACGTGCTGAAGAAGAACCTGGTCGAATATATCGATCAGGAGCTTGAAAATCTCATCACCGAGGGCAGGGAAGACGCCAAGCCGACGGCAGGTTTCCAGCGCGTCATCCAGCGCGCCGTGATCCACGTGCAGTCGTCCGGTCGCGAGGAAGTGACGGGCGCTAACGTGCTTGTCGCCATCTTCGCCGAGCGCGAAAGCCACGCCGCCTATTTCCTGCAGGAGCAGGACATGACCCGCTACGACGCGGTCAATTACATCAGCCACGGCATCGCCAAGCGCGCGGGTCTCTCGGACCCGACCAAAGCGCCGCGCGGTGCCGAGGAAGAGCCGGACGGTCGCGAGTCACGCGAAACGCGCGAGGCTCCCGAGGGCAAGAAAAAGGAAGGCGCGCTCGAGGCTTACTGCGTCAACCTGAACAAGAAGGCGCGCGACGGGCGCATCGATCCGCTGATCGGACGTGAGTCCGAGGTGCAGCGCACGATCCAGGTGCTCTGCCGCAGGCAGAAGAACAATCCGCTGCTGGTCGGCGACCCCGGCGTCGGCAAGACCGCCATCGCCGAAGGTCTGGCGCGCAAGATCATCAAGGGCGAGGTGCCCGAGGTGCTGGCCAAGGCGACGGTGTTCGCGCTCGACATGGGCACGCTGCTCGCGGGCACGCGCTATCGCGGCGATTTCGAGGAACGCCTGAAGCAGGTGATGAAGGAAATCGAGCAGCATCGCAACGCGATCCTGTTCATCGACGAGATCCACACTGTCATCGGCGCCGGCGCGACCTCCGGCGGCGCGATGGATGCGTCCAACCTCCTGAAGCCCGCTCTGGCGCAGGGGTCCCTGCGCTGCATCGGCTCGACGACCTACAAGGAATATCGCCAGTATTTCGAGAAGGATCGCGCGCTGGTCCGCCGGTTCCAGAAGATCGACGTCAATGAGCCGTCGGTGCCCGATGCCATCGAGATCATGAAGGGCCTCAAGCCCTATTTCGAGGAGTTCCACAAGGTTCGCTACACCAACGAGGCGGTGAAGGCGGCTGTCGAGCTTTCGGCACGCTACATCCATGACCGCAAGCTGCCCGACAAGGCGATCGACGTGATCGACGAGACGGGCGCCTCGCAGATGCTGCTGCCTGAGACGCGGCGCAAGAAGACCATCGGCATCAAGGAGATCGAGGCGACCATCGCCACGATGGCCCGCATCCCCCCGAAGACCGTGTCGAAGGACGACGCGGTGGTGCTCAAGAACCTCACCGAGA
>JAQGKD010000115.1 GCA_028290285.1 Hyphomicrobiales bacterium
CTCGAAGATCTCGATGGTGCAAAGCGGTCCGTCGAGATCGCCGCTGCGCGGACATTCGCGCCGCTCGCTCCATGGCGTGCGGATGCGGCCCAGGAAATAAATCTGCGCGTCGGTCGTATCCGGTAAATCGAGATGCGACTCTCCCGGCCTGATCTCCGTGCGATCCGCTGATGTTTCGGTCATGCGCAGCCTGTCGCACTGCAACATTGCAGTTGCGCGGATCTTAGCCGATCAACGCGCTTTGTCGACCGGGCCATGGCCGCCGGATGGCATCGCCCTTGCTAGCCGATCAGCAGACTGGGAACATCGCAACAGCGGCCCTTGCGCGAATTCAGGGCTGCCGTAGGATCTGCCTATCAATCAAGCACACCTATCTAATTGTGCATTCAGAAGGGTCGATATCATGGTGGACGCATTCGAGGATCATTGCTGGCAAGACATCATTCCCGCCGACGTCCTCGACCTCTATTCGCACTACAAGCGCGACCTCTATGTCGGTCCGAAAGCAGCGCTCCTTGCGATCGATCTTTATGAACTCGCCTATCAGGGTGGCCCGAACCCGGTGTCCGAAGTCGCCAAGGAATTTCCCTCGTCCTGCGGCATCAATGCGTGGAAGGCGATAGAGCCGACCAAGAAGCTTTTCGCAGCGGCGCGCGCTGCCGGACTGCCGATTTTCTACACGACGGGCGACACGCGCGAGAGCAGCAAGCCCGGCGCCATCAAGGCCACCAATCGCCGTGGCGGCACGGGCGGCGCTGACGCCTTCACGATCCGCCCTGAATGGGCACCGCAGCCCGGCGACGTCGTCATCACCAAGCAGCGTGCGAGCGGATTTTTCGGCACACCGCTGACGGCGCATCTTACCCAACTCGGCATCGACACGATCATCATCATCGGCGAGAGCACGTCGGGTTGCGTGCGCGCGAGCACGGTCGATGGCTATTCCAACGGCTACCACATGGTGATGGTCGAGGAATGCTGCTTCGACCGCAGCGAGATCTCGCACTAGGTGAACCTGTTCGACCTGCATCATAAATATGCCGACGTCATGAAGGTGGACGAGGTCGTCGCGACGCTCAGCCAGCGCGCCGTGAAGGAGACTGCCTGATGAAGCCGCGCCCCTACGGCCCGTTCGACTGGTCGCCGATCAACCGCCGTCCCAAGTTTTCCTGGCCGAACGGCGCGCGTGTCGCGCTGTGGCTGATTCCCAATGTCGAATTCTTCGCACTCGACGAGCAGATTCCCGCAGGGTCGGGCGGCGGCCCGAAGCCGCCCGACGTGCCGAACTGGTCCGTGCGCGACTACGGCAATCGCGTCGGCATCTTCCGCATGATGGAAGTGATGGACCGGTACAAAGTGCGCGGCACCGTCGCGCTCAACAGCGATCTCTGCCGCTATCACCCCGAGATCATCGAAGACTGCATGGCTCGCGATTGGGAATTGATGGGCCATTGCGAGTCCAACACGCGACGCCTGAACGATGCCAAGCCCGGCGAGGAAGCGGGCATCGTGCACCGCACCGTGGAGGCGATCACCAAGGCATCCGGCGTGAAACCGCGCGGCTGGCTCGGCTCGGGCCTTCAGGAAACGTGGCATACGCTCGACCATCTCGCCGACGCGGGCATCGATTATGTGGCCGACTGGGTCAATGACGACCAGCCGGTGGTGATGACGCTCGACGACGGCCGGACGATGATGTCGATCCCCTATTCCTACGAGCTCAACGACAAGCCGGCCTTCGAGCGGAAGAACCGCACGGCGGAGGAGTTCGACACGATGATCCGCCGTCAGTTCGACGTGCTGTATCGCGAGGGCGAGACGTCGGGGCGCGTGATGGCGATCGCGCTGCATCCCTACATCACTGGCGTTCCCCACCGCATCGGCGCTCTCGACTCGGCGCTGGAATACATCTGCAAGCACGAAGGCGTCTGGCTGGCGACCGGCGCGGAAATCGCCGCTGCGGGCAGACAGGTGCTGGGCGCGTGAGCGAGAGCGGAGGAGAGACAATGTCCGAGGCGGCTCTGCATGCGGACAAGCCGGGACGAACGCGGGCCTTCGGGGCCGCGTTCGTCTCCGGGCTGAGGAGCAGGATCTGGGGCATTTCGTCCGTCGTCGGCGGGCTGGCGCTCTGGGAATTCATCAGCCGCTTTATCGTCGGCAGCAAATTGTTCCTGGCTGCCCCTTCGCAGGTCGTAGTTGCGATGGGCGAGCTGGCGCGCTCGGGAGAACTCGGCAACCACATCTATGTCAGCTCGCTCGAGTTTTTTATCGGGTACATTGTCGCCTGCGTGCTGGGCGTTCTGCTCGGCCTGGTGATGGCCAGCTCGCCAGCCGGCAAGCAGGCGCTCCAGCCCTGGGTCTCCGGCCTCTACGCCACGCCGACCGTCGCGCTGGCGCCGCTGTTCATCCTGTGGTTTGGCATCGGCATCTTCTCGAAGGTCGTCGTCGTCATCGTGCTCGTGATCTTCCCGGTCGTCATCAATACGGAAGCGGGGCTTCGTACGACGAGCGTGCAATTGATCGAGACGGTGCGAAGCTTTGGCGCCAACCGGCGGCAGATCTTCCTCAAGGTCGCGCTGCCGTCCGCCCTGCCCTTCATCTTCGCGGGGCTGAAACTGGGCATCGGGCGCGGGTTGATCGGGGTCGTCGTCGCGGAATTGTTCGGCTCACGCGCGGGGCTCGGCCAGCTCATCAGCCAGTCGGCAGAGACGTTCAACATGCCAGCCTTGTTCGCGGGCGTCGCCATCCTCGCGGGCGCCGGCATTGCCATGACGAGCGGCTTTGGCTGGCTCGAACGCCGCCTTCTGCCGTGGCGGGAATAATTCAGGAGAGAATGAGATGGCCGACCCGGTCGTGAAATTGTCAGTCGAAGGACTGACCAAGAAATTCGGCGACCTCGAAGTGCTCCGCAATATCTCGGCTGAGATCTCGCGCGGCGAATTCATCTCCATTGTCGGCCCGTCGGGGTGCGGCAAGACGACGTTCCTGCGCATCATCGGCGGACTCGAAAAGGCGGCGAGCGGAGAGGTGAGACTGGACGGGCGCGTGCTCAACGGGCCCGGCGCGGACCGCGGCTTCGTGTTCCAGCAGGATAACCTCCTGCCCTGGCGCGATGTTCTCGCAAACACGGAAATAGGGCCTGAAATCGGCGGCTATCGTAATGGCGACCAGCGCAAGAAGACGATGAGCCTTCTGAAGCTCGTCGGGCTCGAAGGGTTCGAGAAATATTTTCCGCGCCAATTGTCGGGCGGCATGCGCCAGCGCGTCAATCTCGCCCGCGCGCTCGCCGTCGATCCAGATCTGCTGTTAATGGACGAGCCCTTCTCCGCGCTGGATGCGCAAACGCGCGAGATCATGCAGACGGAACTGATGCGCATCTGGGAGGCCGGCCGCAAGACCGTTCTCTTCGTGACGCATCAGATCGACGAGGCTGTCTATCTCTCGGACCGCATCTTCGTGTTTGCCCGCCGCCCCGGCCGCATCAACGAGATCGTGGAGGTGGACCTGCCCCGGCCACGCCCCCTCGACATCAAGCGCACGCCCGCGTTCATGAAATATGTCGACCACATCTGGAAGCTCATCGAGGACGACGTGCGCGCCTCCGTGCTCGAAGAGCATGCGTGACACCTAATCGAGAATCTGGCCGCCGTCCCAGCTCATGGCGAGGCGGCCAGTCATGACGCGGAAGGCGTCGGTGTCGACGAGCTTGCGGTAGAATTCCAGCAGCGTGGGAGCTTTGAGCGATTCGAGGCCGGCGCGCGCGTCCGTGAACGGGGCTCCCGGGAACAACCGGTCGATGACGGCCTGACGCATGACCGCGTCGGGCTCGCGCGCCAGTTCCTGCGCGGGGATGCGCGCCGTCAGCATCGAGACGATGAGATCCCGATCCAGCATCGGCAAAGCCGCGAAGACGCAGCCGAGGAGATCGCGTGCGAAGGCGTGGTCGGGATGATCTTCGCGAAAGGGGGCTCGGTTGGTGTGCCCGAGATGGGGCACGGCCAGCCAGTCGGCTTTTTGAGCCGGAAAGCGGGCACGCAGGGCCTCTTCCTCGTGCGCGACGTAGAAACGGTTCAGTCCCTCGAAAAGCACGAACTCGTAGTTTTGGGCGAGCAGCAGCGGCTCCCAATCGTGGTGGGCCTCGGCCATCGAGCCGGGCTCAACGGATTCGAGCAGGATGACGCGCGGGCGCAGGCGCGACCAGTCGATGCCTTCGAGCACCTCCCTCTCCGCGCCCTCGACGTCGATCTTGAGTATGTCCACGCGCGGCAGGGCATAATCACGCGTAAGTGCGGCCAGCGTCGTCATCGGCATGGATCGCGTCGTATAGCCGGCGCCGAATTGCTGCGCACCCGCCGCGATCTCGGCGTGGACGGTAGAGAAGCCATGCAGCCGATCCACGATGTGGAAATCAACATCGCCCTCTCGCGCGCCGACGAGGGCGGGAATGGCGATATCGCGCGGCCGGACATGGGCGTAGAGGGCTGCGAGATCGGCCTGAGGCTCGATGACGAGGCCGCGCCAGCCCTGCAGGTAGAACCAGCAGGTGACATTGTCCGCCACCGGATGCCCCGCGCCGACATCGATGTAGAAGCCCTCTTTCTGGCCGGCGAAGGCCTGGGCCAGGTGGTAATCCTCAAGGTGCTGCGCGTAGGAGAGGTCCATCGGGTATCCGGGTTTGACGACGCCGGGCTCGAGGCCGGAGCGGCGAGCCTACAGGAGCAGTTCCGCGCCGCAAGCTCGGCCGCCCGCGCTTGCATTCTCGCATCCAATCCCCGATCCTGATGCAAAGCTGGCGCGAAGCCAGCGCAGAGCCCCCGCAAGAGGGCCGCAGGGAGAAAGACATGGATTTCACGCTTCCCGAAGAATTGCGGATGCTGAAGGACAATGTGCGTCGCTACGTCGATACGCGCATGATTCCGTTCGAACGGGAATCGCTCGAAAACGACGAGCTGAAGCCCGAATGGCGTGAGAAATTCCAGCGCGGTGCGCGCGATCTCGGCATCTGGATGATGGAAGTGCCGGAGGAATTCGGCGGTCCGGGCCTGGGCATCATGCCCCGCGTGATCGTCTGGGAGGAACTCGCCCGCACCATCGCCCTGCCCGCGCGCGGCGAGAGCATGATGGGGCCGAGCGTGCGCGCCATCCTGTTTTCACTCGAAGGCGAGATGCGTGAGAAATACCTCATGCCCGTGCTGCGTGGCGAGAAGCGCGCCTGTTTCGCGCAGACCGAGCCCGATGCGGGCTCGGATCCCGGCTCGATGCGCACCACCGCCGTCCGCGACGGCGACGAATACGTGATCAACGGCGTGAAACGCTACATCAGCCATGCCGACAAGGCGGATTTCGCGCAGGTGATGGCGGCGACCGATCGCGCCAAGGGCTCGCGCGGCGGCATCTCCTGCTTTCTCGTGGACATGAACACGCCGGGCGTGAAGATCACCACGAAATACCAGACGATGATGGGTGATGCGCCCTGCGAGATCGTGTTCGACAATGTGCGCGTGCCCGCCACCCATCGCGTCGGCGCGGAGGGCGAGGGTTTTGGTTTCGCGCAGAAGTGGCTCGGCGTCGGGCGCATCAAGCATGGGGCGCGGGCGCTGGGCGTCGCGGAGCGGTGCCTCGAACTCGCGGTGTCCTACGCCAAGCAGCGCGTCACCTTCGGCAAGCCGCTCGCGGACCGGCAGGCGATCCAGTTCATGCTGGTCGATTCCTATGTCGAGTTGAAGGCCGCGCGCCTGATGGTCTATGAAGCCGCGTGCAAGCTCGACGCGGGCGAGGACAATCGCGTCGACGCCTATATTTCAAAGTCCAATGCCGACGAGATGGCATTCCGCGTTGCCGATCGCTGCATGCAGATCCACGGTGGCATCGGGCTCACGACGGACCTGCCGATCGAGAAAATGTGGCGGCAGCAGCGCAGCTATCGCATCACCGAAGGCGCGACCGAGGTGATGAAGATGGTCATCGCGCGGCACGTCCTGAAAGCCTATTGAGCCCTGAACTTCGAAGGATCGGCGCAAGATTGATCCCGCCGGGAGGATGCCATGGCGAAACTTCTGTTTCATGCAGACCGACGCGTACTCGCAATCGCGCTGGCCGCTCTCGCGAGCACGACACCCGCGATAGCGGACCCCGTGGCGGATTTTTACACGGGCAAGACTGTCCGCATGATCATCCGCACGGGCGTCGGTGGCGGATATGACCAATATTCGCGCCTGCTCGCGCGCTTCATCGGCAAGCATATTCCCGGGAATCCGACGGTGTTGCCGGTGAACATGCCGGGCGGCGGCGGGATCGTGGCGGCCAATTACGTTGCCCAAGTCGCACCGCAGGACGGGACCATCCTGACCATGGTGGGTCAGGGCCTCGTCGTCGACCAGGCGCTGGGCCTCAATTCGAGCTTCAAGGCGGATCTGCGCAGCTTCGGCTGGGTCGGTAATCTCTCGAAGTCCAATCAGCTGACGGTGGCGTGGCACACGTCCAAGACGAAGAGCTTCGCCGATGCGCAGAAGCGCGAGACGCTGATCGGCTCGACTGGCGCAGGTTCGATCTCGACGCAATTACCTGCCTTCTACAACAATGTGCTCGGCACGAAATTCAAGATCGTCGTCGGCTATCCCGACGGGCGCGACGTCGATCTGGCGATGGAGCGCGGCGAGGTTGAGGGACGCGGCACAAACCCCTGGGCGAGCTACCGCGCGAATTCGCCGCGCTTCGTCAGCGAGAAACTGATCGTGCCGCTGGTCCAGGCCGGCCTGACGAAAGAGGCCGAGTTGCCGGACGTTCCCCTGATCGTCGATCTCGTGAAGCCGGAGGACCGGCCTCTCGCCCTGTTCATGGCCAAGGCGGTCAGCGTGGGACGCCCGATCGCCACCACACCGGGCACCCCGCCCGAGCGGCTCAAAGCGCTTCGGGCGGCCTTCGACGCCACGCTTAGGGATCCGGAGTTCATCCAGGAAGCAGCAACGCAGTGCGCAGAGATCGACACCATGACAGGCGAGGAGCTGGAGGGGGTCGTGAAGGACCTGATCGGCGCGCCTGCCGACATTCGCGACCGCGTGAAGGTGGCCTTGCAGCCCAGGGAACGCGATCTTGCGACGGCCCCGGGATCTGCGAAGTCCACGGGCGACAAGGGCGAGAAATGATCGAGCGGACATGGTCGAGCCTCGATGGCCGCGATCTCTTCAGCGTCTCCGTCAGCGGCCAGGCGGAAGGCACTGTCGAAGACGAGACCGACCGTGCCATCGCCACCGCCATGGCTGAAATCGAGGCCGCCGGGTTTTCGCCCGATCACATCGTGCGCAGTCGCCTGTTCGCGCGCGACCGGCAAGCGCGCAGCCGAGCAAGCGACCGGCGGCGGGTGCTGCTGGTCGGGACGCGGCGGGCGTCGAGTTCGAGCTTCTGCGATGCCGGACGCTTGGCCCCGGATGCGCGCATGAGCATCGATCTCATTGCGATGCGGCCGCGCGGCGGGGACGCAAAAATCGTTCGCGAGTATGAACCCGCCATCGCGCCGCCGATGTTCGTGACGCTGGATGGGCTTGTTTTCCTGTCGGGCATCACCGACACGACGCCGGGCCTGCCTGCCCAGATTACGGCCATTCGCCGCTCGATCGGAGCTTCGCTCGAAACGGCCGGCACGGATCTGCGCACCGCGAGGCTCGTTTCGGTGTTCCTCGCCAAAGAGGAAGATCCGAGGCACGCGCTCGCGCTGATCGACGAAGCCTTCCGGCGCCATCCCATGCCCGCTCACGCTGAGCACCGTCGAGGGCTACTCGGCACCGCAGAAGCGGATCGAGATCGAGGTCACGGCCGCCACGGCCTGACAGGCGATCCCTAAACGGCTTGTAGAAAAGCCTAGGAGGCGGGATAAAAGGCCCAAGTCGCTCGCGCGACCTTCACGGCCCGCATCGTGGCCGATGTTCAACAACATGAGGGACGGAAAAGAGATGGGTGAATTTGCGCTCGGACAGGCAGTTCCACGTTTCGAAGATCCCCGCCTCATTCGGGGCGGGGGGCGCTTCGCCGACGATCTCGGTCTTCCCGGCATGGTTCACGGCATCGTCCTTCGCTCACAATATGCCCACGCCCGCGTCCTGAACATCGACACCAGCCGGGCGCTGGCTGCCCCGGGTGTGCTGGCCGTGCTGACCGGCAAGGACTGGGCGGAATCCGGCTTTGCCGACCTGCCCGTCGCCAGGGGCCGCAAGAAGCGCGATGGCTCGCCCATGTACAGCCCGCGCTTTCCCGCGCTGGTGCAGGACAAGGTGCGCTGGGTCGGCGATTACGTCGCCTTCATCGTCGCCGAAACGCGATTCCAGGCGCTGGACGCCGCCGAGATGATCGATGTCACCTACGAGCAGCTGCCAGCCAATGTGGTGACTGGCGAGGCCCCGGACGAGGGCAAGCCGCTGGTCTGGGACGACTGCCCCAACAATATTTCGTTTGTGCATCTGGAAGGCGACAAGGCGAAGACCGAAGCGGCCTTCGCAAAGGCCGACCACATCGTGCGGCGTAAGTTCATTATCAATCGCGTCACCGCGGCGACCATGGAGCCGCGCGCTTGCGTCGGCCAATACGATTCCGCCGCCGACCGCTACACGATTCACACCACGCTGCAGCGCGCGATTCATTATCGCGGACAGCTGGCGAGGGTGCTGAAAATTCCCGAGAGCAAGCTGCATGTGATCGCCGGCGATATCGGCGGCAGTTTCGGCATGAAGTCCGGCGTCTACAACGAAGTCGGCCTCGTGTTGCTCGCATCGAAAATGGTGGGGCGTCCCGTGAAATGGACGAGCACGCGTTCCGAGGCCTTTCTCAGCGATGCGCAGGCGCGCGACAACGTGACGGAAGCCGCGCTCGCACTCGACAAGGACGGGCGCTTCCTGGGGTTGCACGTCAAGACCATCGCCAACGTGGGCGCTTATCTACAGCCCGGCGGCGACGGCGGCGCGACGAGCAATCTCGGCACGCTGGCCGGCGTGTACACGACACCCGCGATTCATGTCGATGTGACGGCTGTTTTCACCAACACAAATCCAATGCGCCCCTATCGCGGCAACGGACGCCCCGAAGCGGCTTATGTGCTCGAACGCATCGTCGATCTCGCCGCGCGCGAGCTGAAGATGGACCCGGTGGAAATTCGCCGCCGCAACCTGATCCCGCCCGATGCCATGCCCTACAAGACGCCACTGAAGTTCGTCTACGATTCCGGCGAATTCGAGAAGGGCATGAACCTGGTTCTCGAAATGTCCGATTGGGCCGGCTTCGAGAAGCGTCGCGCGGAGTCGCGCAAAAATGGCAAGCTGCGTGGCATCGGCCTTTCCAATTCGATCGAGAAGGCTGCCGCGCCCGGTTTCGAAGGCGCCGAGATCCGTTTCGACCGGTCAGGCACAGTGACCATTCTGTCGGGCGCGGTGACGCAGGGTCAGGGGCACGAGACGATCTTCAAGCAGCTCGTCTGCGATCGGCTCGGCGTGAAGCCCGATGAAGTGCATTACGTGCAGGGCGATACCGATGCTGTGTTCTTTGGTGAAGGCACGGGCGGATCGCGCACTGCGACCGTTGCCGGCTCAGCCTTGCATCTCGCAGCGGAGAAGATTGTGGTTAAAGCCCACAAGATCGCAGCGAAAATGCTCGGCGTGGACGATATCGACTTCAAGGACGGCATCTTCAAAAGTCGTACGACCAACAGCAGCCTCACAATCGGCGAAGTAGCACGCGGCTCAACGAACCCCAAAAACCTGCCCGACGACATGGAGCCTGGGCTGATCGCGACAGCCGTCTATGCCAACGAGTTGATGAACTACCCCAACGGCAGCCATGTCTGCGAACTCGAAATCGACGAGGACACAGGACAGGTTGAAATTGTGCGGTACAATGTGGTGGACGATGTCGGCACCGTTCTGAATCCTCTTCTGCTGAAGGGACAAATCCATGGTGGCGTCGCGCAGGGCATCGGGCAGATGCTGATGGAGGATCTGACTTACGATACGTCAACTGGAGAATTGCTTGCAGGTTCCTTCGTCGATTACGCCATGCCGCATGCTGATAATTTCTGCGCTATTGAAGTTAAAAGCAATCCTGTGCCGACCCTCACCAACCCTCTGGGTGTGAAGGGCGCGGGGGAAGCAGGGTGCGTTGGCGCGCTGCCCGCAGTTGCGAACGCGCTTGCCGATGCACTTAGTATCTTTGGCATCGACGATGTGCCCATGCCTGCGACATCAGCTCGAATCTGGAAGATGATACAGTCTGCCAAAGCTCAAAAGGTCGCAGCTGAATGAAATTATTCGCGCCGGTGCCACGGCTTCGTGAACCCATTTTCAGCTAATTAGAGAAAACCCCAGCTTTTATGTAAACGCTGATAGGCGCAGTTAAGAAGTCAGGGGCCAAATTCGGGCGGGGGGTTGGAGGCGGCTCACAGTAGAGGGGGATCCACCATGAGTTCGAACAACGGAAACAAAGCGGAAGGGGCGGCGCGTTCGCGCGGCTTCACGCTCCCGCCGGTAAAAGAAGATGGTGGAGACTGGTTGCGGCAATTCTCCGATTGCCTCAACCAACGCGCGCCGGAAGAATCGGCATTCGCGACACCGAACGAGATCTATCGCGTATTGCCGACCATGCGGCTGCGTGCATTCGGCGGACGCAGCCGGAGCGGCGCCGGCGCAACTCTGATCGTTGCGCCGCTCGCCGCGCAGGATGCCTCCATGGCCGACCTGATGCGGGGCCATTCGCTGGTCGAGGTCCTGCGCGCGGCAGGCAATGGGCCGGTCTACCTCACCGACTGGAAGTCTGCGACAACCGACATGCGCGCTTGCTCCATCGACAGTTATCTGTCCGATCTGAATGTCGCGATCGACGACCTGGGCGGCGATGTCGATGTCGTTGGGCTGTGCCAGGGTGGATGGCTGGCGCTCATCCATGCCGCCCGTTTCCCCGGCAAGATCCGCCGTCTCGTGCTGGCAGGAACACCGGTGGACGTGTCGGTGCGCCCCTCCTCGATGACCCGCTATGTTGCGAGCCTTCCATCAGGGAAGATCCGGGATCTCGACGCCTCCGTTACGGGCGTCGTGGCGGGTAGTGACGTCCTGACCGCTCTGGGCGCGGGACATGGTCACGATCGCGCTGCGATCGAAACGCTGCAGCGCAATCCGGCCTCCTTCACGGACCGCGACATGCGCGCGATCAGCACTTATGAAAGCTGGTGCCGGCGCGGCATGGATCTGCCTGCGCTGACCTGCCAGCAGATGCTCACCTGGCTGTTTCGCGAGAACCGCCTTGCACAGGGCACGTTCGAAGCGCTCGGCCAGATCATCGATCTCAAGCGCGTGCGCATTCCGATCTTCGTTCTTTGCGGCAAATTCGACGACGTCACGCCGAAGGAACAAGCGCTATCGGTTCTGTCCCTCGTGGGGACTGGCAAGGGACGCGTGCGCAGCCTCGTGGCGACCTGCGGTCATTTCGCGCTGTTCGTGGGCGCCGGCACGCTGACGCGCGAGTGGTCTGTCATTGCAAGCTGGCTAGGTTCGCCTGCATCGCTGGGCAAGAAGGCGTCCGCGCCACTCAGCCTGGTCGCCAAGTGACGCGGAGGGTCTGGCAGCGCGGTCGCGCGCCGTCAGACCATCGGCGGCAGGGCTTCCAGCAGATGACCGTAGCCCTTGCGCGGCTCGTTGACATGAAGACGGCGCTGGAACTCCCAGACACGCGCCGTCACTGGATGGACGACCGGCACACCCAGGTCTTTTTCCAGCATGTCGACGATGTGCAGCGTGCGCCAGCCAGACCCCAGCATGTAGATGGCATCCGCGCCCTTGTGCGCAAGGAAGCTCTTCTTGATGTGACCGTAGATCAGTTCGCCTGACAATTCCTGCACCTTGTTGAAGGGCACGTCGATGCCGTCCATGCAGCGCACGTCGAAACCGGCATCGGTGAAGTAGCGGCCGAAGGTCTGGTTGATCTCGCCCTGGAAATAGCTGGCGCCAACGATGGACTTCGCACCGAGCGCACGCAGCGCCGAAATATGGTTCTGGCCGGAGGTGAAGATCGGCGTCCGGTATTTTTCTTCCCAGCCCGCGACAAGGCGCGTCTCCGCCTCCCGACCCATCACCATGAAGGGCGGTGCGCCGTTTGGATGAATGGCGTCGCATTCCTGCTCGGCGCAGAGCGCGATCTGCTGCTCGTACCCGCCCATGACGGTCTTGAACTCTTCCGTCGTTCCCTTGCGGATGTTGATGAAGAGCGGAATGATGCCGATCCCTTCCGGCATGAGCCGGATGAATTCTTCCGTCGCGCCGGGGCGCAGGGTCGGGTGAATGATGCCGGCAATGCCGCGCCAAGCCGAAAAGGCCATGAAGTCCTCCCTGATCTCGTGTGTTCTGCGCACGCTTGTGGGGTGCGCTTATCGTGACCGGCGCATTCTGGCGCAACGAGGGCCGGGTTGGAAGAGCTTAGGCCTCAGGCGCCGCGGTTGCGTGGCTCAGCTGTGTGCTCGCGCAGGCCATTGGCGTGCTCATCGACCTCCCGAAGCAGCACGGGATAGCCCCAGAGGTCGGCGAGGTAACCGAGCACCTCGCTCGTATCCCTCCCCGCCAGCAGGCGTCCGGCGCGGACGGAATGCTGCAGGACGAGGCGGCGATCACCCTCGAGATCGACCGACACGACCTCTATCTGTGGATCGGTGTGGCCGATGTCGTATTCGCGTGCGAAGGCGCGGCGGATCCGCCGATAGCCGCGCTCATCATGGATGGCCTCGACGCGCAGAGTCGGCTCGGCGGGATCGTCGACGAGGTGGAACATACGCCAGTCGCGCATGACACGGGGCGACAAGAACTGCGAGATGAAACTGTCATCCCGGTAATTCGCCCAGATGTCCTTCAGTGCCTCGACAGGATCGTTGCAGCCGGCGAGTTGCGGGAACCACTCGTGATCCTCGGGCGTGGGCGCGACGCACACGCGTTCGATATCCGTCATCATGGCGAAGCCGAGCGCGTAAGGGTTGATGCTGCCAAAACGCCGGTCGTCGAAGTCGGGCTGGAACACGACATTTGTGTGCGAGGTCAGAAACTCGAGATAAGCGCCGTCGGTGATGTTACCCGCCTCGTGCAGGCGGCTCATGATCTTGTAATGAACATAGGTCGCGGTGCCCTCGTTCATCACCTTGGTCTGGCGCTGCGGGTGAAAATACTGGCCGAGCAACCGCACGATGCGGAGCAATTCGCGCTGCCAGGGCGCGAGTTTGGGCGCTGTCTTCTCGAGAAAATAGAGAATATTCTCCTGCGGCAGTTCGAGCAGGTCGGCAAGCCGCTCCTGCGCGGTGCGGGACGCAGCCTTCGGCGCCCCGGCGGGCAAAGTTTGCCAGAGCTCGTTGTACACCCGCTCGTCGTGTTCGCGCCGCTCTTTTGCGCGGGCCTGCTCCGTCTTGAAATCCGTCTTGCGGCGACGCGGGGAACGGTGCACGCCGTGGCTCATCAGGGCGTGCGCGGCGTCAAGGAGCCGCTCCACCGCGCGCTCGCCGTGAGTCTCCTCGCATTGCGCGATATAGGCCTTCGCGAATTGCAGGTAATCGAGAATGCCGCTCGCGTCGGTCCAGTCCTTGAAGAGCTGGTTGTTTTTAAAGAAATGATTGTGTCCGAAGGCGGCATGGGCGATGACCAGCGTCTGCATCAACGCCGTGTTGCCCTCCATGACGTAGGAAATGCACGGGCTCGAATTGATGACCAGTTCATAGGCGAGGTCCGAGAAACCCTTGCGGTAGTGGCCTTCATGCTGCGCGAAGCGTTTACCGAAGGACCAGTGCCCGTAATAGATCGGCATGCCTGACGACGCGTAGGCGTCCAGCATCTGTTCGGCCGTGATCACCTCGATCTGGTTGGGATAGACATCAAGCTTGAGTTCGCCGAGTGCGATTTCCTCGACGCGATCGTGGATTTTCTGGATCGTGTCGAAGCTCCAGTCGGCTCCGTCGAACAGTAGAGCGCTCATCGCGATGTGGTCTCCAGCGCCTCGCTTCTCCGCCTGAAGAGATCGCGGAATACGGGATAGATTTCCTGCCGCGTGGTGACGCGCCGCATGCTCGGCCCCGGCTCGAGGTTGTCGTAGGTCTTCCAGAGCGTGGAGCGGGGCGCCTCGTTGTGAGGCTCGTCAACTTCGAGATAGGCAAAATACTGGCACTGGGGCAGAAGGGCGTCGCGCATCAGCGTTGTCGCACGCTCGTGGTCCCCGGTCTCGTTGTCGCCATCGGACGCCTGCGCCATGTAGATATTCCAGTCGGCCACAGGATAGCGCTCTTCAAGAATACGACGGGCCTCCTGGAGAGCCGAGGACACACGCGTGCCGCCCGTCTCACGGCTTTCGAAGAATGTCTTCTCGTCCACCTCGCGCGCCTCGTCGGTGTGACGGATGAAGACGATCTCGACCTGTTTGTAGCGCCGCTCAAGGAACACATAGAGAAGCATGAAGAAGCGTTTTGCGATGTCCTTCATATGCTCGGTCATGGAGCCCGAGACGTCCATGATGCAGAACATCACGGCCTGTGCGATCGGACGCGGCGACGGTTCGAACCGACGATAGCGTATGTCGATGGGATCGATATAAGGAATGGCGCGCGTGCGCAGCTCGAGAGCGGCGAGTTCGGCGCGCAGAAGATCGCGCTGCACGTCGTCGCCTGCCATTTCCGCCTCTGCGATAGCAACGCGCAGACGTTCCATCTCTTCGGGCTTTGGGCGTTTCAGAGCCATGCGTCGGGAGAGGGCGTTGCGCATTGTCCGCGTCAAGGCAAGATTGGCGGGCGAGCCGCCCCTCGTATAGCCCGCGCGCCGCAGTCCTGTTGAATCAGTCAGGGACAATTTGCGCCGTTCGAGATCGGGAAGTTCGAGATCTTCTAGGAAGAGGTTCAGGAATTCCTCAGCAGAAAGCGCGACCTTGAAATCATCTTCTCCGCCGCCACCGCTGCCCGATTGCGAACCGGACCCTTTGCCCTTGCCCGAGCCTGAGCCGCTCGGGCGCGCAATGCGATCGCCTTCCAGAAACTCCTTGTTGCCAGGCAGGACGCGCGAGTGCAGCCCCTCGCTTCCGGTGTGGAACGAGGGCTCGTCGATGCCGCGCGCAGGGATGATGACGACGCCGCCCTCCCCGATCTCGCGGATCGGCCGCGTCGACGACACATTACGTACGGCTTCCCGCAAGATCTTGCCTGCACGCCGGAGAAAGCGCTGCCTGTTGGGCAGGCTCTTCCCCGACGGATTCAGGCGGCGGTCGATGACATACATCGTGCATCTCCGTCAGGCGGATTGCTTGACCCGCATGTACCACTCGACAAGACGACGGACCTGCCGTTCCGTATAACCGCGCGCCATCATGCGCGAGACGAAGTCGCTGTGCTTTTTCTCGCTCTCGCCGTCCTTCTTCGAACCGAAGCTGATGACGGGGAGCAGGTCCTCGACCTGACTGAACATGCGCCGCTCGATGACTTCGCGAATTTTCTCGTAGCTCGTCCAGGACGGGTTCTTGCCGCCATGGGCTGCGCGTGAGCGCAGCGAGAATTTCACCACCTCGTTACGGAAGTCCTTGGGGTTGGCGATCCCGGCGGGCTTCTCGATCTTGGTCAGCTCCTGATTGAGGAGTTCACGATCCAGCAGCTGGCCGGTGTCGGGATCCTTGAAGTCGAGATCCTCGATCCACGCATCGGCATAGTCGACATAACGGTCGAACAGGTTCTGCCCGTAATCGTGGTAGGATTCGAGATAGGCTTTCTGGATCTCGTGGCCGATGAATTCCGCATAGCGCGGCGCAAGATCAGCCTTGATGAACTCCAGGTAGCGTTTCTCGACGTCGGGCGGCAACTGGTCGCGGCGGATCGCCTGTTCGAGCACGAACATGAGATGCACCGGGTCAGCCCCGATCTCAACCGAGTCATGGTTGAAGGCTGCTGCGAGAACCTTGAAGGCGAAGCGTGTCGAGATGCCGTCCATGCCCTCGTCGGGACCGGCCGCATCCTTGTACTCCTGAAGGCTTCGCGCGCGCGGGTCCGTTTCGCGCAGGCTCTCGCCGTCGTAGACGCGCAGTTTGGAGAAGGCGTTTGAATTCTCATGCACACGCAGGCGCGAGAGGACCGAGAACCGCGCCAGCATTTCCAGCGTCGCGGGCGCGCAGGGCGCGGCTGCGAGTTCGGACCCACGGATCAGCTTGTCGTAGATACGCTGCTCCTCCGTCACGCGCAGGCAGTAAGGCACCTTGATGAGATAGATACGATCGAGAAATGCTTCGTTGTTCTTGTTGGCGCGGAAGCTCTGCCATTCCGACTCGTTGGAATGGGCCAGAATGATTCCCGCGAAGGGAATGGCGCCGATGTTTTCGGTCCCGATGTAATTGCCTTCCTGCGTCGCAGTAAGCAGAGGATGCAGCATCTTGATCGGAGCTTTGAACATCTCGACGAATTCGAGAATGCCCTGGTTCGCCCGATTGAGGCCGCCCGAATAGGAATAGGCATCAGGATCGTTCTGGGCGAGCGATTCCAGCTTGCGGATGTCCACCTTGCCGACGAGCGAAGAAATGTCCTGGTTGTTCTCGTCGCCGGGCTCAGTCTTCGCCACGCCGATCTGGCGCAGGCGCGATGGCAGAAGCTTGAGCACGCGGAACTTGGAAATATCGCCGCCGAATTCATCGAGGCGCTTCAGGCACCAGGGCGACATCAGGCCGCTGAGGCGGCGGCGCGGAATGTTGAAGCGCTCTTCCAGTTCGGCGCCCATCACTTCCGGGTCGAACAGGCTGAGCGGCGACTCGAAGACAGGGCTGATGTCATTGCCGGCCTTCAGGACATAGATGGGCTTCACCTCCATCAAAGCCTTCAGGCGCTCTGCGAGAGAGGACTTTCCTCCCCCCACCGGGCCTAGCAGATACAGGATCTGCTTGCGCTCCTCGAGCCCCTGCGCGGCATGGCGGAAGAACGCGACGATGCGCTCGACCGTGTCTTCCATTCCGTAGAATTCCGCAAAGGCAGGATAGGTACGGATCGTACGGTTCGAGAAGATACGGCCGAGGCGCGCATCCTTGCTCGTGTCCACGATCACGGGTTCGCCGATCGCGGCGAGAATCCGTTCGGGCGCGCTGGCATAAGCCATCGGATCCGTACGGCACAGTTCCAGATATTCTGGAACCGACATCTCGGTCTCACGTCGATTTTGAAACGTTTCCGAATAACGGGTCAGGAGATCGTGCGCGAAGGTCATTTCCCATCCTCGATCCGAACGGTGCCTGCAATACGACTCAACATCCCGAGGCTTGCATAATGGCCCCGCTTGTCAACGCGGCATGCGTGTCAGGGTTTCCACGACGTGCCTGCGCATGCAGCACCGGAGTATCGCTTGTTTGAAGGCCGTATGGTGGCGTAATCCGATCACAAACTGGAATCCCGCTTCCCTCGACGACCCAGACGCTTTGCATTCATATATGCAACGCCGGACGCCGCTTGAAGATCACTCGAAAGATACGTCCGTCGATACATGCAAGGCCCACTCCGATCAGCGCCATGCCGAGAAAGTGACGCGGTTCGAGGTGCTCGTGCAGCACCAAAACGCCCATTCCGACGGCACTTACCGGAATTAAAAATGTGACGAGTAGCAGATTTGTCGCACCCGCCGCGGCTAATAAGCGGAAATAAAGGACGTAGGCGAGGGCCGTCGACAATGCTGCAATGCCGAAAAGCGCCGCCCAGACCTGGAGACTGGGCATGGGCAGCGTCCACGGCGCATCGTACAGCAACGACATGGGTAGCAGCATCACGCCCGACGCCGTGACCTGCCCTGTCGCCGTGATCATCGGTCGCACGCCCATGCGCGAAAAGCGGCGGCCGTAGACACCGGCGCAGGCATAGGAGAACCCGGCCAGCACGATGGCTAGCTGCGCCAGAACATCGGTTCCCAGGCCGCCGAGAAGCTGCGCGCCGATCATGGTGGCAACGCCGCAGAAGCCGATCAGCACGCCGGCGAGCCTGCCGCCCGCCATCTTCTCGTCGCTGGTGGCAAGATGCGCGACAACAATGGTGGAAAGCGGCGTGGTAGCGTTGAGAATGGAGGCGAGGCCGCTCGGGATATGGCTCTGCCCCCAGAAAATCAGTGTGAAGGGCACGACATTGTTGATGAAGCCCATCACGGCGAAAGCCATCCAGAGGCGCGGCTCTCTCGGCAGGCGCAGCCCCAGCAGCGGCAGCGCGGCATTGAGGATCAGCGCGGCGCCGCCTGCCCGCACGACCGCCACGGTCAGCGGAGGCACTTCGCGCACCGCAATGCCTGCGAAGAAGAAGGAGCCTCCCCACAGGATGGAGAGCGCGACGAGCATGCCCCATTGCAGGGGCGTCATCACCCGGTTGACCGCTTGCACCATCAGACCCCTTCAGGTGCGGAAGCCTTGCCGTGAAGAACCGCAGGTCGCCGCCGCTTCGCCCGTTGTCAGGGGATATGGAAAGTGCGTGGCTGTCGAGCTGGAAAGCAAAGACCCGCCTGTCCTGCGGAGAAGCGGGCGAGTCAGGGAGGAAACGTCCAGGAGGGCGCACCCCGCGGGAGCCGTCACCGAGCGAGTGCTCGACGTGCCGGCGAACAGGTCATGTCATCCACGCATCAGCGGTTGGTGTAGCAACGCGGGTCCATCCTGTAGGACGGATCATCGCAGGCGTCGCTGCCGACGCCGACGCCCGAAGAGCGCCCCGCACCGCCGTGAAAGTTCCGCCGGTAGGTCGCGCCACGCGGGTCCTGACGGTAGGCATAGCCGTCGCGGTCGACGTAAGTATCGGAGTCATAGCCTCCCCGCTGTGCCTGCGCCGGGCCGGTGAGCGCGACTGTGGCCGGGAGGCAAGTGAGGGCAGCCATAGCGACCAGAATATGTCTCGAAGTCATTTTCATCTCCTTTATGAGGCCCTGAAACCCCGGGGCCTGCGCAGAGTTCGGCGGGCGTGAACAAGGCTTCGTGAAGCCCGCCGGACGTGTGATGACTTTTTGACCTGACGAGGCTGCTCGGTTATCTCTGCATCATCGGCGCCCAATCCGCGCTTCGCCTGTCCCTGTCCAGCTTCGAATCCGGCGCCTCTTCTTCCGAGCCGGAACTTCGTCGGTCACATTCGGTGAATTGAAATGCCTGTTTATCGCTCCCGCACCACAACCCATGGCCGCAACATGGCCGGCGCGCGCGGCCTCTGGCGCGCCACGGGCATGAAGGACGAGGATTTCGGCAAGCCGATCATCGCCATCGCGAATTCCTTCACGCAGTTCGTGCCTGGCCACGTGCACCTGAAGGACCTCGGCCAGCTGGTCGCGCGCGAGATCGAGAAGGCGGGCGGTGTCGCCAAGGAATTCAACACCATCGCGGTCGACGACGGCATCGCCATGGGCCATGCCGGCATGCTGTACAGCCTGCCCTCGCGCGAGATCATCGCCGACAGCGTCGAATATATGGTCAATGCGCATTGCGCCGACGCTCTGGTGTGTATCTCCAACTGCGACAAGATCACACCCGGCATGCTGATGGCTGCGCTGCGGCTCAACATCCCCGTCATCTTCGTCTCGGGGGGACCGATGGAGGCCGGCAAGGTCAACCTGCACGGCAAGCTGCAGTCGCTCGACCTGGTCGACGCCATGGTCGCCGCCGCCGACGACAATGTGTCGGACGAGGACGTGGCTGTCATCGAGCGCTCGGCCTGCCCGACCTGCGGCTCCTGCTCGGGCATGTTCACGGCCAATTCGATGAATTGCCTGACCGAGGCTCTGGGCCTCTCCCTGCCCGGCAACGGTTCGACGCTCGCGACCCATGCCGACCGTAAGCGCCTCTTCGTCGAGGCGGGACATACGATCGTCGATCTGGCCCGCCGCTATTACGAGCAGGATGACGCCTCCGCGCTGCCGCGCAACATCGCGACCTTCTCGGCGTTCGAGAATGCGATGACGCTCGACATCGCCATGGGCGGCTCGACCAACACGGTCCTGCATCTGCTCGCAGCGGCGCACGAGGGCGAGGTGCCCTTCACGATGGACGACATCGACCGCCTGTCGCGCCGCGTGCCCGTGCTCTGCAAGGTCGCGCCTTCGGTGCCCGACGTGCATATGGAAGACGTGCATCGCGCCGGCGGCGTCATGGGCATACTCGGCGAGCTGGAGCGCGGCGGCCTCATCGACACGAGCGGCCCGACCGTGCACAGCTTAACGATGAAGGACGCGCTCGACCGCTGGGACGTGAAGCGCACGTCGAGCACCTCCGTGATCGATTTCTACCGCGCCGCCCCCGGTGGCGTGCCGACACAGGTCGCCTTCAGCCAGGAGCGCCGCTACGAGACCGTTGACGACGACCGCGAGACGGGCGTCATCCGCAGTGTCGAGCATGCCTATTCGAAGGATGGCGGCCTCGCCGTTCTCTCCGGCAATGTGGCGCTGGACGGCTGCATCGTGAAGACCGCGGGTGTCGACGAGAATTCGCTGGTCTTCGCGGGCCCCGCTCGCGTCTTCGAGAGCCAGGACGATGCGGTCGACGCGATCCTGCGCGGCAAGATCGTGGCGGGCGACGTCGTCGTGATCCGCTACGAGGGGCCGCGCGGCGGTCCGGGCATGCAGGAGATGCTCTATCCCACGAGCTATCTGAAGTCGCGCGGCCTCGGCAAGGCCTGTGCGCTGATCACCGACGGGCGCTTTTCAGGCGGCACGTCAGGCCTCTCCATCGGCCACGTCTCGCCGGAAGCTGCCGAGGGCGGAGAGATCGGCCTCGTGGAAGAAGGCGACCGGATCGAGATCGATATTCCCAACCGCACGATCCACCTCGCCATTGCCGACGGGGTCATGCGCCACCGCCGCGAGGCCATGACGGCGCGCGGCGCGAATGCGTGGAAGCCGGTGGGGCGTGACCGCAAGGTGTCCCAGGCTTTGCGGGCCTATGCACTGATGGCGACCAGCGCGGCACGCGGTGCCGTGCGCCAGATACCCGGCGAGGACTAACAGCCCTCCGCCTGCGGGCAACCGGACCTTCGTGCAGACAAGAACAAGACCGAAAAGGCGCTCCGACATGACGATCCGCATGCCACCCCTGATCAAGCGCAACATGGCTCTCTTCGCCCTGTCGCAATCCTTCACCGGGGCTGGGATGCAGTTCGTCTACGGGCTCGGGCCGCTGATGATCATCAGCGTCAGCGGCTCCGCCAATCTGGCCGGCCTGTCGGTGGCGCTGATCGGCCTCAGCCGATTTCTGGTCTCCTACCCGATCGGCAAGATCACCGACACTTACGGCCGCAAGCCCGGCATTCTGCTCGGCCTCTGTCTTGCGCTCGTCGGCACGCTCATCGTCGGCGGCGCCATGGACATGAAGAACCTCTGGCTCCTCATCGCCGGCATCCTGCTCTTCGGCATGGGCATGAACGCAGCGCAGCAGATGCGCGTGGGGGCGACCGACATGGTGCCGCCGCAGATGCGCGCGCAGGCGCTGGGTTACGTAGCGCTCGGCGCGCTGGCCGGGCTCATCCTCAGCCCCGCCGTCGTGGCACTGTCCGAGAATATGGCGCATTCGCGCGGCAGCGATCCGCTGGTGCTGCCCTGGCTGATGCTGCCGATCCTCATCGTCATGGGGATGATCGTCATCCATTACGTCAGGCCCGATCCCAAAGAGATCGGCATGAACCTCGCCCTTTATTATCCGGGCTATAAAGAGGCTCCGCACCCCGCCGGACAAGGCGCCGGGGATTTCTCGACCGCAGCCCTGCTGCGCCATATTCCCACGCGCCTCGCCATCGCCACCAACAGCGCGGCGCAGGGCAATATGTCCATCGTGATGGTCCTGACCTCGCTGGTGCTCGCGCACCACGGCCATTCGTTGTCGGCGATCGCCATGTCGCACGTGTTCCACTCCGCGGGCATGTTCGCCTTCACCATTCCGCTGGGAAAGCTGGCCGACCGCATCGGGCGACAGCGCGTCATGTATCCGGGCCTCGTGCTGACCATTGTCGGCGCGGGGCTGGTGGCCTTCACGACGGGCTACATCCCGATCACTTTCGGCACATTTCTGGTGGGCATCGGCTGGGCGGCGGCCAATGTCGCGGCGACCGCGCTGCTCGCCGATCAGGTCGAGACCGCTGCGCGTGGCCGCGCCATCGGCACCAATGATTCCTGCGCGGGCGGCGTCAGCCTCGTGCTGTCGATCATCACGGGCCCGTTGATCAGCGCCTACGGCCTGCCCGCAGCCGGAGCCTTCGCGGCGCTCGTCGCGGCCATTCCGCTGCTGATGATGCTGGCAGCGCGCATAAAGGGCGGCGAGCGGGCCATCGCCGACAACGCCTGAGGATGTCTTGAGCCCGATGCGGAGGGAACCCGCGCTTCCCTCGCGCCACGCGCTGCTGGCGTTTGCCGTGATGGCGGTTTGGGGCACGAATTTCGTCGTCATCAAATCGGCACTGGCACATCTGCCGCCGCTTTTCTTCGCAACGTTGCGCTTCGCTTTCGTGGTTGTTCCCGCGATCGCCTTCATCCAGCGCCCCGCCGTCGCATGGCGCGACCTGGCAGCCTACGGCCTGCTGATCGGCGCCGGGCAGTTCGGGCTGCTTTATGTTGCGATGAACGGCCATATTTCTCCGGGCCTCGCCTCGCTCGTCATCCAGACGCAGGTGTTCTTCACCATCGGTCTCGTCATTTGGCTGAATGGCGAGGGGATTCGGCCCTATCAATTCGGTGCGCTGGCGCTGGCTCTCGCGGGCCTCGTCATCATCGGCTGGCATACGGACGGCGGCACCACGACCGGGGGGCTCGCACTTGTTCTGGCGGCCGCGCTGAGCTGGGCGCTGGGCAATCTGGTGGTGCGCCGCGCGGGCCGGGTCGACATGCTGGCCTATGTGGTCTGGGCAAGTCTCTTCTCGATTCCGCCACTTCTGACCATGTCGCTGATCCTCGAGGGATGGCCCGCCATGCAGGCGGGATTGCAGGAGGCCGATGCCGCGACATGGGGCGGCGTGCTCTGGCAGTCGGTCGGCAACAGCCTGTTTGGCTATGCTGCCTGGGGCTGGCTGCTCGCCCGCCATCCCGCGTCGGTGGTCTCGCCGATGGCGCTGCTGGTACCGATCTTCGGCATCGGCGCGTCCGTGTGGTGGCTCGGAGAGCCGCTGCCCTTCTGGAAGCTCTCGGCGGCGGCGCTGGTGCTGGCAGGCCTCGCACTCCACCTGCTGTGGCCCGTGGTGGCGCGGCGGTTTAACGCCTAGCTCGGCGCGGGCTCGGGCGGAGCGATGTATTGGAGCGACAGCGCGAGCTTGCTGGGGCGCGCCTTTTCGACGGCGAGTGTCAGGTCCGCGAGAGCGGACATGGCATTGATGCGGGCATTTGTGAGCGCGGGCGAGATGGTGACCTCGCCGTCTTCCGCCAGCACTGCGGCATGGGTGAATTCGAGACAATTCCAGATGACCGCCTCGCAGCTGCGCTTGATGGGCGGCGTAACTTCGAGAAGCCGCCTGATGTCTGCCATGCGTTCGAGCACTTCGATGTCGAGGAGCCGCCAATTGTGCCGGTTGGCGGCGGTCGCATCGATGCCGGACCTGACAAGTGACACAAGAGCCTGGAGAATTTCACTTAAGAGCACAGTATCCTCTTCGCGCGGGGTGAGACACGCTTGCATCATTCGCGCGGCCCGCGTCAACCGCAGCCGCGATCAATTGATGCGCGCCCGCGTGCTATCTTGGGCTGAGAGACGCATGCCATTTGCGCTCGATCTCGCGCGCCTCCTCGATCGACAACGCGGAACTCGGCGGAAACTCGTGGCGCCACGCGAAGGGCTTGCAGGCGTTGATGATCATCTTGGAATGCGAGGTCGCACCCCGCGCCTTGTCGGCGAGCGCGATGCGGGGATCGAGCGCCGAACTCCAGGCGTCGCGGATGATGTCGACGGATTCGGAGGGCTCTGCGCGCGTGGTGATCGCCCACATGACATCGGCGAGATTGGAGGGATCGACGTCCTCGTCCACGATGACCACAAGACGACCCATATAGCTGTTGGCGGCGGCGATCAGCCCTGCCCGCTTGGCGTGACCGGCGTAACGCTGCTCCAGGGAGACCACCGTCATGAGCTGCGAAACGTGCTGCCAGGCACCCACGACATCGGTGACGCCGGCGGCTTCGAGATCGCCCCAGATGCTGGCGGCGCGGAACGGCAGGCCGAAGTGAAAGCGCGGCGGCTTCATGGGCGGCGAACCAAGCAGCACCGGATTGTCGCGGTAGTGCACCGCCTCGACATTCATCACGGGCGCGGGTCGCGCATCGGCTGCATAATAGCCCGTGAACTCGCCGAACGGCCCCTCCGGCAGCATCAATTCATGGGGCGGCAGGAGATGGCCTTCGAGGATGATTTCCGCGCGTGCCGGGAGAGGCAGGCCCGTCAACGGCCCATCGCAAACCTCGATCGGTCGACCCTTGATGGCACCGGCGAATGCATATTCCGACTGTCCGGCAGGCAGATATTCGAAACCGGCGATGAACAGCGCGGGGTCTTCGCCATTGACCACGGCGACGGGGCAGCGCTGGCCGCGATCCCAGTATTTCTGGGCGATCATGTTGCCGTGGCGGCCCATATGGTCGAACTGGATGGTGACCCTGTTCTTGCCGTGCACCTGCACGCGATAGATGGATGCGTTGACCCAACCCGTGTCGGGATCGCGCATGATGATGAGGCTGCCCGAGCCGATATAGGCGCCGCCATCCTTCCGATGCCAATGGGGCGTCGGGAAGATCGAGAGATCGACGCCCTCGCCGCTTTGGCTGTTCTCGAGGAACGCGGCCTTGGTGGTAGTGACCGGCTCGATGGGCTTCAGCTTCGAGCGCGTTTCCTTCCAGACCTTCAGTGCCTCGATAGGCGTCAAGGACGCGTCGATGCCCAACGCCAACGCGGCGCGGCGGGCATGCACCGTCGCATTGGTGAAAATACGAAAGCCACTCGGAAAACCGGGAATATCGTCGAACAGCAGCGCAGGGCAATCCGGCATGCCGGCTGCCACCTCCGTGACGCCGCCGATCTCCAGAAAAGGATCGGCTCCGCGAATGTGACGCAATGCGCCGATGGCATCCACCTGCTCGATGAAGTCGCGCAGATCGTCATAGGCGGCAGGCATTGGCAGGCTCCAGAATAAGGTCTTGCGTCGAGGGTCAGCCGTCTCGCGCCTACTTGAGATAGGCGAGTGGCGCCAGCGTGACGGCCGGAACGTAGGTGATGAGCATCAACACGGCGAGATAGATCGCCACGAAGGGCAGCACCCCGCGATAGAGCGCTGGTAGCGGCGTTCCGAACAGAGCATGCGACGCGAACAGATTGAGCCCGAAGGGGGGCAGGAACATGCCGACCGCGAGATTGACCGTCACGACGATGCCGAAGTGGATCGGATCGATTCCCGCCTGCGTGGTGATGGGAGACAGCAGCGGCATCAGCACGAGGATCGCGGCGGGTGGCTCGACAACGCTGCCCACGACGAGCAGGAGGAGATTGATGACGAGCAGCAGCAGCCAGGTCTCGAACTTCATGCTGGCAATGGCCGCCACGAGCGAACCCGCGAAGCCACTGGTGGTAATGAACCAGGCATAGGCCCCGGCCGCCGAGACGATGATCATGATCTGCCCGACGAGAACAGCAGAATCGAGCATGATCTGCCAGACGCCGGCCCAGGTGAGCTCGCGATGGACATAGACAGAGATCACGATCGCATAGATGCAGGCAACGCCCGCCGCTTCCGTCGGCGTGAAGAGGCCGCCGTAAATGCCGCCGAGAATGACGACCGGGGCAAAGACCGCCCAGATGCCATGCTTCAACGCGTCCGCGATATTGCGCCAGCGCGCTGGCTCGCCGAGCGGGATCATTTCGATCCGCGCACGCACCATGACATAGATGGACAGGGCGCCCGCGACGATGAGACCCGGCACGATTCCGGCCAGGAAGAGCGTCGTCACCGATTGCTGCGCGGCAATCGCGTAGATGATCATCGGGATCGAGGGCGGGATGATGACGTCGATCACGCCGGTCGCGGTGATGAGGCTGACGCCGAAGGTGCGTCCGTAGCCGTTCTTTTCCAGCGCAGGCAAGGTCAGCTTGCCTATGGCTGCGACGCAGGCGACGCTCGATCCGGACATCGCGCCGAACGCCGATGCCGCGCCGATTGTGGCGATGGCGAGCGATCCGCGCACGCCACCCACGACCGTCAGTACAAGTTCAATGAGGCGTCGCGCGATGCCTCCCCGCGCCATGATATCGCCAGCCAGGATGAACAGCGGCACCGCGAGAAGGGCGAAACTGTCGAGGCTGCCGAACATAGATGTGTGGATGGCCTGTAGTGGAATGCCGCCCATGAACAGGATGCCGGCGAGCGCGGCCACGATCAGGACGAGGAACACCGGCATGCCAAGCGCCAGCAAGGTGACGGGCAGGCCTAGAAAGACGAGCGTACTCACCGGCCACCTCCGTGGAGCCCTGCATTTTCAGACGTGGGCGCCGGCGTGGCGCCGAGGCTTCGCATGAGAAACAGGATGGCGTTGAGGGAGAGGCCGATGGTGACCACCGACTGGGGAATCCACATCGGCGCTTCCAGCGCATCGCTGTGCTGGTCGAAGCCGTAGAGCATGGAGACGACGAGGAAGCTCGCGTAGACAGCGGCGCCGATCGCCAGCACCGTGACGACACCTGTCGCGAGGACGGCAACGCGGCGTGCGGACGGCGGCAAGCGCAGGAGGAAGGCGTCGATCTTGATGTGCTCCTGCCGCCACGTCACGGTGGCCGCGCCTGCGAAGACGGTGAGGACCATCAGATAGAGCATCAGCTCCTCGGCCCAGCTGATCGGGGCCGAGAAGAAATAGCGGCCCAGAACATTGGCGCCATTCACGCAAACGATCACCGCGAGCGACACAGCGGCGATGAATGTGCAGATTGTCGAGACGCGATCTCCGAGTCGGACGAGCGTCTCGCGCCAGCCTGAGATCGCCACCCTCTCGCCCGACATGACCGAAGCCGGCGTCACGCCGTCGTCTCAGCTGTTTTCACCAGAAGATCGAACAGCGCCTTCTCGGCGGGCTTGCGGCTCGCGACTTCAGCGCCAATCGGACGCATGAGCTTCATCAGCTCCGCATGTGCGTCAGGCGACAGCTTGACGATCTCGCCGCCATTGTCGGTCCACACCTTCCGCTGCTTCTCGTTGAAGTCGATCGCCCAGGGATAAACGTCCACGCTGGCCTTCTTGCCGGCCTGGTCGACGACGGCTTGAAGATCCTTCGGAAGCTTTTCGTACCAGACCTTGCTGACGACCGAGACGACGCTGATGGTCGCGTGTTCCGTGTCCAGAATATATTTGGCGGCGTCGTAGAAACGCAGCGCCGTCATGACGGGAAGGCTTCCGAGAACACCGTCGATGGTGCCCTGCTGGACGGCCGGCAGCACTTCTCCCAGAGCCATGGGAATGCCCGTGCCCTTGAGGCGTTTTACCTGCTCGGTCTGAATCGCCGATCCCAGAATGCGTATTTTCTTGTTCGCGATGTCGGCAACGGTCTCGAGCTTTGTGCGGCAGTTGATGATCATCTGCGCATTGATGAAAAGGCCGATGCCCTTCAAGCCTTTTGCGTCGCCGATGGAAAGGAATGCCTGGTTGAATTCGGGGCTCTGCAGGCAGCGCTGCGCATGGCCGATATCCTTGAAGACACCCGGCGCGCCAAGGATTTCGTACCGGCTGTCGACGCCGCTGAGAAACTCCGGCGGCAGAACCACAACCTGGATTGTGCCGAGCTGCGCGCCCTCGATCATGCGCGGGGCCGAGCCCAGCTGGCTCGCGGGGTAGAGTTCGGCCTTGATCGCGCCCTTGCTGCCACTTTCGACAGCGGCTGCGAAAATCTTCATCCATTCATGCTGGTCGTCATTCAGGGTCGGCGTGCCCACTTTCATCACTTGGGGCGTCTGTGCACGGACAATCGCCGGCATGGCAAGCGCACCGGCGGCAGCGGTGAAACCGTGGACGAGCGTGCGACGCGTCGTTCCGTTGATGAGACCCAGATCTTTTTTCATCGCCGAATTCTCCCGCTGAGGCCGACGTCATCACCAGACGCGGCAAGTCCGATTTCCCGGATCGTTTTGCAAATTCTACGCCAATCGAAGCACCCGCAAGCGCGGCGCATCACCAGCCGTGAAGAAGATGCCCCACATGATCGGGCGTAGCAATATCCGATGCAGCGGCGAGCCGCGCATAGCGGCTGCCGGAGAAGACGAGAGGGCGCGCATCAGCACCGATCATGCGCTCGTGCGCGAGAACCCGGCCCACGATGATGAGATGATCGCCGCCATCGTATTGCGCCCAGGTCCTGCATTCGAGCCAGGCAAGCGCCGAGCGCAGAAGCGGAACGCCTGTCGTCTCGGCGCGCAGCGGATCGAGCCCCGCCCATTTGTCGCCCATGGAGCGGGCAAATTGGTTGGAGACTGGGCTCTGGCTTTCGTGGAGGATGTTGACCGCGAAGCAATCCACACCGCTCCACGCAGCAAATGACTTCGCATTTCGTGCAATGCTGAACAGGACCAGCGGCGGGTCGAGCGAAACGGAGTTGAAAGAACTCACGGTTGCGCCAAGCCGCTCGCCTTCAGCGGTCAGGCTCGTGATGACAGCAACGCCCGTCGGGAAGAGCGACAGCACGTCACGCAATGCCCTTGCAGGATCGGGAGCCGATGCCGCACCTGCTTCCGTTGAAGCCATGACATTTTCCTGCCCTTTTGAAAGAACCCGTCAGTCAGGCAGATTCAATGCGCGCTCTACGAGATCGGTCGCACGCTTGAAATCGTAGTTGCGGTACATGTTCTGCTTCACGATGAAGGATGCGCCGCCGTAAAACTTTTCGTATTGCTGGTGACGGTTGCCGAATTCGGACCCGATAAAGTCCCAGGCCATCCGCATGAGAGCGATGCGCTCGCGCGCACCCGCCTTGCTGGAGCCCATGTAACGCTCCATGTCGGCGGCTGTCACAGGACTGTCGAGATCCTTCACCGAAGACGGCATGCTGATCATGGCCGCGCCCGTCAGTTCGCGAATGATTTCGATCATGCGCGGATTGTTTTCGGATTGCAGGGCCATGACCGCGTAGAGCGTCGACTTGCAGGGCCACACGATGCCGTTTGCATCAATGGTGGCACGGGTTTCCTGAGCTTCCAGCATTGTCTCGACCGTCGAGACGAGTGCGGCGAGTTCGCCCATCTGAACCTGCACGGGCGGAACTCCGTCGTTTCCCGTCATCTCGTTCATGCGCTTGGCCAGGCCAATCATGAAACGCAACTTCGTGGCGTAACGCGCCTGCGCCTGTAGGTTGCCATAAGAATGGCTCGGCGTCTTCCACCACTGATCCCGACACACTTCGAGGTTGCGATAGATGAAGACCTTGTCCCAGGGGATGAAGACATTGTCGAGCACGACAAAGCAATCCGACTCGTCGAAGCGGCTTGTCAGCGGATAATCGAAGGTGCTCGTCGCCTGCGCGGCAAACGGGCGCCGGGGATAGAGGCGCAGCCCTTCCGCATTCATTGGGATGGCCACGCCGATCGCATAATTCTCGTCGCCGGGCTGAAGCGGATGGATGCAGCTGAGATAGAGATAATCTGAGTAGACACCTGCTGTCGCCAACTGCTGTGCGCCAGAAACGACGATGCCGCCGCTCGTTTCCTTTACGACACCTGCATAGAGCGTGGGATCGCTTTGCTGATGACCCGGCTTGGAACGATCGATCTGGGGCGGCACGATGGCATAGGTCGTCCAGAGATGATTTTCGCGTGCGTACTCGTAGAAGGCGACGACGTTCTCGGCATATTGCTTGCCGCCCGCGGCGAAGACTTCCGGCACCGCGGCGAAGCCCGCGAAGAAGCCCGCGACATGATCGGGCGTGCGGCCCATCAGGCCAAAGGACACTTCCGACCAGGTTTCCGAAGCCAGCCGCTTGGCGCGCAGATCGGCGTGGCTGTGCGGGATCTGGTAGGCGCGAAGAACAGGACCGCCGCTGGTCGGCGAGGTGTAAGTCATCCGCTCGCGCATCGCGGGGTCGGCCGCGATGTCGTAAAGCTTCGCCGCGGAGCGCGCCCCTTCGGCGAAGGCGGGATGCGTCGCAACGTTGCGGACCCGCTCACCATCCACGAAAACGGCGCGGCCGTCGTCCAGAGAGCTCAGGTATTGCGCGCCTGTGCGCATAGGCACGGGCTGAACTTTGCCGGGGGCCGGTGATTTCACGTGCAAATGATCTGCAACTGCTGACATGACCTTCACCCTCTATCCGACCTTACCTACAAGCTGTACGTATTTCGGAGGAGCGTCAATCCCTCATTTTCGGAAGGGCGGTTCAAAAGGCGTGTCAAACCCGGTAAAGGCATGGAGTCGGTAAAGGCTGGCGTGCAGGAGAGATTCGCGGTGGCGGCCAAGGTGAGCAGCAAGAGCGCTAGAAAGCTCGAACTCGTAGACGCGGCGCACCGAGTGTTCCGGCCGCCTGCAACCGTATCGCACGCAGCCCTGCTCGATGCCGATGGCGACAGCGCTTTTCGCGAGACACTGTATTTGATGGTCACCGCCTTCGGACGCCTGCAAGCATGCCGGGATGCATTCGGCCGGGCCGCCGATCTGACGGGATCGCAATTTGCCGTGCTGATGGGCACCGCTTATACGCAGGGCGAGCGCGGCGTGACGATCCGTCAGCTCGCCGCGCATGTGCAACTCGCGGCAACGCATGTGACGACCGAGGTCGGCCGGCTCTGTCGACTCGGCCTCCTCGTCAAGCGCCCCAATGCGCAGGACGGGCGCAGCGTTCTCGTCAGCCTCACGTCACGCGGCGAGCAGCGGCTGGTGGATATCTCGCCCTTCGTGCGCGCGATCAACGATCTTCTCTTCGCAGGAACAGACCGCACGCAATTTAGTGAGCTCGACAGGTTTCTGACGCGTCTGGTCAGCAATGCGGATCTCGCGCTCGATGAGATCCGGCGCACGGAAAACGCTGACAAGAGATGAGCCTGCTGGCCCGGAGAAAGTGAACATGACTACGCCTGGGAAGCTCGACACGGGATCGCTTGAGCGGCGCATCGAAGGTCTCGAGATCGCGCTCGCCCATCAGAGCGAGGCGATCGAGGATCTAAACAAGGTGATGAGCGCGCAGTGGAAGCTGATCGACGGCCTGACGCGGCAGATGACCTCGCTCATCGACCGGGTGCATGAAGCTGAAAGCCGCACCGGCCACGGCGGCGCGGCAGAGCCACCGCCGCCGCATTATTGAGATCAGGCCAGCGCGTGCTTGCGCAGGAAGCTCAGCATGGCATCCCGGCAGGCCTGCGGATTTTCGATCTGCAACAAGTGCCCGGTTTCGGGGATCGATTCATATTCGTAGCCGCCTTCGTGGGCGAGCGCCTGATTGGCGACACCCGTGGGCGGCGCACCGCGCCAGAGGGGATCGGCGCCGATCATCTTGACGGGACCGCCATAGGCCGAGGCCGGAGGCCACAGGTCGAGCGTGAGGGCCGCGAGATAGATGGAGGCTTCCAGTTCACGCCGGCACGCCAGCGTGACCCGCCCGCGACCGTCAGGACGAAGCACCGCGCGTGCCATATCGGCGCGCGCCTGTGGCGCCCAGCGGCTTTGGCCGCGCCCCTCGTCGAAGATCTTCTGGAGGTCGTCGGGCCCATCAAACGTATCGGGACGATTGAGCGCGAAGTCGACGAGCTTCGTCTCAAAAACGCGCATGGGTTCATAGAACTCGTGGCCGCGCCGAGGCACATTCGGCGGGTCGAACAGGATGAGCGCGTCCCACACCCAACCCATTTGCACCGCATGTTTCATGGCCGCGCGCGACGACATGGAATGGAAGATGCCTACTGTCTTCTTTTGTCCCAGAACCTCATCGATCCCGCGACGGATTGAACCGACGTCGCGCGCGAGCTGGAGGTAATTATGCCCGTCGGCGCCCGTCGGTGCGTTGCGCCCGTGGTTGCGCATGTCGAAGAGAACCAGGTCGAAATCAGCGAGCAAGGGCTCCCAGAAGACGCGGTAGCCATCGACGGCAAAGCCGTTGCCATGTGTGATGGCGAGGCGCGTTCCTGCGGGATTTCCGGCGCGTCGGCATTCGATCCGCGCGCCGTCGTCCATCGTGAGCGTGAAAGGCTGTTCTGGCTGTGGCATAGAAACTTCTTTCAGGTCACGGGCCAGCGGAGCTGAACCATTTCGTTCATCTTCAAACGCTTCGTGAAGCGGGACACTGCCTTGGGAATTTCCTGGTAGAGCTGGCGCTCGTCGATCCGTGTCAGCCGCCCGTCCCGCACGACCTGCTCGCCCGCGACGAAGACATGGCGGATAGAATCGCCCGTTGCGCTGTAGACGAGGTTGGAAATCGGATTGATCAGCGGCTGCCATTCAGGGCGCTGCGTATCGTACATGACGATGTCGGCTTCCTTCCCCACTTCAAGGCTGCCGATGCGATCGCCCCAGCCGGTTGCGCGCGCGCCATTGATCGTGGCCATTTCGACGCCGGTTTCAGGCGGCATGACGCGCGGATTGACCCGCGTTTCCTTGTAGCTGCAGCACGCGCAGCGCATCTCCTGCGTCATGTCCACGATGCCGGAACTGGCGTGATCGGAGCCGAGCCCCACGTTGACGCCGAGCGCCATGAGTTCGGGCAGCTTCCCGAAGAGAAAATTGCCATAGCCATTATGCAGGCTGGAACTCGGTGCGCAGACGAGCGAAGGCTTGCGCCGCGCGAGGATCGCAACTTCTTCTGGTTCCAGCCAGCCGGAGTGGACTATGAGCATGCGCTCGTCGATCACGCCGAGCGAGTCGAGGCGCTCGATCTCGGCCATGCCGGTGCGTGCGACACTGCCGTCGTGAGTCGAATAACTGAAGCAGGCGTGAGTCTGCAGGAGCGTGCCGTATTTGTCCGCAAGCGCCCTGAGCCCAAGGATCAACTCGTCGGACGCATTGTTGAGTCCGCGGAAGGATGCGGTCGCGCCGAGACGCGGATTGTCGGTCCGCGCATAGCGCTCCAGAACTTCCTCTGCGCGTCGTAGCGCGACCTCGGTCGCCTCGATCATACGGTCGGGCAGAAGCCCCATGACCGATTTGGTGAGATCGAAGGACGAGCGCGAGACGAGCATGCGAATGCCAGTCGACATAACGCCATCGACAGAGGCCTCCGGATGATAATTGCCGGGATCGATGAAGCATGTCACGCCGTGACGCAGCAGTTCAGAGGCTGCGAAAGTCGCGGACACTTGCACGTCTTCGGCTTCGAGCGCTGCCTCGTAGGGGTACATGCGATCGAAGAGGAAGGATTGCGCGTTGGCCTCGTCCGCCAAACCGCGCGACAGGTGGAACGACGAATGCAGATGACAATCGACGTAGCCCGGCGTCACCACCATGTTGCTCGCATCGAAAGCCTGGAAGCCGGAATAGGTCCCGCGCATGTCGGCCGACTTGCCGATCGCCAGGATCTTGCCGTCCTTCACCGCGATCGCCGCATCACGAATGATGCGGCGGCCTGGATCGACGGTGATGAGCCAGGCGATGTCGTGGATCAGAAGATCCGCTTGTGCCTGACCCTGCGTCATTTGTTGTCCCCGACATAGGTCAGCTCGTCAGTGACCTTGAGTTCGATGAGCACGTTCTCGGCCTCGGATTCCTCGCAAAGCATGGAGCGATGTGCGATGCCCTTGGGGATGATGAGCATGTCACCGGGGCGCATCGTCTTGGTGCCCATCTCGGTCTCCCACTTGAGGGCGCCCTTCACGCAGATGATGACTTCATGCGCATCGATGTTGCGATGCCAGAACCCCATGTCTTCCTTGCTGCGCTTCGACAGATCGATCTTGCAGCCGTCCGAGGTGTAGAGGCGCAGCGGCGTGCCGTCGGCCTTGTTGTAGTTGCTCGGCTGGAATTTATCGTCGAAAATATTGAGCATGCGGAAGATCTCTGCACGCTCCAGAACGCCCGCATTGCGCACAGGCGGCTCGTCATGGGCCAAAACCACATTCTTGCCATTGATCGTGATGAGTTCGCGGAACTTCTCTGTCATGATTTCATCTCCCTTTGTCTACTTGTACGCTTGCGATCGCGCGGTATGCGTAAAATCCAGCACCGTCAACGGTGGCTTCGATCTCTCCGCAGGCGGAGAGATGATTGAGATGGGCCAGGGCTTCGCCCATGGCGAAGAAGATCTGTTGTCCATCCAGTTCGAAGCCAAACAGCGCCTTCATGCAGTCCGCCGCTGTGAGGATCTTTCGATTGTCCACGAGCTCGCGGATGAAGTCGAGCCTTGAGGTATGATGTGCCTCGAGCTCAGCAATGCGCGCATGCAGGCCTTGAAATGGCTCGCGATGCGAAGGCAGGACGAGCACGTCGTCAGGAACGACGGTGCGTATGTGGCTCAGGCTGCCAAGGTAGAGTTTCAGCGGATCCCCCTTTGGCTCCCAGTGAACGACGCTGATGTTTGGCGTGATCTTGGGCAGGATCTGATCGCCCGCGATGAACACGCGCAGAGCATCGCAATAGAGGCCCGCGAGCGCGGGGGAATGTCCGGCGCCGAGGATCACTCGCCAGGTGTGATCCCCGATCGTAATCATCTCGTCGTCAGCGAGGGACCGGTATGAGTCGGGCATGCCTACGCAACGCGAGTAGAGAAGAAAGCCTTCGGCATAAGCATCGTTGAGAGTACGCGGCAGATGGTGCCTGGCAAAGAACGCCGACGAGGACGGGACATCGTCCGTGAAGAGGTCGCGGTGGGCGAGCTGGGCCGCCATCCATTCGGGCGTGCTCATCCATGGACGCACACCCCAGCGCTCCGCAATCCATCCACAATTGCCCATATGGTCGGGATGAAAATGCGTGACGATGAGACGGGTGATGGGACGCCCGCCAAGCGCGGCGGCCCACACAGCCTCGAGCTGCGCCTGCACGGCTTCGCTGCCGAAGCCGCAATCCACCATGGTCCAGCCTTCGCCGTCAGCGATGAGCCAGAGATTGACCTGCTTCAGACCGCGAAAGGGTAAGGGCGAGTTGATGCGCAGAAGTCCCGGGGCGACGGTCTCAAACAGCAACTGATCGCGCTCAGTGCCGGTATGAACGCGCGGGCTCATGCGCTCGCACCTGAAGGCTCCGGGGCTGAGCCCGCCACCACGTCCATCACGGCATCGATGATCGTCGCGTAGCCCGTGCAGCGGCAGAGATGGCCACCGAGTACGTCGACGACCTCCTCACGCGTGGGGGTGGGCCGCCGGCGCAGGAAGTCCGTGAAGGACATGAGGATGCCCGCCGTGCAGAAGCCGCACTGAAGCGCGTGGTGGCGACGGAAGGCCTCCTGAAGCGCGTTCAATGTGCCGTCCGCTTCAGCAAGCGATTCCACGGTTTCGATCCTCGAACCGTTCACCTGCACGGCGAAGGCGAGGCATGAGCGCGACGCCACGCCGTCGATGAGCACGGTGCAGCAACCGCAGACGCCGTGTTCGCAGCCGACATGCGTGCCCGTGGCACCCAGCGTGTGGCGCAGAAAATCCGTCAGCAACAGGCGTGGCTCGGCGTCGCCGGAGACCTTGCGGCCATTGAGCGTTAGCGTCACGCGCTGCTTCATCCTCGGCTCGTTCATGTTCGCAGCTCCGCAATGACGGCAGGTGCGAGGCGGCGCACGATGTCGCGACGCATGCGCGGGCTCGCGTGTATGTCCTCGTAGGTTTCGACTTCACGGGCGAGCGCGTCGATCTCGTCGCGCAGGTCGCTGCCCTCGCGCCAGTCGAAGCGCCGGATGACGGGACTGCCCTCGACACCGCCAAGCCCCAGAAGCAGAGTGCCGGGCGATGGCTGGGCAGCGGCGATGGCCACGATCGCAAAGTCGCCGTGCCGACGCGCCACTTCGCGGAAACCCACCTTGCCGGTCAAGGTGGTCGGGAAGCGAACCGCTACGAGCATTTCATCGGCATCGCGCGCAGTCGACAACATGCCGGTCTGGAATTCGTCGGCACGCAGTGTGCGCGTGCCACGCGACGAGCGGAGCACGACTTCTCCGCCCATCATGGCCAAGGCCAGTGGAATCTCGGAGCTGGGATCGGCATGGGCGATCGAGCCGCACACCGTGCCGCGATTGCGCGTCTGGAAGTGCCCGACCCAGGGCATGAGCGCAGCGAGCAAGGGCGCCTTCTCAGGCAGTGACGACCAGTTCAAAAGTTGATTCTGTGTTACCGCGGCACCGACTTCCAGCATGTCGCCGTCCATGCGGATATGCCCGAGCTCTTCGACGTGAGAGATATCGACGAGCATGACGGGTTCGAGCAGCCGGAAGTTCAGCATGGGTATGAGCGATTGGCCACCGGCGAGAATGCGCGCATCATCGCCATGCTGCGTCAACGCGTTGAGGGCTTCGTCCACAGAGGCGGGACGGAGATAAGCGAAGGCGCGCGGCTTCATGCGGCATCTCCCGCGTCCGCGCCCAGAAGCAGTTCATGCACGCGGCGGGGCGTCACGGGCAGGCGCACGTCCTTTACGCCGAGCGCATCGGCGATAGCGTTGGCGATGCAAACGGGAACGCTCATGCAATTGCCTTCGGCAAGTCCCTTTGCCCCCAGCGGCGTGAAGGGTGAGGGCGATTCCATGTGGATGATTTCAAGCTCGGGGACTTCGCAGGCGGTCGGAATGACATAGTCCGCGAAGGTGCCGGTGAGGAAGCCACCGCTCTCGTCATAGACGAACTCCTCGTACAAGGCCGTGGCGAGACCTTGCACGAAAGCCCCGCGAATCTGCCCTTCCGCAATCATCGGATTGAGCAGTTTTCCGGCATCGTGCATCGACACGTACTTGTCGACGCGCACCTGGAACGTCATCGGATCGATTTCGATACCGCACATATCGAAGACAAAGCCATAGGTCAGGGACGTGTTGATTTCGTCGGCGCTTGTCGGCGGTTCGAGCTGGGGCGGCGACCAGACGGCCGTTTCGCGCAAGCCCGGCTCGAGGCCATCGGGCAGCATGACCGGCGACCAATGCGCCGTGCCAGCGACGCGGCCGAAGGCAATCGCATTATCGGGATTGCTGCGGCTGCTGACCTTTCCACCTGCGAGCACGACATCGTCGGGAAGCACATTGAGCTGCTTGGCCCCGATATGACGAAGCTTGTCGCGGATCTTGCCCGCCGCGAGATGGGCCGCAACCGCAGTTCCCGGCGAGAAGCGGCAGGAATAATTGCCACTCGCGATGGACCATTGGTCCTTCTGCGTATCCATTTCCAGATTGACGACGACGTCGTCTGGCGTGAGCCCGAGCGCATCTGCGACGATCTGGGAAAGGACCGTCATATGTCCCTGCCCCTGCGAGGGCACGTCAGCCGTGACCGATACAGCGCCGAGCGGATCTATGTTGACCGTCGCCATCGACACAGCACCGTTTTTCGGGCCTGAACGTTCACGCGCTGCCAGTGGCAGCAGCGTCGAAAGGTAGCCCATGTTTGACATGCCTGGCTCCACCACGGCGGCGAAGCCAATGCCATAAAGGCGCCCCGCAGCGCGGGCTTCATCGCGCCGTCTGCGCAATGTGGAGAGACGGTCGCCCCCTGTTGCGATCTCGATCGCGCGCGGATAGTCGCCTGAATCGTACAGGGCCCCCGCCGCCGTTCGATACGGAAACGCCTGCGCTGGAATGAGATTGCGCCTGATAACATCGAGCGGATCGAGAGCGAGTTCGACCGCGATGCGCTGAACCATTCGCTCCAGAGCGAGATAGATCTGCGGGCCGCCGAAACCGCGATTGAGCGCCGCAGGCGCTTTGTTGGTGAGGACGATACGGTTTGCCACGGCGAGATTGCGGATGTCGTAAGCTCCCGTGAGCGCGCCATGCATCCGGTAGAGCGGGCCGGGCATGGGCGCACGCAGAAAAGCGCCGTAGTCTTCAAGCTGATCGAGACGAAGGCCAGTGATACGGCCATCAGACATGACCGCTGCTTCGACCTTCGTGATTCGATTGGGGCCCGTGCTGGCCGCGAGCAGATGTTCGAGCCGATCCTCGACCCATTTGACTGGGCGCCCGACAATGCGGGACGCGAGCGCCATGAGAACGATGAACGGGAAGACCGATAGCTTTACACCGAAGCTGCCGCCGCTGTCGGGTGGCGTGCGCAGGCGCAACTTGCTTCCTGCGATGCGCAGGGCGCGCGACATGACAGGATGCGCGCTGAAAGGTCCCTGGAAATTGGCGAGAACATCATAGCTCTGGTCGGCGCGGCGATAGTCCGCAACAACGACGAAGCATTCCATCGGCGTGTAGGAATGACGGGGGAAATCGACTTCCAGCCGGATGACCCGGTCTGCCTCCGCGAAGGCGCGATCTGGATCGCCGTAGGTAAAATCCCGCCGCGACAATTCGTTGGAGCCCACTGCCTCATGAACAAGGGTCACGTCCGGTCTGACCGCCTCGCGCGGATCCACAATCGCGGGCAGCGCGTCATATTCGATCTCGACGCATTCCGCGGCATCTTCGGCGACGTAACGGTCTACAGCAATGATCAGGGCGACAGGTTCCCCGACGAAGCGCACGCGCTCGACCGCGAGCGACCATTGCGGGATAGGCTCTTTCACAGCCACCAGGAACGGGTCCGACAACTTGGCGATGTCGTCGCCCGTGATGACGGCGTAGACGCCTTCCATCTGGAGCGCTGCGCTGGCGTCGATCTTGACTATGTGAGCGTGGGGATGCGGCGAGCGCAGGACATGGCCGACGAGCGTGCCGGCAGGCACCGCCAGATCGTCCGCATAACGGCCCGCCCCTGTCAGCAGCGCCTCGTCCTCCTTGCGGAGCACCGAGCGGCCGACATGCTCCCCCGCCACCGTAGATCCATGCGCCGCATCGCTTTCCGCGACATGGGGCTCCTGGTCTGCACGGGCGGAGATGGTGTTCATCGTGGCCTGTCATGAAAAAAGCGCCTGTGGCGCCGAATGCGTATTTGAGTATTATAATGCCTAATTTAGTCGTGACAAGGCTGCGCGGGCCGTTTGCCTCTCAAACCCTCGGCTCTCGTAAATAGGCCCGACACTTGCTAAGGCTGGCCGAGAAGCTGGACGAGGGACGAATGAACTCCGGGGCAATTCACAAAGAGGATAAAATCCTCATCGGCGATGTCAGGCTTGAGGACATCCCGCAGATCATCGCGCTCGATGCGGAGATCACGAAAATCTCGAAGCCCGAATTATGGTACAGCTACTATGCGCCGGCCGGACGGACGCAGCCCCGCTGGTTTCTCGCCGCGCATGAAGGCAACCGGGTGGTTGGCTATATCCTGGGCGAAGTTCGCGCCTGGGAGTTCGGATCTCCGCCCTGTGGATGGATCTTCGCGATCGGCGTTTTGCCCGGTTCGCGGATCGGCGGGATTGGAACGCGGCTTCTCGATGCCATGATCGAGCGCTTTCGCCCGACCGGCGTCAAGACCATCCGCACCATGCTGCACATTGACGAACACGTTCTGATGTCCTTCTTCCGCAGCCGGGGAATGGCAGCTGGCCCGTTCGTGGAACTCGAGGCCAGCATCGACCTGTGAGCCGCCGCTAGCGACTTCCGAACATATCTTTCAGCCACCGAGCAACACGCCCATGAAACTCAATCAGGCAACACGCCTCGCGATCTGGTCGATCGTCGAACTCGCTTCACGCCCGGGCGAACAAGTGCCGGTGAACGAGATTGCGCAGATCTACGGGATTTCCCAGCATCATCTCGCCAAGGTACTTCGTACCCCCTCGCGCGCGGGTATCGTGGGCTCAACGCGGGGACCGGGCGGCGGGTGCGAATTCACCGGCAATGCAAACCGGCTGACGCTCTACGACATCATTCATCTTTTCGAGGGCGACCGCGTCGAGGAGGACAAGACGGATGTGCCGTCGACGCCGGTCGCCGCCGAGGTCGCGCGCGTGCTCGCCGAGATCGACCGCATCACGACAGCGACGCTGCGCTCCGTGACCCTGCAGACCATCATCAAGAATGCGAACCGCAAGGAAGACCGGCGCAAGGACGCGGAGCTGGCGGCAGAACTCGCGCAGAGCAAAGAAAAGGCCTGACACGCAGGGCCCGGATCGCTCCGGGCCCTGTCATTATGTCTACTCGGGACGTTTGTCGAAGCCGAGTTCTTCCCAGCGATCGAAGACGGCCTTGCTGTCTTTCTCCGAGGGCCAGACGGTCGGCGGGAAGCGCGCACCGCCGAGATCGGGATCAGGGTCGTAGTCGAGGTTGATGGTCGCATCGATCAGCATGCGGTTCCATTTACCTGTGCCGAACAGCGCGGCGTTGCGGTCGCGCCGTCGCGTCGATGGATCGAGTCCGGCGCCAAAGGTCGCGGGCATGATGACGATGTCGTTCTCACCCGCGTTGACCCGGTAGGCGATCGCCCAATCCACGGCAGCGTAATCGTGGATGTCGATATCCTCGTCGACCACTGTGATGTGCTTGTAGCGCACATGCGCGGCGGAACTGCCCCAGATCGCGTTGGCAACCTGCTTGGCTTGACCGCGATAGCTCTGGTTGATCGAGACGAGCAGGTTGATGCCGGCATGGACGGGCGGGCACCAGACATCGACGATGCCGGGCACGCCCGCGCGATCGAGCACGTTCCAGGCCGTCGCAGCGCGCATGATCGACGAGCAGACCGCATTCTCCGAATAGCTGCCGGGCATCGAGCCTTCGATGCTGCCGCGCAGGATCGGGTCGTTGCGGTGCGTGATGCAGGTGATTCGGGCTGCGGGCTTGGGGGACTTATCGCCAGCCACATAGCCGGTGAACTCCGCGAAAGGCCCCTCCATCACGTAGCTTTCGGGGTCGAGGCCGACCATGCCCTCGATGACGATTTCCGCGCTTGCGGGAACATGGAGGTCCACGGTTTCGCATTTGACGAGCTCGACCGGTGCGCCACGAATAGCGCCCATGACGTCGAATTCGCTCGTCCCCTTCGCAACTGGCTGGCCCGCGCAGAAGCCCATCGACGGCTCCCAGCCGATGACGAAAGCAATTGGCATTTCCTTATGGCCGGCCTGCTGCCATGCCGTGAAATGATGACCAATATGCTGCGCCCGCCACATCAGCATCGGGATCTCGGTGGCGCTGGCGACCATGCCGCGATAGATGCCGACGTTGACCACGTTGGTCACGGGGTCCTTCGTGATGCAGGCGGCGTAGGTGAGGATGTAGCGTCCACCATCGACGCGATTCCAGAGAGGCGACGGGAAATCGTAGAGATTCACCTGATCGCCCTTCAGGATATTCTCCTTCACGGGGCCGGTTTCGACGATCTTGGGCGGAATGCGCTGGGACAGGATATCCCGGCCGAGCTTGACGAGTTCACGGCGATGCGTGTCATGCGGCAGGCCGAGCATCATGCAGAGGCGCTTGTAGCTCGACAGGCCGCAGCCGAAGAGGCGGCGGCAACGGCTGTCGGCTGCGTTATAGTCCTTGATGTTGTTGAACAGCAGCGCCGGGCCATCGCCGGCGCCCTGCGCGAGCCGCATGATCGTACCGAGCTCGACGTTCCAATCGACTTCGGCGTTTATTTCCTTGATCTCCCCGGCTTCGCGCAATGCGTCGATCCATCCACGGAGGTCGCCGTAAGCGACGGGCTTGCGTTCGATGCTCATTCTCTGACTCCTCGGGTCCCGACAAGCCCGCGCTTCGCGCACGAGACTTCGTGTTCATGATTTTGCGAGTAAGGCCCGCCGTGCGGGCACCTTCTCATTTGGATACGTATGTCTTCCAGATCGGCTCGAAGGCGGCGTCGACAGCCACGTCATAGGCGGGTGCGGGCCCCTCGATGAGTTTGTTGCGAAGCAGAAGTTCCATGTTGTTGTCGATCATGATCTTCGGGAAAGCCGGACGAAACGCGTTGTGACTCGCCTTAACGGATTCGCCGAGCGCCGTCTTGTCCATGCCGACAAGCACCTTGGACGCCATTTCCGTTGCTTCGGCCTGGTTCTTTGGATCGGCGATGAAGTTCTGGGCGCGCACCATGGCGCGCACGAATTTCTCCGCAGTCGGGCGATTCTGTTTCAGGTAATCGCGGGTCGTCTGCAACGCGATGAAGCCGAGGTCGTGGAAAATCTTGGGACCTTCACCCGCCGTGATGTCGACGACATAGACCCAGTCGCGCATCTGCTCGACTGCGATATAGCCGGACGGATCCACGAAAGCATTCGCGTCGAGTTCGTTCGCCCTGCCGGCTGCGAGCTGACGATCGGGGCCGCGCACCGGAATGAGCGTCACGTCCTTCTCGGGGTCGATACCTTTTTCCATCAGCATGTAGCGCGTGGAAACGTCGGTGAATCCGCCACGCGCGAGGGTGCCGATGCGCTGTCCCTTCAGATCCTCGATCCCGGGCTTGCGGCCGAGTTTGTCGGCCAGGTCCTTGCGCATGACGATCGAGCCGGTGTAGTCGGCGATGACAGTCGCAATCGCGACGAGGGGCTGGCCCTGCTTGATCGCCTTCAACATGTCTTGCGGCGCTGCGACCAGAAACTGCGCAGAGCCGCCTATCAGCGCAGCCGTCGCAGGCGGGCCGCCGGTGAAATATTCAAGCTCTACGTCGAGCCCTTCGTCCTTGAAGAAGTTCTTTCCCTTCGCAACCATGAGCGGCAACGACGAGATGGAGCGGTTGGCCACGGCAACCTGCAATTTCGTTTGGGCAAGCGCAGGCGGCGCTGAGGCGAGCATGATGCCGGCCAAGCCCGCGGCGATGCCGAGCAGCGATCTTTTTGAAAAGCGGTTTCGCATCTCTTTCTCCATTGCCTTGTTCCGATGCAGGCCTAGGTCTCGCTCTCGGCCCGCCAGCGCAGAAGACGATTGCGCAGCAGCACAAACAGCCGATCGAATGTGAATGTGACGAGCATGAGAACGATCAGGGGCATCAGCATCGCCGTCACGTCATAGGCGCCGGCCGCCGTATCGATCATGTATCCGATGCCTGCGCGCGCCGAGATGAACTCGCCAACGATGGCGCCGATCATGGCGAAGGAAATCGAGACGCGCAGCGCCGAGAAGATCCACGGGATGCAATTGGGCAGAAGCAGCTTGAAGAAGACCTGCATGCGCGAGGCTCCGACCGTGCGCATGAGATTGACGAGGACAGGATCCGTGGAGCGAATGCCTTCGAACACGTTGATCATCATCGGCACGACGACGAGCGAGAAGGCCAGGGCGAACTTGGATGCGAAGCCGATGCCCAGGTACATCACGATCAGCGGCCCGAGCGCGACGCGCGGAAGGCAGTTGAGCGCCATGATGAAGGGCTCGATGATGGCACCGAGCACGCGACTCACGCCCAGCACCATGCCCAGCAGAATGCCAACGGTCGCGCCGGCGGCGAGGCCGGCAAGAGCTTCGGTCAGCGTCACGCGCAGGTGACCGGGAAGCTCTCCCGCCATCATCGACGACCAGAATTCCTGCGCGATCCGGGTTGGGCTGCTGGTCCATGTGACATTGCTGAAGCCGAGGCGCGCGCCGATCTCCCAGACCAGCAAGCCGCCGACGAGAAGGAGAATCTGCGATGTACGAATGAAAGCGGCATCATTGCGCTTCGTCAGGCTCATGCTCATTGCGCCACCTGCATTGCGCGGGTCGCCTCATCGCGCAGGGCGCCCCAGAGCAGTTCCCAGTAATGAAGGAATTTCGGGTCGGAGCGGAGCCCCTCGCAGTCGCGCGGGCGCGGCAAGTCGATCACATGATCGGCGATGATCCGCCCCGGGCGGGCGCTCATCACGACAACGCGATCGGAGAGTGTGATGGCTTCCGCGAGATCGTGCGTCACGAATAGGACGCTGCGGCGGTTGCGCTCCCAGTAGTTGATGAAGACCTCCTGGATCAGTACTTTTGTCTGCGCATCCAGCGCACCGAACGGCTCGTCCATGAGGATGAATTCCGGCGCAGCGACCAACGTCCGCGCGAGCGATACGCGCTGGCGCATGCCGCCTGAGATCTCGCTGGGATAATGATCTTCGAATCCCGCCAGCCCCATCGCAGCCAGGACCTCGCGGCAATGCGCCCGGCGGTCCTCGCGTCCGTCGCCCCGCACTTCGAGACCGAGTTCAGTGTTCTCGATGACGGTGCGCCACGGCAACAACGCGTGCTGCTGGAACACATACCCTATCTTGGGATTGAAGGCATGCACCGGCTCGCCCAGCACATCGACCTCACCAGCCTGGATGGGCAGCAGATGCGCGATGAAATTCAGGAGCGTGCTCTTTCCACAGCCGCTCGGCCCCACCACCGAGACAAATTCACCCTTCCGCACGTCGAGATCGACGCTCGCCAGGATTTGTCGTTTCATCTTGCGTCGGTCGAGCAGTGCATAACTGAGGCCTCTGATCGACAGGCTCCGGTCCTCGTCGCGTCCCACGATTCCCCCGTTTCATTGCCCGGCGTGCTCGACGCCTTCGCATCGGCTCCGCACGTTGTCGGCTGCCCGATCTATTTCGGTATAGAAACACCAAAATTAATCTTCCGCAACCGGCTGGGCTTCGGTCCTCATCAAAAAGCACAACGGCTGCGGACCTTTCGTCACGTCCACCCGAGAAAAGTCTTTACGGAACAATCACCAGGGTCAAGTTCTGGCTCGTGTCGACATAACACGGGCACCGATTAATTCCGGACACATAGTACCGCTTTTGGCTTTACCGGCTTCCGGACGCGTGTTAATCCAAAAACAAGGCGGGTCCGAAGCTTGAGAATCCTGCCGGCCACGAGGTTTCGTTTCCAGGAAAAGGACAGGCTATGGAGCGCAAGGGCGACAGCAAGACCGCACCCGAGAGGACAAAGCACCTTCGGGACCTTCGCAGCACGCTGGAGTGGCTCGATCAGCAAGGGGACCTCGTCACGACCGACAAGGAGGTCGACCCTGATCTCCAGGTGACCGGCCTGCAGAAGCTGATGGATGGCGGCAACCCCGTGCTCTTCAACAACGTGAAGGGAAAGCCCAACCATCGCGTGCTGACGAACTTGTTCGGCAGCATCGAGATCATGAACAAGATGTTCGGCTGGGAGTCGGACAAAGACCGCACCGTAAAGCTTGCGCGCGCGCTCTCGAAGCCGCTGCCGCCGCAGGAGATCGAGCAGGCCGACGCGCCCTGCCAGGAAGTCGTGATTGAAAATCCGACTGACGTGAACGAGTTTCTCGTGCCCATCCGGCACACGGAGCTTGAGAGCGAATTGACGGTTGGTTCCGGTATCCGCCTGGTCTCAGGCGCCGCCTTCGGCGACGGCACCGACGTCGGCTACAACCGGATGAATTTCCGCTGGGGCAATGTCGGCACGTTCCAGATTTCGCCCGGCTCGCATATGTGGCAGGTGACCAGCGAAGCCTATCGCAACAAGGAGCGCGTGCCGATCACCATGTGCTTCGGCGTGCCGCCAGCCTGCACGCTCCTCGCAGGCGCGGCCTTCGACTATGTCATCCTCCCCTATGGTTGCGACGAACTCGGCGTTGCCGGTGCGGCGCAAGGGTTTCCTGTTCGTGTCGTGAAGGCGCGCACTGTCGATGCATGGGCGATCGCCGACGCCGAAGTGGTTCTCGAAGGCTATATCGATCCGCGCGACACGCGTTTCGAAACGGCCGAGAGCGAAGCCGACAAGCAGCAGGGACGGCATCATTTCCATCCGGAGTGGGCCGGCTATATGGGCAAGGCCTACAAGGCGCCCACGTTCCACATCACCGCCGTCACGATGCGCAAGCCGGAGTCGAAGCCAATCATCTATTGCCTCGGCGCGCATACGCTCGACGAGCACAATATCGATACGTCCATCCGCGAAGCGGCGATGTACGAACTGTGCAATCGCATGCAGCCGGGCATCATCCAGGACGTGAACATCCCCTATTGCATGACCGATTGGGGCGGCGTGATCATCCAGGTCAAGAAGCGCAACAAGATCGAAGAAGGCTGGCAGCGCAACTTCATCTCGGCGCTCTTGTCGACATCGCAGGGCATGCGTGTCGCCATCGCGGTCAGCGAAGACACCGATCTCTACAGCATGGATGAGGTGATGTGGTCGATCACCACGCGCGTCAATCCACGTACGGATATTCTCAATCCGACACCGGGTGGACGCGGCCAAACCTTCATGCCCGCCGAGCGAATGACCGCCGGCGACAAGGAGTGGACCGCCGCGAACACGAGCTACGAAGGCGGCATGGGCATCGATGCGACCGTTCCCTACGGCTACGAAAGCGATTTCATGCGGCCGGTCTATCCAGTCGACAAGGTGAAGCTC
>JAQGKD010000005.1 GCA_028290285.1 Hyphomicrobiales bacterium
CGAGATCGTGCCGGTCGAGATCAACGGACGCAAGGGGCCGGAAGCGTTCGTTCGGGATGAACACAATCGTCCCGACAACAAGATCGAGAGCCGGTCGAAACTGAAGCCGGCGTTTCGGACGGACGGCACGATCACCCCCGGCAATGCGCCGGGGCTGAATACCGGGGCGGCGGCGATGATCCTCGACGACCGGGCCTTCGCCGAGGCAAACGGACTCGCACCGATGGCCCGCCTGGCAGGCTACGGTCTAGGTGCCGTCGAGCCCCCATTGTTCGGCATTGCTCCCGTTCCCGCCGTCCACCAGGCGCTGCAGCGTGCGGGATGGTCGGTTGGCGATATCCAACGCATAGAGATCAACGAGGCCTTCGCGTCCATCGCGTTGGTCGTTACCCGCGAACTCGGCCTTTCCGAAGAGATCGTCAACGTCGAGGGAGGCGCAATCGCCCATGGGCATCCCATCGGTGCCTCCGGCGCAATCCTGACCACGCGACTGCTCCATTCCATGAAGCGAGACGGACTGAAGCGAGGTGTCGTAACGCTGTGCATTGGTGGCGGTCAGGGCATCGCGCTCGCACTGGAGTCCATGAACTGACTGCCGCGCCGCGGGCGCCCAAAAGGGCGCCCGCGTTGCTCGGGTTATTGCGGCCCCGCCTGCACGTTTTTCAACGGCCTGCCATCCACAGCCTCGGCTTCCGCCTTCTCGAGCTTCTGGATGTCCTGGGGCGACATCTGGGGACGATCGACCTTGATCGCCAGCTTGTTGAGCTTGGCGGTCAGTGCAAACGGCGGTTTGTAGTCCGCGTCATTCACCCCGGTGAGCGTATCGGAGCCGACGTCGAAGCTCTCGTCCCATTGCAGGATCATGGGCAGCGTTCGCTCCATTTTCATGGACTGCACGTCCTTGCCGTCCACCCTGAGCGTGCCGGTGCCCGAGCGACCGAGGCCGCTCAGATTGTTGAAGGCCAGCGTGCCCACGCCGAGGCCATCGTATTTGAAGTCGAACTCAACCGTGTGCCGGCCGGCTGTGAGCGCATCCGGGCCTTCCCACTTCACGCGCTTGAGGTCGACCAGGTTCCAAAGAAAAACAGGCTTGCCCTGGAGCAGATAGAAACCGTACCCGGCGAAGCGCCCGCCCGAGGTCAGTATCATCCCCTCGGCGCCACCCTCGGGCACATCGATATCGGCGGTGATCGTGTATGAGGCGTTCAGCAGGGAAGGGGAGTCGCCTTGCGGCAGGCCGACCATCGGCCGCGTGTAGACGAATTCCGTACGCCCAGCCGTAATGTTTGGCCGCGGTGCGACGATGCGGGCCGCCACCGAGGCATCCATCGGGAAGACCTGGTACTTGCTAGCTTCCGCGACGAACTTCTTGCGCATGTCCGCGACCTTCGCCTGGTTCTTCGCGGCGATGTCGTCGGCCTGGGTGAAGTCGTTGCGCAGGTCGTAGAGCTGGAACACCTGATTGTTCAGCGGGTCGGTATTCGCCGCCCCGAAGGCTTCCCACGGCGCCCGGTTCACCTTGGTGCTAAGCAGCCAGCCCTCGTCATAGAGCGCCCACTGGCCCATCATTTCGAAGTACTGGGTCTTGTGGCGCGACGCGACCTTCGCGTTCGCCGCATCGAACGTGTAGAGGAAGCTCGTGCCCTCGATCGGCGCCTGCTTGATGCCATCCACCATGTCGGGCGCGCGGATGCCGGCGGCCTCGAGAATGGTGGGCACGACGTCGATGACGTGAACGAACTGCTCGCGCAAAGCCCCCTTGTCCTTGATGCGCGCGGGCCACGACACCACCATGTTCTGGTTGATGCCGCCGAGCCGCGACGCGTTCTGCTTGAACCAGTCGAACGGCGTGTCGAAGGCCCACGACCAGGCAGCCGACATGTGATTATAGGTCTGCTCGGTGCCCCACACATCGTAGAACTTCATTTGCTCCGCGACGGGCATTTCGCTGATGCCATTGAACCACGCGACCTCGTTGGGGGTGCCGAGCGGCCCGCCTTCCGCACTCGTGCCGTTGTCGCCGTTGATGTAAATGATCAGCGTGTTGTCGAGCTTGCCGAGGTCCTTGAATGCCTGGACCACGCGTCCGGTCTCATAGTCACTGTAGGCCGCATAGGCGGCGAACACTTCCACCTGACGGATGAAGAGCTTCTTTGCGTCGGCGTCGAGCTGATCCCACGGCTTCAGCATGTCATTGGGCCAGGGCGTCAGCTTCGAATCCTGCGCGATCACGCCGAGCCGTTTCTGGTTCTCGAAGATGCGCTCGCGCAGTTTCTCGTAGCCATCGTCGAACAGGTGCATCGCGCTTATCTTGTCCACCCACTCCTTGGTCGGATGGTGCGGCGCATGCGTGGCGCCGGGCGCGTATTTGATGAAGATCGGCTTCGAGGGGTCGGTCTGGTATATTCGCGTCATGTAGTCGATGGCGTCGTCCGCCATGCCGGTGACGAGGTTCCAGGTGCCGGGAGGCTTGCCCTCGAAGGGATAGATCTGCGTCGTGTTGCGAAACAGGTTGGGCTGCCACTGATTGGCGTCGCCGCCGACGAAGCCGTAAAAATACTCGAAGCCCATCCCGATCGGCCACTGGTCGAAGGGCCCGACCTGGCTTGCGGCGAACGCTGGCGTGTTGTGTTCCTTCCCGAACCACGACGTGGAATATCCGTTGTCCAGCAGCATGCGCCCGATGGTTGCCTTGTCCTTGCCGATGATGCTGTTGTAGCCGGGGAAGCCCGTAGATTGCTCCGAGACCACGCCGAAGCCTGCCGAGTGATGGTTGCGCCCGGTGATGAGCGCCGCGCGCGTCGGCGAACACAGCGCGGTCGAAAAAATCCGATTGTACCGCAGGCCCTCATTGGCGATGTCATCCATCGTAGGCGTCGGGATCACGCCGCCAAAGGTGCTGGGCACCCCGAAGCCGGCATCGTCCGTGATGATGAGCAGGACGTTCGGCGCGTCCTTCGGCGGCACGATGCGAGGCGCCCACCATGCCTTTGATTGCAGGGCATCGTCCTTGATGACACCCCCGAATTCCGGATCGGGGGAGGGGAGTTGTCGTCCGTCGATTGTTGTCGTGGCGCTGGGCGATCCCGGTGTGGCGGTGCCCTGTTGAGCCCCCGCGGACGACGACAGCAGAACGCTAAGCATCATTGTCGCGATGGACGATCCGCGATTGCTCATGGCAAACTCCCCGCTTCGCCTAGGTCAACACCACACAACTTTAAACTTGGATGACGCTTGAGAAGAGAGCGTTGATTTGGATCAAGAGACCCAGCTATAGTGCGGAAATCCGCATCCTCGTTGTTGGTCAGTATCGTACAATGATGCACGTAATTTTTCTTTTGAATGATTACCTCTTAAATTTCACCTCACTCCCCCGCGAACTACTTAAACTGGCCATCGCAATAGAAAATTATATTTCAAGTTGCGGTCAACGATGCTAATGGCGTGGAGCGGTCTTCCCTCTTTGCGCCGCCTGAAGGTCAGCCGCCGAATTTGACGACGCAGGGCATTGATTCTTTGGTCAAGCTCATCGCGCTCGGGCTTGTCTCAGCTCTTTCTGCGAAGCGGAGGTCTTTCGAAGGGTCCACTGCGTGGAGGGCGTTGCCAGAAAGACGGTCCAGATAGGAAATTGGACTCGCGAAGGCCCATACAAGTTCGTTTTGATGTGGTCCGTCGCCTTGGTCAGCACTGGGCCATAAGGGTGCCGACTGGTCTAGCCAATTCAGGGAATTTGGCTGGGGGACCTGGATTCGAACCAAGATTGACGGAGTCAGAGTCCGCAGTTCTACCGTTGAACTATCCCCCAAGAAGAGCCCTCGTCAGTACAAGGACATCTTGGCTCGATCTGAAAATCGAGGTGGAAAACGCCGGGGCGCGTTCCAGTGGCGCGTTCTTAGCCCGTTCGCCGCGCTTGTGTCAACGCCTGCCCGGGCTGTCTCACATGGCTTTTTCGAGCCCCGGAAGGGGGCCGCTGCGTGCCTCCCGCCGCCTTTTCCGGCTGGATCTTGGCGAGGGCCCTTTGAAGGGCATCGAAGCAGACGGGATCGAGCGCCGTCCCGAGGCTTTCGGCCATGATGGAGAGCGCTTTGGAGATCGGCATGGCCGCGCGATAGGGACGGTCGGCTGTCAGTGCGTCGAAGATGTCCGCCGTCGTGATGATGCGCGTTGCCATGCAGATCTGGTCTCCGCTGAGGCCGCGCGGGTACCCCTTGCCATCGAGTCGCTCGTGATGCGCGCCCGCGACTCGCGCCAGATCCCCGAAGGCGGCCACGCGTGAAAGAATGGTCTCCGAAAAGGCAGCGTGTTCTTTCATCGCCGCGAATTCGGCTTCGTCGAGCTTGCCGGGCTTGTCGAGAATCGAATTGCTGACGCCGAGCTTGCCGATGTCGTGGAGCAGGGCTGTTCGCTTGAGCCAGCGCCGCCGCGCGGGCGTCATGCCCAGCGCCTCCGCGATCATGTCAGTAAACAGCGCGACGCGCTCGCTGTGACCGGCGGTGAAGGGGCTCTTGGAATCGACCACCTGCGCGAAAGCCGTAGCGATATCGTCAAGATAATCGTCGTCGAGACGCATGCGCCTCCGGGCGGGATCGAGCGCGAGAATGCGCGCCTGCAAATCCCCGGCCTGCAAGCCCGACCAGAAGCGGGGATCTTCCGCGACGGCCTCGAAGGTCGCGACCAGCGAGGGGTCGAACCACGAGCCCGAGCGGCGGCGGATTTCCTGCAGGGCGATTCCTGCACCCTCGGCCGTATGGAACACGTCTATGACCTGCGCCAGCAGGGCGATCCGCGCATAAAGGGGGATCGCCATTGCGGCGGTGCCCTCGGGCTTGCCCGAACCGCCCCAATGTTCGTCGAGCGCCGCGATGGCCTGCGCCACATCTTCTGAAAAACGAAGCTGGCGGGCGATACTCGCGCCGCGCATGCAACGCGTCTCGATCAACTCGCGGGCAATCTCTCCGCCGTTCTGGATGATGTTGAGCATGGCGCGGAAACGTTCGGCCAGTCCCGCCTTCAGGCCCGTATGCGCGAGCACGAATCGCAGCACCTTCGGCAGGCTGCCGTCGATTTGTTTGAAGTCGCGTTTGAAATCCAGATCGTCGGCGAGATAGAGCTGGCAGATTCGCGCGGCATTGCTGCTGCAACCGAGGTCTTTCAGAAGCAGCGTGTAGTAGAGATCGCTCAGCTGCGCGTCCGAAAGGCCCATGGCCCGGCCTATGCTCGTGCCGATCCAGCAACACCGTACGCAATGACCCGCGGGTTGTCCCTCGGTCATGTCGAGTGCATGGCTGAGAGCGCCCAGCAATTCATTCAGCTGGATGTCGTACAGATCTTCCGGTTCGATATCGAACATTCTGTTCCCGGCATTGTATTGGGCCTGCTTGGACCGTCGCAGGGACAGGTTAGCAATTCGCTATCAAGTGCATAGCCTTAGTCATCATATGCCTGTTTTGCAGGGCGTTTCGCTCTACTGGTTGTCGTCGATGCAGCCGATCCGCCGTTGCATCCATCCTCTTCGCCGGAGCCCAGTGCCAGCCGAGCTCAAGCCGTCGAGGTCGGCTCAATTGACATGGCAAATCATGGCGGACACCGATACACTCGTAGATGAACCGCCTCGACCGTAATCCCGGTCCTGTGCGACAGGAGAGACTTGCCGTGCCAGCCATGGACCTGAACGGGACAGGGCCCGACTTCGCCGATGCAGAGCGTCGCGCGAGTGCCGAACGGCCCACCGCGGAGGTTGATCGCCCGCGCGCCCAGCCGCACACCTATGCAGCCCTCGATCTCGGCACCAACAATTGCCGCCTTCTGATTGCCCGCCCGGCGCGGGAGGGCTTTCGAATCGTCGATGCCTTTTCGCGCATCGTGCGGTTGGGAGAAGGCGTCAGCACCTCGGGACGCCTCAGCGAGGCCGCAATTCGCCGCACGCTGGGTGCGCTGGAGATCTGCCGCGACAAGATGGACCAGCGCGGCGTCACGCGCGCGCGCCTCATCGCGACCGAGGCCTGCCGCATGGCTGACAATGGCCCGGAGTTCATTGCCCGAGTCAGCGAGCGCACGGGCCTCGACCTCGAAATCGTCGACCGCGAGACAGAGGCGCATCTCGCCGCTGCCGGTTGCGCGGCCTTGGCGGATGCGCAGGCGCACGGCGTCGTGCTCTTCGATATCGGCGGCGGCTCGTCGGAGATCGTCTGGCTTGCGCGCGGCGCGGCCGGGCGGGGCGCCGACATTCGCAGCCGCGTGCGCCATTGGGCCTCGCTCCAGCTGGGTGTCGTGACGCTGGCCGAGAAATTCGGCGGCTACGACGTGACGCCCGAGACCTTCGAAGCCATGATCGACCATGTCTGGGCGGAGCTGGCGGATTTCCGCAACCGCGTCGCCCGCGAAAATCGCTGCGAGAATTTCCACCTTCTCGGCACGTCGGGGACGGTGACGACGCTGGCGGGCGTCCATCTCAACCTGCTCCGCTACGACCGGCGCCGGGTCGACGGCCTCTGGATGTCGGAGGAGGAGGTCGACGGCGCGCTGGATCGTTTGCGCGCAATGAGCTATGACGACCGTGTCGCCAATGGATGCATCGGAGCGGAGCGCGCGGATCTCGTGCTCGCCGGCTGCGCCATTCTGGAGGCAATCCGGCTGGCCTTTCCGGCGGACCGTGTCCGCATCGCGGATCGTGGCCTGCGCGAAGGCATTCTCGCCGAGTTGATGGGCGCCGACGGCGTCTGGCGGGATGGCGAAAGGGTACGAGAGCATCGTCGATGACACAGAGTAAGAGCGCCGGGGGCCGCCAGGGCTCTCTCAAGGTGCGCGTGAAGACGGCCAAGAAGCGCACGATGTCCTCGACATTGTGGCTCCAGCGCCAGCTCAACGATCCCTATGTCGCGCAGGCGAAGAAGGAGGGCTGGCGCTCGCGCGCGGCCTTCAAGCTGATCGAGATGGACGATCGCTACAAGCTGCTTCGCCATGGCCAGCGCATCGTCGATCTGGGCGCGGCGCCCGGCGGCTGGGCGCAGGTCGCGGCCAAGAAGGTCGGCTCCGCCAACGGTCATGGCCGCGTGATCGGCATTGATCTGCTCGACATCGACTTCATTCCCGGCGTCGAATTCACGGTCATGGACTTTTTGGACGAGGACGCACCCGATCGCCTGAAGGCGATGCTCGGCGGCGAAGCGGACGGCGTCATGTCGGACATGGCCGCCAACACGACCGGCCACAAGAAGACCGACCACATCAAGATCGTCGGCCTGGCCGAACTCGCTATCGAATTTGCGACCGAAGTGCTGGCGCCCGGCGGCTTCTTCGTCGCCAAGGTTTTGCAGGGCGGCACCGAGCATGTGCTGCTCGCGCAACTGAAGCGCGATTTCAAGACCGTGCGCCATGTGAAGCCGGAGGCGAGCCGGGCAGGCTCGGCCGAGCTTTACGTGCTGGCCACAGGCTTCAGGGGACGGCGGACTGAGTCAGGCGAGCCGGTTCAGGGCGAGGGCGGCGGCGAGGCTTAGAAGTGGGTTGCTTTCCCGCCAGGAAAGGTATCCACGGCTCTCCCACAATTGTGCAGTCTCCAAATGCGCTCGTGCCGCGTCTTTCTCCGGCCGATTTCGCGCGCCCATCAACCATCGCTGCCCCTCTGGGAATGTGGGTGCGACGTCTGTCCTGTCGAGCGATCAGCCTCCGCACCGATGGCAGAGCTCATGCTTGTAGCCCGCCGCGCATTAGAGCAGGATTAATTCGGTGGGTGGACACGCACTTGGGCCCGCACCGTTCCGTTAAGTCGATGACAGCTCAAAGTTAAAAGTTAGGCTCGAATGTCCAGCGAACTCAATCCGGTGCCGGTTGTCCTAGTCGTTGAAGATGAAATGGTCCTCCGCATGCGGGCCGTGGACATTGTCGAGGATGCCGGCTTCACCCCCGTTGAAGCCGTCAACGCAGACGAAGCAATGGCCATTCTTGAATCGCGCTCCGACATTGCGTTGCTGTTTACCGATATCCAGATGCCAGGCACCATGGACGGCCTCAGGCTGGCGCATGACGTTCACCGGCGCTGGCCCGATATCAAGATCATCCTGGTTTCGGGCCAGGTCATCGTCACCGAGGCGGACAAACCCCAGCACAGCCGCTTTTTCGGCAAGCCGCTTGAAATGAAGCAGATGATCCTGCAATTGCGGGAGATGATGGGATCGGGCGTGCTCAAGATCCTGCCCACCACTCCGCCCATGGCAGCTCAGCTTACCCAGGTCGAACTTTCAGCCGAAAACGAGAACCTGCGCCATCTGCTCGATCAGGCGAGCAGGGAGGCTCAGGTTCTCTTTCTGAAAGCGTCCGTGGACGCGGAGCGCAACAACGCCCACGACAGGCGTCAGCAACTCATCATCCAGGAAATGCACCCGACGCAGGATGCGCTCACCGCCGAAAACGACTCCCTCCGCCTCGCTCTGGCGCAAGCGGGAATCGATGCCAAGGTATTGCTCGTCCAGTCGGGCATCGAGGCCGAAGAACGCGTGGCTGCCGACACGCTTCAGAAGCTCATTCATGATGAGCTGCATCATCGCATCAAGAACACGCTCGCCACCGTCAGTGCCATCGCCGCGCAAAGCCTTCGCACGGCAACATCGATGGAGCACTGCCAGCAAGCGATCGAAGGACGGTTGATCGCGCTTGGCCGCGCACACGACATGCTCATGCACGTGAATTGGGCCAACGCCTCTCTCGATCAAACGGTGCGCGGCGCGACCAAACCCTATGACACCGATGGCAACGGCTGCTTCTCGATCACCGGGCCAGAGATCAAGATCACGTCCGGCGCGGTGATCGCCCTCGCGATGACGCTGAACGAACTTTGCACGAACACCACGAAGTTCGGCGCGCTCTCGGTTCCGTCCGGCCGGGTTGAAATCGAGTGGCGGACAGACGACACGGCGCAGCGCCTGCGCCTCACATGGATAGAGAAGGGCGGCCCCCTCGTCGCCCCCCCCACCCACCGGAGCTTCGGAACGCGCATGATGTGGTCCCTCGGGCAGCAGCTCAACGGCCACGTGGATCTCGCCTATGAGCCGAGCGGGTTTACCTACACCCTTGACGTCCCCCTTGCCACGCTGACGACGAAAGCCGTTTCGGCGACAGCCAGGGCTTGAGGAGTAAGGCCGAGTTTCAAGGCAATGCGGGCGGGACGCGTCCGCTGCACAACCATGTGGAGGCTGCGCAGGCGCGTGTGCGCAACGCACCTTGAACGGAAAAGGCTCCGTCTTGCCTGAGCGAGACGGAGCCTTCTTTATCATCGGTTGTTGTCAGAATTTGACTGCGAGGCCAGCAGAGACCGTCTGCATCCTGGCCTGGAATTCATGAGGGTACCAGAAATAGCTGCCCCCGCCCGCAGTCGTATTGCCGTACGTCTTGCCCGAGAAATCGTAGTAGCGATATTCTGCGCGCGCGATCAGATTGTCGGTGATGGCGTATTCCGCGCCTGCACCGGCGGTCCATCCAGACTGCGTGTCGTGGAACGAAATGAGTCCCGTGGTCGTCCCGGGTGTATCGTTGATCGTATGATCAACGCCAGCAAAGGCCACACCGCCCGTCGCGAAGACCAAAGCGCGCCCAATTGCATAACCGAGGCGTCCGCGAACCGACCCGAACCAGTTCATTTTGTTCGAATAAGCGATGCCGCTCGAATCCGTCGAACCGCCCGACACGTTCGCCCAGTTCACATCGCTTTCCAGACCAGCGACCACATTATTGGAGAACTGGTGATTATAGCCGGCAAAGGCTCCGAAAGTTCCGCCGTTGGTCCGCGTAGCTACTGCATCCGGACCCACGTCGGTTGTGCGCCCGCGGCCGAACCCGAAGGCTGCCTGCAAACCGCCGTAGGGACCAGTCCAGGCAAAGCCCGAAGCCGGCATGTAGGAAGCCGGGGCGCCGCGCATTGGCAGATCTGCGGCAACGGCGGAGCCCGCGGTCAAAATCAAAGCCGATGTGAGTAAGAGCTTAGAAAAAAGCATTTTGCACCCGTTGGTTTAAGCCAGGCTCTACAGCCGCTTATGCTGCATCTAACATGATTCTACCCAAATTCGTACGGTAATGCTCAAATTGAGGCCTGATTCTGAATTTGGGTATTCGGCGTTGCGCAAGGTGCCCGTAGGATCGGGTGTTGCCGGATTTCCTTCGGCCTGCGGATGATCGACGGGTGCGCTGGCGGCATCCGCGTGGCGACGTGCGCTGCCGGGAAGAAAGCACTACACCCCCGAAAACCGCCCTGCGACGCCTCAACCCTTCCCGTGGCGGCACAGGCGTGGTATTCGCCCGTGCCAATCTCAGTCGGTGCCGGGAATCTCTCCCGCCGCGCCGTGCATCTGCTTTTTACGGAGTTGGCCATGATCCCCACCGCACGTATGACATTTGTCGAAGGCCTCACCTTCGATGACGTGCTGCTCCGCCCCGGCCACTCCATCGTCATGCCGAGCGGGGTCGATCTCAGCAGCCGCTTCACGCGCACCATCACCCTGCACATGCCCATCGTCTCCTCGGCCATGGACACGGTGACGGAAGCGCGTCTCGCTATCGCGATGGCGCAGGCGGGCGGCATTGGCGTGATCCACCGCAATCTCGAGCCTGAAGAGCAGGCAGAGGAAGTGCGCAAGGTGAAGCGCTTCGAGAGCGGCATGGTGGTCGATCCCATCACCATCTTCCCGGACGAGACGCTGGGCGATGCGCTGGCGCTGATGCGCCATCACGGCATTTCAGGCATTCCGGTCGTCAGCCGCGGCTTGGACAGCAAGCCCGGCAAGCTCGTCGGCATCCTCACCAACCGCGACGTGCGCTTCGCCGACAATCCCTTCCAGCCCGTCTCCGAGCTGATGACCAAGGACCTCATCACCGTGCGCGAGGGCGTCGGCCAGGATGAGGCCAAGCGCCTGCTGCATCACAACCGCATCGAGAAGCTGCTCGTGGTCGACGACGATTATCGTTGCGTCGGACTGATCACGGTCAAGGATATGGACAAGGCGATCCAGCACCCCAGCGCCTGCAAGGACGCCGAGGGCCGCCTGCGCGTCGCCGCCGCCTCCACCGTGGGCGACAAGGGCTTCGATCGCGCGCTCCAGCTGATCGACGCGGGCGTGGATTGCGTGGTCATCGACACCGCGCACGGTCATTCGCAGCATGTGCTCGACCAGGTGGCGCGCATCAAGCGGGCCAACAGCAAGATCTCTCTGGTCGCCGGAAACATCGCGACGGGCGACGGCGCACGCGCCCTGATCGATGCGGGCGCTGACGGCATCAAGGTCGGCATCGGGCCGGGCTCCATCTGCACGACGCGCATCGTCGCCGGTGTGGGCGTGCCGCAGCTGACCGCGATTTTGGAGGCGGCGGAAGTCGCCCGCGCGGCCGGCGTGCCGATCATCGCCGACGGCGGCATCAAATATTCGGGCGATTTCGCCAAGGCTATCGCGGCTGGCGCCGATTGCGTGATGATCGGCTCACTTCTGGCGGGCACCGACGAGAGCCCCGGCGAGGTGTTCCTCTATCAGGGCCGCTCCTTCAAGGCGTATCGCGGCATGGGGTCGGTCGGCGCCATGGCGCGTGGCTCGGCGGATCGCTACTTCCAGCAGGACATCAAGGACGCGCTGAAACTCGTGCCCGAGGGTATCGAGGGGCAGGTGCCCTACAAGGGTCCGGCAGGCGCGGTGCTGCATCAGCTCGCCGGTGGCCTGCGCGCCGCCATGGGCTATGTCGGCGGCGCGACCGTGCCGGAATTCCAGACGAAGGCGGAATTCGTCCGCATCTCCTCGGCAGGCCTGCGCGAAAGCCACGTGCATGATGTCGCCATCGTGCGCGAAAGCCCGAACTACCCGACCGGCCTTTAAGGCCGGGCCGTCCCGAACGAGGAAATTGCATGACCATCCAGTCGGTTCTTCTGCCGGTCTTCGTTCTGGTCCTCCTGACCTTTGTGCTTCTGTTCTGGATGGGCAGGGAGCGGTTCGGGGCGCTTCGGCGCGGGGAGGTAAAAGCCGGCGATGTCGGCCTCGGCCAGAATGCTTGGCCGGCACGTCCTGCGCAGTTGAGCCGGTCCTTCCAGAACCAGTTCGAGACGCCGCTGCTCTTTTACGTCCTGGTGGTGCTGGCGATTATCACCAAAAAGGACGATTTTCTCTTCGTCGTCATGGAATGGCTCTACGTCATCGCGCGCCTCGCGCATGCTGCCATTCACACGACTAACAATCGCGTGACATTGCGCTTTCCGGCCTTCCTCGCCGGTGTGCTGATATTGATCGCAATGTGGGTCGTCTTCGCCGTGCGCATTTTTATCCACTGAGCACAATCCCGGCGCGCGGAAAGCGCGCCGGGTCATGCGCCTCAATAGCGCCGGCCGGTTTCCAGCTGCGTCTTCGCATCGAGCGGCTTGCGCGGCGGTGCATCGGGATAGATCGCGGCCTGAGGCGGCGGCGGCGCGGTGGCGCAGCCGGCGATGGAGAGCGTGAGAAGGGCTGCCGCGAGAGCGGGGGCTAGGCTTTTCATTTTGTCATTCCCAAAGCATCTGTTGTAACCCGCCGTCATGTGTGGAACGACGCATGCAGAGAGTGTCGGCGCCTCGTGTCGCCGGTGTGTCCCCAATATGGCTAAGCTTAGATGACCCCTTCCGCCCGTATCAGTGCTGCGATTGAAATTATGGCCGACATCGCGGAGCGGCGCCGGCCGGCCGCCGATTCCCTGAAGGATTGGGGCCTCGGCCACCGCTTCGCAGGGTCCAAGGACCGGGCCTCGATCGCCAGCCACGTCTATGACGCCCTGCGCGTTCGTTCGTCGGCCGCCTGGATCATGGGCGTCGAGACGCCCCGAGCCATCGTGCTTGGCTCGCTGCGCCAGATCCGCGGCCTCGGCGTGGAGGAGATCGGCGCGCTCTGCACGGGCGAGACCCATGCCCCCTTCAAGCTGACCGAGGAAGAGGAAGCGCGACTGCGCGACGCCTCGCTCGACAATGCGCCCGATCATGTGCGCGGCGACTATCCGGAATGGCTGGCCGAGCATTTCGCCGCCGCCTTCGGCGATCACGCCGTGGCGGAGGGCAGGGCGCTCGCGGATCGCGCGCCGGTCGACCTTCGCGTCAACCGCCTCAAGGGCGACCGCGACAAGGCGATCAAGATGCTCGCCCACCTCGAGCCCGAGCCGACGCCCCTCTCGCCGCTCGGCCTGCGCCTCAAGACAAGCGCCGACGGTCGCGGCCCCTCGCTGTCCGCCGAATCTGCCTACACGCGCGGCTTCGTGGAGATCCAGGACGAAGGTTCGCAGCTTGCGAGCCTGATCGCTGGCGCCAAGCCGGGCATGCAGGTGCTCGATCTCTGCGCGGGCGGCGGCGGCAAGACGCTCGCACTGGCCGCCGAGATGGACAACAAGGGCCAGATCTACGCAACTGACAGCGACGGGCGGCGGTTGATGCCGATTTATGCGAGGCTGGATCGCGCCAACGTCCGCAACGTGCAGGTCCGGGCGCCCAAGGGGACGACGGACATCCTCGCCGATTGCGTGAAGCGCTGCGATCTCGTCCTCGTCGATGCGCCCTGCACGGGCACGGGCACCTGGCGCCGCAACCCCGACGCCAAATGGCGCACGCGGCCGGGCGCCTTGACTCAACGTCAGAGCGAACAGGACGAAGTTCTTGAAAGGGCAGAGAAATACGTCAAGCAGGGCGGTGTGCTGGCTTACGTGACGTGTTCACTGCTTCGCGTGGAGAATGAAGACCGGATCGACGCGTTCCTGAGCGCCCATGCCGATTTCCTGCCCCTCGACGCCGCCCATATCGCGCGTCGCGCCGGGCTGCCGGAGCTGGCGGAACATGCTTCGCCTCACGGGGCAGGCCTGCGCCTGTCACCCCGGACCAGCGGCACGGATGGCTTCTACATCGCGCTCTTGCTGCGGTCCTGAGAGCGGACGGGGGCAGGAGACGGACGCGGCACATTGTCGATGAGGGTCATGGCCTCCTTGAGCAGGCGCATGACCCGCACCCGCGCCGGCCGAACGAGGCCACGGCGCATAGGCTCCTGCGGCTGGTCGTCGATGCCCTCCGAAAAAAGCGTGCCGATCTGCGTGACGCGAATTTTGTGGATCATGAGCTTTCCTCTCGCCGGGGGCTTTCGCCCGGCGAGAGGAAAGCTAGCTTGCCGCCACTTGCGGGCGGTTCAATCCATTCATTCAAATGCGCGGTAAAACCGTCGATTTTCAACGTTGTGACGAGGTCATTCGGAGTGATGCCGCAGAGCGCAAAGATCGCCAGCGCGGCCACTACCTGCACCTCACGGGTTGCGCCGGGACGCCGCTTGGCCTAATCCGGCTTTTTACGCGCAGGACTCCAAAGCTCCATGGCCGCACAAGATCTTCACAGCGAAATCGTCAGCCACCACGACAAGGTTCTCATTGTCGATTTCGGCTCGCAGGTGACCCAGCTCATTGCCCGCCGCGTGCGCGAGGCGGGGGTCTATTGCGAAATCGCACCCTTCCAGTCGGCCGAAAAGGCCTTCGCTGAGCTTCAGCCCAAGGCTGTGATCCTGTCGGGCGGTCCCTGCTCGGTGACCGAGGAGGGTTCGCCCCGCGCGCCAAAGGCGATTTTCGACGCCGGCATTCCGGTGCTGGGCATCTGCTATGGCGAGCAGGTCATGGCCGAGCAACTCGGCGGCAAGGTCGAGGCGGGACATCATCGCGAATTCGGCCGTGCCGACATCGAGGTGATCGAGAAATCGGCGCTCTTCGATGGCGTCTGGGACACGGGCTGCCGCTATCCCGTCTGGATGAGCCACGGTGACCGCGTCACGCGCCTGCCGGACGGTTTCAAGCGCATCGCCATGTCCGAGAACGCGCCGCTCGCCGCCATCGCCGACGAGTCGCGCCGCTATTTCGGCGTGCAATTCCACCTCGAAGTCGTGCACACGCCAGACGGCGCCCGGCTGATTTCAAATTTCGTGCACAAGGTCGCGGGCCTCAAGCGCGACTGGACGATGGCTGCCTTCCGTCAGGAGGCGGTTGCCTCCATCCGCGCACAGGTGGGCTCCGCCCGCGTGCTCTGCGGCCTCTCCGGCGGCGTCGATTCCGCTGTCGCGGCCGTGCTCATCCACGAGGCCATCGGCGATCAGCTGACCTGCGTTTTCGTCGACCACGGCCTGCTGCGCATGGGCGAGGCCCAGGAAGTCGTAAAACTGTTCCGCGACACCTACAACATCCCGCTCGTCCACGTGGACGCCGAGGAGCTGTTCCTGCGGGAACTCGACGGCGTCAGCGATCCCGAGCAGAAGCGCAAGACCATTGGCCGCCTCTTCATCGACGTCTTCGACGCCGAGGCCAAGAAGATCGCCTCGGACGGCAAGGGTGCGCCGGAATTCCTGGCGCAGGGCACGCTGTACCCCGATGTGATCGAGAGCGTCTCCTTCACGGGCGGCCCCTCGGTGACGATCAAGTCGCACCACAATGTCGGCGGTTTGCCCGCGCGCATGAACATGAAGCTGGTCGAGCCGCTGCGCGAACTCTTCAAGGACGAAGTGCGTGCGCTGGGCCGTGAACTCGGCCTCCCCGAAGCCTTCGTCGGCCGCCACCCCTTCCCGGGGCCGGGTCTCGCGATCCGCATTCCCGGCGCGATCACGCACGAGAAGCTGGAGATCCTGCGCAAGGCCGACGCCGTCTATCTCGACGAGATCCGCAAGGCAGGCCTCTACGACCAGATCTGGCAGGCTTTTGCCGTGCTGCTGCCGGTCCGCACAGTCGGCGTGATGGGCGACGGCCGCACCTACGACCACGTCTGCGCGCTGCGCGCCGTGACCTCGGTCGACGGCATGACGGCGGATTTCTTCCCCTACGACATGAATTTCCTCGGCCGTGCAGCAACGCGCATCATCAACGAGGTGCGCGGTATTAATCGCGTGGTCTACGACGTGACCAGCAAGCCGCCGGGAACGATCGAGTGGGAGTAATAACGTTGCAAAAAGTCCTTATTTTTCAGGGCTTTTATGTTTCTAACAACGTTACTAAGGCTGTTGTAGTTTTTTGAAATGGGCATAAGATCAAGGGCTTCTGCAAGGTGGCAATCACGCCACCTTCGAAGTTTGGTTTCGACTGGAAATGAGTAAGCCCGAGAGCAAGAAAGACCCGTGGTTCTATGACGTTCATGAGTTCTTTCCGGGAGTAATGATCGGAAAGACAAGAAATTCTGGCGGAAATTGGTATTACCGGTATTGGGTTACCGGCGAAGGAAAATATCAATCCAAGTCTCTGAAGACGAAGAACAGGGCGGTTGCGTTGGCGGCGGCAGAAGAAATCTATTTCGATACTCGGAATAGACCGCGCAAAGGTGAGAAAATATTTTCGAATACTGTCGATGAGCTTTGTGACTGGTATTTGGAAGAGCGCCGACGTGATGTTGGTAAGAAGCTTATAACGCCGGGCCGTTTGGTTACGATTAGAAGTCAACTTGTGGCGTTACGGAAATTTCTGGGGCCCAAGGTCAAGGTGTCGCAGATCACTGCGCAGAAATTCCTCGGATATACAGAATTCCGCCTAGCTAAAGCGTCGCTTCATACGATCAAAAACGAAAGATCGACCATTTCTAGTGTATTCAAATTGGCTCTGAAGCACGGGAAAATTTCGCATGAGCAGCTCCCGGAATGGGAAAAGCTCAAAAGGATGGAGGAACCCCGCCGTGACTCGTTCACCGTGCTAGAGTATCAGCAACTATATCGTCAAATCCGTTATTGGGCGGTAGAAGGTGAAGGTGACGATGAGAAGTTCTTACGAGAGTTGATCCGGGATTTTGTGCTTATTTGTGCAAATACTGGGCTGAGATACGGCGAGGCACGAAGTTTGCGATGGAGGCATGTCCGTAACATACATATCGAAAAAGCTGCACCAAAGACGGTGGCGGTCGAGCTTTTTCTTACGTCTGATATCACTAAGACTGACAAAAGCAGGACTGTTGTTGGATTGGGTGGGCAACATTTCCAGCGTCGGAAGAAAAGTGCGGTTTTTACGAAGCCAGACGACTTTGTTTTCTGTGTGCGGGAAGGCATTGAGTTGTCTAAGAGGCAACTCTATTCGCAATGGAAGAGTATGATGGATTTTGTGGGACTTGGGGATAGAAAACGGCTTACTTACTACAGCCTCCGGCATACATATGCGACATTTCGTATCGTTAGGGGAAAAGTCCATCCGCAAGTGTTGGCTCAAAACATGGGATGTTCAGTCAATTTTCTCGAGAAGCATTACGCCCACGTCAAGACAGAAGAAATGATTCGAGAATTGACTAGAACGGATTCAAAAGACGAAGGATTATACGATTTCCTGCAAATAAATTTGGAGTAATTGGAGATAATAAAAAATAACCAGCACGATTCGAGGGTTTGTTATGCAGATAATACAATCTAGATACACAAGAAAACGGCTAAGCGCTTTGAGTAAGCAAAAGCTCGTTAGCTATGTACTTGCTGGGCAACTTAGTAATGAGCTTGGGATGCTTTCCAACAACCTTCTTGCGTCACAGAACACACTGAAAAACAGCACATTTACTCCGGAAGAACACGCAGCAATCACCCAGATCGTATTTTACCTAAAGCTATTGGCTGGTAAATTACATGAAGGTGGCCGTTTCATAATAGGTCACGTTGCGCCACTGGTCATTGGAAAGCACAAATCAGCTCCAGAAAGTATTAGGCAAGAATATATAAAGCTTTGTAAAATAAAAAATGGAGCAGCGAGTAAATTTGCTAGGCTCAGGAAAGAATTCGCCTTCCACATCGACGGAAATCCCATAATTGAAAATGTTGAAAAGCTAGATGAAGATGAGACATTATTTGATTATATAAGTCTTGAAAACTCATCTAACAACCTTTTCTTTTCGTCTGAAGTTATTTCATTCCATGCTTTGCTTGGGGTAACTCCGGAAGGCACTCAAGATGCGATTATAAAACTGATTGATGAAGTAATGTCTAATGTTGTTGCGTATAAGGCATTTTTATCTTCGCATCGTATTTGGATCGAAACCGAGTTTCTCGGGGATAATTACGAACTTGAACCGTTTGAAAGGCAGAACGCACCTAAGCGGGTCGGTTCATTCATGCCGTTCTTCCATGAGGTTGATTAGGCTTGCGCCAGCGCCCGATAGACGCTTGCCACCGATATCCCGATCTTTGAAGCGATATCCATCGGCTTCACACCCTTCGCCCGCAGGTCCAAGACTTCCCCGGCCCGCAGTCGTGCTGTCGGCTTGCGGCCCTTGTATCGGCCTTCTGCCTTGGCTTTCTTGATGCCTTCACGTTGTCTTTCCAGAAGCAATTCCCGTTCGAACTGCGCAACCGACGACAATACGTTCAGCATCAGGGTGCCGGTGGGTGTGGATGTGTCGAGGTTCATTGCCAACACCCGTAAGCCGACCCCCTTCTTGGCCAGCCGGTCGGATATGGCGATGAAATCGGCCACAGAACGGCACAGGCGGTCGAGTTTTGTTACGACCAGCACATCCCCATTCCGGACGAACTCTATGGCCTGTTGAAGCTCTGGACGGCTCCTGGCCACCGCTGAAACTTGTTCTTGATAGATAGGGTCACAGCCCGCCTTCTTCAGTTCAGCAAGTTGGGCTTCATATCCGGCAATCTGGTCCGCAGTGCTTGTTCTGGCATAACCGATCATCATGGCGTGCTTCCTGCTTATCAATAGAATCTAAGATGCTGTGACAAGATTCGCAAGAGGGAGCTTTTTTGACCCTCTTGAGAAGCATTCCGCCCGTCGCACTGGGGTAATCCCTAGTGCGAGGGGGGGCGGTCTGTGCCGAATTCGGAACCAATTTGCGAAAAGAACGGCAGGCCGACGGAAAGGCTAAGGCTAAGGCTAAGGCTAAGGCTAAGGCAAGCGGCGTTTACAAGGGCCGCAAGCCGTCAATCAAGGTCGATGCCGTCAGAGACCTTCAATCAAAGGGCAAGGGTGCTACCGAAATCGCCATGGCGCTGGGAATTGGTCGTGCCAGCGTTTATCGGGTGCTTGGTCTCGAAAATCGGCCATGAGCCCCAAAGGCAGCACACCCGCCAGAGAACGACTTGACCTTTGCTGTCAAACAACGCATTTTTTGAATTGAAGGTTACGGCTTTAGAAACTTTCAATTCGGACTTACGGACAGCTTTTATGCGGAGGCGTTGTGATGATGGATTTTTATTTGGAGCTGGGATGCGGCGCATCTGGCGAGAAGTTCCTGCGGGTGCATGTTGCGCAGATCATGGCGTCCAGTCTCGACGACGCCATCTGGAAAGCGCAGAACGTCATCGCAAGCGTTTCAGAATTCATTTCGCCGACGCTCGTTCTCTTGTTCAATGGTTCGGCGATGCTTGTCTGGTCGCAAGTTCGCTACAGGGCGGACACTGGCGACGGTCTAAATCGTCGACGAATTCCTGTAACACTCGGGGAATGCAAAATGTACAGGCAACGAGTTGCTGGCTCGCAAATCCTCATCCAACAGTTCAGGAAAATTCCCTTCTTTATCAAAGACAGTCCCTTGTCGCCCGATCCTAGAATATTATTGGAATAAAAAAATATTTTATCGAAATTCAAAGGGGGGGGGTGAAAGTAATACTAAATAGATATAGGAAAAATGATTGGGGTTTAGTCTTGAATAAATTCGATATAGGATTGGCGTGGATTGCATTCTTGGAACTTCAGGACTGGACACATATGCTTACGCTCGGGTTTGATCAGTATGATCATTTGGGAAAGAGTCTATCTCTTTATCCTGAACAGGAAAGGCATATTTATATGCTTCGTCGGACGGAGATTTATCTGAAGAGATTGCATCCAAGACTGAACGGTAGAAGCAATAAGCCGTTGACTCATTTCGGGTCTGCCGAAGCTTTTACCAAAGGTTATTGCCCAACTCATTTCCATTTTCATGTTTTGCTTGCACTAGATGAAAGCCAAACCGGATACTTCGATAAGGTGGGCGAAAAATTATGGGCGCAGCTCAACAGGATTGGTCAATATAAATTCCATAATCGTCGGGTTGACTGTCGTTTTGCAGCGGCCAAATACGTGACGAAACAAATTCATAGCGATGGTATATTTCTTAGTTGCTTGCCTGAGTAGGGCATAACTTCCGCCAGAATCTCGACGAAGATCGCATTATGCGACTCTAGCTAATATATATCGTGCCTAATTATCAGTAAAGACCGTGATTTACCATCACGGCCTTTGTTCTACTATGGAAAAAACGAATGAAAGAAAAAAGAACAGAAATAATGACATTCAGATTATTCACGGAGGAACGTGAAAGAATACAAAATCACGTCAAGATGACGGATACTACATTCTCAAAACTAGCCCGTGCGGCCATTCGAAAGGAAATTGAACAAAATGAACGCAATCAAGTCAAAACTAATCATGAAGCTGAATGAAGCTGCCGAATTTTACCTGTCACGCTCCGACAACGACGATGATGCGGAATTCGATTTTCGATACATCCTCTTGGCAAAGGAATTTGATGCGGCATCAGCCGCAGCCCGAAGGGCCCAAAGCGACGATGAAATCCCCCACCGGCATCACATAATTGAATTGCTCGTCCTACTATCGACCGATTACGAGAAGCAAGGGTGGGTTTTCCAAGGCATGGACGTGGATGTGCTGGTTGATGAGCTATGTGGATACGGGGTCAGTGCGATCAAGACCGGCGACGTTGACACGCAGGCTCAGTGACAGGAGCCAGTGTTTGTGTCGCCAAGGCGCACATCTGTGAGAAAAAACGGATATCCCTTGATCCATGTCTGAATGTTCAAGACATATCGCAGTGATTGGCGGTCGTCTGCGCCTGTCAATATCCATGAATTCTGATGATCGCCCTTCCGGCTTACGCTCCACACTATGCCATCGTAGCGAAATTCACCGATCACCTGTCCTGTTGATCTATCGAACCTGAATTTCCAACTCCTTGCGTCCGGGTTTTGCCCGTTCAGGCCGCCCTTCAGATACTCGGCATTTTCCGTGAAGGTGTAGACGGTCTTGATATCGCAGACCATGTAGTCCGCCGCCATCGCCCGGCACGGTGACAGGACTGTGGTGAGACCGATCAGCCATAGGTGGCGCATTTCATGGCGTTTGCTTTCAGAATTGGTAGAACAAGGAGCAGAGGCGGCGGCAGAAGTGCTGTTCGGGGTGGTAGCTGAGTCGTAGCGGTACGCCATTAGGACATTACTGGCTTGCATCTGTAACCCGGCGTAGACCGTTACGCACTGAATTCATTCACGTTTTTGCCTGTGGTGTAGTCAGTGGCTGGGTATCCTTTGTTACTAAGAAATTACTAACAGAAAAAAAACGCAATAAATTCAGACACTTATGGGTTGGTGATTATTGAGTGGGAGTGAGGACTCGTGGCCAGCCCTTGGGAGCGCTGATCAAAGTCGCGTTGTATTGAAAAACCTGACGCCCGATCCGCAGCGCCCCCCAGCGAAGCTGTCACGCCCCAGGTCCATTAACGGCGACCCATAATATCAGCGACTTCGATTGCGGCGAGCCGTTGCTGTACGACTGGCTGAAGCACTGCGCTCTGAAGAACGAGAGCAGGTTTTCTCGCACCTATGTGGTCTGCGATGTCTCGAATCCGATCTTCTTTCGGTCGCTCCGCGCCGCATCGCCGTCGCGTCTCAGGGGATTGGCATTGCTGCAGTGCTCGTGCAAGCAAAGGGTGAGAAAGCGAAGCATTTCTACATGGCCTGCGCAGAATTCATCGAACATCCAGACGACAGCCGTACGCTGTTTCTTTCCATCAATACGGTCATAGAAGCTTTTAGTTGACCTGAACTCGGCACGTTCACCGCAGGCCGTCTCCCAGTCTGCGAATACACGCATGACGAGCAATTTCATTAACCCTCCACCCGTATTGTCCTCGCCATTGATTTGATCCTTTGGTGCCCGATGGCAAATCTATTTCACTGGTTCAAGACCTCGAAGGCCGCCGCGCTCGATGGAAATTTCGGCCTCGAACTCGTCCGCCAGATGGTCATTCCCACTTTCGTGCTGGGTCCCGATGGCAATGTCCTTGTCTGGAACGATGCCTGCGAGGCCCTGACGGGTTTGAAAGCCGCGGCTGTCGTCGGCACCAAGGAGCATTGGCGCGGATTCTACGCGGCGCCGCGCCCTTGCCTCGCCGATCTCGTGTTTACGTCGGGAAATGGCGTCAGCGCGGCTTATGCCAATGTGCAGATCGACGTTAAGACCGGGCGCGGGCGGGCGGAGAACTGGTGCGAGCTGCCAAGGGGCGGCCGCCGCTATCTCGCCATCGATGCCGGCATCGTCCGCAACGCGCAGGGGCAGCTTCTCGCGGTCGTGGAAACGCTGCGCGACATGACGGGGGAGCAGGAGGCGCTCGCTCGGGTGAGTGCGAGCCAGGCCGAGAGCAAGCGGCAGGCTGAAGACGAGCAGCGCAAGGCCGTGCGCGAACTGGCCGAGGGTCTCTACGCACTGGCCGAGGGAAATCTCGACGTCGAAATCAGCGCCGCCTTTCCCGAAAGCTATGGGCAGCTGCGAACCGATTTCAATCGCGCGATGCAGGAACTGAGCGCCGACATATCGCGCATTCGCGGCGCCAGCGGCAACGTCGCGAGGTCAGCCGACGAAATCGCAAACGGCTCGTCGGCTCTCGCCCAGCGGGCCGAACATCAGGCCGCCATGCTCGAAGAGACATCGGCCGCTCATCACCAGATCACGGCCACGGTCAACAAGACGCTCGTCGTGTCCCGTGAGGCCGTGACTGTAGTCACGAATGCGAAGGATAGCGCGACCAGATCGCGGGAGGTCGTGGATCAGACCGTCGTGGCGATCCAGTCGATAGAGGAATCGTCCCGGCAGATCACCCAGATCATTTCGGTCATCGACGAGATCGCCTTCCAGACCAATTTGCTGGCCCTGAACGCCGGTGTCGAGGCCGCTCGCGCCGGGGATGCGGGCCGTGGCTTCGCGGTCGTCGCGCAGGAGGTGCGTGCGCTCGCCCAAAGATCCACCGAGGCCGCGCGGGAAATCAAGGGGCTGATCGGAGCATCCGCCACCGCCGTCGCGCACGGCGTCAAGCTGGTCAACCAGACCGGCGCGAGCCTGCACACCATCGTCGATCAGGTCGCCGACGCCGCGAGCCGCTTTCAGGATATCGCGACCGCCGCGCAAGACCAGGCGACGGCGCTGGCGGAGGTCAATCAGGCGCTCGGCGAGTTGGACAAGGTCACGCAACAGAATGCCGGCGTCGCGGAACGAAATGCCGGAGCCTGTTCCAAACTCACGGCGGAGGCCGTGCAACTGGCAAGTCTGGTCGACAAGTTCAATGTGAGGGCGGAGGACGAAAGGCGTTGGGAAGGGGCTGTGGGAAGCGGCCTGTCCCGCGTTGCGTGAGCCCCTGACAATCTGCGTGAGGACGCTGCCAAAGCACCGCTTCGAAATGCCACTGTCCTCATGGCGGCGAATCCGCGCATGACCCCGGAACGCAAAGCTTGCCAATCTCGTTTCAGGGAGGGGGCCGAGGTGAGGGGTGCATCATGCCGGACTGGATTGACGCCATTCTGCTGGCTCGGGCCCAATTTGCCTTCACCATGGCCTTCCACATCATATTCCCGGCCTTTTCCATCGGACTGGCGAGCTATCTCGCTGTACTCGAGGGGCTCTGGCTCTGGACCGGGCGCGACGTCTTCTTGCACCTCTTCCGGTACTGGCTGAAGATCTTCGCCATCGCCTTCGGCATGGGCGTCGTCTCGGGCATTGTCATGTCCTACCAGTTCGGCACGAACTGGTCCGTCTATGCCGATAAGGCCGGCCCGGTGATCGGGCCGCTGATGGCCTATGAGGTGCTGACCGCCTTCTTCCTCGAGGCCGGCTTTCTGGGCGTCATGCTGTTTGGCATGGGCCGGGTCGGCAAGGGCCTGCACTTCACGGCGACACTGCTCGTGGCGGTCGGCACCTTCGTGTCAGCCTTCTGGATTCTCGCCGTCAATTCATGGATGCAGACGCCGCAGGGCCATGGGATCAACGAGGCCGGCCAGTTCGTCCCCGTGGACTGGTGGGCAATCATCTTCAACCCGTCTTTTCCCTATCGCCTCGTGCACATGGTCATAGCGGCCTACCTGACCACCGCGCTCGTCGTCGGCGGCGCCGGGGCTTTCCACGCCCTGCGCGGGACGGCCAGGCAGGGCAGCCGCGTCATGTTCTCCATGGCCATGTGGATGGCCGCCCTCGTCGCCCCCGTCCAGGTGCTGGTCGGCGACGAGCACGGGTTGAACACGCTGGAGCATCAGCCGGCCAAGGTCATGGCGATGGAAGGCCATTTCCAGAGCCATCCGGACGGAGCACCCCTCATTCTGTTCGGTCTTCCGGACCAGCAGGCGGGCAGGGTGGATTACGCTTTTGAAATCCCGAAGGCTTCGTCGCTCATCCTCAACCATTCCCTGAACGCACCCCTGGCTGGGCTCGATACGATCAAGCGCGAAGATTGGCCTTATGTGCCGATCGTCTTCTGGTCTTTCCGCATCATGGTGGGGCTTGGCTTCCTGATGGTGGGGCTGGGTCTGACGAGCCTCGTCCTGCGCTGGCGCGGCCAGTTGCACGATGCAGGCTGGTTCCACGGTTGGGCGCTCGCGATGGGACCGGCCGGTTTCGTCGCGGTGCTCGCGGGCTGGGTGACGACCGAGGTCGGTCGCCAGCCATTCACGGTCTACGGCCTGCTGCGCACGGCTGAATCGGTCTCGCCGCTGGCGAGCCCCGCTGTCGCGACCTCGCTGATCGCTTTCGTCATCGTCTATTTCATCGTCTTCGCGGCAGGCATGTTCTACCTCCTGAGCCTGATGGCTCGTCCGCCGCATCCCGGTGAGGAAGGCCCGCGCGAGGAGACGCCGTTTCGCGCGGCTGGCATTACACCGGGACCGGCAGCGCACGGCCGTCGTCCCGTCGCACAGGAGTGAGTGCCATGGGCGTGTCCTTCGATCTGGCGACGGTGTTCGCCTTCATCATAGCCTTCGCGGTTTTCGCCTATGTGGTGATGGACGGCTTCGATCTGGGCGTCGCCCTGCTGTTCCCATTCTTTCCGGAGCGGCACGACCGTGACGTCATGATGAATTCGGTCGCGCCCGTTTGGGACGGCAACGAAACGTGGCTCGTGCTCGGCGGCGGCGCATTGTTCGCGGCATTCCCGCTCGCCTATGCAATCCTGATGCCCGCGATCTATATGCCCGTCATCGGCATGCTTCTGGGGCTCGTGTTTCGCGGTGTCGCATTCGAATTCCGCTGGCGCACGCAGCGTGGCAGGTTCGGATGGGACATCGCCTTCTTCGGCGGCTCGCTCGTGGCGGGGCTCTGCCAAGGCATAGCACTGGGGACAATCCTGCAGGGCGTCGTGGTGACTGGGCGCGGTTATGGCGGGGGCTGGTGGGACTGGCTGACCCCATTCACACTGCTCACCGGCGTCGCCGTGCTCGCGGGCTATACCCTGCTCGGGGCGACATGGCTGGTGATGAAGACCTCGGACCAACTCCAGGATCGCGCCTTCGGCCTCGCACGCGCCTTCGCCATCGCGACGCTGGGCTTCATCCTGGCCGTCAGCCTCGCCACGCCTTTTCTCGGCGAGGCCTACTGGCAGCGCTGGTTTGCATGGCCGGGCATCGTCATCACCGCGCCGGTGCCTCTCGCTGTGGCGGGCGTTTCATTCCTGCTCTTCAAGGCGCTCGTGAACAGGCGCGACTATCAGCCATTCCTGTTGTCGCTTGTGCTGTTCTTCCTGTGCTTCGCCGGGCTTGGCGTGAGCATCTGGCCTTACGTCGTGCCGGGCCGCGTGACGATCTGGCAGGCGGCGGCTCCGGCCTCAAGCCAGATGTTCATGCTGGTGGGCATCTCGATCCTCATCCCGATCATTCTGATCTACACCGCCTATGCCTACTGGGTCTTTCGCGGCAAGATAGATCCCGAGGCGGGGTATCATTGAGGCCCAGCTGGCGGGCTATCTCGCTCCCGCCAGATGTCCATTCACGGCCGGGGCCCGAACTGTCTTCGCTTCTTTACGCTTCATGTAATAGGCGGCCGCATGTCCGATCACGGTGCGCGCGCGGATGACGGATGCAAGGTTCAACTCGCGATCGCACCATCTGAACTTGTACGCCTCATCACCGAGGCCGAAGTCGTAGACCTCGAAGCCCTGTTCGAAGCACCAGGCGAAGGCCTGCTCGAAACCCAGAAGGCCGGGTGAGAACCGCGCCCAGTCGCCGCCGGCGTAACTGGCGAGCAGGCTGGTATAATAGCCGCGCGTGCCAACGCTCCAGAGAGCGGCGACAATCTCGCCTCCGACGGTCAACGCATGGACGTACACGGCCTCCGGGCAGCTGCGGGTCATCTCGCGGTAGAATTCGACATGCTCCGGAACAGACAGGGTGTTGTGCTCCGCCAGCATGAGTTCGGATTTCATCTGGAACAGACGATTAAGAATTACGAGCGCCTCGTCGGTGGTCGCTGCGGTCTGGAAACGTACTTCACCCATCTGGGCCATGTTATGGAATTTGCGCCGCAGCTTCGAGCGCGTGCTTTTGCTGTGCGTGCGTTTGTAAAAGCTTTTCCAATCTCCCGTCAGCGTCGCGACGCGCGCCTGCATGGGGGAGGGTTCATGCCCCAGCGTTCGGCATGGATTTGTCGAAGCGCCCACGAAAGCCGGCACATGCCTGAGATAGACGAGGTCGAAGCCGGGCCCTTTCTTTAGCAAGCCATCCCAGAACGTCTCGCCGATCTCGGCGAAGTCATAGCCGGGAACGAGCAGGGGCGCGCCGTAATCCGTGATGGACTTGCCGATGAATTCCACCGATCGCACGCCGCACCGCCGGGCAACCTGAAGGGGAAAGAACGCCATGGGCATTCCCTCCAGGGTCTCGACGATTGCGAAGAAGGGGGTCGTCGTGGTTGTCGGCCCGATCGTCCGATTCCAGGCGTCAATCCATTCGCGGGTCTGGAATGGAAACCCGGAAATCCTCGGCCCGATGTCGCCCAGGCACGGCCATTCGTCGCGAACCTCGCTCCAGTCGTACGAGATGCGAAGACGGCTGCGGAAATTGTTTTGGGTGCAATCGGCCAAAAGCGGGTCTCGTGATCAGCTATCAAGATAATTGATCACGAGAAGATGAAGATCTGATTGCTGGGCCTCAGCCGCCTTGCGAGAGACGGCTGCGCGCCTCCTCGACACCTGAATCGAGGGCCCGCTGATAGAGATTGCGGGCAGTCTCCGGGTCGCCGGTCATACCCTGCACGCGCATCTTCACGAGCACGCGAGGATCGTAGGTTTCCGCGAGAGCGTAGAGGGCTGTGGCATCGCCCGCGCGTGCCGCATGTTCGAGCACCAGCCGCGCGCTGGCGATGTCCCCGCTGCGGATCGCTTCCGCGGCCTTGCCGGCAAGCCGCTGCATATCCTCGGGCGCGATGCTGGCGACCTGCATGGGCGCGGACGGCGGCTGCACGCTGAGTGCGACCTGCGCGCCACCCGTCTGCGTCGAGGCTGTCTCGGGTTCTGCCTTGGCGATGGATGCGGAGGCCGCGCTGCCCGTCGTGGTCGTGGCAACCTCCGGCTGTGCTGGTGCACCCTGCGCCTTGTCCGCAGTGGCCTGCTCCTCCCGCGCTTTCCGGCGCATGGCTTCGGCCAGCTGCTGGACCGCCGCCTGCCGGGCGGAGTCTTCAAGAGTAGCCTGATCGGCGGCGCTGGCGGGCGCTGGGTTGGAAATCGTGGAAAGCGACACTCTGCTGGTGCTTTCTGTACGCGCGGGGCCAGACCAGAAGGCCACGCCGCCGATGATCATGACCGCGGCAGTGCATGCCGCGACTCCGGCGCCAGCCGGAATAAATCCGAGCGATCGGTTGTGCATCACTTTCCGTGCTCCTTGTTCCACTGAAGAAACTCCTTGAACATTTTCTCCTGATCCGGGCTCGACATTTTGCTCAGATCGGGGCGCGCTTCGACGAAGCTCTTGAAGTCGTCGAGGCGCTGCTGAGGTGGTGGATCGGCTTTCTTCACCGCGTCGGTCGTGCGCTGGTCGCGCAGAGCCGGTGCCCGGTCGAGCCATTTCTGAGCCGGCATGAACCGGCGCCATCCGGGAACGTCGGCGGCCAGATTGACCTCACGCCATTTCGGATGATGGGCGGCATCGCGCAGCCCGGCGAAGCCGTCGAAGAAGGCCTCGGTGAACTTGCTGAGGTTCTTGTAACGCTGCGATCCCGGACGGGCATCGAGCGCGACAAGGACCGTGCCGATGGCCACGGTATCGACATTGGCTCCCGGCGTGACGAGGCTGGGATAGTCGCTCGCCGTGATCTGCGCCGGATAGTAAAACTCCTGCAACGGCCCCTTGTAGGGGATAGAGACGAGATGCAATCCGCCAACGGTCAAGTCGGCTAGCGCCGGGACAGGCTTGCCCCCGACGAATATGGCCGCCTCCACCTCGCCGCGACCGAGCTTGTCCAGCGCGGCCTTCTGGTCTGCAATCACCGTCTGCGGCTTCACACCGGCGCGCTCGAAGAGCAGCACCGCCGTCCGTCCGCCGGGCGTGTCGGGCGCGCCGATGGCGACCTTCTTGCCGGCCAGATCCGTGAACGAGCCGATGGCGGCCCGCGCGACGACATGAATTTCCTGATTGTAGAGGCGGGCGACGAAGCTCAGCTTGCGTGCCAGTTCCGGTCCGGCGGCCCGGCGCGCATCGTCCAGCGCATCCGATTGCAGAATGGCGAGATCGGCTTCGCTCCCGCCGTCCGGACTGGTCAATTGATCGATCGAGATCTTTCCGAGTTCCGGACGCAGCGTGACGCCGGCGCCCTGGACCAGTCTCGCGATCTCGGCTGCGCTGCGCGCGTTCGTGGTCTGCTGCTCGCCGGCCAGCACGACGATTTCAGATGACGACGCGTCCGGCCGCGCGGCAGAAGCGGTGTCAGGCTTGTCTGCCTTGTCCGCTTTGGCCTGCGACTTCGCCTCGAGAGCGGCGGCCCTGGCTTCTATGGCTGCGGCCTTGGCCTCCGCCGCCTTCCCCGCCGCGGCGGCTCTCGCCTCCTGGCGCCTTTGACGGCGGCTGGTCGTCCGGCTCCGGCGCGTGGGGGCGGGCGTGGCCTTTTCCGGCGTCTCTTCAGCGGCGCTGGCCGAACTCTGGCCCCTGTGGCGGCGGCTGGCGCGGCGGGACGCGCCTGGCGTTCCCTCGGCCTGCGGGGCAGCATCGACGGTGACCGGCCCGGCTGGCGCGAAGGTCTGCCCAGCGGGCGGCGGGATGTATTGTGCACGCGCGGGACCGGCGCCGGGCGAAAGGACGGGCAGTGACAAAATCAGCGCAGCCGACAGAATGAACGGCCTTGCGAGCCGAAACGCTGGACTGTGTTGTGCTTGGTGACCCATACAGACGATACCCATGACGCGAAGAGATCCTTCGCCGATCCAATGACAGCTCAGCCGTTGCCCAAGTCAAAGGCTGCGACGACTTTTTCAGAGCTTGACGAGTCCCTATCAATAAGACGCCTTCAAGGCAGGGATTGGGCAGGCAATCGATTCGGTGCCGTTCGTCGCGATTCATTCGTTGAATCGGTCATGAAGCTCGCGTTTCCATCGGCGCCGTGCTAACCGCTGCGAGCTTGGCTCCCCGTGGGCCGCGATCAGGTCCGGTGGTGGACCAACTCCGTTCGAGCGAGACATGGCCGATATTTTTCGTGAAATCGATGAAGAGATACGTCGCGACAAGGCCGCCAAGGTCTGGGCGCGCTATCAGACTCCGATCATCGCGCTCGCAATCCTGGTTGCTGCTGCTGCCGGCGGCTGGCGTGCCTACGGTTTCTACCGCATCAAGCAGGCGGAAGAGGCCGGCGCCAAATACGAAGTCGCGCTGCAGCAAGTCCGTGACGGCAAGAGCACCGAGGCGGAAGCCACCCTGGGCGAGATCGCCCGCACGGGTCCGCCTGGTTATGCGCTCCTCGCCCGTTTCCGCGCAGCCGCCGAAAGCGCGCCGCGCGATCCCGATGGCGCCGCAAAGATCTATGACGTCATCGCAGCCGATTCCGCCGTCAACGCACCGCTCAGGGATCTCGCCAAGCTTCGCGCGGCCATCCTTCGGCTCGACAAGGCGGATGCTGGTGAAATCCAGCGCCGTCTGGAGCCGCTTGCCCAGTCAGGACAGCCCTACCGCAATTCAGCCCGTGAAATGCTCGCCATGGCGGCTTTCAAGCGGGACGATCTGGACGCGGCCGGTCGCTGGCTCGATATGATCATCGTAGATGCACAGGCCCCCGCGGCCATTCGCCAACGCGCCGAGGCCCTTCTGGGTCTCGTCACGGGAGGCAAGCAGGCAGGGCCCGCTGCCCCCGTAGCCCCCGCTGCGCCGGCTGCCCCATAAGGCGAGGGGCCAAGAGCCCTTCGACGGAAAACAATGTCTGCTTTTACCATCGCTATCATCGGCCGGCCGAATGTCGGAAAATCGACCCTCTTCAACCGTCTCGTCGGGAAGAAGCTCGCACTCGTGGACGACCGCCCCGGCGTGACGCGCGACCGGCGCGAGGGCGATGCCAAGATCGCCGATCTGCGCTTCAAGATCATCGACACGGCCGGCCTCGAACAGGATGACGAGGGCGTGCTTTCGAGCCGCATGCGCGCGCAGACGGAAGCCGCAATCGAACTGGCCGACGCCATCTTCTTCGTGATTGACGCCCGCATCGGCGTGACGCCGTCCGACCGCCATTTCGCGCAGCTCGTGCGCCGCGCCGACAAGCCGATCATCCTTCTGGCCAACAAGGCCGAGGGACGACAGGGCGACCAGGGCACCTACGAGGCCTTCGGCCTGGGCTTCGGCACCCCGATTCCCTTCTCCGCCGAACATGGCGAAGGCATCAACGAACTCTACGAGGCGCTGATCGAAGCCCTTCCCGAGCTGACGCATGAGGATTACGAGGACGAGGAAGATGTCGTCCACCGCACCTTCGGCGAGGAGGAAGACGGCACCGAGCTCGACGTCACCAAGCCCATGCGCATCGCAGTCGTGGGCCGGCCCAACGCAGGCAAGTCGACGCTCCTCAACCGCATTCTTGGCGAAGATCGCCTTCTGACCGGCCCTGAGCCGGGCATCACGCGCGACTCCATTGGCATCGACTTCGAATGGACCTTGCAGGACGGCACGCATCGTCTCGTCAAGCTCTTCGATACCGCTGGTCTGCGCCGTCGGGCCAACGTGCAGGACAAACTCGAGAAGCTCGCCAATGCGGATGCGGTCCGCGCCGTGAAATTCGCCGAAGTGGTCGTCGTGCTGCTGGATGCAACGATCCCCTTCGAGAAGCAGGACCTCACGATCGTCGACCTCGTGGCGCGCGAGGGCAGGGCGCTGGTGATCGGTCTCAACAAGTGGGATCTCGTCAACGACCAGGCGAAACTCCAGGAATTGCGCGAGGAGGCAGACCGCCTCCTGCCGCAGGTCCGGGGCATGCCCGTCGTGCCCGTGTCAGGCCTGACCGGCGTCGGCGTCGAGAAGCTCAAGGACGCGATCATCAAGGTCCACGAGACCTGGAACCGCCGCATCTCGACGGGCCGCATCAACCGCTGGCTGACGACGACCATCGAGAAGACGCCGCCGCCCGCCGTCTCGGGCTGGCGCATCAAGATCCGCTACATGACGCAGGCGAAAGCACGCCCGCCGCACTTCGTGATCTTCGGCAACCAGCTCGACTCGCTGCCGACCAGCTACGAGCGCTTCCTGATCAACGGCCTGCGCGAGACCTTCCAGTTGAAGGGCGTGCCGATCCGCATCACAAAGCGCATGAACCAGAACCCCTTCGACAAGGGCAAGCGGCGCTCCTGAGGGAGCGCCGCTCGGATCCTCGTCAGGCCATGAGATGGCTGACGAGGATGTTGGCGCCTATGGCTGCGAGGCCGATGCCACCCGCGCATTCGGCCCAGCTACCCGCGCGACGTCCCACAATCCCGCCAATCCGCAGGCCGATGAAGGTCATGCCGAAAGTCACGACGCCAATCGCCACGATGGTCAGTGGGATATTGTCGCTGACGAGGGCCAGCGTGACGCCCACCACGGTGGCATCGATGCTGGTGCCCAGCGCCGTGACCGCGACAGCGCTCCAGCTCGGGATCAGCGCCTCGCTCGCCTCGTCGGAGGAAGAAAAGCTCTTCCAGACCATGCGCATGCCGAGAAAGCCCAGCAGAACGAATGCGATCCAGTGATCGACATCGGCAATGACAGCTGAGAACTGCTGGCCGAGGCCATAGCCGAGCAAAGGCGCGAGCGCCTCCAGCACGCCGAAGCCAAGCGCGATGGCGATGGAGCGATTTAGGGCAAGGCCCGGGAAACGGGCGCCTTTGGCGAGCGAGGCCGCGAACGCATCGGTGGACAGGCTGAAGGCAATGACGAGCGTCTGCACGGACAGCATGGGAGCTCCGGAGAGAGAGGGTGCGAAACGCTTTTCGAGCGCTCGCATCGGTCTCGCCAGGGCTTTCGCCCGCGTCGCCAGGGCGCCTCGCGGCCACCCAGGATGTTGACGACGCTCCAACGCTTTGCGCGCGGTGCCTACTCCCCAATGCTGTTCATCAGGTAGCAGTTGCGCGCCAGCCGCTCAAGCCTGGCAGTCCGCCGCTCAGGCGGGCCCGCGGAAACTGCGCACGGAATCGCTCGGGAAATCGTAGATCTTGCCGGTTTCCGTCCAGTCCGGGCCGCACATGGCGACGAGGCGCGGCGCGAAATCCTCGGGCGTCTTCAGTGACAGCGGATCCTCGCCCGGCGCCACTGCGGCACGCATTTTCGTGCGTAACGGCCCCGGATTGGTGACCATCACCTTGACCCTGGACGTCGTCGCCGTCTCGGCGGCATAGGTTCGGGCCAGCGCGTCGAGCGCGGCCTTCGAGACGGCATAGGCCGCGCGATAGGGGCTGAGATCGGCCTTGTTGCCGGCGCCAGACGACACGAAGACCGCACGTCCCGCGTCCGACTCGCGCAGTGGCATGTCGAGCGCGCGGATCAGGCGGTAATTGGATGTCACATTGACGGCCATCGACAGGTCCCATTGCGGCGGGTCGATATGGACGATGTGCGTGATCGGCCCAAGAACGCCGGAGTTTGCGACGAGAATGTCGAGCCGCTTCCAGCGTTCGAAAATGGCTGCCCCGAGCCGGTCCAGCGCATCGAAATCCCTGATGTCGCAGGGCACGAGAGTCGCTTCCTGGCCGAAGCCCCTGATCTCGTCGTCGAGTTCCTCGAGAGCGCCCTGCGTCCGCGCCATGGCAACCACATGGGCGCCCTGCCGCGCAAGTTCGACGGCCACTGCGCGCCCGATTCCGCGCGACGCACCAGTCACCAGCGCAATGCGATTTTGAAGGGGCAGGGCCATGCGGGAAACTCCGGGCTGACGCAATAAGACAACTATCGCGTAGCAATCGAAGCCGCCCGGGGCAAGGCCGACGTGGCACCGTCTTTTTGAGGAGCGAAGCGAGGAAGCAATTCGGAGTCGTAAGATCGGCCTGAATCGGAGCGTCCCGGTATCTCGCCGCTGGCAGTGCTCAGCCGGTTTCCGCCAGCAGAGAAAGCTGCTGCTTGCCGGTCTCGCCCATCACGTCCGTGAGGTGGGTCGGATAATCCCCGGTGAAGCAATGGTCGGTGAACTGCGGCCGGACCGGATCGCGCTTCTCGTAGCCCATGGCACGGTAGATGCCGTCCACCGAAATGAAGGCCAGGCTGTCGCAGCCCATGTACAGGCGCATTTCTTCGAGCGTATGCGTCGCCGCGAGCAGCTTCTCGCGCTCGGGCGTGTCGATGCCGTAATAATCGGGATGCGTGATCGGCGGGGACGAGATGCGGAAATGCACTTCTGCTGCGCCCGCCTCGCGCATCATGCGCACGATCTTGAGCGACGTCGTGCCGCGCACCACCGAATCGTCGATGAGCACGACGCGCTTGCCCTCGATCACCGAGCGGTTGGCGCTGTGCTTCATGCGCACGCCGAGTTCACGTACCGATTGCGTCGGCTGGATGAAGGTGCGGCCCACGTAATGATTGCGGATGATCCCCAGTTCGAAGGGAATGCCCGACTCGCGCGCATAACCTATGGCGGCCGGTACACCGGAATCCGGGACGGGGACGATCACATCCGCCTCCACGCCCGCTTCGCGAGCGAGTTCCGCGCCCATGCGCTTGCGCACGTCATAAACGTGGCGGCCGTGCACATAGGAATCCGGCCGCGCGAAATAAATATATTCGAAGATGCATGGACGCTGTTGCTGCGGCGGGAATGGCTTGTGGCTCTCGATGCCGGTGTCGGAGATCACGACGACCTCGCCATTCTCGATATCGCGCACGAAACGCGCGCCGATGATGTCGAGCGCGCAGGTTTCGGAGGCGAGGATGTAATGGCCGTCGAGTTCGCCGAGAACGAGCGGACGGATGCCGAGCGGATCGCGCGCGCCGATGAGCTTCTTGTTCGACAAAGCGACGAGCGAATAGGCGCCTTCGAGATAGCGCAGGGCTTCGATGAAGCGGTCGAGAATGCGGGGCTTGCGGCTGCGGGCAACGAGATGCAGCACGACTTCCGTGTCGGACGTGGACTGATAGATTGAGCCTTCGCGGATCAGGTCGCGGCGGAGCGTCAGGCCGTTGGTGAGGTTGCCGTTATGGGCGACGGCGAAGCCGCCGGTGTCGAGCTCGGCGAAGAGCGGCTGCACGTTGCGCAGGATCGTCTCGCCAGTCGTGGAATAGCGCACATGGCCGATCGACGCGGAGCCGGGCAGGCGGTCGATTGTGCTCGCGGACGAGAAGTGGTCGCCGACGAGGCCGAGCCTGCGTTCCGAATTGAAGCGCTTGCCATCGAAGGCGACGATGCCCGCCGCCTCCTGGCCACGATGCTGAAGCGCATGCAGGCCCAGCGCCGTGATGGCGGCGGCTTCCGGATGTCCGAAAATGCCAAAGACACCGCATTCTTCGCGCAGACGATCGGACTCAAGATCGAGATCGTCGATCACAGGAAGGCCGGAGCCAGGATGGCCCGATTGGGCATCGTGAGCGCTCACCATGAATGTCTCCCTTCCGGCCGCGGCCTGGAAGCTGGATGTCGGCGAAAAGCTTTTCAGAGGCTTCCGGTTAGCCCGGAGCAACCTCTAGATAGGCACCCTTGGTCCACTTGTCACATGGACCAAAGCGCGCGGGCCTTCACAAGCCGCGCGAAGCAGGAGCAGGCCGATTGGGCGCCGCGTCGGTCCGGCGCCCCGGGGCAGGAGCCGGTGTCACGTCTTCCGGTGCCGGTTCGTCGGACTTGGGCTTCTTGAAGCGGTTCAGGAACGTGCTTTCCGGATCGTCGGGGAGCATGGCCATGAGCTGGTCGCCAGTCGCCTGCAGCAGCGGCTTCGTCCGTGCTGTCTTCACCCATTCCGGCTGCGATTTATCGGGCACAAGCCAGTTGAAGAAGACGAATGCCACCACGCAAAGCAGCAGGCCGCGCCCGGCGCCGAACAGGAAGCCGAGCGAACGGTCGAGCGCGCCGACCTTCGAGTCGAGGATCGCATCCGACAGCCGCACAGTCAGGATCGAGACGATGATCAGCGTGACGAAGAAGACGGCCCCGGCCGCGACCGCGAGCGCGATCTGGTCCTTCTGGATGTAGGTCTTCACGAAGGGCAGCAGGAGCGGGTGGAAATAATAGGCGGCGGCCGCCGCAGCGGCCCATGAGCCGATGGCGAGAACTTCGCGCGTGAAGCCGCGCAGCATGGACAGAAGCGCCGAGATGAGGACGACGACGATCAGACCAAGATCAAGATAGGACGGCATGTGTTCAGGGCCTCGCCGCGAGCAGAATCGATTCGGGTCAGCCCCATCCGCACCGCGCTGACCACTCTATATCGAAGGTGTTTCGCCCCGTCACCCCTTGAGCGCAGGCCTTCACAAGCTTCACACCGGAACCGACGCCGCGCGCGAACGCGACGGGGCCGCTGCTTCGCGCGCAGCAGCGCGCGGTACGCCTCCCGCTGCGATGTCTGCGACCAGTGCCGAAATATGCCCGCAAGCTTTGACGGGGATTGCCGGCGTTTCGCCTTCGCGGGAGCTGGCGGGCGCGACTGCGGATGCGAATCCCAGTTTGGCTGCTTCCTTCAGTCGCAACCCGGTGTGCACGACCGGACGCACTGCACCTGAAAGGCCGAGCTCGCCGAAAAATACGGTGTCCGGCGGCAGGCGCGCGCCCGTCAGGGAGGAAACGAGCGCCGCTGCGGCTGCGAGATCCGCCGCAGGCTCGCCGATTTTCAGCCCGCCCGCGACATTCAGATAGACGTCGTGCTGTCCAAGCCGCACCCCGGCATGGGCTTCGAGCACGGCGATGACCATCGACAGGCGCGCCGTGTCCCAGCCCACGACCGCACGGCGCGGCGTGCCGAGCGAGGTGGGTGCGACCAGCGCCTGAATCTCGACCAGCACCGGGCGTGTGCCCTCCATTCCCGCGAAAACAGCAGCTCCCGGCGCAGACGCATCGCGTCCCGAGAGAAACAGGGCCGAGGGATTGGAGACCTCGCTGAGGCCCAGCCCCGTCATCTCGAACACGCCGATCTCGTCAGTCGGCCCGAAACGATTTTTAACCGCGCGCAGGATGCGGAAATGGTGGCCACCGTCGCCCTCGAAGGAAACGACAGCGTCGACCATATGCTCGACGACGCGCGGCCCCGCGATCTGGCCGTCCTTGGTGACATGTCCGACGAGGATCACCGTCGAGCCGCTGGTCTTGGCATAGCGGATAAGCGCCTGCGCGGAGCCGCGCACCTGCGTGACGGTGCCCGGCGTCGCCTCGACCTTGTCGGTCCACATGGTCTGTATGGAATCGATGATGACGAGAGCGGGCCGGGGGCCCTGCATCAGGGTCGCGGTGATGTCCTCGACACTGGTTTCCGCCGCGAGTTCCACCGGCGTCTGGGCGAGGCCGAGACGCTCCGCGCGAAGGCGAACCTGTGCGACTGCCTCTTCACCCGAAATATAGACGACGCGATGCCCCTTGGCTGCGAGCGTCGCGCAGGCCTGGATGAGCAGCGTGGATTTACCTATGCCGGGCTCGCCGCCGATCAGAAGAACGGAGCCCGGCACGAAGCCTCCGCCCGTCACGCGGTCCAGCTCGCCGATGCCGGACACGATGCGCGGCGCGGGCTTGCTCTCACCCGACAGTCCCTCGAGCGGAAACACACGGCCCTTGCGCGCGCCCATCGCGCCTTGGGCACCGATGCCGGAGGCAGAATTCTCCTCGATGATGGAATTCCATTCCGCGCAGGACTCGCAGCGGCCAACCCATCGCTGGGTTATGGCGCCGCAGTTCTGGCAGACGAATTGGGAACGTGCCTTGGCCATGCGCCTCAGATCCTGGCTGATATGAGACGCGGGCCGCACGCCCCCCTGATGCCGGCGTGTCCGATATAGGCCCGCAATTCACCGAGCTGGCGCTCGAGCGCGTCCTCGGATTCGCGCAACTCGTCGAGGGCCGCGCGCACAAGTGCGGTGACATCGGCGCAATCGGCCCTGCCACGTGCCTTGCTGCGCCCCTGCACGCGATAGGAGTTCAGCGAAAGGGGGAGGGACGCCAGCGAATCGGACATGTTCTGCACCTCAGAAATCATGATGAGAACATTACAGGAACAAAGACAGCTCCGCCAGCCCCTTCATTCCCGAACGTAAATCCTGTGATACCGCTGGCCGAGCCGCGTCAGGATCTCGTAGCCGATCGTTCCTGCCTTGGCGCCGAGGTCGTCGATCGAGATTTCGGGGCCGAGCAGGCACGCCTGCGTCTCGGGCCCAATCTCGGCCTCGGGTACGTCCGTTATGTCGATGACGGTGAGGTCCATCGATATGCGCCCGGCGAATGAGCAGCGATGCCCTGCGACAATGGCCTCGCCGCCGTCCCTGGCGTCCGTCGCCATGGCCTGGCGCGGCAATCCGTCGGCGTAGCCGATCCCGATCGTCGCAAGCCGCGTGCGGCGCTTGGCCGTCCATTGCGCATTATAGCCAACCTTTTGGCCCGCCTCGATGACGCGCATTTGCAGGATCGGGGCGTCGAGCCGCACGACGGGCCGCATGGGATTGTCGAAACCCGGTGTCGGGTTGCCGCCATAGAGCGCATAACCGGGCCGCACGAGATCGCCAAAGGGCCGCTCGGGAAGGAATATGGCGGAGGAATTGCTGAGACTCGCACGCACCGCAGGCAGCATCGAACGCATGCGCTCGAAGCGCTCGATCTGAAGCGCGTTCAGCGGGTCGTCGGCATTTTCCGACGCGACGAAATGCGTCATGACGAGACTAGGGTGCAAGGGCAGGGCTGCGATGGCCGGAATCTCTTCCGGGTCCGCGCCGAGCCGGTTCATGCCCGTGTCGAAATGCAGCGCGCAAGGTGCGCCTCTGCCACCCGCCGCCCAGAGCCGCGCGTCCGCGAGCGAGCCGAGAACCGGGCGCAGCTTCAGGTCGCGGCAGATCTCGACCGCGCCGGGCAGGAGACCGTTTAGAACGTAGATCTCGACCTGCGGGTCGAGTGCCCGCACGCGGCGGCCTTCGCTCACCTGCGCGACGAAGAACACCTTGCAGCCCGCCGAGATGAGCGCGGGGACTGCGGCCTCGATGCCGATGCCATAGGCGTCCGCCTTGACGACGGCGGCGCAGGTGGCGGGCGCCACGCGCATGGCGAGCTGGCGCCAATTATGCGCGAGCGCGCCGAGATCGATGGTGAGCACCGCCTGTGCGTCGCCCGCCTGCGGGCCGGAGGTCGGGGGAGGGGGGGCTGTCACTCCTGCTCGCGCTCCGGTGACCGATCCTCGGCGGCCAGATTGCCGAACCGGGTCATCTCGGCTTCGAACGACAGTTCCACTGTGCCCGTGGGTCCATGACGCTGCTTGCCGATGATCACTTCGGCTTTGCCGTGGGCGCGTTCCATCTCCGACATCCAGGTGATGTGCTCCTCCGAACCGGGCCGGGGCTCGCGGTTTTTCAGGTAATATTCCTCGCGATACACGAACATCACGACATCGGCGTCCTGTTCGATCGAGCCGGATTCACGCAGATCCGACAGCTGTGGTCGCTTGTCTTCGCGATTTTCAACCTGACGCGACAATTGTGACAAGGCCACGACCGGGACATTCAACTCCTTGGAGAGCGCCTTGAGGCCCGTCGTGATCTCGGTCAGTTCCTGCACGCGATTCTCGCCCTTGGACTTCGAGCCCGATAGCAGCTGCAGGTAGTCGACCACCAGCATGTCCAGGCCACGCTGGCGCTTGAGGCGGCGGGCGCGGGCGGCGAGCTGGGCTATGGAAATGCCGCCGGTCTGGTCGATGTAGAAAGGAATGCTCTGCATTTGCCGCGCCGCTTCCGCGATCCGGTGGAACTCCTGATCCGTCATGTCGCCGCGGCGGATCTTGTAGGAAGGCACTCCGGATTGTTCGGCGATGATACGGGTGGCCAGCTGCTCCGCTGACATTTCCAGCGAGAAGAAGCCGACGACGCCGCCGTTGACGGCCTCGTTCGTGCCGTCCGGCTTGACCTCGAATTCATAGGCCTTGGCGATGTTGAAGGCGATATTGGTCGCCAGCGCGGTCTTGCCCATGCCGGGGCGTCCCGCGATGATCACGAGATCGGAGCGCTGCAGGCCGCCCATCTTGGTGTCGAGGTCGATGAGGCCCGATGAAATGCCCGACAATTTGCCGTCGCGCTCGTAGGCTTTGGCGGCGAGGTCGATGGCGGTCGTGAGCGCATCCGAGAAGCGCTGGAATCCGCCGTCATATCGGCCCTGCTCGGCAATTTCGTAGAGCCGCCGTTCGGCCTCTTCGATCTGCTCGCGCGGAGCTGAATCGACGGGCGAATCGTAGGCGGCATTGACGATGTTCTCGCCGATGCCGATCAGGTTCCGGCGGATCGCCAGATCGTAGATCGTGCGCCCATAATCCTGGGCATTGATGACGGTCGTGGCCTCCGAGGCGAGGCGCGCGAGATATTGCGGCACGGTGATGCCGCCCAGATCGTGATCGCCGAGGAAGGTCTTCAACGTGACCGGCGTCGCGACTTTGCCTGCGCGGATGAGTTGCGAGCTGATCTCGAAAATGCGGCGATGCAATTCTTCCGAGAAATGGTCCGGTTTCAGGAAGTCCGACACGCGATCGTAAGCGTCGTTGTTGACGAGGATCGCGCCGATCAGCGCCTGCTCCGCCTCGATATTGTGCGGCGAGACGCGATAGGTCGGGGTGTTCGTATCATGAGCGGGCACAAGATTGAGCCGGCCCGCGAATTGTTCGACGGCTGCCATGTGTCTCGACAAAAAAGAGGAGCGATGAAGCGATTCGTTCGAGCGAACCGGGAGGCCGTAGATACGCCCGTGCCGTTCGTCCGCCAACCACAATGCACAAGCGCAGCGCGCCAAGGGAGTGCACGCGGGACACAGCAAGCCGAACCCCGACTCCCTCCCCGTTACGCACAGGGGGCGAATCCGGCGCCTTGACTCCGCGCTGGCGCAGGCGTCCCGAATCGAAACGCCCGCGACCGAAGCCGCGGGCGTTCCAAATGGCTAAAGCCGGGACTAGCGGTCGCCGAGGCTTCCGTTACCTTCGGCCAGCGCCGCGCCGACTTCGAGGCCGAGATCGGCCATCGAGGTCTCTTCGCGGTCGGTGACCTGCTCGCCCTTCGTCTGGCGCTCTGCTTCGTCGGCCGAGCGCGCGACGTTGATCGTCACGGTCGCGATGACTTCCGCATGCAGCTGGATCGGAAGCAGGTGCAGGCCGAGCTTCTTGATCGGGGCGGAGAGAACCACCTGGTTGCGATGCACGGAGGTGCCGCCGGCGGTGACGGTTTCGGCGATGTCGCGCGTCGACACCGAACCGTAGAGCTGACCGGTCTCGCCGGCCTGGCGAATGATGACGAAAGCCTGTCCGTCGAGCGTCTCGGCGACCGTGGCGGCCTCGGCACGCAGCTCGAGGTTACGAGCTTCGAGCTGGGCGCGCTGACCCTCGAAATGCTTCTTGTTGGATTCGTTGGCGCGCAGCGCCTTGCCCTGCGGCAGCAGGAAGTTGCGGCCAAAACCGTCCTTGACGCGGACGACTTCGCCCATCTGGCCGAGCTTTGCGATGCGTTCGAGAAGGATGACGTACATGTATTTTCTCCGTTTGTGCGATGTGCGTGGAATGGATCAGGGCTTGGTGATCGGCGTGGCTGTTGCCGGGCGCCGTCGCAAGGGGATGAACGTGTCGAAGATGCCGACCGCGCTCGCCATGATGAGCGGCCAGGGCAGCAGCACGAACATCATGAAATAGATCGCGATCAGCATCGGCAGGCGGGCCGGTGTGCCGCGCAGGAAGGCATGAACGGCGGCGAGACCGTGCAGGGCATAGGCGGCGCCGAAGGCTGCGGCCACCGTGGAACCGACCAGACGTGGCAGTTCGCCGAGAAAGCAGGCAGCCAGCCCTGCGCCGAGAATCCACAGCGCATCGCGCGGCATCCGAAGGTTGAAGGGAATGTCGAGCGTGCGGCTCGCCGTCAGGCCGGAGATCTGCGCAATGCGGGCCGCAAGCCAGAGGTTGACGGCGAGCGTGACGACCGTCCAGCCCGCCATGACGGCGGGCATCGCCAGTACGATCACGCGCGCAAACTGTTGCGCCGTGAAGCCGCCGGGAATGGCGTCCTCCGAGCCGAAGATGCGCACGACGAGCGGCGCGAACTGGCTCGAGACATCGTCGATGGTGGCGCTGAGCGTGCCCTGGCGCGCGGCGAGCACGACGATGACGCTGAGTGCGGTCGCAGCCGAAATGGTCGCGATCCAGGCCAGCAGCCGGCCGAGCGGAAACCAGTCGAGCTTGACGGCGTCCGCTGCACCCTCGGCGGGGATGGTGCGGGCCTGCGAAGCCAGCCGCGACAGCCAGAAGGCGGGCAGCCCGAGCGTGCCGGCAAAGAAGAGTGCGAGGAGCGGATGCAGTGCGAGGCCGATCACGAGAGTGCCGGCGAAAGCCGCGCTCAATCCAACCACCGGGCCAAAGCCGAGGCCCGCGATCATGATCGGCAGGGAGCCCAGGAAGGCAAGCGCAAAGGCCACCGGCGTTCCCTTCGCCGGAACGACGAAGAGCAGGGCGGATGCGAGACCCGCGCCGATTGCAATGGCAATGCGTTGAAACATCGTCGTGCTGTCCCGCTTGTGGGCGGTTAGGGCGGATCGGCGCTAAAGGCCGTCTCGTCCAGCCGAACCGCGCGGACCATTCCGAACGGCAGATAAGAAATCCCCTCCCCGCGAACGGGGAGAGGAGAAGGATCTTACTTGATCACGTAGGGCAGCAGGCCGAGGAAGCGCGCGCGCTTGATGGCCTGGGCCAGCTCGCGCTGCTTCTTCGCGGAAACCGCGGTGATGCGCGAGGGAACGATCTTGCCGCGCTCGGAGATGTAGCGCGAGAGAAGACGCGTGTCCTTGTAGTCGATCTTCGGCGCATTCGGGCCCGAGAAGGGGCAGGTCTTGCGGCGGCGGAAGAAGGGGCGACGGGGTGCGGTAGCCATTAGAACTGGCCTCCTTCGTTGGCGAAATCTTCACGCGGGCGACGCGGGGCGCGATCGGGGCGATCACCGCCGCCGAAACGACCACCGCCACCACGGCTGCGATCACCACGATCGCCGCGATCGTCGCGGTCGCCGTCTTCACGCTTGCGCATCATGGCCGAGGGGCCGTCCTCATGCGCTTCGACGCGGATCGTGAGTACGCGCAGCACGTCCTCGTTGATCGACATCTGGCGCTCCATTTCGGCCACGGCGGCCGGGGGGGCATCGATGTTGAGCAGCGAGAAGTGAGCCTTGCGGTTCTTCTTGATGCGATAGGCGAGGGACTTCACGCCCCAATACTCGACCTTGGCGATCTTGCCGCCGTTGGCCTCGATAACGCCTTTGAATTGCTCGGTCAGCGCTTCCACCTGCTGGGCGGTCACGTCCTGACGAGCCATGTAGATATGCTCGTAGAGAGCCATGTGGCTTGCCTTTCTCTGTTCACGCTGCCCGGCGCGGAGCCCTTCGAGCCCGGAGAAAGGCTCGACGGAAACGAAAATTCGAAGGCGGGAACACGGGAAGATGGGCGGATGCCCTGTCGCAGACCCCAGAGGGGCGCACAACCTTCCGTTCAGCCCCCGGCCGGGGCAGCGAAGTGCTGGCTTATAGAGGAAACTCGCGGGGATGCAAGGGTGGGGCTGTTCCTCACCCCGGCAAAGGCGCCTCGCGCGCGTCGTCCACATCAAGCTGCGCCAGAATATGATCCGTGATCCCGCGTGCGATCTCGCGTTCGCCCATGATGACGAGGCTCGCACCGAATTTCTCCAGGTGCTCGACCTCGGCGTCCGAATGGGCGCGCGCCACGATGTCCAGCGAGGGATTGGCGAGCCGCGCCTGTTCGATGAGGTTGCCGTTCTCGAACGGATTCGGAATGGCGCTGATGAACCAGCGCGCGCCCGCGAGATTCGCACCCTTCAGGATACCCGGTTGCGCCGCATTGCCCGAGATGGTCTCGATGCCCTGCGCCCGGAGGCGGTCGACGATGTCCTGGCTCTCTTCGATGACGATGAGCGGCTGCCCGCGCGCCCTCAGCGCATCCGCGACGAGGGACCCGACGCGCCCATGGCCGACCAGCACCGCATGGCCCCGGAGGCTCGTGGGTTCCAGTACCGGCTCCGGCGGCTCGGGCTTGGCGCGGGGGCTCTCCGCCCGCGCTCGCTCGTCCCGCTCGCGCACCCTTTGCGCGAATCGGTCGAGCACCACGAACAGCACGGGATTGGCGCAGATCGACAGGATCGCGCCCGCCAAAATCAGGTCGCGCCCGTTTTCCGGTAGCAGCTTCAGCCCGACGCCGAGCCCGGCGAGAATGAACGAAAATTCGCCGATCTGCGACAGGGCCGCAGCGAGCGTCAGCGCCGTCAGCAGGGAATATCCGAAGGTCCGCACGATCGCGAAGGCCGCCAGCGCGTTTCCCACCACGATGATAAGGAAGGTCGCGATGATCGGCAGCGGCTCGCGCACGAGGATCGAGGGGTCGAACAGCATGCCGACGGATACGAAGAACAGCACGGCGAAGGCGTCGCGCAGCGGTAGCGTCTCGCGCGCCGCCTGATGGCTTAGTTCCGATTCGGCGAGCACCATGCCCGCGAAAAAGGCCCCGAGTGCGAAGGAGACGCCGAACAGTTCGGCCGACGCGAAGGCTACGCCCAGTGCGATGGCGAGGACGGCGAGGCGGAACAATTCCCGTGAGCCGGTATGCGCGACATAATGCAGGATCCAGGGGATCACCCGCCGGCCGACGATCATCATCAAAAGGATGAAGGCCGCCACTTTCGCGAGCGTCACTCCCAGCACCGCCCAGAGCGAGGTAATGCCGAGGAAGCCGAGCAGACTTCCCGCGCCCGCCGGAGTGACGGCGGTCCCTCCGAGCACGCCCGAGAGCGCCGGCAGCAGGACGAGCGCCAGCACCATCGCCAGATCCTCGACTATGAGCCACGCGACGGCGATTCGGCCGCGCTCCGTCTCGATCAGTCGCTTTTCCTGCAAGGCGCGCAGCACGACGACCGTACTCGCGACCGACAGAGCGAGGCCGAAAACGACCCCCGCGCCCACGGGCCAGCCCATGAAGAGAGCGAGCCCGAGCCCGAGCAGGGTCACGATCGTCATCTGCCCGATGGCGCCGGGAATGGCGATCTTGCGGACGGCATTGAGGTCGGCAGGCGAGAAATGCAGCCCCACGCCGAACATCAGCAGAATGACGCCGATTTCGGCGAGCTGCGGCGCGAGCGCCTGGTCGGCGACATATCCGGGGGTAAAGGGGCCGATCAGCACGCCCGCGAGGAGGTAACCCGCAAGAGGCGACAATTTCAGCCGGTGCGCGAGGGCGCCGAAGACAAAGGCGAGAGACAGGCCGGCAACGATCGTCGCGATCAGGGGCGTGTGGTGGTCCATAGGTCTCCTGACCGGGCATAGCGTGGCTGTGAGGCTGTCACAACAACATGGGTCATCCCGCCGCCCCATGCAATGACCGGCAGGTGTTTGATCACGCTAGCGGACTCGGAGCGTTCAGGCCCACGGACCCCATTCGCCGGTGTCGTAGATGCGCCACGCCTTCAGGCCTGCCTTGGCGACGACAGTGCGGCCTTCCTTCGCCATGGAAACGAGGTGCTTGAAGACCAGCGGATGGCGCCATGCCAGCGGCTTGGACGGATCGCAGACGGCGCGATACTCGTCCGAGTCGGGATCTTCCATCAGGATCGTGCCGACCCTGTCGGGCCGCAGCGTCGTGGACAGCGAACGCTGCATCATCCACTCGCACTCGTAATCCCGGCAGACTTCCGGGCGCTTCGCATAGATCGAGCATCCCTCGGTCTTGTGGCAATGCGTGCACAAGACGCCGGGGGGCTTCTCGAAGTGCTCGATTTCGAGAACCTGGCAGCACATCGTGCAGGTTCCGCACGATTTTCCCGGGATGGACATGACTTTTCGCGCCTGCGATTCGAGACGGCGGAGTGTCGGAGTCTGCGCCTGCGCACGCAAGAAGAAAGCGCGTATCCAGGCTCGAAACCCCGGCCGCACTTGACTCACGGGAAAGCACTGTGTCACTCGCGGGCCACTTACGGCGCGCAGGACCCGTGACAAAAAGGCGGCCTCTATGTCTCTCGCATTCGTCTTCCCCGGACAGGGCTCCCAGTCGGTCGGCATGGGCCGTGCTCTGGCCGAAAGCTTCCCCCAGGCCCAGCGGGTCTTCGCGGAAGTCGACGATGCGCTTGGCCAGAAGCTGTCGGCGATCATGTTCGATGGTCCTGAGGGCGAATTGACCCTCACCGCCAACGCGCAGCCGGCCTTGATGGCGGTCAGCATCGCGGTTCTCCGGGTTCTGGAGGCTGAAGCCGGTCTCGATCTCGCACGCGACGCGGCTTTCATCGCGGGCCATTCGCTCGGCGAATATTCGGCGCTTGCCGCCGCCGGCACGTTTACGCTGGCCGACACGGCGCGCCTCCTGCGCTTGCGCGGCGATGCCATGCAGAAGGCCGTCGCCGTCGGGGAGGGCGCCATGGCGGCGCTCCTGGGCCTCGATTACGAGACGGGCGTCGCAGTCGCGGCTGAGGCCGCGCAGGGTCAGGTCTGCCAGATCGCCAACGATAATGGCGGCGGGCAGGTTGTGGCCTCCGGCAACAAGGCGGCGGTCGAGCGCGCCATGGAAATTGCCAAGGCGCACGGTGCCAAGCGCGCGATCCTGCTGCCGGTGTCTGCGCCTTTTCATTGCGCATTGATGCAGCCCGCCGCCGACGCGATGGCTCGGGCCCTCGCAGGCGTCGTGATGCGCGCGCCCTGCGTGCCGGTTGTAGCCAATGTGCTGGCGGCCCCCATCACGGACCCGGAAGATATCCGCCGCCGCCTCGTCGAGCAGGTCACCGGCACGGTGCGCTGGCGCGAAAGCATTGCTTACATGGCACATGAGGGTGTTGATTCATTTTATGAGCTTGGCGCCGGCAAGGTGCTGTCGGGACTCGTCAAGCGGATTGCCGCGACGGCAACCGGAACGGCGGTCAATTCGCCGGCCGACATTGAGGCCTACCGCTCGCGCCAATCGTAACGCGGCCATTCCAACGAGGAGCCTGACATGTTCGAACTCAATGGCCTGAACGCGCTCGTCACCGGCGCGACCGGAGGCCTCGGCGGGCAGATCGCTCGCGCCCTTCACGCCCAGGGCGCAACCGTGTCGCTGTCCGGCACGCGCGCCTCGGTGCTTGAAACCCTGGCCGCCGAACTGGGTGACCGCACCCACGTGCTGCCGTGCGACCTCGGCGACAAGGCTGCGGTCGAAGCTCTGATCCCGGCCGCCGAAGCGGCCATGGGCCAGGTGGATATCCTCATCAACAATGCCGGCATTACGCGCGATGGCCTTTTCATGCGCATGAAGGACGATGACTGGGAGCAGGTTATCAACGTCAACCTTACCTCAGCCTTTCGTCTGTCCCGAGCCGTGTTGCGGGGCATGATGAAACGCCGATTCGGCCGAATCATCGGCATCACCTCGGTGGTGGGCGTCACCGGCAATGCGGGGCAGGGAAACTACGCTGCCTCCAAGGCCGGCATGATCGGCATGTCGAAATCGCTTGCGGCGGAAGTGGCTAGCCGCAACATCACCGTCAACTGCATCGCGCCTGGCTTCATCGAAAGCCCGATGACGGATGCCCTGAACGAGAAGCAGAAGACGGCCATTCTCGGCACGATCCCGGCCGGCCGCCTCGGCGCTCCCGCCGATATCGCATCCGCAGCGGTCTATCTGGCCAGCCGGGAGGCGGCTTACGTCACCGGGGTCACCCTCCACGTTAACGGCGGAATGGCAATGATTTGAAGGGCTTGTAGTAATCTACAGGCAATCTTCCAAGCATAACCGGGGGGTCTCGCAATCCCATGACGGATGTGTTACCTAGCCCACGGATGGTGCCTGAAAGTATCGCCGGGTGTGCCCAATGTGGGCAATTCGTCGAAGGATAGAGCATACCAAACAAAGATCCCGCGGATGGGGCCGTGTGGGCCGGTGTCGCTGCCATTTTCCGGTGCGGCGGCCGGTCAGAATGGACCCTTCCGGTTCAATGCTGAAATGCTACGAAAATGAGGAAGTTACGATGAGCGATGTCGCCGAGCGCGTGAAGAAGATCGTTGTGGAACATCTCGGCGTCGATGCCGACAAGGTTGTCGATAATGCCAATTTCATCGACGATCTCGGCGCCGACTCGCTCGATACAGTCGAGCTGGTGATGGCGTTCGAAGAGGAATTCGGTGTCGAAATCCCCGACGACGCGGCCGAGACGATCGTGACTGTCGGCGATGCCGTCAAGTTCCTGGAAAAGGCTGCGACGGCTTAAGGGCTTGTTGCATCGTTGTCATCGCGGGCGGTAACGCCGGCGCTGAGGGCCGGTCTTGCCGGCCCTCATCCATGTTCCGATCCTGTCGCGCGGCGTGAACGCGAACCAGCATCAATTGGGAAGAGCGATATGAGAAGGGTGGTTGTCACCGGTCTCGGGCTCGTTACGCCGCTTGCCTGCGGCGTTGAAGCGAGTTGGTCGAGGTTGATCGAAGGGAAGAATGGCGCGGGTCGCGTCGAGAACTTCGATGTCTCCGACATCGCCTGCCAGATTGCCTGCCAGATTCCGCGCGGCGACGGCGCGAACGGTACCTTCAATCCCGACGAGTGGATGGAGCCCAAGGAACAGCGCAAGGTCGATGACTTCATCATCTTCGCGATGTCCGCTGCCACGCAGGCCCTGGCCGACGCGGGTTGGGCTCCGAAATCCTATGAGGACCAGATCAGCACGGGCGTGCTGATCGGCTCCGGCATCGGCGGGCTCGGCGGCATCTACGAAGCCTCCATCACGCTGAAGGAAAAAGGTCCGCGCCGGATCTCGCCTTTCTTTATTCCGGGACGCCTGATCAATCTCGCGTCCGGCTACGTGTCGATCCAGCACGGTCTCAAAGGCCCCAATCACGCGGTCGTCACCGCCTGCTCCACGGGAGCCCATGCGATTGGCGATGCCGCGCGTCTGGTCGCCTTCGGCGATGCCGACGTGATGGTCGCTGGCGGTGCCGAATCGGCCGTGAACCGGCTCTCCCTCGCGGGCTTCTCGGCTTGCCGCGCGCTCTCGACCAATTTCAACAACGATCCCCAGCGGGCTTCGCGTCCCTATGATAGAGATCGTGACGGCTTCGTCATGGGCGAAGGCGCGGGCTGCGTCGTGCTCGAGGAATACGAGCATGCCAAGGCGCGCGGTGCGCACATCTATGGCGAAGTGATCGGCTACGGCATGTCCGGCGACGCCTATCATATCACCGCTCCGAAAGAGGACGGCGACGGCGCCTTCCGCTGCATGACGGCCGCGATGAAGCGGGCTGGCGTTTCGGCCTCCGACCTCGACTACATCAACGCCCATGGCACCTCGACGCCGCTGGGCGACGAGATTGAACTCGGCGCCGTGCAGCGTCTCGTGGGCGATGCGGCATCGAGCCTGTCGATGTCCTCCACGAAGTCCTCGATCGGGCATCTGCTCGGTGCGGCAGGTGCTGTCGAGGCCGTTTTCTCGATCCTTGCGATTCGCGACCAGATCGCTCCGGCCACGCTGAATCTCGAAAACCCGACCGTGGACACCGCGATCGACCTCGTGCCGCTCGTGCCGCGCAAACGGAAGATCGACACAGTCCTGTCGAATTCCTTCGGTTTTGGAGGCACTAACGCCTCGTTGATCTTCCGCAGGGTTGCGTGAGGCTTGCGGCCAATCCCGTGATTGGTCGCGCACCCATGTTTCGCCACATTGCGGAATAGGCTAGCCTCGCTGCGAAGGGCTGGCATCAAGTGATTTGAAATGGTGGTTGAGCGTATGGTCGAGCCGACGGATATTCCGAAGGAAACCGAGACACAGCGCTCCGGCGCCCGCTTCTTCCAGAGCGGCCGTTCCTTGCACAGCCCGAGCGAGGCGCTTCATCCCGAAGCGCCGCCGGCACCGCCCGCGCCCCCGCCGCCGAGCAAGCGCCGTCCGACGCTGTCCGCCCTGAGTGGCTTTCTGTCGTTCCTGCTCGTCGCCGCGATCGCGGCTGCGATCGGCGTCGGCTTCGGCCAGCAGAAGATTCGCGAGCCGGGTCCGCTGCGGGAAGACAAGGTTCTATTCATCGCGCCTCGCACCGAGGTGCCCGAAATTCTCGGTCAGCTTGAACGGGAAGGCGTGATCGACATGCCGATCCTCCTCAATCTCGCATTGTGGATCGAAGGCAATCGCAGCAACGTCAAGGCGGGCGAATATCTCTTCAGGCGTGAAGCGAGCCTGCGGGATGTGATCGACACGCTCGTGTCGGGCAAGCAGGTGCTGCATTCCATAACCATCCCCGAAGGCCTTACCAGCGAGCAGATCGTCCAGCGCCTGCGAGACAGCGACGTCCTCATCGGCGATATCCGGGATATCCCCAAGGAAGGCCTGCTCCTGCCCGAGACGTACCGTGTCGCGCGCGGCATGGCGCGTGGAGATTTGCTGCGCAAGATGCAGGACGAACAGCGCAAGCTGCTCGAACAGATCTGGTCGCGCCGCTCGCCAGACCTCTCCCTGCGCACGCCCTATGAGCTGGTGACGCTGGCGTCCATCGTCGAGAAAGAGACCGGCCGGGCCGACGAGCGCACGCGCGTCGCCGGGGTTTTCCTCAATCGGCTCACCAAGCGCATGAAGCTGCAGTCTGATCCCACGATCGTCTATGGACTGGTCGGCGGCAAGGGCACGTTGGGCCGTGGCATCACGCGCGCCGAAATCACCCAGCCTTCCGCCTACAACACCTATGTAATCGACGGCCTGCCGCCGGGGCCCATCGCCAATCCGGGCCGAGCAGCGCTCGAAGCCGTCGCCAACCCTTCGCGCACCAAGGACCTCTACTTCGTCGCGGACGGCACAGGCGGGCACGCCTTCGCCGAAACGCTCGATCAACACGGGCGGAACGTGAGCCGCTGGCGCCAGATCGAGAAAGACGCCAAGGACAGCAGGACCGACGCCGCCCCTGGGGATGTCGATCGTGCGCCGGCGATCGTACCCGGCGACGCCGGTGCTCCGGCCAGCGCGCCGACGACGCCCGCGCCTGCTCCAAAGAAAGGCCAGCGCGGCGCGCTCGAGACGCCGCCGGATAGCGGTGCACATCCCATGTTCGGCGCCTTGCCTCAGATGGGCCCTAGTGGGGTTGCGGGATACTTTGGCTTCGCAGGGCCCGCAAATCCTCAGGTTGTGGAAAAGTCTGTCGCGGGCAAACCGGGAGCGAAGACCGCCGACGCGCGCAAGCCTGATCCGAAGGACAAGGCGGCCAAGGGCGCTCCCTCGCGCGGTCTCGCCAATTTCGCGATGGGCCCCGGCATCGAGGAATTGGGTATCAACATAAAGGGTGTGACGGATCGCCCGGTCCTCGACGGTCCGGTTGAAAGCGCCTCCGACGAGGCGCCGACAGATCCGACCCTCTATCCCGTCAGTCCGCAGAGGCTTGCCGAGCAGAAGGCGCGGGCAGCCAGGCTCGGCCTGAAAAGCTTCGACACGGATCTGAGCGAACCGGCTGCGGATCCGGATCTCCAGACGCGTGCATTGGCCATGCAGGCTCAGCCGAGTGCAACCCAGGGCAAGCGGCGCATTCTCGATGCCTCGGAAGGCACCGCGCTCGATCCGCTGCTGAACAAGAGCTGGGACCTGAACTCGGCGAAGACGGTCCCGAGCTTCCGCTAAGACCTCTGCGGCTTGAGGCCGAGGGTTCGCCGCTCTATGGTGCGACCTTCTCGATAGGCCCGAATCTGTGGCCCGGACCCGATGACGCCATGACCCTCAAGAGCATGACCGGTTTCGCCCGCACGACGGGCAGCCTTTCCCCCTACCGCTGGGCGTGGGAGGTCAAAGCCGTGAATGCAAAGGGTCTAGACCTGCGCCTGCGCTTGCCCACCGGCTTCGACATGATCGAGACGGATGCCCGTGCCCGGCTTGCGAGGCGGCTCGGACGCGGCACGTGTTACGCGACCCTGACCCTGCATCGCGAAACTTCGACGACGCAGGTACGTATCAATGAGACCTTGCTGCGCACGCTCGTCGCCTCTCTCGCGGCAGTGCCCGTCGAAGGCAATATCGGGCCGGCCTCGCTGGACGGTCTGCTCGCCGTGCGCGGCGTCGTTGAAGTCACTGACACGGCCGATGACGAAGCCACTCTCGCGGCGGTCGGCGCTGCCGCTCTGGCCAGTCTCGAGCAGGCGCTGGACGAGCTGGTGGCCACCCGCATCACGGAAGGCGCAGCTCTGGGCGAAGTGCTCGACGCGCGCCTCGGTGCGATGCAACGCCTGACCGACGCGGCCGAAGCGACGCCGGGCCGCAAGGTCGATGCAGTGCGTGCACGCCTGCAGCAGTCGATCGATGCACTGATCGGGGCAAGCCAGGCGCTCGATCCCGCCCGCCTTCATCAGGAAGCTCTTTTGATCGCGGCAAAGGCCGATATTCGTGAAGAGCTCGACCGTCTGAAGACGCATATCGTTTCCGGGCGCGACCTCGTTTTGGCCCAGCAGCCCGTCGGGCGGCGGCTGGATTTTCTGGCCCAGGAACTCGGCCGCGAAGCGAATACGCTATGCGCCAAATCCAACGACCCCGTCCTCACTGGCATCGGCATGGAATTGCGTGTCGAGATCGAGCAATTCCGCGAGCAGGTTCAGAATATCGAATGAGCACCATGGCAGATCCCAAGAACACGGCCGCGATCCAACGCCGGGGCCTCATGCTGATCCTCTCCTCGCCCTCGGGCGCGGGCAAGACGACGCTGACGCGCGACCTGCTGCAGGACAATTCCCTCGATCTCACCCTGTCGATTTCGGTCACGACGCGGCAACGGCGCACCAGTGAGGTCGACGGCATCCACTATCATTTCAAGGCAAAGGGCGATTTCGAGCGGATGCGTGCACAGGACGACCTGCTCGAATTCGCCGAAGTGCACGGCAATTTCTATGGCACGCCGCGCTCGCCGGTGGAGGCCGTGCTGTCGCAGGGGCGCGACATGTTGTTCGACATCGACTACCAGGGCACGCAGCAGGTTCTGAAGCGCGCGCCCAAGGATGTCGTCACCATCTTCATCCTGCCGCCGTCCATGCGCGAACTGCGCGCCAGGCTCGAACGCCGCGCCGAGGATGCCTCCGACGTGATCGCCAAGCGGCTTGATAACGCGCGCAACGAGATAACCCGCTGGACCATGTACGATTACGTCATCGTCAACGAGGACATCCAGACTGCGCTGAACGAGGTGAAGTCCATCCTCGTCGCCGAACGCCTGAAGCGCTCACGGTCGGACGAGGGCATCGCCAGCTTCGTGGAGAAGCTACTCTCCGAGGCCTGAGCGGGCCATTTCCCCGGCTGCGCGCGCCAGCGCGACGAACCCGGCGACGTCGATCTCTTCGGCGCGCCGCGTTTCCTCGATGCCGGCCCGCTGCAGAAGCGCCAGCGCATCGAGGGAGACGCCTGCGATCGACAGCCCCTTGAGGGATTGCCGTAGCATCTTGCGCCGTTGGTTGAAGGCCGCGGCCGTCAGGGCGGTGAGGATCTTCGGATCGCAGGGCAGGGGCTCGCGCCGCGGCACGAGTTCGACGACCGAGGACGTGACCTTGGGCGGCGGTGTAAAAGCCGACGCCGGCACATCGAACAGAATGCGCGCGCTGGCCCGCCAGCCCGTGAGAACGCCGAGCCGCCCGTAATCGACCCGCTGGGCGGGTGTCGCGACAATGCGCTCCGCAACTTCGCGCTGGAACATCAGCACCATGCGATCGAACCACGGTGGCCAAGGCTCGGTTTCAAGCCAGCCGACAAGCAGTGCTGTGCCGATATTATAGGGAAGGTTCGCGCAGATACGCACCGGTCCCGGCGCATCCGCGACCAGCTTTCCGAGATCGACGGTCAACGCATCGCCGGGCACGACGTCAAGTCGTCCGGGATAGGCAGCTGCGATCTCGGCGAGGGCGGAGAGGCAGCGTTCGTCGCGTTCGATGGCGATCACGCGCAGCGCGCCTTCCATCAGGAGCGCTCGGGTCAACCCGCCCGGACCGGGGCCGATTTCGATGATCGTGACACCTGCGAGCGGGCCAGCGGCGCGTGCGATGCGTCCGGTCAGGTTGAGATCGAAAAGGAAGTTTTGCCCAAGCGATTTCCGGGCGGCGAGTTCATGCTTGCGCACCACGTCGCGCAGAGGCGGCAGGCCATCGAAGTCTGTCACGAGCCCGCATCCGCCCGTGCGCGCTCGGCCAGAACGCCCGCAAGAGCCAGCGCAGCGCGAAGGCTCGCAGGATCGGCGCATCCCTTGCCGGCGATATCGAAGGCGGTGCCGTGGTCGGGAGATGTACGAATGAAGGGCAGGCCGAGCGTCAGATTGACCGCGCTGTCGAAGGAAAGGGTCTTGATCGGAATCAGCGCCTGATCGTGATACATGCACAGCGCAGCGTCATAGCGCGCGCGCGGCTGCATGGAACATTGTATCCGCAGGAAGCGGCCCGCGTGCGTCGATCCCTTCGCCGCGCAGAATGTCTACCGCCGGGCTTACGACGTCGATGTCTTCGCGACCCATCGCGCCACCCTCGCCGGCATGCGGGTTCAGGCCGGCAATCGCCAGTCGCGGCGCCGAGATCCGGAACTTGTCGTGCAGGTCGCGCGCGACGATCCGGGCCGTCTCGACGATGAGTTCCGTCGTCAACGCCTTTACTGCATTGAGCAGCGACAGATGAATTGTTACGGGCACGACTGCAAGGGCTGGCGACCAGAGCATCATGACCGGCAGCACTGTGCTGCCGTAGTGCTGCTCTGCGAGTTCGCCGAGGAATTCTGTGTGGCCGGGGTGCCGGAAGCCGACGCCATAGAGAACCTCTTTGGCGATCGGATTGGTGACAAGCGCTGAGGCGACGCCTGCGTGAACAAGTGCCACGGCACGCTCGATGGCCTCGATCGTCATCGGCGCATCGGCAGGATCGGGCTGCCCTGGCACGCCCCGCACGGATTGTGAAAGAGGCACGACGGGAAGGGCGCGTTCGAACACCGAGGCGGCGGTCGCCGGCGTGACGATCTCGATCGGCACCGCCAGCCCGAGGTCGGCCGCCTGACGGGCAAGATGCGCCGGATCTGCCAGCAGGAAAAAGGCCGGCGTGCCCAGGTCGCGCGCAAGCCATGCTTTCAGCGCGATCTCGGGTCCGATCCCGGAGGGATCACCCTGCGTGAGAGCCAGTGGCGCGACGGCATGCATGTCAGCGCTTCACGACGACGGCCCGCGACCTGAGCTCTGCATAGAGCTTGGCGGAGGCGATATCGAGACGCTTCGAGAGAAGTTCCTGCCGGATATCCTCACCGGCAACGACGTCGTCACGCACATCGCGCTTGGCGCAAACGGCCACCATCTCGATCCCTGAAGGGCCACGCTGCGGAGGTGTCAGATGGCCGACGGGTGTTTTTTCCAGGATGTCGCGGAGGTCTGCGCCCAGCGAATTGCCGCTGCGACTGAACTGCTCCTTGACTGCGACGTCGGTCAGACCGCGCGCCAGAGCCAATCCACTCTGGCAATCCGTAAAGCGCATGCGCAATTGTTCGGCCTCGCGCGTCCGGGTCTGCAGCGCGGCGGGGGCAGCGCTGGCGGGCACGATGAAAACGACCTCACGCATCGTGAATTCATTCGGCACGGCGGCCTTGCCGCCCTTCTTCTTCAACTCGGCGCGAACCTCCTGCTCGCTGACCTCGAGCGTCTTGTTCATGGCGCGGACATAGATCGCCCACCCGGCCTCGGCCTTGAAATAGTCGGTCCAATTGCTTTCCTGAATGCCGGCGCCCTGCACCTGCGAGGCGAGGGTCTGGGCCGGAACCTTGATCTCGGAAGCAACCCTCGCAATGGCGCCGCCCATTTCGGAATTGCCGGGCACGATTCCGTATTTCTTCACTTCGCTCAGCCGCAGCTTGTCGGAGGTCAGCGACTCCAGCGCCGCGTCGCGGGTGGCGGGCTTCTTGAGCACGCGCAGCAGCTTCATTCGCTGCTCGAGATCGTAGCTGGTGATGGGATTGTCGTTGATTGTGGCAACCAGCACCTGAGCGAGAGCGGGCGCGATCACGCCGCCCATCAGCAAGGACAGTGCAATCGTTCCCACTGGCAGGAACGAACGGCGCAGCTGTGCACGGGAAATCTGCATGTGGTCTTTCTGTCGGCGATCGGCCCCTCGGGGCGTCAGTAGGTGCGGCCCAATCCGTCCTGAACCCGGACGTTTGCGAGGCTGGATGCGATCCGGGTGTCACCCAGGGTACGCAGCTGCAACTGCAGCAGCACCGTCTGGTTGCGCGTTGGCGAATTGCCGCCGACGCCATTCTGGTAGATCGACGTGTAGTTCACACTGAGTGTGGCGCACTCATCGGTGTAGCCGGCGCCCATTCCGAGACCCGCGAGGGAAAACAGGGGTGCCCCGTTGGTCTGCGTCGTATTGTACAGATGGCGCGACATATCGAAGATGACATTGCCCGTCACGTACCAGTTCTGGTCGAACTTGTACTTCGACGAGGCCGAAAGGCCTTCGCGCCGCTCGGCGAAGCCGAGCAGCGGCTGCGCTTCATAGCGCGCATATTGAAGCGAGGTTTCCAGCCCACCGAATCGCGCATTTGCCATCAGGTCGAGGCGGCGCAAATGGTAGTCCTGCGAGTCGAAACGCCCCTTGGCGATGAAGCTATAGTTGGTGTTCGGCGCGAACGCCGCGCGCGTGACGAAGTCCGACGCCCTCGTGTCCAGACCCGAGCTCAGGCCGACGTTGGCAGCGTCCGGCGAGGCGAACGAATTGCGGCCGCCCAACTGGTACGACTGGCCGACGAGAGCGTTGAAATAGCCGCCCCCGTCGAAGCTCGCCGTATATTGAGCGCCGTAGTTGGTGCGCGTACCGCCCTCAAAGCGGTCGTAGCCGGAAAACTTGTTCCACTCGAACAGGTTGGTGTCGTCGAACACCAGGCTCTGCGCGTCCTCGTTGACCAGGGAGCGATTGGTGGCCTCGTCCGGACGCACGATCACTTGTGCGATCGGCTCGATCACGTGAGTGACGGACCCGGTCCGGGCCATGAGCGGGTAGCGATATTCGAGACCCGTCCCGACGTTCGCCGTGCCGCGGAACGTGTCGGTCTGGGATCCGAGGAAGGCGACCTGGTCGGCATTGGTGATGATCGCGCCACCCACGTTGTAGGTGTTCGACTTGTTCAGCGAGAGCCAGGATCCGTTGATATGCGCGAAGGTGAACGGGGTCCACACCTGGCCTATCGGGTCGATGAACTGGCGCTTCCAGGATGCGTTGATCGTGGCGCGCGTGTAATCGCCGCCGATGCCGCGCAGCAGGCAATCGTGCCGCGTGTAGGTCGCGCAGATATCGAACAGGTGGTAGGTGGGATCGTAGAGCGCGTTCGGGATCGACTGATAGGCTGCCGCCATACGCGACAGGCTCGTCAGGTTGAAGTCGAGCTCGAACTGCCCGCCGATTCCCCAGCTTGATTCCGGCCTGAGGTCGAAGGTCTTGTTGTAGTCCCACACCGGCGCGACGAGAGGCTGCTGATCCTGCCGGTCGAAGGCCGAGAGGCCCTGGAAGTGGTATCCGCGCAGGTCGAAGAAGCCGCGATCGCCCTGTCCGCGCAAATAGACCTGCGAGGTCCGCTCGCGGAAATAATTGCTCGATAGGCTCTGCTGCGGCTGCTTGTAGTCCGTGCTGAACCACTTGTCGGTCATGGCTGACACATCCCAGCCGAATTTCCATTTCTGGTTCAGGTAGAATTCGCCGTTGCTGTCAACCGAGCCACGGAAGCTGCGGCTGCCCGGCCCGTAGGGCGCGGCCGCGAACGCACCGGGGTCGGCCTGGAAAATGCCGGCCGCGCGGATCGTGTAGGAGCCGTTCACGAGGCGATGCCGGAATTCGGCTTCGCTCAAGAGACCCTGTCGACTAAGAAGAGTCGGGGTCATCGTCAGGTCCATGTTGGGAGCAATCGCCCAGAACAGCGGCACCGCGATACCGACGCCCAGGGAGTCCTTGATGACGTAGTGCGGCGCGAGCATGCCACTCTTGCGCTTCACGCTCGGGTCCGGCGACGAGAAATAGGGCAGGTAGGCAATAGGCAGGCCAAAGAGCTCGAACGTCGCGTCTTCGTAATAAATGGTCTGCTCGGAATTCTGGTGGATGATGCGCTTGGCGCGCACCTGCCAGAGCGGCGGGCGGGTCGCATCGCTCTTGCAGGCCTCGCAGGCCGTGTAGGTGCCCTTCTCGAGAACCGTCGCTTCGCCGCCGATTCGCTCGGCGCGCGCGGCCGTCATATGCGTCTGTTCGGCGGTATCGGCCTTCAGGCTGTCGATAAACCCGGTCTTGAAATCGTCGGTGAGTTCGAACTTGTCCGCATAAGCGACCGTGCCATCCTGCTCGGTCAGCCGCGCATGGCCCTCGGCATAGACGCGGCTGTTGTTGCGATCGTAGGTGACCCTGTCTGCTTCGAGGACGCGCCCCTGATAATAGAGCTGCACATTGCCCTGTGCGCCGACGGAATTGGCCTTGCTGTTGTAGACCAGCTCCTTCGCCTGGACGAGAAGGCGGTCCTTGCCGTTCTGGGGTGCACGCTGCGAGAGGCGCTCGGCCATGGTCTGCGCGCTAGCGGGTGCTGACATGAGCAAGCTGCCGCCGGCGACGCTGCCTGCGCAAAGGACAGCGACGAGGGTGGCTGCGGATGCAGCGCGCAAATGCATGACGGCACGACGGATGCGGATCATCGCACCGCGCACATGCGCCTTGTCATTCACGGGCTCCGAAATGAGCATCGGGCTCACCACGGGGCTAAAACGCCGCCCCATCAACCGTCCTCCTGATGCAAAAGAACCAACGCACCGAGCATGCTTCCCACGAGAGCTGGCGACCACGCCGCGACCGGGGCGCTCAGGAGGCCCGCTCCGCCCAAATCTGACACGACCTTCGTGGCAACATAAAGCACGAAGCCCGCGCCCACGCCACCCGAAACCATTTTCGAGATTCCACCAAACCTGAAAAATCTTAAGGAAAAAGCCGCCGCAATGAGAACCATTGCCACCAATAGCAAGGGTCTAGCTAGAAGTGCTTGAAATCGCAGGCGGTACGCCGTTGCGTCGAGGCCGGCTGCTTCCGTTCTGCGGCTGAGATCCAGCAGGCTCCAGAAGGGAACGGCGTCGGGCGAGACGAAGGACTGCGTGACCTGTTCAGGCGTCAAATTTGTGGACAACAAATAGTGTGGGTTCGGGCGCGGTTCGTGGTCTGCCGTGAAGATGCGCGCGTCGTCCAGCGTCCAGAAACCGGGCGCGAGAGTGGCCGTGGCGGCCTCGATTCGCTCCTTGAAGCGTCCATCTAGATCGTAGACGAAGGCTGTCACGCTCCCCAGTTGCGTGCCCTTGGCGCTCGATTGCTCGGCGCGGATGATGGCCTGCCCATCGACGCTGCGCTGTCTGATCCAGAGGCCGGGGTCTGAACCCGACCGGCCCGCCTGTCCAAACCACTTGGTCTCGATGAGATCCGCCCGCTGCTTCAGATGGGCCGAGACCGGATTGTAGACAGTGATCGAGAAGATCCCCAGCAGCAGGACGATCATCACCGGAGGGGCAAGGAACTGCCAGACGGACACGCCGGCGGCGCGGGCCACGACCAGTTCGAGCTTCCGGGTCAGTCCCAGAAACGCGACCATCGCGCCGCCGAGCGTAGCGAAGGGCAGGACCTGCTCGGATACGGAGGGAACGCGCATCAGCGTGAGGAGGGCGACATAGGCCGTTGTCACGCCGGGGATGTCGCCCGAGCGTCGCAGCATTTCGACGAAATCGATCAGGTAGATGAGCAGGAAGATGGTGCCGAAGACAGCAAGGATCGTCTTGGTGAAGCGTAGCGACAGATAGCGGCCGAGCGTGGGTCCGATCATGCGCGCCGCCCTCCCGCGGTCGCGAGCGCTGGGATGAGCGCCTGGAGCCGGAGCAGCAGCGCGCGCCTGTCGGGACCGAAGGCGTAAAAACAAGCCAGCAGCAATCCGGCCAGGGGCGCGCCATAGGCGAGAAACAGGGCGGCTTGAAACTTTACCAGAAGCGCAGAAGCGCCAAAGCCCGCGACGCGAAGCACAAGCACGATGAGGATTGCGACGGCAACCGACGCGCCGCGACCCTGGCGGGTGGTCTTCGGTTGGGCGAGCGCGGCGAAAGCCACCATGCCGAAGACAATCGCATAGAGCGGATTGACGAAGCGGTCGTGCAACTCCTGCCGGAAGCGGCCCTCGTTGTTCTTCACATATTCGTCCGCCGGGTCGCGGTTGATGAGATCCCAGGTCGAACGCTCGCGCGGGCGCAGGGGTGCGCCGTCGGCATCGTGCGCAAATTGTGCGAGATCGATGGCATAGCGCTCGAAGACAACGATGGCCGGATCGCGGCTGTCGCTGGACTGGCGTTGGACGCTGCCCTTCTCGAGGACGAGGTAATTCTGCGCTCCCGATTCGATTGTTCGCCCCGCCTCCGCGATGTAGGTCGAGATATGAGCGGGGTCGCGGCGATCCTGGATGAACAGGCCGAAGAGGCCGCCATTGGCGCCTTTCTCGCGATAGTGAAAGATGAAGCCCTTATCGAGCGTCACGAATTGGCCCTCGCGCACGACGCGAGTGAGCATGTCCGCGCGGATTTTCGTGAACAGGCTGGTGATTTCGAGGAAGCTCGCCGGCATCGCCCAGAGCGACGTGCCTGCGACCAGGAGGGTCGCCAGGACTGTCAGCACCGCGAATGGCCGCAGAAGCTTGGAAGGCGACATCCCTGACGCGCTCATCACGATGAGTTCACTGTCGCTGTTGAGCTTGTTGAGTGTGTAGATCACGGCAATGAACAGGGCTATCGGCGCGATCACCATGACGAGCGAGGGAATCGTCAGGCCGGTGACAGCCAGGAAGATGAGCAGCGTCTGACCCTTGGTTGCCAGAAGATCGACCTGCCGCAGCGCCTGGGTCAGCCAGACAATCCCCGTCAACAGGCCAAGCGCAGCCAGAAAAGCCACCAGCGACGTCCGGAATATGTAGCCTTCGACGATGGACATCACGTGAGCCGGTTTGCAGACTTCAGAAAAATTAACCGGAACGCTTGCGACCGGAACGCTTGCAATCGACACTCTGGACGAAGCACGCGGAGCCGTGAACACCGACTCGCACCCGCAATCCTCATGGTCGTGACCCCGATGGCTAAACATTCCGCCCGGACCTAGCAAGCGCCGGTCGCGGCTTCCGTTGCGGCCTCGTCATGAAGCTGCGCGACCGTGGCTCAAGCGACACTCTCGCGGCGGCTCGCGGCGTTTTGAGGGCGGGAGAGAGACGGAAAATTCACGGGGATTGTTCGGGAGGGCGGATGGCGCTTGCAAAGGGCGTCTTGCGCATGGCACTTCGGGTCCACATGATGCGGACGCGGAAGGCCTGAGGCAGGGACCCGCGGAAGCCGATCCAGCGTGAGGACCTTATGGCCGAACCCGTGCAAATCGAATTCGTCGCTCTGAAGGATGCCGCTCCGACGTCGAAGGGCAAGTCCGGCAAGGGCGGCGGGACGCTGGTCGTGCTCGCGGGCGCCGATCTCGCCATGTCCGAGGTGACGCGCAGCATTCTTGGCGACGCGGTGGAACTCGTCACGCGCGCGGCCGGGACGGCGAAGTTCAAGGGACGCAGCGGATCGGTGCTCGACCTGATCGCCCCGACGGGATTGCCGGTGGACCGGCTGCTCGTCCTGGGCACGGCGAAGAAGCCGGGCAAGGACGCTCCCGCCGCGCCCGATTACGTTTCGCTCGGCGGAGCCATCATGGGCAAGCTGGACGGAGTCGCGCGTGCGACTGTCGTTTTCGACCTGCCGGAAACGCCGGAGGCTCCCGAACAGGCGGCGGCTGACGCCTCGCTGGGCATGCGCCTTCGCGCCTACAAGTTCGATCTCTACAAGACAAAGAAGAAGGACGACGACGAGAAGAGCGATGTCGCGTCGCGCGTGGCCATCGCGGTCCAGGATCCGTCTGCCGCCAAGCGCGAGGCGCGCAGCCGTGAGGCTGTGGCCGATGGCGTGAATTTCGCCCGCACGCTTGTCAACGAACCGCCGAATGTTCTTTATCCAGCCGCTTTCGCCGACCGCGTCAAGGAACTCGAAAAGCTTGGCGTCGAGGTCGAGATTCTCGACGAGAAGGCCCTGCACAAACTCGGCATGCGCGCTTTGCTGGGCGTGGGGCAGGGCTCCGAATTCGAGAGCCGCGTGGCGATCATGCGCTGGAACGGCGCCAAGAATGCCAAGACGAAGCCGATTGCCTTCGTCGGCAAGGGTGTGTGCTTCGACACCGGCGGCATCTCGATCAAGCCCGCTGCCGGCATGGAAGACATGAAGGGAGACATGGCAGGCGCGGCCTGCGTCGTCGGCCTGATGCATGCGTTGGCCGCCCGCAAGGCGAAGGTGAACGCGATAGGCGCGATCGGCATTGTCGAGAACATGCCTGACGGCAAGGCGCAGCGGCCCGGCGACATCGTCAAGGCGATGTCCGGGCAGACCATCGAGATCATCAACACCGACGCGGAAGGCCGCCTCGTCCTCGCCGACGTGCTCTGGTACGTGCAGGACAAGTACAAGCCGCAGTTCATGATCGATCTGGCGACACTCACCGGCGCAATCCTGGTCGCGCTGGGCTCCGAATACGCTGGACTATTCTCCAACGACGACGAGTTGAGCACGCGCCTGACGGATGTCGGCGCGGCGACCGGCGAGAAGGTCTGGCGCATGCCCCTGGGCGCCGCCTACGACAAGCTGCTGGACTCGAAATTTGCCGACATGAAACATGTCGGCGGGCGCCATGCGGGGTCCATCACGGCGGCACAGTTCCTGCAGCGCTTCGTCAACGATGTGCCGTGGGCGCATCTCGATATCGCGGGCACCGGGATGGCCTCCCCGACAACCGACATCAACCAGAGCTGGGGATCGGGCTGGGGCGTTCGTCTGCTCGACCGCCTTGTCTCCGATCATTACGAAGGCTGACGGAGAGGCTCGTGACACGTCTGCTCGCACCGCGACGCTGCCGGATCGGCATCGCGCTTTTGGCCGGTCTTCTCGCAGTCGCGGGAAACGGTTCCGCACGCGCGGCGTCCGGCTGCAGCGCATTTCAGACGAATTTCGTCAAGGAAGTACCTGATGTCGGCGCCAGCTTCGTGCGTCCGCTCGTCGTTTCGCGCTCCGGCCAGTCCGGCGAGTTCTTCGATCTCGTCACGAACTCCCGGATCGACGGCTTGCTCCAGTGCAACGGCGAGAAGTTGCTGCGCTTCGAGGTGAAGATCGCCATGCCTGCCGATGCGCCGGCGCTCGCCCGCTTCGACAGCGTGCTGCACGCAGCCTTGCGCGCAGCGCTCGGCTGGCCCGCCACGCGCGCGGCCGCCGCCGTCCGCACCATGAGCCACGAGGCCGCCGATTATCTGCGCGCCTCCGACCAGCGCGGGGATGTCGTCGTGGCCGGCAAGACCGAGTATCACGAGGGCGGTTCGGATCTGGGCATGATCTGGACCAGCAGCGAGCGCACGCTCGTCATCGTCGGCAGCGGCGGCTGACGATATGAGCGAAACTCCTCCTGTCGAGATTTCCTTCTATCATCTGCAGATGCAGCCGCTCGAGCGCGTGCTGCCCGTGCTTCTCGAGCGCTCGGTGGCACGCGGCTGGAATGTCGTGCTCCAGACCGTGACGGAAGAACGCTGCGTCGCGCTCAACGAAGCCTTGTGGACCTTCTCGGACGAAAGCTTCCTGCCGCACGGCATGGCGCGCGACGGGGATCCGGAATTTCAGCCGATCTACCTCACGAACGGGCTCGAAAACCCCAACGGTGCGCAGATCCGCTTCTTCGTCGAAGGCGCGGAGATCGCACCCGTCCTCGCGGATGCCGCGGGCGTCTACGAGCGCCTCGTCCTCATGTTCGACGGCAATAACGAGGCCGAACTCACGCTGGCCCGCGCGCAATGGAAAGCCCTGAAGGGGCAGGGCGCGGCGCTGTCTTACTTCCAGCAGACCGACGAGGGCCGTTGGGAAAAGAAGGCGTGACATCCAACTCCGATGAAGTGGCGCGTGCCGCCGGCTTCATCGACGCTCGGGGACGCCGGGAGTTCATCCGGTTTGGAATCGCCGGGCTTCTCGCATCCCTTCTCAACGCGCATATGGCGCTGCTCTCCATTGTCTTCGCGCGCGCCGGTCATAGCCTGCATACAATCGGCCTGCTGCTGTCGCTGTTCGCAGTGCCCGTCCTCGTCATGACGGTGGTGGCCGGGCCGGTGTCGTCGCGCCTCGGTGCGCTCTGGACGGCGCGCCTGGCCATCGTGCTCATGATCCTCGGTTTCGGAAGCCTCGCGCTCACGAGCGACAGTTTCGGGCTCGCCCTCCTGTCGCGCCTCGTGCACGGCCTCGGCTTCGGGCTCTATCTCCCGGCACTCATGACCTATGGTCAGAGTCGCCTCAATCAGGTGCGATTTCTGGGCCTCGTGATCACCTTCTCGTCGCTCATTCCGTTTTCCTATGCGCTCGGCCCGGCGATGGGCGAGTTCGTCCTGGAGCGCTATGGCGTCACGACATTCTTCCTCGCGGCTCTCGCTCCCGCGCTGGCTGGGCTCGCGCTCACGATAGGTCTGCGCCCGCTCCGCAAGCCAAAGTCGCAGGGGCTCGATTTTTCCGCCGCCCTCCGGCGCACTTTCGCACTTCCGCTCTGCGCCCTTTTCGCAGGCGGATTGCTGCATGGATACAGCCTGGCGTTCCTGCCGCCCGATCTTCAGTTGCGCGGCGTGGCGCTGGCAATCTTCTTCATCCCTTCGACCATCGCGACGGCGCTCAGCCGCGTCGGAGGTTCGGTCCTGCATCGGCTCCACCCGCGCGTGCTTGTCGCAGGCGGGCTGTCCTTGATGGGGTTCGGATTGGTCCTGCTCGCGGTGGCAGGGGCCTTGATTCCCGTGGTCATTGTCGGCGCGGTCGCCTTTGGACTGGGATCCAGCGTGCTCTATCCCGTGGTCTCGGCCTGGATCAGCCAGGGGCTCGATCCGGCCCGTCGTGCGGGCCCGCAGGCGGTCATCACGGCGATCTTCTACGCAGGCCTCTACGGCATGCCTTTTCCGCTCTCGTTCGTGGTCGCCTCGGGCGGCTACCGGATGACGGAAATCCTGCTCGCCGCGATCGGCCTGCTGCTGGCGGCACTCGTCGCGGCAAGCCACGTCATGCGGGCGGCGCGTTAATCGCGCAGCGGATCGCCTTCTTCCTTCCAGCGCTTGACCATATGCGCGTCGATGTCGAACAGGTCGAGCAGGCGCCCGACAGTGTGGTCGATGATGTCGTCCAGCGTCTGCGGCCGGTTGTAGAAGGCCGGCATGATCGGCGCGATGATGGCGCCCATTTCCGACAGGGACGTCATGGTGCGCAGATGGCCCGTGTGCAGCGGCGTTTCGCGCACGGCCAGCACGAGGCGGCGGCGATCCTTGAGTACGACGTCGGCGGCGCGGCTCATCAGCGAACCCGTCACCCCCGTCGCGATCTCGCTCATGGTGCGCACGGAACAGGGCACGATCACCATGCCTAGCGTCTTGAACGAGCCCGAGGATATGTTCGCACCGATGTCGCTCATCGGATGATATTCGTGGGCGAGGTCGCGCAGGTCCTTGACCTTCCAGTCCGTCTCGTAGACGAGCGTCATCTCGGCAGCCTTGCTGATGATGAGATGCGTCTCGATTTCTAGCCTGCGAAGGGTCTCAAGCATGCGCATGCCGAACACGATGCCGGAAGCGCCGCTGATGCCGACGATGAGGCGCTTGGGGTGGACGGCTTTCGCCACGGTCTCGGTCACGCGTGTTCCCCCCTGGATGCGGATAAGGTGGCCGCGACAGCCTCGATGAGGGTCGCGACAGCCGGTCCATCGAATGTGGCGCCGAGCAGCAGTCTGTAGGCCTCGACATTACCCTTGCAAGCCTCGGCGGCATCCGCCGCGGCTCTACCTGTGCTTTCCAATGGGAAGCTTACGAAGAGCATCTCCTGTTGGATCCGTTCGGCTTCGAGTTCGGCGGCTTTTGCAGCTTTGCGCAGCGCCTCGACGGCCGGGCCTTCAAAGGGAGACGGCGGCTCCTTCAATGCGCGACGCGCGGTGCGCAGCACGACAACCACGTCGCGCCGCCAGGGCTCGATCGTGTCCACCATCGCCCGCACGTCGTCGACGGAGAGGGACCGGCCCTTGCTGCCCAGATACAGGGAGAAGAGCAACACATTCACGTCGACACCCGCTTCGTCCTGCAGCATCAGGCAGGCGGGGGGCACGCCCTTGCGGCCATAAACCGCGAGTGAGAAAGTCCAGAACGGCGACGGGGCGCCCTTGTAGAGATCGATCTGTGTCACCAAGGCCTCCCGAAGGTGGACGCGCCGGATAACATGCGGATAAGCCAAGGGCAAACGGCATCCGCTCCGATTCGACGGTCTTCCGCCCGGTCGCGCATTCACCGTACGACTAAAGATCGGTTCTCAAAGCCCTCGTTTTGTCCGACGATAGTCGTATCTAGATAAGTGAAGGCGCTCGTTAGCGCCTGATACAACACGCGTTCGGGAGGTTAGGAATGAATCGCAGGTCTCTGATGGTGGCCAGCGCCGCCGCAGCCCTTCTGTCCGGCTGGGCCCAGCCCAGCTTCGCCGCTGCGGATTTCACGAATAAGACCATCACGATGGTGATCCCATTCGGCGTTGGCGGCGGCTCGGATGTGTGGGGCCGCTTCAATGCGTCGCTCCTGCAGAAGTATCTTCCCGGCAAGCCGGCGGTCGTGGTCAAGAACCAGCCGGGTGGCGGCTCCGTTTCCGGCAGCAACATCTTTGCCGTCACCGCAAAGCCCGACGGCCTGACCATTCTCGGCACGTCGGGCTCGACGCAGTTCCCGTATCTGCTCGGCGAACCGCGCGTGAAATACGATTACAAGGATTGGAAGCTCGTTCTCGCGGCGCCCACGGGCGGCGTGGCCTATCTCAGCTCCAAGCTCGGCGTGAAGACGCTGAGCGACCTGGGTAAGCTGAAGGGCACGAAACTCCATTATGCGAGCCAGGGCCTCACCTCGCTCGACATGGTGCCTCTGCTCGGCTTCCGCCTGCTTGGCCTCGTCGTGCAGCACGTCGTCGGCTTCCCCGGACGCGGCGAAGGACGCCTCGCCTTCGAACGTGGCGAGATGGACATCGACTACCAGACGACGTCGGCCTATCTGCGCAGCGCCCAGGCGCTGGTGAAGAGCGGCGATGCCGTGCCGCTCTTCAGCTGGGGCGTGCTCGACGAGCACGGCAACCTCGCGCGCGATCCGAACTTCCCGGAACTGCCGCATTTCGAGGAAGCCTATGAGATCGCGATGGGCAAGAAGCCGTCGGGCATCGAATGGGAAGCCTTCCGCGCCTTCCTCGTCGCCGGTTTTCCCGGCCAGAAGCTTCTCGTCCTGCCCAAGGGCACGCCGGACGATATCGTCGAGGCCTACCGCGCCGCCGTGCGCCAGATGGTCAAGGATCCGGAATACATCGAGAAGCGCGACGAGCTGATCGGCGAGTATGAAGAACTCACAGACAAGCCGGGCGAGCAACTCTTCAAGGCGGCCACCACCATCTCGCCGGAAGCGCGTGAATGGGTGCGGAACTTCCTGGTCAAGGATTATCAGGTCAGCTTCGAGAAGTAAGTAAAGCGAACGCGGCCCTCTTCTCCCGGTGGGAGAAGATGTCTGCGGAGCAGACAGATGAGGGGTTTCGGAGTCTCACGTTAGAGACCGTAACCCCTCATCCGCCGTTGACGGTCACATTCTCCCAACGGGAGAAGGGCAACACCCCTTACTTCAGCGCGGCGCGCGCGCGTTCGACGTCGGCTTCCGGCGTTGCGTAGATCTCCTCGACCATTTTCTGCACATCCTCGCCCGAGACGGGGTCTATGCCCAGCTTCGTTTTCGCGGCTTCGGCCAGGAACTCCGGGTCCTTCATGGTTTCGTCGAACGCCTTGCGGAAGGCAGCGACGCGATCGGCGGGAACCCCCGGCGGCAGCACATAGGGGCGGCCGAATTCAGCCTGGTTGAAGATGACCGCGAGGGTCCGCCTGTCGGTATCGTTCTTCACGTATTTCCAGATCGTCGGAACGCCCATCTTGTTGAGCGTCGGGTCGCCCGCAGGCGAGGAAATCTGCACGAGAATGCGCACTTTCTTCGAGTCGAGCCATTCCTGGTAATTGCTGATGAAGCTCGACCACTGGATGCCGCACATGCCGGCCGTCTCGCCGCGCTCCATGGCGAGCGCTGCTTCGCGCGAACCCGGATAGCCGGTGATCATCTTGAATTTCGTGCCGAGCACATTGTTGAGCGCGGTCGGATATTGCCGAATGGACGAGGTTACCCCAGACGTGCCGATGATCTGTTCCTTTGTAAACACGTCGTCGAACGTCTGGATGTCCGACGTGTGCCAGGCGATGCAGATGCTCGTCTCGCGATTGGCGCTGCCGATGTAGATGAGCTTGCGTGGATCGAACAAGGTCGCTGCCTTGTCGCCGATCAACGGCTCCATGACAGCGCCCATGAAGATGGCGCCGAAGGCGGTGCCGTCCTTGGCGCCCTTGTTGTAGAGCAGGTTCGTCGCCGTCAGGCTGCCCGCCCCATCGAGATTGCGCGCCACGATATGCGGGTTCGAAGGCAGGTGCTTGCCGATGTGATGCGAGAGCAGAGTGCCATAGATGCCGTAACCGCCGCCCGGCGCTGAGCCGATCAGGAAGTCCACGTTCTTGCCGGCGTAGAACTTTTCGACGGCGGTCTGCGCCTGCGCTGCGCTTGTGGTAAGCGCCACGCCGAATGCCAGCGCAGCCTTGGTCCATCGCATCTTCTGCGTGTTCATCGTATTGTCCTCCCGGGCCTCGGCGGCCGTAGTCTGACTCGCGCGCTCTAGTGGGCGTCGCGGTTAGTGTCCCAGCTCCGGCAAATCTCGGCAGCGGTCGTGACCGGACTTGTCCATGAGCGAAGGAAGTCGAGGCTGCGCGATTGCGCCTGTGCCGTGTAGGAGCCGGTCGCATCTTCGGCGATGACGGAATAATAGCCGAGCGCGGCGGCGTGGCGCGCCGTGAACTCGATGCCGATGTCGGTGGCGACACCGGCGAGCACGAGCGTCTTCACGCCGAGCCTCTTCAGCCGCAGGTCGAACGGCGTGTCGACGAACAGCGAGGGCTGGCTCTTTGGGATGACGATGTGGTGAGGGGCAGGGGCGAGTCCATCGAGAAACTCGGTCTCTTCCATGCCTTCCTGCATGGAGGGTGCGAGCTTGTCGGGATGATCGACCTTCTGTTTCTTCATGAGGAACAGCAGGAACGGGCCGCACGTCAATTCGAGCGGCGGGAGAACGTGACGGCTCCAGATCACGGGCACGCCATTGCGTTCCGCACCGGCCAGAAGTCCCTGCGCCGCAGTACGAATCCGGTCGACGTTCAGCGCCTTGCCTGCAAGACCCTTCTGAAAGTCCCACATGACCAGCGCCGCCTGCGAGGGCCGCAGGAAGTCGTCCAGTGTGAGCGGAACGGAGGATTCGTCCATGGGGTCATGGGCCATGTTCACCTCGGAGTCTGTGCGTTGAGCGATGCCAGTGCGCGATCGTAATAGCTTTCGTCGATGAAGCTCCGCACATCTGCGAGACGGGGATGCTCGCCCTCGGTCGCCGCGCGCGTGGCAAGCACATTGTCGAACCCGGTCCTGTCGAGCCGGGCGTCGATGGCGAAGCCAAAGGCGGGCTCCAGCAGCTCGAGCCGCGTCGCGGCTGCGATCTCGTGCGTCAGGCCAAGCCTGTTGATCAGCATGTGTTCGACTGCGCCGCCGTGCAGCGGGTCACGCAGCCAGCGCAGCGCCTCGACATAGGCGGCCATGTAGCTTTCGAGCAGATCGCGGTTTGCTTCAGCCCAGCCGCGCAGCACGAAAGCGCCGCCCGCCTGATAGGGGCCGAGGTGATCGACGAGCCGGCCGAGGCTGTGCATGCCGCGCAATTGCGCTTCCGCCGAGTAGGGCGGGTTGAGCACGCCGCCCGCATTCTCCGTGCTCTCGATCATGGCGGCCAGGCGCCGGCTCGCATTGCCGACCGGTTTCAGCCAGTAGTCCACATTGTAGACGAGCCCATGCTGGGCAAGCATCTTGCGCGCCAGCAGCGCATAGGCCGTATCGGGAGCGTCCACCACGAGCGTGCGCCCGCGCAGATCTTCGAAGGACGTGATCCCGGGCTGTACGATAAAGTCGTTCATGCCACTCTCGCCGCCCATGACGATGAGCACATCGAGCCCGTCCGTCATCATCGACAGCGCATTGTCCACGGCAGCTTGCGCGATATGGATCGTTCCTGCTGCGAGCCGTTCGCGTTGCAGCTTCGAGCTCTCGGTCTCGTGCAGTTCGACATCGAGCCCGCGTTGGCTGAAAAACCCTTGCGAGGCAGCAATCCACAGCGGCAGCGCCTTGGCATTCGGGAAGGTGCTGACGACGATCTTCTTCATGTGCGCTCCGGCTTTGTGACGCCCTGCGTGGTCAGGAATTGCTTCCGCAAATCGGCGAATGCTTGCTTGTGGCTGAGACGGTCCAGCAACTGTCCCTCCTCCTCCGGCGCTTTGCCGAGCACACCCGCACGCGCGTCGCGCAGGATCTCATAGGTCGCGCGCACGGCGGCCGCATGAGGGCGGTGTCCGGTGATGAGCACGCGAACGCCAAGGGCGGCGAGCAGCTTCGCGTCGCGCAGGCTGGAAGGCACGGCACCCAGCAGCAGCGGCACGCGGCAGATCTTCGCGACCGCTTCGATCTCCTCGCGCGTCTTGAGCCCCGAGAGGAAGATCGCATCGACCCCCGCGTCCTGATAGGCGGCGACACGCGTGAGGCAATCTTCGAGCCCCGTGCTCGCAGCCGAACCCGAGCGTCCGATGACGACGAAATCGGGATCTTCGCGGGCGTAGAGCGCCGCCTTCATCTTGCCCAGCCCCTCGGCGAGCGAATGCGGCGCGCCGCCCTTCTGGTCGAAGCCCAGGGGCAGCGCGGTGTCCTCGATCGTCAGTCCCGCAAGGCCGGCGGCCTCGAGTTCCTGCACTGTGCGCATGACACTCAGGGCATTGCCGAAGCCATGGTCCGCGTCGAGGAAGAAGGGCAGGGTGGTCGCACGCGCGATGCGCCGCGCCTGCTCGACCAGCTCGCTCAGGGTGATGATAACCAGATCCGGCGCACCGAGAATGGCGAGCGAGGCGACCGAACCCGCCATGAAAGCGAGCTCATAGCCGAGTTCCTCTGCGCCGCGTACGGAGAGCGGATCGTAGATGGATGCCGGGATGAGGCATTCCTGCCCGGCCAGCAGCGCCCGGAATCGTTTCCGCTTCGTCGCGACATCGCTCATGGTCGTCTCCCGCCTGTGCACCAACTGATTACTTGCGCGGGTCCACGATGGGCGGGCCGTTCTTGATGTTCAACTCCTTCTGGCGCTTCTCGTCGAAACATTCGTCGGACATGAGGCCCGCGCCGCGAATGCCCGCGATGGCGCAGATGTCGTCGACCTCGTTGACGTCGCCCGTCACGCCGATCGCGCCGATCACTTCGCCATGTTCGTCACGGATGATCTGCCCACCCGCTTCGAGAAAGATCGGGCCGTCTGCGATCTCGCGCATCGTATCCATGAACGGCGGCTTTTCGCGGGCCTTCTGGAGCACCATGCGCGAGGAACGATGGAGAGCGAGCGCCGCGAAGGCCTTGCCGCGCGCGATCTCGAACCGCATCAGGGAAGCGCCGTCCTGCTTCAGGAACGCCTTCACGCGACCGCCCGCGTCGAGCACGATGGCCGCCAGCGCATGGGCGTTCATCTCGTCGGCTTCTTCGAAGGTCTTGAGAATAATGGACAGGGACTGGTCCATGCTGATGCCGCGCATCGTTCCTCCAAAGTAATTCTGGCCCGGTGGTCCGGTGCTTCAGCTGCCTTTCTGACGCAGCGCGAAGGATGAATCAAATGGACCTTTTGCGTCGTCTGAAATATTGAATTCATCTATCTGCTCGGGGAGCCTTCGCGCATGAAGATCGATTTCCTGGGTCTCGAGGCCTTCATCAGCATTGCCGACGTCGGAAGCTTTCGGCGTGCCGCGGCCCACCTGAACCTCTCGCAGACTGCGGTCAGCCACCGGGTGCGCAAGCTCGAGGACAGTCTCGGCGTCCAGCTCTTCACGCGCACCTCCCGGCAGGTCGCCCTGACGCAAGCCGGCACGGATCTCCTGCCTCGATCCCGCGAACTGCTCGGCGAGGTCGAGGGTCATCTCGACATGATCCGCGAGCGCAATCGGGACCGCGAGGACAGGATGGCCTTCGCCTGCCTGCCCACCATCGCCTTCCGCGTCCTGCCGCCCGTGCTGGCGGCCTTTCAGAAGCGCCACCCGCGCGCCACCGTCCGTGTCTTTGATATTTCCGCCTCGGAGATCGGTGAGATCGTCGCCTCGGGCGCAGCCGAATTCGGCATCACGATCCTGGCGGCCAACCGCTGGGACCTGGCGACGGAAGCCTTGCTGACGGAGGCCTATCTGCTGGTCTGTCCCCGTGGGCACGTCCTGACCAGAAAGGCGTCGGTGTCATGGGATGAACTAGCCGACCATCCACTGATCCGCGTGAGCCAGCAGACGGCGAACCGCGTCATCGTCGATGAAGCGCTCGGGACGCGCGGCGAGCGGCTGCACTGGACCTATGAGGTCCAGCACACGATGACAGCCTTCATGATGGTGCGCGAGGGCATCGGCCTGGCGATCACGCCAAGGATCGCCGTTGACGCACTTCCGCAGGCGGACCTCGTGGCCCTTCCCTTGGTCAAGCCGAAGGTCACGCGAACCATCGGCATCCTGTCTCGCAGCAACGCGCCGCCGTCGGCGCTCGCCATCGACTTCCAGCGCCTGCTGCGCGCCGAATTCGCGCGTTACGCAGCAGCGTAACCGGTGCCGGGTGGCAGGTGCTTGCGCTTGGTCTGGGGCGGTTGTAACGATCCCTCATCAGGCGCGAGTGGCAAGACCCCGCGCCGCAAGGGAGCCAGAGGCGATCATGCGGGACCATGTTTCCATACCTTGTTTGGTGATGCGCGGCGGAACGTCGAAAGGCCCTTATTTCCGGGCGGAAGACCTGCCCACGGATATCGCGGCCCGTGATCGCATCCTGCTCGCCACCATGGGCTCGCCCGATCCGCGCCAGATCGACGGCCTCGGCGGCGCCGACACATTGACCAGCAAGGTGGCCATCGTCTCCCGCTCGCAGCGCGAGGGGGTCGATGTCGATTACCTGTTCTGCCAGGTCGACATCAACAAGCCTGTGGTCGATACCGGCCCGTCCTGCGGCAACATGCTGTCGGGCGTTGCGCCGTTCGCGCTGGAATTGGGCATCGTCCCGATCAAGGACGGCGAGACGGCGGTCGTCATCTATGATGTGAACACGTCGAGCAAGATCGAGGCGGTTATTCAAACTCCGGGCGGGCGCGTGACCTACAAGGGCGACGCAGCCATCGATGGCGTGCCCGGCACGGCTGCGCCGGTCATCCTCAACTTCATGGATGTCGTGGGCTCCAAGACCGGCTCCATGCTGCCGACCGGCAAGGTCGTCGATGTCATTCAGGGCGTGGAAGTGTCCTGCTTCGATGTGGCCATGCCCATGATGCTCATGCGCGCCCGCGACCTCGGTCTCACCGGCATTGAGGGCCGCGCGGAGATCGACAACAACAAGGAATTGCTCGCCCGCATCGAGAAGATCCGCATGGAAGCCGGCGCCATGATGGGCTTCGGCGATGTCACCGACAGCGTCATCCCGAAGGTCGGCCTGTTGTCCGAGCCGCGCGACGGCGGCGCGATCACCTCGCGCTACCTGACGCCCCACAAGCTGCACGCGGCCCATGCCGTTACGGGCGCAGTCTGCGTCGCCACCGCCTGCATGGTCGAGGGGTCGGTGGCCTACGAACTCGCGCAGCGCCCCGAGGGCAATCCGCGCACCATCTGGATCGAGCACCCGTCAGGACAGGTCGACGTGCGGCTCCAGACATCTGGCTCCGGCGCCGACACGCAAGTCGTGCGCGCTGGAATCCTGCGCACCTGCCGCCCGATCATGAAGGGCGAGGTTTACATTCCTGAGTAGGTGACTCATCGGCGCTTGGCGCGTCGCCCTCCCCACAGGGAGAGGGAGACGCGCACGCTGTTTCGTCAAAAACTCCGGTCTGCGCGGTCTATGCAAATGTCTCGCATGCGAGAGGGCGTTAGCGTTCCTTCCAGACTCAAAAGTCCGCCACGGCGTCGGCCACCTCGGCGTTCCATTTCAGCTCGCCCTTGAGCTTGAGCCCGGCACGAGCCACCAGCACCGAGAAATGTACCGTCTGCCCCGGAGGCAGTGCCAGAAAAACCTGCTCCATCTCCTCGCCGGCCTCGCGGCAGGGCTGGTCCGGCACGCAGTCGCGCAACGTCAGCCGCAGCGTGACGGTCTTCAGCCGCCGGTCCGATGAATTGGTGATGTCTCCGCTCAGCTGCCGCCCGTAGCGATCGGTGCTCAGGATTACGTCGCTCAGGACGATCTCGCCAGGCGCAATCGCGGTCGAACGCGCGCGCCCCTGCGGATCGCTGAGCAGGAACGCGAGAACTGCGCCGACGATCGAGAGAAGCGCAACGCCAGCGACAGCCAGTGCCTTGCGGGGGGAGGAGGTTCGCAGCACGAGGGCAGCGGTCAGCAATAAGACGGCAGCTGCCAGAAACCAACCCATGAAGTCTCCCGTTCTGTGATGCGCCGGCAACCCGGCTCATCCGCATGTTCTTCCTTATACGCTGCAATGGCGCAATCGCGGTAGCGATTGCAGCGGCGGTGATGATTGAAGGAAGACAAGGCACGCCCCGCAAAGGTCGGGGTGTCAGAACCTGTAGCTGACGCCGGTGCGGACGGCCTGCTGCGTCTCGCGATGGTGTTCGGAGAATGTATTGAACACGCTGTAGATCGCGGGAACGTCTGTCGCGCGGCCGAAGTCCGTGTAGCGATATTCGATGGTCGCCGACCAGGCGTTGGTGAACGCATATTCGAGTCCGCCGCCGAGCGTCCAGCCCGTCCGCACACGTGACATGCTCTCTGTCGCTCCTAGTGTATAGAAGGGGTTCGGGCCGGGAGTGAGATCGAACCTGTCGTAGCTGTGCCGGATATCAGCGAAAGCGAGGCCGCCGGTCGCATAGATCAGGAGCCGGTCGATGGCGTACCCCACCCGCCCGCGGAAGGAACCCTGCCATTCGATATGCGAGCTGAATGCATCCGGTGTACTCGACGGATAGACGGTGCGCGACCGTAGATCGGTCAGCTCCAGATCGCCCTCGAGTCCGAACACGAGCGCGCCCGTCTGCCAGTTGGCACCCGCGTGAACTCCGCCGAGAACGCCCGCGCCGTGCCCGCGCACGACATCGGGAGTGCAAGGGTTGCACGGGTTCGTTTCAGTCAATTGGTCGCGCTGCCACGCCGCGCCGATCTGCGCGCCCGCGTAGAATCCCGTCCAGGCGAAGACGGGCAGGGGCGTCTGCCGAATCGGATAGTTACGCACTGGAAGGTCAGCCGCAGCGGCCAGCGATGCAGAAAGAAGGGCGCCGGCAAGTGTCGCGGAGATGAGTTTCATGTGTTTCAACCATCAAGCAAAATTCGAAATGATTGTAACATGAGCAGTGCGGCCCGGATGCAGCCGATTTGCCACATGATTGATCGAATCTGAATTTTGCATTTATCGGCATGACGCGAATTTTACCGCGAAAGTCCCACGACCATTGACAGCCATGGGTGCCAGCGCGACGATGCTGATCGTCGAAGTCCGGCGAGGCCCCTCATTGAGGGGCCTTCGTGATTCTCAGACGGTCGCTGGAGACAGCTACGCATGTCCAGGTCAAACAGTACGACGCATATTCGCCTGACTTCGCATCCCGAACCCGGTGCCGCCTCGCGCCGATTTCCGATCCACTGGGGCGCGTCCGAACCCGCCGAACGTGGCCCAGTCATCGGCACGGTGACACGCCCCGGGGACCGCAACGTGATCGGCGCACATGGTGGCGCTTACGGTCTCTACCGCGCGCTGGCCGTGTCCGCGGGCGCGCTGAACCCCAAGGTTCGCCCGGATCTCACCAACACCAGCCCGGCCGTAAAGATAGGTCCTTTCCCGCAATGGTCGGACCCCGGCCGCATCGTCTCCCTCGATCCCTGGGGCCATATTCCGCAGGTCGTTTTTGCACGCGAAATCGCCGAAGGACTCGACATCCGGCCGAGCATCGCCGTCACGCGCGCCCGCCTCAATCTGCCTGAAGTCCTGTCGGCGATGGCGGCCGGGCGATTGAAGCCCGATGGTCTCGTGCTCAAGGACAGCGGCGACATAGCAGTCACCAAGATCGCCATCGATCCGGTCTGGCATCTGCCCGGCGTTGCCGCGCGCTTCAACGTCGACGAAACTGAGTTGCGCCGCACGCTGTTTGAAGAAACCGGTGGGATGTACCCGGAACTCGTGACTCGTCCCGACATCTCCGTCTTCATGCCGCCCATAGGTGGCGCGACCGCCTATGTATTCGGCGAGATGGAAGCGCTGAGCGATCCGCGCCGCAAGCTGACCTGCCGCGTGCATGACGAATGCAACGGCTCCGACGTGTTCGGCTCCGACATCTGCACCTGCCGTCCCTATCTCGTTCATGGCATCGAGGAATCCGTGCGCGAGGCGCAGAATGGCGGCGCGGGTCTCGTCGTCTACTATCGCAAGGAGGGCAGGGCGCTCGGCGAAGTCACGAAGTTCCTTGTCTATAATGCCCGCAAGCGGCAGGAGGGCGGCGACACTGCCGCGACCTATTTCGAACGCACGGAATGCGTGGCGGGCGTACAGGACGCGCGTTTCCAGCAACTGATGCCCGACATCCTCCACTGGCTCGGCGTGACGCGGATCGATCGCTTCGTGTCGATGAGCAACATGAAATACGACGCGCTGGTGGAATCCGGTATCGAGATCGTCGAGCGCGTCGCGCTGCCGGACGAACTCATTCCGCCCGATGCCTCGGTGGAAATGGAAGCCAAGAAGGCAGCCGGTTATTATGCCCCGCAGGGGGCGCCGACGGCACAGGATCTCGCCCGTATCAGCGGCCGCGATCTCGACAAGTTCTGAGCATGAGCACGCAAGCGCCTGCAGCGGCGCAATCACTGTTGCATGCCTCCGCCGTGCGCAGCCGCGCACAGATCGTGCTGGCGCGGGCGCGCGAAAACGCGCTCGGACATTGGGCGCTCGACGAAATGCGACTGCCCGCCATCGCCGATTACGTGATCGAGACCACGCGCGCGGCCTATCCGACGCTCGATGTTCCGTTTCACGCACGCTGGCGGCATTTCGTCGTCGCGGGCGAGGATCGCGCGGCGAGCTATAAGCCTCAACCGCCAGCAAAGCTGATCGATGCGAAAGCCGCGCGAGCGGCCTTCGATCTCGCAATTATCAGCGTGCTTCTCGACGCGGGCGCCGGACCGCACTGGCGCTATGAATCGCGCGAGGGGCCCGTGCTGCGCCGCTCGGAAGGGCTCGCCGTCGCCAGTCTCGACATGTTCGAAGAAGGCTATTTCGCTGCCGTGTCCGACGACCTGCGCCGGGCGGATGCCATCACCCTCGCAGCCCTGCATGTCAACGATCTCGAAGACGGCTTTCATGTCAGCGACAACAATCCGCTGGCAGGACTCGAAGGCCGCGTCGCCCTGCTAAACGCGCTGGGCCGTGCCGTGGCCGCGCGTCCCGCCGTCTTCGCGCAGCACGATGGCCCGAGACCGGGTGGCCTCTACGACGAACTCGCGCGTCGGGCGCAGAACAACACCATCGCCGCGCCTGCCATTCTCGAAGCGCTGCTGGAAAACTTCGGCTCGATCTGGCCGTCGCGCCTGTCTCTTGACGGCGTGCCGCTAGGCGATTGCTGGCGTCATCCCGCGCTGGATACGCAGGCGGATGCGCCGGGACTGATGCCCTTTCACAAACTTTCGCAATGGCTCGCCTATTCGCTGATCGAGCCGCTGCAATGGGCGGGCATCGAGGTGACGGATGTCGACGGGCTCACCGGCCTGCCGGAATATCGCAACGGCGGGCTTTTCGTCGATCTCGGCGCGCTGACGCCCCGCGACCCCACGGCACTCGCGGCCACGCATGAGGCGGGATCGGAATTCATCGTGGAGTGGCGGGCGCTGACCGTGGCTTTGCTGGACGAACTCGCTCGGTTGATCCGGCAGCGGCTCGGCATGGACGAGCGGTCCTTGCCGCTGGCAAAGATACTCGAAGGTGGCACATGGTCCGCCGGGCGGCGCATCGCGCGCGAACGCAGGCCGGACGGTTCGCCGCCGGTGACCATCGTGAGTGACGGAACGATTTTCTAGAGGCTGAAGCAGGATCAACAGATGACATCTCTTTCGGCCGCCAGAGTGCATTGCGTCGATCATCCTCTCGTGCAGCACAAGCTCACGCTCATGCGCGATGTCGGATGCTCGACAAAGAAATTTCGCGGTCTCATGAACGAGATTGGCATGTTGCTGTGCTACGAAGTCACGCGGGACCTGCCGCTGGAAGAGATCGATATCGTGACGCCGCTCACGCCCATGCGCGCGCCTGTCATCGCAGGCAAGAAGCTGGTGTTCGCGCCGATCCTGCGCGCAGGCGTCGGCTTTCTCGAGGGCATGCTGACGCTGGTGCCTGCCGCGCGCGTGGCTCACATCGGCCTGTATCGCGACCCCCAGACGCTGGGCGCGGTCGAATATTATTTCAAGGCGCCGCACGATCTCGCCGACCGCCTCGTCATCGTCATGGACCCCATGCTCGCGACGGGAAATTCGGCGGTGGCCGCGCTCGACCGCCTCAAGGAATGGGGCGCCGTCGATATCCGCTTCTGCTGCCTGCTCGCCGCTCCCGAGGGCATTTCCAAATTGCAGGCGCATCATCCCGACGTAAAGATCTGGACCTGCTCCATCGAGGAAAAGCTCAACGAGCACGGCTATATCGTGCCCGGACTCGGCGATGCGGGCGACCGGATGTTCGGCACGAAGTGACGCGATGCCCTATGAAGCGCTGACGCTCTCCATCTCGATCCGTCGTCCGGCGCAGGACGTCTACGAGGCCATCTGGCGACCGCTCGACTTTCCAAAATGGGCGTCGGGCCTCAGCGCTGCGCGGCTGCGGCTCGAAAATGGCGAATGGCATGCAGATGGGCCGGAGGGAGCCGTCAGGCTGCGATTCACTGGACACAATCCGTTCGGCATCATGGACCATTGGGTAGATCTCGGCACAGGGCCAGCGATCTACGTTCCCATGCGCGTCATTGCGAACGGCGAGGGCGCGGAAGTGTCGCTGATGCTCTTCCGGCATCCCGGCACGACGGAGGAACAATTCTCCGCCGACGCCGATTGGATGCGGGGTGACCTGCTCGCACTGAGGCAAATGCTGACCGGCTAGCGCCGGGACGATCGCGAAGATCAGTTCAACAGGCAAGGACTTCCGCCATGACATCCATCACGCCGTTCCTCTGGTTCGACAACAACGTCCCCGAGGCTGTCGCCTTCTACACCTCCGTATTTCCCAATGCCAAGGTCGAAACCGTCAGCGATTTCATGGCGACCTTCGAACTCGAAGGGCAGAAGTTCACCGCTTTCAATGGCGGACCGGGATTCAGGTTCAACGAGGCGATCTCGTTCTTCATCAGAGTCGAGAGCCAGGACGAGGTGGACTATTTCTGGAGCAGGTTGACCGCCGGCGGCGGCGCGGAGTCGAGATGCGGATGGCTCAAGGACAAATTCGGCCTGTCATGGCAGGTTGTGCCGACCGTCCTCGGCCTTTACCTGAGCGATCCCGACCGACAAAAGGCGGGCCGCGTCATGCAGGCCATGATGAAGATGCAGAAGATCGTCATCTCCGATCTGGAAAGGGCCTATGCGGGCTGACCCGCTAACCCCGCCTCACTTATTCACGCCCTAGCAGATTGTCGGCCAGCCGATCGGATTGGCGCGCTGCACGAGCTTGCAGAGCCCCAGGATCTGCGGCTCGGCGAAGCGCGGACCCACAATCTGCACGCCAACCGGGAGCCCGGTTGCCGTCTTGCCTCCGGGCACCGAACCTGCGGGAAAGCCGACCAGCGTGATGAGGAATGCGGGCGCGATCCAGTCGATGTAATTGTCGAGTTTGCGGCCGTTGATCTCGGTCGGAAATTTCTCGTCGAGCTTGTAGGGCGGCACGGGCGCGGCAGGCGTGATGAGGAAATCATAGCGCCCGAAGAGATCGCGGAAACGCTTCCACACGACCTCGCGCGCGTTTTCAGCCGCCGCCGTATCGCGCACCGTGAGCGCGAGCCCCGCCTTCACGTTGCCTGCGAGATTGGGGCCGAATTTATCCAGCATGGCGATGCGTTCGAGCTGCTGCCCGACCATCCATTCGCCGCGCAGGGTCTTGTAGGTGTCGAACCCGTCTGAACAATCGAAGGTGATGTGATCGACTTGCGCGCCCTCGCGGGCGAGGCCGAGCGCCGCCTCGCAACAGATGGCATCGACCTCGGCGTCCACGCCGAAGCCTGCAATATCCGAGACATAGGCGATGCGCAGGCCCTTGGCGTCCTGCGTCGCGTTCACGTGATCGAGCGAATTGGCCCACGGCGGCGCGACGGAAATCGGCCAGAGGGGATCGAGTCCGATCATGGCGTCCAGCATCAGCGCCGCGTCTTCGGCTGAGCGCGTCAGCGGTCCATGCACCTGTCCTGGGTCCCAGGGCAGGCGCATGGGGCGGTTGGGGATGAGCCCGGCGGTGGTGCGCAAGCCGACGATGCCGCAGAAGGATGCGGGAATGCGGATCGAGCAGCCGAAATCCGTGCCATGCGCGAGAGGCACCATGCCGGTCGCGGCGGCAACCGCCGAGCCTCCCGACGATCCGGCGGGACTGCGCGTCGGGTCCCACGGGTTGCGGGTAGCGCCGAAGAGTTCGTTGACGGTGTTGGCGCCCGCCGCGAATTCCGGCGTGTTGGTCTTGCCGAGCACGACCGCACCCGCGCGTCGCAGGCGGGCAACGGGTTCGGCGTCCTCGTCGGGAATGAAGTTCGCGTAGAGGGGAGAGCCATAGGTCGTCCGCATGCCCTTGGTCAGCGTCACGTCCTTGATGACGACGGGCAGGCCATGCAGGGTACCGAGCGTGTCGCCCCGCTGCACGGCTTCGTCCGCAAGCTTCGCCTGCGCGCGCGCACCTTCCTCGTCCATGGTGACGATGGCATTGAGCTGGGGATTGACCCGCGCGATCACCCCGAGATGCGCCTCCAGCACCTCGACGGATGTCACCTCTTTCGCGCGGATCATGCGTGCGAGATCGACCGCAGAGTGGCGGTTCAGCCCGGAATTCTCGCTCATTTACCCGACCAATGCACAAAACTTTTCTCGACCATGAGGAAGAGAATATTGAGCCCATAGCCCAGCGCGCCCGCCGCGAAGATCGAGGCGTACATGTCGGGCATTTCGAACATCTGCTGCGCTTCGAAGACGCGATGGCCGATGCCGTTCACCGAGCCGATGAACATTTCGGCGACCACCACGATGACGAGCGCGAGTGAAATGCCGTTGCGCAGGCCGACGAAAGTCTGCGGCAGCGATTCCATCAGCACGACGTCCTTCATGACGCGCCAAGTGGAGGCGCCCATCACCTTGGCTGCGAGAATGCGGGTCTTGCGCGCGTTCATGACGCCATAGGAAACGTTGAAGAGGATGACGAGAGCCGCGCCGAAAGCCGCGACATAGATCTTCGTGCGGTCGCCGACCCCGAAGATCACCAGGAACAGAGGGAACAATGCGGAGGCGGGGGTCGACCGGAAGAAGTCGATGATGAACTCGACCGAACGGTAGAGCCGCTCGTTCGCACCCAGCACGATGCCGAGGGGGATGGCGATCACGCAGGCGATGACGATGGCTGCCAGCGTTCTCCACACCGTGAAGAAAAAGTCGGCGTAGAGGGCGCCGCCCGCCATGCCCTTCCAGAGCGCGACGGCGGCCGCATGGGGTGGGGGCAGCAGGACGGGGTCGATGATGTGCGACCAATAGCCGACATACCAGAACACGATCAGGCCCAGGACGCCGATCAGGGGGAGATAACGATCGCTCGTTTTCGTCATGAGCGGCGAACCTCCCGCTGGAAGATTTCAAGGCAATTGCTTTTCAGCGTGACGAAGTCCGGATTGGCGAGCGTCGCGTCGTTGCGGGGCCGCGTAATCTCGACCTTGGGATAGGCCGCGATATTGCCGGGCCGCCGCGTCAGCAGCAGCACGTAGTCGGCGAGATAGACGGCCTCTTCGAGATCGTGCGAGACGAGCACCATGGTCGTGCCGGTCTCCTCGAAGATGCGCTGCAATTGCTCGCGCATGAAGAGCGTCATCTCATAGTCGAGCGCCGAGAAGGGCTCGTCGAGGAACAGCACTTCCGGGTCGACGATCAGCGCACGCATGATCGAGACCAGCTGCTGCTGGCCGCCCGACATCATGTAGGGGTAGATGGTGAGGTCGATCTTGACGCCCAGATGCGCGACGAGCTTGCGAACTTTCTCATGCGCCTCGGCCTTCGGCACGCCGCGCAGCTTGAGCGCATAGGCGATGTTGTCGAAGGCCGTCATCCAGGGAAAGAGGGCCTCGCGGTAGTTCTGGAAGACGTAGCCGATGCGCGTCTCGGCCAGCGTCTTGCCGTCGAACAGCACTTCACCGCTGTCGAGGGGGATGAGACCGGAGATCAGGTTGATCAGGGTCGATTTCCCGCAGCCGTTCGGCCCGAAGATCGAGACGAACTTGCCGCGGGGAATGTCGATGTCGAAGTTCTCGTAGATGACCGAACCCTGGAACTGCTTGTAAAGCCCCCGCACAGTGATGTGCGCGGGGGGCCTGTCGTCGGGGCTTGGGTGCTGCCGAACGGGGGCGAGTACAGCAGCCGTGTCTTCCAGGATCGCGGTCATGGTCATGGGATCAGAACTTCTGCAGCATTTTGGTCACGTCGACCTTGGCCGACAGGATGCCGTTGTCCGAGGAGAAGTCGATGAACTTCTGGAACTCGGCGACATTGCCGGGCGTCAGGTCGGACACCATCGTGAACTTCACGAGCGGCACGGCGGCGGCGACTTCCGGCGTCATCGCGATGCCCTTGGCCATCGCCTTGCGGGCGTCGGCGGTGTCGGCTTCGATCGCCTTGATCGACTTGGCCCAGGCTGCTGCGAATTTCTTGGCGGCTTCCGGCTTCGTCTTGATGAAGTCGCTGGTCATTGCGGTGCCGGCGATCCAGCCGTTGGCCTTGCTGTCACCCAGAACATAGGTGGCCACGAGTCCGGCCTCGAGCGTGCGGGCAGCACCCGTGGTGGCGAGGATCGTGGCTGCCGGTTCGAGCGTGTAGGCGGCGTCGAACGTGCCTGCGGTCAGCGCATTGACATGCTGGGTCAGGTCGAGCTGGTCGAGCGTGTATTCGCCTTCCTTCAGGCCCGCGAGACGAAGGACGGCCTTGGCCATCACGACATTGCCGGGGCCGGGAGCCGAGGCGATGCGCTTGCCCTTGAGGTCCATGAGGGTCGTGGCCTCGACGCCCTTGCGGACGACGAACTGCTCCATCTTGTATTCTTTGTTCTGCGAGTTGATCGCAATGTACATGGCAACGCCCGGCTTCTTCAGGTTGCCGTTGGCGGCGTCGATCGTGGTCAGGTTGCTGGTCACGTCGATCTGGCCGGCGATGAGCGCGGCGAGGTTTGCCGGCGGCCCGATGATCTGGGTGATTTCGAGATCGAGGCCCTCGGCTTTGAACAGGCCTTTTTCGATGCCGTAGTAGAGCGGCAGCGACGCGCTGACCGGATTTGCGCCGACGCGCACGACTTCCTGGGCTGACACGGAGGTCAACGTGCCAATCAACCCGATCGAGAGGAATGCGCCGGCCTGAACAATGCTCTTGAGCGAAGTCATATGGATCTCCTGGTCCTATCGTGGATGGTAGGGAGCAAGACGTGGGCCAAGCTGTCGCCGGCCGAATGAACGGCCGGCAATCTTTCGTCGGGTATCAATCCATCTCGACGATGGCGATGACCGGTCCGCCGCCGTGCGGGCCCTGATGCATTGCATCCACCGAGACGAAAACGGCGGCATCGCCGATGGCTGCGGCGGCGACGCCACCCACAGCCGCCTTGGAATGGCGGTGGTGGTGAACGTCGGAATCGTCGAGCATGATCTGGCGGCGGCCGCGCAGCTTGCCGGTCTTGTCCGCCTCGCATTTCATGAAGCAGTTGACGAGCTTGCCCTTCAGGTCCGAAGCGCGCGCACGCTCGGGCAGCTCAAGCCCGGCATCGCGGATGGCCTCATAGATGCCGTCCATGTCCAGCGCGTCCTTCATGACGCTGTGGCCGATGCGATAGTGCCCGCCCGCACCTGCCTTGTTGCCGAAGAGCACGATCTGCGCGCAATCGAGTTCGACGCCCGAGGAGCAGGAGGCGACGGCCGAGAACAGGTCGAGGTCGTGGCAGATCTGATCGGCGCGCGGCATGTCGATCTCGCCCAGCGCGACGGCGATTCCCAGACCCGTTGTGCCGTTGGAGACACCCATCGAATCATGGAGTTCACAGGCGACCGTCTGGCCGCGTGAATGTGCGTCCTGAATGGTCTCGATGGTCAGCAGGGGGGTCTTGGTCTGGACGTAGTGCACGTCCTTGGGGTCGGTGATGCCTGCGTCCTTCATGGCGAGGCGCACGCCTTCGGCGACCTTCTCGACCATGGCGGGGCGGCCGATATCCTCGGGAAGAATCTGCGGGCTCAGCGCGGTGCCCATCACGATGCGCGCCACATCGGCGGGACCCGTGTCGGAATTGCGGGCGAAGACGGTCGCATGCGGCGTGATCACGCCATCGCAACCGCCCGACCACACCATCGGGATCTTCTTTACGGTGGCGGCGTCGCGCGTGCCGTGGTCCATCAACACCTTGCGGAACGCCTGGTCGGAGAGGATGCGGGTGAAATCGTTCACGCCGCCATTGCCTTCGGTCTTGCCGATGACGGCAACGACCTCATCGGCCTTGAACCGGCCCGCGAGGATGTGCTCCTCGAGCCCGAACGCATCCATCACGCTCTTGATTTCAATCTTGACGACATCGACGGCCAATGGACTCTCCATAAGGGTTTGATTTTCCGGCTCAGCATCCGGTTGGGCAGTCCTGTTGCAGTCCCCGTGCCGACTGCGCGCGCCATGGGCACTTTTTGCTTTTTCGACCGTCGGCGGCACAGTTTGGAAGCGGACGCCTATTTTTTAGGCTCAGTCCTGAGGCATTTTGCCCGGTTACGGGCAGAGAAAAAATAAATCCGGCCCTGACGCTCGAGCCCAAGCTTGACGGAGACTCCCTGAGCGCCTTGGAATGTTCTCGGGGGCGTCAGATCGAGTGAGGCGAACCATGAGCGAAGACGATGGCACCTTGGACGTGGCAGAGGGCCGTGATTATGCGGACGAGGCCTATTCTGATTTCGTGGCCGAACGCGCCAATGCGTTCGGGCGGCTGGCCCTGATGCTCGACTGCATGAAGGACGATCATGCGAAGGAACTCACGCGGACGATGCTGAAGGCGATCATCCGGTCCATCCGCACGCCGCCAGAAGCAGATCTGGTGGAATGGCCGCGCGTTTGAAAACGCGCCGCGCATTTGATGAGGGTCAGTGCATGGCCTTTCCACCGTCTACGTTGATCGTCTGTCCAGTCATGTAGTCGCCGGCCTGCGAGGACAGGAACATGACGGCGCCGACGAGGTCCTCCGGATATTGCGCGGGGCCCATGGCGCGGCCTTCGGCCTGCGCGGCGAGATAATTCCCCGATGATGACTGCACCTGCGTCTCGCCCGGCTTATAGCCCGGCGTGATCGCGTTGACGGTAATGCCCAGAGGCCCCACCTCATGCGCCATCGCGCGGGTAAAGCCGATCACCCCGGCTTTCGATGTCGTGAAGTGAAGCCGGTTCGGCACGCCCTCCCAGACGCGTGCCACAGCCCCGGCGCTCTCGCCGTCGATGTCGGCCGCGACCAAATGGGCGCCCGACTTGGCGAACTCCTGCGCATGGATCTTGCCGATTTCCTTGCCACCGCCAGTGATGATGACGGTCCGGCCTTCGAGATCGCAGCGAGGGTTGGGGATCATGGGCCGGAGGCTCCTCAAATGGCCCGTTCGGGCGCGCGCAACGGGTCGGTCACCGTGCCCGTGCGGGTGGCGCGATGGAGAAAGGCGAAGAGCACAGCCGCGCCGAGTGCCGCGAAGAGTTGGAGCACGGGGTTAGGCACCATCAACGCCACGCCCGCCGCGCCGAAGGCGAATTGCGCCAGCACGGGCATGCGCTTTTGCCCGACATAGCCGTGCAGGAACAAGGCTGCGCAGAACACGAGCGCCGCGCCCGCCATCGTATCCGAAACGATGGCTCCGACGCTGCCCTGCATCAGGATTCCCGTGTTGAACAGGAAGAAGAATGGCAGCACGAAGCCCCCGACCGCGAGCTTGCAAGCGTAGGGTGCGAGCTTGAACGGGTTCGCGCCCGCGATGGCGCTGACGGCGAAGGCCGCCACGGCGACAGGTGGAGTGATCGCCGACAGGCACGCATAGAACAGAAGGAACATGTGCACGGGCATGACCGGCAGCTGGAATTTTCCGATCAGGACGGGTGCTAGCAGCGCCACGCCCATGATGTAGACGCCAGTCGTCGGCATGCCCATGCCGAGAAGCACGAGGATTCCTGCGGCCAGAAGCAGCGTGGGCACCAGAAGCCCGCCCGACAGCTGGAACATCAGCAGTGTGAACTTGCCGGAGAGACCGGTCAGCTCGATGCAGCCGATGATGATGCCCGCCGCCGCGACAGCCGCGACGAGAGGCACTGAACTGACGCAGGTCTCCACACACGCGGTCATGAACCCCTTAGGCCCGATCGCACCCTCACGCCGCATCCAGCTCGCCAGAACCACGGAGATCGCGGATCCCGCCGCAACATAGGCCGCGGAATATCCCTGCATCAGAAGCACGATCAGAGCCACGATGGGCACGATGCTCGGCCAGTTGTTGGCGAGCGCGGCGCGAAGGCCGACGATGTCACTTTCGGGCAGGCGGCCGAGGTTGAAGCGCACGGCGTCGAAGTGAACCAGCGTGAAGATGCCAAGATAGTAGAAGAGCGCGGGGACGAGCGCGTACTGACAGATCAGGTGATAAGGAATGCCGGTGAAGTTCGACATGATGAACGCAACCGCGCCCATCACGGGCGGCAGCATGGACCCGCCGGTGGAAGCCGCCGCCTCGATGGCGCCCGCGCGTTCGGCACTCATGCCGATGCGCCGCATGATGGGGATGCTGACGGGACCGGTCGTCGCTACATCGGCGACGGGACTACCCGAGATCGAGCCATAGAGGCCGCTAGACAACACGCAGGCCTTGGCCGGCCCGCCGATCATGCGGCCCGTCATGGCGGCCGCGACGTCGAAGAACAACTGACCGCCGCCGCTCAGCACGTAGAAATTGCCGAAGAGGATAAAGAGGAACGCATAGCTCGCGGCGACATAGAGTGGCGATCCGAAGATGCCGTCGGTTCCGATCACCTGCATTTCCAGGAAATAGCTGTATTCGATGGCCCCGTGGCGGAAGCTGCCGGTGATCAGGTCCCCAAAGGCGACATAGGCGAGCAGCGCGAACAGGATGACGCTGAGGCCGAAGCCGACGGTGCGGCGGCAGAGTTCGACGCAGAGCACGATGAGGATCGTGCCCATTACCAGGTCCTGCGTCGTCGCTTCGGAGAAGCCGGGCATCCAGCTTCCAAAGCGCGGTTCCTCGATGGCAAACCAGCAGGCGGTAGCAAAGGAGAGGACCGCGAGGCCCTTGTCCCAGAGCGTGATCCGGTCGATGTCCCGCGCCGCCGTGGTGGTCAGGAAGGCGATCGGCAACATGGGGATCAGGAAGACCGACACTTGAAGGTGCTGTGTCGCAATCCCGAAAAGCGCGAGCCAGGCCACGACGAAGACCGCGACGACGGACAGGATCGCGATCATGAGCTTGATGGCGCCAGTCGGCTTGACGCGGCGCGTCTCGCCGACAGCGCCCATCGCCTCGCCTGCGACGGACAGAATGCGCCGCGTGCGCGGCCAGGATGTCTGCGCCATGTCTCCAGCGCTCACTTGATGAGGCCCTTCTCGCGATAGTACCGCTCGGCGCCGGGATGGATCGCAAGCGGCGTGCTGTTGCTCCAATTGTGAGCGAGCGAGAACTCGGCCAGGCTCGGGTGGATCGAGCGGACGCGCGCCTCGTTGTCGAACACAGCCTTCGTGAATTTGTAGACGGTCTCGTCGGAAACATGCGCCCCGGCGAGGACGACGTTCCAGATTGTGATCGTCGGCTCGTCCTTCTTCAGGAAGTCGTAGGCGGACTTGGGCACCGTGATGGTCTTGATGTTCCAGCGCTTGGCGGCTTCCTGCATCTTGTCGGCACTGCCGGAGATCCACACGAGATCGCGTCCGCGCGCGACGTCTGCGATTTCGGCCGTGGGGATGAAGCCCCCGTTGATGAGTACGTCGATCTTGCCGTCGCGCATTGCCTCGAGTCCCGAGGCGGAATTGGCGCGGATGGTGCCCTGGCCGTTGTTCGTCACCTCCTTCTCGTCGATCCCGAAGGTCTGGAAGAGGTTGACATACATGCCGATGGTCGATTGCAGATTGGCTGGCTGGTTCACGGCGAGCCGCATGTAAGGCTTCTTCTTGGCAATATCCTCGAAGGACGCAATGCCGTTCTTGTCCGCCCAATCCTTCGTCATGACGCTGTGCACGACGAGGCCGTCATGCAGCAGCATCACGAATTTGAACTTGTCCTTCAGCGATTCCTTGAAGGGAGGCTTGCCTTCGAGCGCATAGGCGATCTCGGGCGGCGCACCGTTGAAGGTGAAGTCCGACTTTCCAGTGCCGATATTCTGGATGCCGCCGGCCGGACTGCCCGGCTTGTAGGTGGCATCGGTCCCCGGATACATCTCGCGCACGATGCCGTTGATCGCTTCCGTCACAGCCTTGCCGTAGCCGGTGGCGGTCGCGCCATCGACCGAATAGGTGATCGGCTTCGTGTCGTTGAAATCAGCCGTGGCGGGCGCCATCGTCCCGACCGAAAGGGCGAGACCGGCGAATGCTCCGCAGATGGCGCTGAAAGATTTCATGGGCATGTCCTTCGAGGAGGTCTCGGATGTCGGTGTCTCAGGCCGGCTTGTCGCCGAGGATGGCCACGCGGCGCATCATCCGCCGTTCGGAGGCGTCGAAGTTCGAGCGCGCATGCAGCGTGCAGCGATTGTCCCAGAGCAGCACGTCGCCCGGCGTCCAGACGTGTTCGTAGACGAATTCCGGCTGCTCCTGATGATCGAAGATCTCGGCCAGCAAGGCCGCGCTCTCGTCGCGCGGCATGTCGAGAATGTGGTGTGTCATGAGCCGGTTGACGTAGAGCGCCTTGCGCCCCGTCGCGGGATGCACGCGAACCATCGGGTGTGCGTATGACGGCACGCCCTCGCGTGGCTCGGAGCCGCGCTGCGTGGCATTGTTGTCGTAGTCGTAGACGTTGAGTGCGAGGCGTCCCTCGATGCGGCTCTTGATCCGCTCGGGCAGCGTTTCATAGGCCGTGTACATGTTGGCAAAGAGCGTATTGCCGCCCTTCTTGGGCACCTCCATCGCATAGAGCATGGTGGCCATGCCGGGACGCTCGACGTAGCACTGGTCGGAATGGAAGAACATTTCCCCGTCGGGCAGGGCGCCGATCAGCTTGCCGTCCTCGCGTACGTTGGAAATGTACATGACGCCCGGCAGGCGCGAACGGCCGTTGTGCTTGTTGAGAACCTTGCCCAGTTCGCCGAAACGCGCGCCGAAGGCGACCTGCGTCTCCTCATCCAGAGTCTGGCCACGAAGCAGGATGACACAATGCTCGTGCCACGCATCGCGAATGCGCGAAAAGGTTCCGTCCGACAGGTCGTCCCGAAGGTCGATCCCGACGATCTCGGCACCGAGCGCATCCGAAAGGGGAAGCACTCCAAAAGGCGCGGCATGCGTGGCGGTTTCCGCCTGACGTGCGGTTTCCATCTGCATTCCTCCCGGTAGATCTTTTTTGTTATCTAGACTGGATGGAATACCGGATTTCCTCGCGATGCAAGTCCGCCTGCCGGGAAAACTTGCACGTCAGTCTAATGAGCCGGGGATGCCGGCAGCCTCGCGGCGAGCGCGCGGGCGGCTGCCCGCGGCGTGGATTTATTCTGGTCGCGATCAACGGACAGATTGGCCTCGCGCATCAGATCGACCCCGATGACGCCGATGAGCGGCTTCAGCGCGCGCTGCAACATGGGGTCGTCCGCGCGCTTGGGCGCAATCAGGATCACGGCATCGTAGGATGGGATCGCGTGGCGCGGATCTTCCAAGGCCAGCAGGTCGTCGGCGATGATGCGCCCGTCGCTTGAAAAGCCCGAGATCACGTCCACCTCACCGCCCGAAAGCGCCCGATACATGAAGGTCGGATTGAACGAACGCCGGTCGCGGAAGGCGAGCCCATAGGCCTGCCGCAGGGCCGCCCATTCCGGCCGGTCGAGAAACTCGATGTCCGCGCCGAGCACCAGGTTGCCGGCCTTGCCTGCAAGGTCGTCGAGGCTCGCAATGCCGAGTTCACGTGCCCGCGCGCGGCGCATCAGCATGGCATAGGCGTTTTCAAAGCCGAGCGACCCCAACACCGTCACCCCGTGTTTCTCTTTCATCCAACGCGTCAACTCGCCGAGCATTGCGTCACGCGAGGGCACGTCGGTCCGGCCCATGACATTGGCCCAGAGCGTGCCCGAATAATCGACATAGACGTCGATCTCGTTGTTCACCAGCGCGCGCCAGGCGATGGCCGATCCGAGCCCCTGTTTCTGCCGCACGGACGCGCCTTCCGCTTCCAGCCGGTCTGCGAAAAGATCGGCCAGGATATATTGCTCGGAGAAATTCTTGGCCCCGATCACGTAGGATGCGCCATCCGGGCGCGCGGCACCTGCGAAGGCCAGCGCGGTGCCGAGCACCAGCACGATCAGCCCTGCAAATATCCGGCGCGGGCTGCGCAACGCCGCGCCGCTCTCGACAAGGCCGAGCGCCTGATCGACGAAGAACGCCAGCCCCGCGGAGGCCGCGCAGCCGAACAGCACGAAGACCCAGTTTTCAGTTTGCAAACCGCTGAAAATGTAATTGCCGAGACTCGTCTGCCCGATGGGTGTCGCCAATGTGGCGGCCCCGATGGTCCAGACGGCAGCCGTGCGAACGCCAGCCATGACGACGGGGGCGGCGAGGGGGGCTTCCACACGCAGGAGGCTCTGCAACGGCGTCATCCCCACGCCCTTGGCGGCCTCGACGGCGGCGCGATCGACGCCTGTCAGCCCGGTCACGCCGTTGCGCAGGATCGGCAGCAGGGCATAAAGCGTCAGGGCGAGAAGGGCAGGCAGGAAACCGAGGGCAGGAAACGTGACCCCGAACCAGCGCCCGCTCAGCGACGAGACTGCCAGTAGCAGCGGATAGAAGAGGGCCAGAAGCGCCAGCCCCGGAATGGTCTGCACGAGACTGGCGAAGGACAGTAACGGCCAGGCGAAGGCGGGACGCCGCGCCGCCAGCACCGCGAGCGGCAGCGCGATCACGATACCGGCTCCGAGGGCGCAGGCGGAGAGCACGACGTGAGCGGACAGGTATTCCGGCAGGAGCCGCCACGCGGCGTCGATCTGCTCAGACATGCGCGGCGCCGCCGAGAATCGCCTGTACGCGCTCGGCCTGCCGTCTGGGCACGCGCATCAACTCGGAGACATCTGGATCGGCGTCGTCCGACATCAGCTCGCGCGGCGTTCCGTCCGCGATGATGCGCCCGCCGGCCATCACCACGATGCGATCGGCGAGCAACACAGCCTCCTGAATGTCGTGCGTCACCATGATCGTGGTCAGGCCAAGCTGGCTATGCAGCGCGCGATAGGATTGCCCCAGCGCATCGCGCGTCAGAGGATCGAGCGCGCCGAACGGCTCGTCCATCAGCATCACCTTCGGCCGCGCCGCCAGCGCACGCGCCACGCCGACTCGCTGCTGCTGCCCACCCGATAGCATGCCGGGCGAACGCGATGAGAAATCCGCGGGCAGATCGACGAGAGCCAGAAGCTCGCTGACGCGCTGCGCGATCTTGTCTATGGGCCAGCCGAGAAGCTGCGGCGTGATGCCGATGTTTTCGGCAACGCTCATATGCGGGAAGAGCCCGATGCCCTGGAACGCATAGCCGATGCGGCGACGCATGAGCGGCCCCGCGATATCCGAGACATCCTCCCCGTCGAGCCGGATGGTGCCTGAGTCGGGATCGATGAGGCGGTTGATGGTCTTCAGCAACGACGTCTTGCCGGACCCGGACGCGCCCACCAGCGCCACCAGTTCTCCGGGCGCGATGGACAGCGACACGTCGTCCAGGGCGCGCTTCCTCGTTTGCGGGTAGGTGAGGACCAGATTTTCGATGTCGATCATTGAGTCTGGCCCATCTTCCTCGCCGGAACTGCACTGCGCGAGGTTAGGCGTGCAATGGCCCCGCCGTCGAGATGGTTCCTCGCGACGGTGGCGGAGGGCGCGCAAGCTGGTCTATACTGCGTTGCGATGCGGCCCGGTGAGGGTCGCCCAAGGTCCAATAAGAATCGCGAGCGCCAGGCGCTCCAAAGGTTCGAGATCGAAGGGTGAGGAATATGAACGAGCTGCTGCTCGACCAGCTGGCCATCCGCCAACTCGTCGAAAATTGGGTCGTCTGGCGCGATGCCGGGCATTGGGACCGGTTCCGCACTGTCTGGTTCGATGACGGGCGGATGATGGCGACCTGGACGCAGGGCACGGCCGACGAATTCATCCAGATGAGCAAGGACGGCTGGGCCAAGGGAGTCAGCATCCTGCACTTCCTCGGCGGTCACTCGGCTGACGTTTCGGGCACGCGCGCGATCGCCCAGACGAAGATGACGATCTCCCAGCGCGCCAACGTGCACGGCGTGCTCGTCGATGTCGTCTGCACCGGCCGCTTCTATGATTTCCTGGAAAAACGCGACGGCAAATGGGGCTTTGTGCTGCGCCAGCCGATCTACGAGAAGGATCGCATGGACCCGGTAGATCCGGCCGCGCGCCTCGAACTCGATGCGGCGTTGCTGAACTCGTTCCCGGAGGGTTATCGGCACCTCGCCTATCTGCAGACGCAGATCGGATATCAGGTGAAGAAGGACATGCCCGGCCTCAAGGGACCGCAGGTCGAGCAACTCTACGCCGATGGCGCAGACTGGCTCGCCGGCAAGCCGCTCACGCGCTGAGCCGCGACACCAGGGGATCAGCCATGCGCAATTTCGATGAAAACACCATCACGGACGCCGTGCTCGAACGTGTGAGCGGAGCGGGCGATCCGCGTATCAAGATGATCAGCGAGGCGCTGGTGCGCCATCTGCACGCGTTCCTGCGTGAAACGCGTCCCTCGCAGGCCGAGTGGGAGCAGGGCATCGCCTTTCTGACCCGCACCGGCCATATGTGCGACGACAAGCGGCAGGAGTTCATCCTCCTGTCCGATGCGCTCGGCGCGTCCATGCTCGTTGACGCCATAAACAATTCCGCCGGGCTCGGCGAGACGGATTCGACCGTGCTCGGTCCTTTCTATGTGGAGGGGCCTGCCGAGTTCGAGAACGGCGCGGACATCTCGAACGGCATGGACGGCATGCCGATCTATGTCTCGGGGATGGTCGCCGACCTCGAGGGCAAGCCGCTCGCCGGTGCTCTTGTGGATGTCTGGCACGCCGACGATCACGGCTATTATGATGTGCAGAACTTCGAAGAGCGTGGACTTGCCGGGCGCGCGCGTTTGCGTACGGACAGGCAGGGGCGCTTCAGCTTCTGGAGCATCCGCCCGGCCAGCTATCCGATCCCCCATGACGGACCCGTCGGCGACATGCTGAAGGCGCAGGGGCGTCATCCCTACAGGCCCGCCCATGTGCATTTCATGATCGAAGCTGAGGGAAAGCAGAAACTCGTCACGCATGTTTTCGCAGCGGGCGATCAATATCTGGATTCCGACGCCGTCTTCGGCGTGAAGGACTCGATTATCCGGCCCTTCGACGAACACGCGCCGGGGCTCGCTCCCGACGGATCGAAGCGCGATGCGCCGTACGCGACGCTGACCTATGACTTCCGGCTCCTGCCAGCGGTTCGCGCCGCTTGCGCGGACTGAACAGACGAACAATAAACCGCACTGCGGCGACGCGGCGGCTTGGCACCCATCAGGATCGTTTTAATGACCACTCGCAAACCCTTGATCGTCGGCATCGGTGGCACCACGCGCCCCGGTTCCTCCTCGGAACAGGCGCTCGCGCTCGCGCTGAGCTTCGCCAAGGCGAAGGGCGCCGAGATCATCCTGTTCGGCGGCCGTGACCTGCAATTGCCGATGTACGATCCCGCCACCGCCGGCGACAGCGAGGCCGCACGCCATCTGATCGACGCGCTGCGCCGGGCCGACGGCATCATCCTCGCCTCGCCCTGCTATCACGGCGGCGTGTCGGGCCTCGTCAAGAACGCCATCGACTATACCGAAGAAATGCGGGCCGATGCGCGCGTCTACTTCGACGGACGGGCGCTCGGGGCCATCGGCTGCGGCTATGGCAACCAGGGTCCCGGTATGGTGCTCGCGCAATTGCGCGCCATGGGCCACGCTTTGCGCGGCTGGAACGTTCCGCTGGGCGTGGCCGTCAATTCCGCTGTCGTGAAGTTCGACGAGACCGGTTGCAGCGAGGCGGGCATCGCCAAGCAGATCGAGATCATGGCCGGGCAGGTCTTCGACTTCGCCGAAATGACCGTCGCGCGCAACGGCTGAGGCTGGGGACTCTCACCCCTTCTTCTTGGAGGTGTCCTTCTTCTCCGACACCTCTTTCTTCACGGGTTTCGGCTTGTCGCGATTGGTGAAGCGCGCATTGCCGAGGCCCGTGCCGATCGTCAGCACGCCCCAGCGTTCGACGTCGGTCATGAAGGGCACTTCGCTCAGGCCCTGCACGACGGCATCGTTGTGGATGACGACCATCGTCTCGTGATCGCCGATCATGGGGATCGCCTTGCGCAATTCGCTGGGCAGGTTGAAGCGCCCGCTTTCCCAATTGCCTCCCGGCAGGTTCTGCCCACCACGATCTATGGACCCGTCAGGCTCGATCACCCCGGGGCAACCGATGCCGATCAGCGGCGCAAGGCTGATCTTTTCCTTGTCGGCCTTGGCAATCATGCTTTTCAGCATTTCGACGAGACGCGCGATTGCCGCGTCGCGCTTGGGGCTGTCATCGGCATGACGCCAAAGGTCCGACTTCCAGACCTTCGCCTTGGAGAGGTCTGGCGCGTTCTTCATGTTGAGCATGACCACGCCGGCGCGGATGTTCGACCCGCCAATGTCGACGGCGAGGATCGCGTCGTGGCCGCTCAGCGTCCATGCCGGCATGAGATGGGCCGCGCCGAGCAGGCCCGCCTCGTCCGGGTGATTGCGGATCGGCACGAGATCGATCGCGATGCCGCTCGCCTTGAGCAGCACGGACGCGCGCCCCAGTGCGAGTTCTCCGATGCGGCTGCCACGAAAGCCGCCGCCGACCACGATGCGCTGCGTGTTCTGCCAGCCCTTGGCCCGGAGAAAGCGACGCGTGACAGTAGCGAATTCCTGCGCGAAATCCTCGATTGCGCCGTGCAGGATGCCCGCGGCCTCCGCGTCTCCATTCATCAGCACGTCATCGAGCTTCTTCTTGCCCATTTCCGTGCCGGGTACCTCGCCGAGTGGGTCTTCGTCCACCTTGCGGATGCGGTCGCGCCAATCTTCCAGAATGTCGTGGAACGCGCGCTTGCTCGCGCGGTCGCCGATGAAACCGTCTTTCTCACGCAGCTCCAGATTGTAGCTGTCGATGACGACGGAGGGCAGTTCGAACGCTCCATGAGAGCCGTTCGCTTTCTTCTCGAGACTGTCGGGCATGGCTGGTTTCCGCGCGGGATGCGTTCGACAACGCAACCATGCCTGCTGTGTTCCAGACGGGCGGGCCCCTCGAGAAAGGTGCCCGCGCGGCCCGAATCAGACTTGCAGCCAGCCGTCACTGGCACATGTAGCGACGCCCGTCATAGGAGACGAAGGTGCCGCTCCGGGGATCGAACGAGCGATAACGCTGCGCGCAATAGTCGTACCATTCCTGCGTCCAGGGCGTGAGCCCATAGCCCTGCTGCTGAACGTATTCGGGTTCCTGATATACGGGTTGATAGCGCTGCCGATAAGGCTCCTGATAGGGCTCTTCATAGGTGCGATAGCCGCGCTGCGGCCGGTTCTGCGACGCAATGATGCCGCCGATGACCAGGCCGGCCACCCCGGCGGCGACGGCTGCGCCCGCCGCGTTCCCGCCGCCACGCCGAACCTGGCGTCCGCCACGGTTCACATTGCCACCCTGCTTCTGCGCCCGCTGGCCATAGCGCGGGTTCGGCTGCTGATACTGAACTTGCGTGGGCGACATAAGCTCGTCCCTCAGGCTTTGCTGCGCAAGCGTGCCGAGGCCGGCGAGAGGTGCTGCCTCTGCCGACAGGGCGACGCCGGTGACGAGGATGAAGGCGAGGCCAGCGCGCGAGGCCTGGCGGAAACGGTCGAACATGAATCAACTCCGAGGATAATGGATAGGGACGCGTCAACAAACGACACGCCTAAGCCAGCCGCGACCCTAAGCTAGACGATATTTGCCGATACGGAAATAGCGTGCCGATTACATGGTCAATCGGTCGATCTCGATCAGATCGTCTTCGGACAGCCGCCAGGATGCGGCCGCCACATTGGCGGCGACCTGATCGGGATGCGTCGCGCCTGCGATCACGCTCGCGACGGGCGCGCGGGCGGCCAGCCATGAGAAGGCCAGTTCAAGCAGGCTCCGCCCGTGTGATTGCGCGAATGAGGCCAGGTTCTCCACGCGATCCCAGTTGGTCGGGGTCATGTAACGATCCGTGTAGCGCTGATCCTTGAAGCGCGTTCCCGCGGGCGCGTGCTCGCCGCGTGTATACTTTCCCGTGAGCAGCCCGCTCGCCAGCGGGTAATAGGGCAGGAGCCCCAGCCCTTTGGCCTTCATGGCGGGCACCCGCTCCCCCTCGATGTCGCGCACGAGCAGCGAATATTCATCCTGGCACGAGACAAAGCTGTTCAGCCCGGCGAAGGCAGCGGTCCATTGCGCGTCCACGACCTGCCACCCTGGCATGTTGGAGCAGCCGATGTATCGCACCTTGCCCTGGCGCACGAGATCGTCGAGCGCGCGCATGGTCTCCTCGATCGGCGTGAGCGGATCGGGCGTGTGAAACTGATAAAGGTCGATCCAATCGGTGCGCAGCCGCTTTAGGCTCGCCTCGACCGCGCTCATGATGTAGCGCCGCGATCCACCTTTGAGGTTTCCAGCGTCATCCATCGCCATCCCGAATTTCGTTGCGAGCACGATGTCCTTGCGGCGCTCGCCGAGCAGTTCTCCAAGTAATGTTTCCGACCCGCCGCGATTGCCATACATGTCCGCAGTGTCGAACAGTGTAATGCCGAGGTCGAGCGCGGCATGCACGACTTCGCGCGTGCCTTCGAGTTGCAGGCGTCCGCCGAAATTGTTGCAGCCGAGGCCGACCAAGGAGACGCGCAGGCCTGATCGTCCGAGATTGCGGGTTTCCATCGTCTTGCTCCTTGCCGGTTCGACGAGATTGGAGCCTGAAGGCGTCGGAAATTCAAGTCACGCAGCGTGAGCGGCGGGCGCTTTCGTCTTGTGAAGGGAACGAACTGGCCCTAGCGTGGATTCAGTACGGGAGGTTTAAAGCGGACCCGTCCATGCATTCAGAAGATCAATCCCGCAGTCGCGATGAATTCGTGCGCATGCTTACGCGGTGCAAGAATGCTGTTGCCTTCACGGGCGCAGGCATTTCAACTGAATGCGGCGTGCCGGATTTCCGATCGCCCGACAGCGCGTGGCGTCGCAACAAGCCGATTCCATTCGCCGATTTTCTGGCGCGCGAGGACATGCGCCTGGAAGCATGGCGACGGAAATTCGCGATGGACGATCTCTACGCGGACGCCAAGCCTGGGCGTGGCCATGCGGCGCTTCAGCGCCTGGCCGCGAACGGACCCCTGTCGGCCGTCATAACGCAGAACATCGACGGTCTTCATCAGCAATCGGGAATTGCCGAGGACAAGGTGATTGAACTTCACGGCAATGGGACCTTTGCCCGTTGTCTCGAATGCGGGTCGAGGCACGAGCTCTCCACCGTGCGCGAAGAAATCGCCGGCCGCGCCGCGGCGCCGCGTTGCGGATGTGGCGGCATCGTGAAGTCGGCAACGATCTCTTTCGGGCAGGCCATGCCGAAAGAAGCCATGCAGCGTGCCCGGCGCGCAACACTCGCCTGCGATCTTTTCATCGCGATCGGATCGTCGCTTGTCGTCCACCCCGCCGCGAGTTTTCCCCTGATTGCCAAGCAGAACGGTGCGTTCTTGATCATTCTCAATGGGGAAGCAACTCCCCTCGACGATCAGGCAGATCTCGTTTTACGCAGCGACATCGGAGACTTTCTGGACCCGATCTGGAGAGACGGAGTCGCTTTGCCATCAGCAACATCCGCCAGTAGTCCACAGGACAACAAAAAAACGACTTTGTAGCTGCGGTCGCGATGCTATCTTTGCTGCGCGACTCACTGAAGACTCGAAGTGATTCGGGTCGCCGCATTGTTGTGAGAACGAAGACTACAGGTGTCTGTGAGTCGGTTTTTTTGGGGGCGTCAAATTGGGCAACAGCGATCCTACCTTCTCAAGTCTGATCGACGTGATGCAGACGGACATGCCGGGTGAGCGTCCATCGGACCTGCTTGAGATGTCAGGCCACATCAAGTGGTTCGATGTCTCGAAGGGTTACGGCTTCATCGTACCCGATCAGGGCGGCGCCGACGTATTGCTCCACGTTACGGTTTTGCGGCGCGACGGCTTCCAAACCGCTCCGGAAGGGGCGCGGGTCGTTTGCGAAGTCCAGAACCGTTCGAAGGGCTTGCAGGTGTTCCGGGTGCTCTCGCTGGACGAGTCGACAGCAACCCATCCTGCGCAATTGCCGGCAGCCCGCACGCATGTGCAGGTAACCCCAAATGGCGGTTTCGAGATCGTGATCGTGAAATGGTTCAACCGCGTCCGAGGCTTCGGCTTCGTCACACGCGGGGAGAACACCGAGGACATCTTCATTCACATGGAGACCCTTCGGCGCTTCGGCATCATGGACCTGAAGCCGGGCGACGGCCTTCTGGTGCGTTTCGGTGACGGACCCAAGGGCCTGATGGCTGCCGAGGTGCGCCCTCTCGAGACCTCGCTGCCCATTTCTCACTGATCGCGGGCCGTTCGGGCCCGCATTGGGCTTGATCCCGCCAATCTGGCGCGGCATGTTCCCGGCCTTGCGCCATTCCGGCGCGCGAGGCTTCCCTATGATTGTCATGTCCGCAGGCCCTCGCAAGAAATCGGGCCTCCTTCTCGGCCTGGCCCTCTTTTCGGGCCTGTCGCTTTTGGCGGCAACTCCTTTGGTGTCTGGACCTGCGCGCGCGCAAGCCGCGCCGGCCGCGACGGAAAGCACGCTCGAACCTCTCGACGTTGTTTCGGCCAATGGCACTCATCGCCTCTCCGTGGAGGTCATGCGCGATGATGCGCAGCGCGCACGGGGCCTGATGTTCCGCCGCTTCCTTCCGGCAGATCGCGGCATGCTCTTCGACTTCAAGCGCGAAGAGCCGGTCTCTATGTGGATGAAGAACACCTACCTGCCGCTCGACATGCTCTTCGTCGACCGCACGGGACGCGTGATCTCCGTCGCCGAGAACACGGAGCCCATGTCGGAGCGCATCATCCCGTCTGGCGGCCCGGTCCTCGCTGTGCTCGAAGTGAATGCGGGAACGGCCCAAAGGCTCGGCATCAAAGCCGGTGACCGTCTGCGCCACCCGATGTTTCACTAGACGCGCAGGAGACGGGCGATGCGCAACAGACTGCTTGGTGGATGCGCGCTCGTCGCGTCGGTCGTGTCGGCTGGGTCGTGCGCGGGCTCTGAGCAGCCATGGTCGCTCTCGATCGTTAAGCCGGGCCGTCCCGGCGTGCTCGACACCTGTGCAATCCTTAAGACGACGCTACTTGCATCGTCCTTCGCCGCGAATGAGACGCCGCTGCGCCTCACGCAGGGCCTGACGATTCGTTGGCAGGGGGGAGACCTCGTGCAGGCGCCCATATCCCGGTCGCAGGACACCTGGAACACGCTCGACGCCTGTTTCGTGCTCACTGTCGGCGACAAGGTCGTTGCCGCCGGAGCTGTGGTCCCGGCTGCGTCCGCGCGGCTTCTGCGCTTCGATACGCTTGTCCTGCGCAAGAAGGATCCCCTGGAGTTCGATCTGGTGCCAGCCTTCCCAGCGCAGATCCAGCAGCCGGTGCCTCCGCTCTGGACGGCGGCCCTCACTCCAATCAGCCGGGTCCGCGCCACGCCCTGAAGCCGCGTCCAGCGCCAATGGAACCCCGGTGCCTTGGCAATGGTTGAGGTGCGAATGGTTCCACGTGGGAATCGGCGTTCAGGGAGTGAAACAATGCGGAAGCTTATATTCGCGGGTGCAACAGCGCTGATGGCGTTCGGCGGTTTGGCCGTCTCCAGCGGAGCGCAGGCAGCCCCGTTGAGCATCGATCCGATGAGTGATGCGGTGCAGTCCCTCAACCTCACGCAGGACGCTCAGTATTTTTACGGCGGCCGACGCTACTGTTTCTATCCGAATGGCTGGCGTGGTCCCGGTTTCTACTGGTGCGGTTATGCCTGGCGTCGCGGTTATGGCTGGGGCGGTGGACAGGGCTGGCGGGGCTGGGGTGGCGGCGGAGGTGGTCGCGTCTATGAGCAGCGCCGTCCGCGTCAGTACGAGTACCAGCAGCGCCCGCAGCGTCAGTTTGAGCAGCGTCAGTTTCAGCAGCGCGGTGAGCAGCGCCAGTACCAGCAGCGCGGTGAGCAGCGGCAGTACCAGCAGCGCGGCGAGCAACGTGGCGGTGGTGCTCCGATGATGCGCCAGCAACAGCAACGCGGAGCTGCCCCCACTGGCGGTGGCGGCGGCGAGTTCGGTAATGGCGCCCGTGGCGATGGCGGCATGCGCGGTGGCGAGCAGACGCAGGGCATCACGCACTGATCTGCCGATTTCATGAAACGATCTATGGCCCCCGGTGCGAACCGGGGGTTTTTTTTCATACCGAAATTCAGCGTTGCCGGGGTGCTGCGAGAGCCTTCAGGTTGACCTGCACGGCGGCATTGTCGGGCGCGAGCGCGCGAGCGGCGGAAAGATCCGCCCGTGCCGCAGCCAGGTTACCGCGCAGGAATTGCGAATAGCCGCGATTGTTGAGAAGCGCCACGCTTGTTCCAGACACGGCCTGCACCTGCGCATAGTCCCGATCCGCCAGATCGAAGCGCCGAAGCTCGTCGTGACAGGCTGCCAGACCGAGCCACGCTTCGCCATTCTGGGGGGCTAGCTCGACAGCGCGCTTGAACGCGGCTTCCGCGAGTCCGAAATTGCCGGCGCGGAATTGCTCCTTGCCGCCCGAGATCTCGACGACGCCGGGCGGTTCGGACGCGAGTGACAAGGCGGTGTCAGCTCCCAGCGACTGGCATCCCGCCAATGGCAGGACGATCGTGAGAAGGGCCATAGCGGCGCAACGTTGCACGAACATCATCTTCAAATCTTTGTTCATCAGGGCGTGGCCGCGGGTGCGAGCTTTTCGGTCCCGCGGTAACGCTGCATGATTTGCAGGGATCTCTCGCCATCGAGGTTTTGCGTGCGTGCAAAGGCTGTGCGCGGCCAGGGTGTGATCGTCTGGATCGCGGCATTGGCTGCCAGCGAATTGCCGGCGGAGGGTGAGATCGTGTCACGCCGGTCGAAAGTGTCAGCGCAACCGGAGATCAGCAGGAGCAGCGGGAACGCGCCAAGCACCCGCGCGACGTCAGTACGCACGCGCATGGCCGCCTCCTTCGGTGATGTCGAGAATATGCCCGCCAGCTGAGGGGTTCGCCGCCACGCGCGAGGGCGTGGCGATGCGAGGGGTATCCTGCTTTCCCATCAGGAAGCGGTCGACATCGTTGGCAGGGAGATTGTCCTCGAGAGGCGACCGCAGCTTCTGGCCAGGCACGGCTGGCTGCACGAGACGCGGCGTGACGATCATCGCCAGTTCGGTTTCTTTCTTCTCGAACGACGCACTGCGAAACAGCGCGCCCAGGACAGGCACGTCGCCGAGCCAGGGCAATTGCTTGATGTTCTCGCCCGAGGTGGATTGCAGGAGCCCGGCGATCGCAAAGCTCTGTCCGTCGCGCAACTCGACCTGCGTGCTTGCGCGCCGAACGATGAGACTGGGCACGTTCACCGTTCCCGTGCTCACGGTATTGGTGTTGTCGAGCTGGCTGACTTCCGGCTCGATCTTCAGGTTGATGACACCGTTGGCCAGCACGATGGGCAGGAAGGTGACGCTGACGCCGAACTTCTTGAACGCCACCGTCACGCGCCCCGCGTCGGCCTGCACGGGAAACGGGAATTCGCCGCCCGCCAGGAAGCTTGCGCTCTGGCCGGACATGGCGACGAGATTGGGCTCGGCGAGACGGCGCGCGAGTCCTTTTTGCTCGAGCGCCTGCACGAGAACATCTGCGGTCGTACCGCCGGCGAGGATGCGTCCGAGGACAGCGCCGAAGGGCAGGGCGCTGGCGGCCGATCCCCCGAGGCCCGTGGTCGCGCTCAGGCGATTGCCGGCGACATCCCACTGGATCCCAAGGTCGCGGCCCGCATTGCGGGACACTTCGATGAAGCGCACCTCCAGCATCACCTGCTGCGGCTGCGAAACCGTCAGCGAATTGACGACCTCTGTCCCGAACTGCTTGGCCAGCTCCACTGCCTTGTCGAGCGTGACGGAATCGGTGACAGAGCCCGACAGGATGATGCGGCCGTTGATGGATGCCGCCTCGATACGTGAGTTGGGAATGCGCCGCCGCAGCTCCGCCTGGAGGCGCTTTGTATTATAGGAGACCTCCACCTCGATCGTGCCGACGAGCACTTTCGTCGCGCTGTATGCCGAGATCGTGGTTGTGCCGAGCTTGCGGCCATGGATGTAGAAGGACTGGTCGGTGAGCGGCATGACGTCTGCGATATCGGGATCGCCAACAACGAGATCGATATAGGACGTAGTCGTTCGAAACGTCTCTGTTGCGCCGATGGCAACCGTCAGGCCCTGCGAAGCTTCTGGGGAAAGACGCACGATCTGCGTTCGCGCGGCAGCCTGCACCGCCCCGCTTGTCGCCAGCGGAAACAGCACCGCGGCGACGGCGATCAGGACCGACAGGCATGCGGCGTCAAGGTATGCGCGAGCCGCCTGGGTCGACGTCAGCGCATGTGCCTGTGAATATCGAGAAGCGTTTATCTTGAGGAAGCGCATCTGCGTCCGAACCCCGAATTCTTTTTTGTTTGCAAACGTACACTGGGTCCTTGATGCGGTCAGATCAGTAAACGTGCTTGGTAAACGCGCGTTAATCGATGCGCATGATGAACATTTAGAATGATCGATGGATCGAATTTGAGAGAAGATTTCACTTCAAATGCAGGGGATTGTCTTGAGCCTTGCTCCATGCCTCTGCGTTAATCTGCGGTGATGACGATCATCGTGGAACGCGTGCCATGCTCCTGAGACGTTCGCATCGGCTGAGATTTGACCACCGTGCGCGGCTGCTTTTCGGCGCGCTCTGGATTGCGCCCGTGGTGGTCCCAATGGCGCTTGCCGTTGCCTCCAGCTGGGTGCCGCATCGATTTGTTGCGTCTGTTCCGCTTCATGCGACTGCGACATCGAACCCAAACGAGGATGTGGCGCGTGCGCGGCTGCGCGTCGCCATGGTAGCCGGAACGTCGCATCTGATTCCGGGCTCCGCGGGTATTCTCGTGGCCCGTCTCGCGGGAGGTCCGATCGAGAAGAAGCGTTCGGGGGGACAGGGCCGCCGTCATCCGGTCGGCATGCAGGTCTTTCGCAACGTCGAAGTGGCCGAAAATCTTCGTCTCAATTCCAACGGCATGATCGTACAGCTCGCGGGCGTAATGCCTGTCGCGACTGATGCGACCTGCCGCAGACTCGATGGTGTGACCGAACCCTGCAGCACACGCGCAATAAGCAGGCTGGAAATTCTCACGCGAGGACGGGCCGTGACCTGCGATATTCGTGACGATCAGGTACGCGAAGAGCAGGCTGACGACGCGGTCCTGGGCGTCTGCCGTGCGGGCAAGATCGATATTGCCGAGGATCTCGTGCGCAACGGACTCGCGCGGCGCATCGGGACCTGAAATAAAGTGCAGCGCTGAAATTCAGCGCTGCACATCCAGAACAGAATATTCCTGCCGGGCGCCTTTACGGGTCACACCCACTGTAATCAGGCTGGGGCGCGTCGAGACTGTCTGGGCCATGACCTTGCGCGGGGGTGCGGGTCCATCCGCTGTGTCAGCCATGCTGCGCAGTGCGAGCGACAATTGCCCCGAACGTTGCGCGAGGACGAGACTTTCGGCCTGCTCGGGATCCACCTCGAGCGTTGCATTCGAGCCTGCAACGACGCGCTCGCCATTGTGCTCCTGCATATTCTGGCCGATGGCCAGCACGCGGATATTCGTAAGAAGGGTCTCGCTCTCGAAACGCTGCTCGCCGACGTTTCGTCCGGGATCTGCTTTGGACAGTGTGCGAATAACGTCGACGCGATCGTTGGGCAGGATGAATCCGCCTGCTGTATTTCCGCCCTGCATGTCGATGTTGATCGCAAGGGCGCGATACCCCGAGGGAAGCATGGCTGCGAGAATGCTGGCTCCCTTCGCGCGCACGATCTTTTCAGCGCGCATGGGTTCGCCCTCGATAAAACCAGATCGCACGAGCGAGCCGGCGAAATCTTCGCGCGCCGTAGGCATCGCACTTTTGCGGATGGTGAGGTCGCCGACGAGTTTACGCGGCCATGCTTCCCAGACGAGGTCTGACGGCGTCAACACCTTGCCGAGCGGCAAGTTCGCAGCCGCGACGAGGACGTCGTCCGTTTCCTGCCGCACGACGATCGGGGTGACCGAAATCGGCGGAGGCATCACCACGGGTGAGCTACTGGCGAACTTCGCGGCCGCGAGGCCCGACCCGAGGGCAGTCATCAGGATCAGGAAGCGGACCACCCGGACGCGCGGAAAGCTGAGACGGCGAGGAGGCTTTCCATTCGCCCCGACTCGTAGGCCTCTGGGGGATTGCCTGCGGTCTTGAGAGTTCGCGCGACGGTCCGCCTGTGGTGCTGTTTGTTCGATATCCGTGACTGTCATGGCGAAGGCGACACCTGTACTGGTCCTGGAACGGCCCCTCGCACGCGAAGGTTGTATTTCCATCGTTTAGCAGGGCTAACCTTGCGGGCGCGTGAAAGGCTTGCCTATAATTTTAGATAAGCCGGGTTCAAATCGGCTGCGAAGACTTTTTTCCCCGATCCAGGCATTTTTATACAATCTCCTCACAATCCAGCAGCTTGCAGGGCATACCTTCTTCAAATGAAGGGGGCCTCGTGCTTTATAGATTTCTCAGATGCTCTCTCGCCCGCGCCGCGGGATTTCGCGACAATTCGCGCGGGAATGTCGCCGTGATCTTTGGCGTGGCGTTTTTGCCCGTGCTGGTCATCTCGGGCGCGGCGGTCGATCTCGCGCGCCTCAGTGAAAAGCGCAGCGATCTGCAGCAAGCAGTCGATCTGATCACATTGTCACTCGCCAAGGACGTTGCCGCGGGCAGCGGTCAGAATGCCGCATACCTGGCCGCGCGCCGATACCTTGCCGCCATCAACCGCGATCCCGAAGCGCGCATCCTCGAAACCTCGCCCACGATCAATACGACCACGGGCGAAGTCTGCGTCACGGCGGCGACGACGGTTCCGACCGTCTTCATGACGCTGGCCCACATCACGACAATGCCAACATCTGCCTCGGGCTGCGCGGCGCTGGCGCAAGGGACGTATGAAGTCGCACTCGTGCTCGACACGACGGGATCCATGGCGCTCCAGGCGACCGGCGGCGCCAAGATCGACGCTCTGAAGGCGGCGGCGACGAATTTCGTCAATTACATGTTCAACTCACCCTCGCTAGGGCCGCGCACGAAAATGGCGCTGGTGCCCTTCGCCTCCAGCGTGAAACTGGATCCCGCGACCTACGCGACGGCATCCTTCGTGGACGGGCAGGGCGCATCTTCCTGGACATGGCGCAGCCCTGCGTTCGTGGCCGACACGTCGGTAGCTGCAACGCGCTTCGCGCTGTTCGGGAAACTCGCCGGCATCAACTCCGCCTGGAACTGGGCAGGCTGCTTTGAATCCCTGCCTTATCCGCGCAATGTGCGCGACGTCGCGCCCGATCCGAGCGATCCGGAAACCTTGTTCGTGCCCATGCTGGCGCCCGACGAGCCCGATGGCAGCTATACCACGTCGTATTACGACAGCCGCGGCCGCCTCAGGACCGTTTCGGTGACCGATCCCTATCAATATTCGAACGACTATCTCGACGATCAGGGCCAATGCACGATGGCGCAACCGACTGGTTCGACCGCTACCGACGAACTCACCAAGCAATCGCGCCTGTGCAAATACCGCAATGGCACGCGCACCAACTCGAATTCGTCGCTGGGCCCCAACAGCCTCTGCGTTTCGCAGCCGCTGATCCGCATGCAAAGCTCGGGCGGCAGCCTCATCACGCGGATCAATTCTCTCGCCGCCAACGGCTGGACCGACATTCACGAAGGCTTCATGTGGGGCTGGCGCAGCATTTCGCCGTCAGGCCCGTTCGCCGATGGCAGGGCTTATGACACACCCAACAATGCGAAGGTCATCGTGTTGATGACGGACGGACAAAACACCTGGAATGCGCTCTCCAATCCCATCAACGGATCGAATTATTCGGCCTACGGCTATTATAGCAACGCCAACGGCCACCTGCCGCCGGGCAACCAGAATGTCACCGACGAGACGAAGTCCCGCGCGGCCATGGATGCCCTGACTCTGGAAGCCTGCGCCAACGCGCGCGCCTCCGGCGTCACGATCTACACGATCGGCTTTTCCGGCACCTACGATCCGATCGACCAGCAGGGGAAGGACCTTTTGTCCGCCTGTTCAGGAAATCCTGCCCAGACCTTCTTCACGAACAGTTCGACCGGCCTCCAAAGTGCCTTCAGCCAGATCGGCGACCAGATCGGTAAACTGCGCCTGACGCAGTAATCGGGCCGGTGGAAAGCTGATGAGGGATCTACATGGCGCGCTCTCCGTTAAAATGACGGCGGCTTCGCCGAGAGTCGGCGCCGCCTCCTGGCAGGAGCGACAGACATGACGAAGAGGCACCTTACCCTTGCCGTGGCAGTGGCGACACTCGCAATGGCTCTGGCCAGCGTGGATGCGCAGGCGCAGTCCCGTCCGCTTTCGACCCGCATGAGCTGTGCCGCCGCCGCTCGCCTCGTCGCAACGCGGGGCGCTCTCGTGCTGGGCACGGGACCGGACCTCTACGATCGCTATGTGGCAAGCCAGCGCTTCTGCCTGCCCGACGAGATCACGAAGCCCGCCTGGGTGCCCTCAGCCGACACGCGGCAATGTTTCGTCGGCTACACCTGCGAGCGCGTGGACGACGAGTTCTCGCCGCGGTGACGGACTGCTATGCTCCGGCCTTGACGCCCGCGGGCTGCGAGACTCTCTTTCCGATGCAGAAATTCCGAGATCCAGTGCTAGGTTTCGCGGATGCGCCGTGTGAACCTGCAGGTTGCTCGTCAGTGAGCTGAAGCGGGTTCCTGGCGTCCAAAGGGTTGCAACCTCATCCGAGCGTGCCTCTGCGGCCGCGCCGGTCAACAAACACAAGGGAGTAGAGTGATGTCTCTTCATATTGGCGACACCGTGCCTGATTTCACGGTCGAGACGACCAAGGGGAAAATCTCGTTCCACGATTGGGCAGGGAATTCCTGGGTGTTCTTCTTCAGTCACCCCGCTGATTTCACGCCGGTCTGCACGACGGAAATGGGAAAGACCGCCAAGCTGTCCCAGCAATTTGCAGCGCGCAACACCAAGGCACTTGGCCTTTCCACCGACACCGTCGCCGAGCACGTCAAGTGGATCGATGACATCAACGACACGCAGCAGACGGATCTGCAGTTTCCGATCGTGGCCGACAAGGACCTCAAGATCGCGAAGCTCTACGACATGATTCACCCCAACCAGAGCGACACGCAGGCGGTGCGCTCGGTGTTCATCATCGATCCGAACAAGAAGCTCCGCCTGACGATGACCTATCCGATGAACGTCGGCCGGAACTTCGACGAGATCCTGCGCGTCATCGACGCCCTGCAACTCGCCGACAGGGAGCGTGTCGCAACCCCGGCGGACTGGCGTCCGGGCGAAAAGGTCATCATCCCGCTGTCCATCGCCGGAGAGGATGCCGTCAAGGCCTTTCCGCAGGGATGGGAAGCACCGAGGCCCTATCTCCGCATGACGCAGGTGAAGTGAGCTGGGTCTCTGAAAATCATGGCGGCGAGCGAGTCTCGCCGCCACCGAGATCGAAACGCCAACCTGCGCACGAAAGCACCCATCTTCCAGCTACGGCTCCAAATGGCCACATTTGTTGAGCAATCAGAGAACTCGCAGGGTCGGTTCACCGGATAACCGCGCGGCTTGAGTTCGCCGTCCAGGGCATTTGGTGTCAGCTTTCGAGGGATTTTGTAGTGACGGTCAAGCCCGTGCGCCAGTTGCGCGTTTTCTGCTCATGAGGGGCGTTATCCGCACCCCCTACGGCGTCGCCCTCGCCGTCGTCCTGACATCGGGCATCGTCGCGGCGGCCAGCCACTTCGCCTCGTCCCACCCCGAGCAAATCCGGGTTGTCGAACAGGCGGCAGTTCGCGAGGTCGCCACAGCCCTTGCCAACCCGTTCGGTTCGTTGGCCAACGCGCCCGGCATCGTCGGTCCGCCCCCCGCCGCCGTCGGCCATTTCGCCGCTCTGGAAACCCTGATGCAGCGGGCCGAGCCGGCCACGTCGCCCCCCGCGCTCACAATCGAAGCCGCCCCGCAGCCTAGCGAGGCGGATCGGGCCATCCTGCAAAACGCCCCATTGCCGCCGCGACGTCCGCTGGGGGATCTGCCCGCGTCTCAGCCTCGTGAGCGGCGTGCTCCGCAGCAGGCGGTCGCCGCTGCGCCGCCTGCCGATAACCGTGGGTTCTTCGAAAAAATCTTCAACGCGCAGCCGACGAGTCCGGGGCCGGCGCTCGCTTATGCGCGCACCGAGGAGGGGAGCTTCGGCAATTCCCTGACGGGCGCCGCTCCCGGTACGATGGGCGGTTACGGTCCCGGCGTCGCCGTCTACGACATATCTGCACGGGCAGTGTTCATGCCCAACGGCGAAAAGCTGGAGGCGCATTCCGGCCTCGGCGAGCTTCTGGACGATCCCAATCGCGTCAACGAAAAGAACCGTGGCGCAACGCCCCCCAACGTCTACGACCTGAAACCCCGAGAGGCGCTTTTCCACGGTGTCCCGGCACTCCGGCTCACACCCATCGGCAACGCCAACACATACGGCCGCACCGGGCTTCTGGCGCATACCTATATGCTGGGGCCGAACGGGGATTCCAACGGCTGTATCTCATTCAAGGACTACGGCCGCTTCCTGCAGGCCTACCACAACGGCGAGGTGAAACGCCTCGTCGTCGTGACTCGCCGCACCTAGCGCATGATCTGTGGCGTGGTCATCGGCATCGACACGGGCGGCATGGTGAGTTCGTTCACAGCCCACACCAGGAGCACGACAAGCAGGATCAGCCCGATCAGGCCGCCGCCATAGCCTCGCGAACCCCAGCCGGCCCGCCGGCCATAGTAGCTGCCGCCGCCGCCCAGAATTACGGTCACAAGAATAATCAGCAGAACCATAAGCATCGCGTCGCCCCCATTGCATGAAATGGCAACGCATGAGCTTCGAGATGGATCCGCCGCCCTGAAAAAGCGGCGCCAGTGTTCATTCTCCTGGGCTATTTCTTTTCGAACGGGAAGATGACTTTCCAGTCGCGTTTCATGTCCACGACCGTCCAGTCGTCGACAGCTGCGGCGTCCAGTGCCCTGTCGAGACGACCGATAGGTGACTTCC